>CAYZJR010000072.1:0-35628 GCA_964478655.1 uncultured Candidatus Obscuribacterales bacterium
TGTCTTCATCGACAAATCGGTTTGTGTGGTGCGATTGGGTAGTATCCATGCTAGGAACATGGATGATCGCATCCGCCCTAAGCTTCAATTCTGTCAAACCAGCGCTTTTCTGGAACGATATCGTATGCGGTACCATGCTGTTCTTGCTTGGTTTGAGTGCAGTTTACACAACACGTGTGTGGCCGCGTTGGTCTGTCGCTGTCATCGGCGCGTGGCTGCTTCTTGCGCCACTGCTTCTCTGGGCGCCGTCCGGACATACTTTCGAATTCGATATCCTGTGTGGTTGTTTGGCGATTGCCCTATCGTTCATCATCCCCGGAGTGCCCGGTCACAAAACTGACAATCTAGAAGGCACCGAGATTCCACAGGGTTGGTCGTACAATCCATCGGCTTGGAATCAGCGGTTGCCTCTCATTTGGATGGGGCTCATCGGCTTTTTCACAGCGCGCTATCTCGCCAGTTATCAGCTCGGCTACATTCCCAGCGTATGGGACCCGTTCTTCGCAGAAGGAACTGTAAAAGTTCTCACCTCTGATGTGTCGAAAGCCTTTCCTGTCTCTGACGCCGGTCTGGGAGCAATATCATATCTCATCGACGCTCTGGCAGGCGCAATCGGAAGTTCGCGAAGATGGCGGACAATGCCATGGATGGTTCTGCTCTTTGGTGCCCTCATCGTACCAGCAGGCGTAACAAGTATTTGTCTGGTCATGCTGCAACCGATCGCCGTCGGCTATTGGTGCGCGATCTGTCTGTTTACTGCAGCGTTGATGTTATTCATGGTGCCGCTGGCAGTGGATGAAGTCATTGCAAGTTGCGAATTCCTTTTGAATGGTGTTAGGAACGGCAAATCATTTTGGAAACTGCTTTTCTTGGGGGGAGAAGTGGAAAACAAATCTAGTTCTGAAACGAAGTCGAAAGACGAGACTACAGGCGGATGCACAGGTATTTCAGTGCCATGGAATTTAGCTCTTGCTACAGCTTTCGCAGTCTCAATCATGTCCTATCCTGCTCTCCTAAAGTGCACAGAATCTCTTGCGACACTCGAATATATTGTCGGAGCCCTGGCAGTTACGTTCTCTGTTTGTGCAATGGCTGAACCTTGCCGTGCCGTACGATTGCTTAACGTTCCAGCCGCCATGGTGCTGACTGCAACTCCGTTCTTTTTCTCTTCAGAAGCGAACGCCCAAGTGTTGGTAGCAAACCTCATCTGCGGTTCGTTGTTAATTCTGATGAGTTTGCCGAAGGGAAAAATCGTTCATTCCTACGGGTCGCTCTGGAATCGATTCATTGTTTGAGAATTTGTTGGTCAGTATGCGATTGGCTTCGACTCCGTATCTAGTATCAATCGCACTCTTCCGCGTACCAAACCATCTCGCACATTTTGTCCCGCATTCGGTGGCAAGGTTTCCCAAGGGAAATGTCGAACGAAAGAACTGTCGATCACTTCGATTTCCATCACGGTTTCAGAATCAATAGACGATTGAACGTAGGTTTGAAAATTGCCGCAACGAGTTAGACATGACAACAGACGCGAGACAATTTCGAACTTGCTACTTGTTTGCACCAACTTCCTTGCATCTCAAGTCCCCTTTTCCACAACGGCAAAGAATTCAAGTATATCAATCGAAGTAGTTTAGAATGGAGGACATGATTAGTTCGGAGAAGAAATATGCCAAACAAGAAGTTGGCTGCACAATTCTCAGCAATGCTTGTGCTGAGTGCGTCTTCACTTGTTACCACTCCTTCGGTTGCAAGCGACAAGAGTAGCGCATCAGGCCAAACGAGTACTGGCCCAGTTGGTTTTCTCGAACAGGCTGGATATTCTTCCGACAGATTTGCTATCTGCAACTCAACGCTGTATGAGATCGACAAGAGCACTGGAAATGTTTTGGGCAAGTTTTCACTTAAAGAGACGACATGCTCTCCTCCACTGATTGTTGATGGCATCACTTACGTCATTACCTACAGTGGAGTCGCAAGAGCTATAAAGAGTGGAAAAGAACTCTGGAAAGCCAAGATCGCAGATACTGACTTGGGTTACGACGTGCTCTTTGCAGAAGGCGACTATCTCTTCATTGGTGGGTTCAAGTCGGTAAACTGCATCCAGCGCTCCTCGGGGAAGACACTTTGGCAATCAAATTTGTCAAAGCAGATGCTGCACTCCAACAAGATGCTTTACGCAATTGACGCATCAAACAAACTTCGCGCCGTCGAAATTGCAACTGGAAAGACACGCTGGACAGCAGATGGATTGTTTCGGCGTGACGTTAAAATGCTCATTGCAGGCGACGCACTGTACATCTGCCATGCGCGCGAGTTTTACAAAACGGACCTAGCTTCAGGCAAGACAGTATGGAAAAAGGATTTGCCATTCGCCTATAGTTTTTCATCGTTTTTTGCAATCTCACCCAATCAACTCGCTGCTGCCTCTAGAGACGGTGGTGTCGCAATACTTGATTGTGCGACGGGTGCCAGTTATCTCTACGCAGCGGCCGATAAAGAAAAATTTCAAACAGGATCTGACGCTCGCAGCTATTCCAGAGCTGACGTGGTCTTATTGAACAAGGGCATCCTCTACGTCGGCGGTAACTCAGGAGGCACCGGAATTGGTGGCTCATATATGAGTGCCATGGATCCAGCCACGAAGAAGCAGCTTTGGCTGACACCAATTGACGAAAAGAGCATTCGCGTTGCGATTCCCTCGCCAGCAGCAGCGCCCGTCGTATTTAAGAATGAACTGATTTTTCCACTGGAGATTGGATTGGTCTATGCGTTGAACACCTCAACCGGAAAACTGATTTGGAAAAGTGACACAGGTCGAAGCTGGCAAGGATGGACGGTGGACAGATCACCTGCGGTCTTTTTGAGTGGAGATACTGTTTGTGTCTATGACAGCCGAGGAGTGTCAGCAATAAATGCAGCCGATGGAAAAAAACTTTGGTCGTTCGATACAAATGGCGCTATTTCAAGAACACCGATTCAAGACACGGATCGACTCTACTTACAAACAGTCGATGGAACTGCCTACGCTATCGATCTGTCCGCGCAAAAGCTTAAATGGAGTTTGGCCGCCGATGACGCAAAATCAAAGGCAAACGCAGTCGTAGTTCGAGAGAGTGGAGCAATCATGTCGACAACGTTTTCACCGGAAGCCTGGAAGAATGCGAAAAAGCAGCCTGGCTGGTCGCGACAAAAAATGATGGAAGAGTTTAGCAAACAGTATCGCGCGCAGATGGATGGCATGAACTTGAGTCGCACGAAAGTTCTTTCACTCCTCGGAGAACCGGAGATGAGCTATGAGTATCCACAAAGCGATTCAGAAGGACTTCCAGCCAAGAAGTCCGAATTCACGGATGTGTATCAGCTCTCGGCAAGATCAGGTCGTTTTGAGGTAGCCTATGATGAAAACAATATAGTTAAACGTTATAGCTGGTCGGATGAGCCGTGCCGGTTTAAGGAGTTCGTTGGCGCAAAACCAGCGAAGATCACAGTCGAACAAGCGAAAAAAGCCTCCAGCATGCACAACATCGCGGACGTGAAAAAACTTCTTGGCGAGGCAAACAAAGAAGAGCTTGATATTCCGCCGAATTTTCCAACGCCATTTCGATTTAGTTCTTACTACTGGAATTTGTCAAACGACGGCAGAAAGCTGTTTTGGGTTAGAACAAGCGGACACTTCGATGAAGATAAATCGAAGAGATCAATTGATGTAACCTGCATTATCACTCTAAGCAACGACTGCCCGTTGAACTAGCCCATTGCCTCCTAAAGCTTGTCATTCTCTGTTGCCGATGATTTCTGATAGGTGTTATCAAAGTCATCTTGCACAACATACGCCATGCCATCTTCCGCTTTGACTTCAAAATCCTTTGTCAAAGACAGTGTGCGAAACTTCCAACCTTTTTTCAACTTGAGTTGCGGGCCCAGCTTGCCCAATGTTGAAGGATCTTGTTTTCGCTTTTGCACGCTGTAAGACTGCATAAAATAAACCGCTCCGTCCGGGTCGATTAACTGATATACAGGGCGTCCCGCTTTGAATACCCAAACTGTCTTTCGCGCAACCTTATGAATCGCATATGGACGCCCCAAGCTAAGCTTGTCTCCGAGAGAAAGTTCGATGGTTCCAGCATGACGCATCGCGATTCCGCCGAAGTCTCGCTGTTCCTTGCTCACTAAAGTACTATTTGTCAGACCATCAATTACCCAGTATCGAGGACCATTGAGTTTGACTGCCTTCGCGCCTGTATCCGCTTTGATTTTTTCAGCGTCGAGCTTCGACCATAACTCCTCGGGACAATCATTCAGTCCAATAGTGTTGTAGACATCAAACTCATTGGGCACCACCAATCCACCCTTGCCGAGCAACACTTCACCATATCTCTGTCCTCGCAAGTTATCCATCTCACCGGCAATGCATGTTGGCGTCGACAACAATGCTGCCACCGCTACCGCCACTGCAACAGAAATGTTTTTCATAGCTTCAACCGATCCTTGTGTATTGTTCCGCACAGTTGACTCCGATTTCGCATCAATATAATGCAATGCCGAGTTATCTGCATGATCATCACTGTTAAATGTTGCCGCCACAACTTCGCCACAGTTTTGACATAGCATAGCCACACACAAATCATATTGTTCCTTCGCCCGGGCAATAGCAACGACAACTTAGGAGGTGCTCGCTATGGAAAGAACGGCTCTAACCAGCGAAAAGAAGCCGCCAATTGAGGGCAACTCACAACAACACATTGATTCGCAAAATGATCATCTCAGTCCATCACAGATGTATGACTTTTTCATCGAGAATTTAACTTACGATCCGAAAACCAACACCCAACGAGATCGGGTTAGCATCAAGGATCTGCATGAATTCGTCGCGACGACACCACAAGAGAAAGTTGCAGTCGCACAGTTGAGGCAAAACTTCGCTGCAATCAAAAATATGAGTTATGACGAGTGGGGTGTAGAGACCGTAATCACAACCAAAGACATGAGCGAATTGGCAAAGCGCGGTCTTCCCAATTCAACTCAACGAGTTGGCGAGGCACCGACGTGGCGGTCTCTAAACGAAGCTGTACGCGCGGATCCTGACTATTTCCCCAATAAAGCAAAGGCGGCAAGATTGCAATCTCTCTTCGAGCAAAACAGAGAACTTATCGACATCAATAGAGACAATGAAATTTCAGCACGAGAATTGAGACTATTCGAACAAAATGCAACATTGGATACTGGTTCAAAGTATATGGCAAAGATTCTGCGCGATAACTTTAAAACACTCTCTCAAGACTCGCAATCAATTCGCAGCAGAACGTTGAGCACATTAGAAATGCAATTGGACCCACAATCAACCGAAATTGATGGCATACTGCGGGGACTTCATGGTGCAGCCTATTTAGTTCCCGGAATGGCACTTGTTAGCCTTCCGCTTTTTGCCGGAATTTACGAAGGTGCCAAGAAACTTTTCCCCGAAATTGCACCTAAGTTAACGAGCCTTCCGATTCGAGGTTCCTTTGCTGTCGGACTTCTATCCGGCGTTTCAGTCTTAGTTTTATCTGAGCTCGCATCGTTCGACAGGTACAAGAATCAGCATGCCAAACTGATGCCGATGTTCAGTGGCATAAAATTTGAACGCTAAAACATCGAAGAGTGCATAGTACAGTTAGCTCGGTTTCATTGCTGGAAACACCGGAATCATAATGAGTATTGCGCGCTTCACACAATTGATTTTGCTCGCCGCCATGGCGGCAGTCCCCTCCGCGAATGCCTTCAAAACATTTCGACTTGCAGGCCGCAACATTCACGAACAGATAAGCCAAGTCGCATTGACGGCACCAGCGATTGATCTGCAGCCGCCAGCCTTGAAAGAAATTGATGTGGGAAACATCGTTCATCAATTTCTAGCAAGTTGCTCTACGACTACGCAAGAGCACTCGCCGAAAGAGAAACACAAAGGCAGTGGAAGAAATTCGAAGCAATGGTGCGATTTTCCGCGGGTGCGAACGCTGATGTGCTGATGGAGAAACTGAAAAAGAGAATTTAGCCTAAGTTTCCTGCAAGGGCTTGTAGTCATCTTCATTCATGTTGAAACTCCACGCAACAGCTTCGCGAGCGGTACGAGTCTGTGGTGGCACTCGAAGGAAATAAGCTTTAATAGAACCATCAGGTTCTGGTGTAGAGTTGTAGACTTTCACCACTACCAGCGGCTCGTCACCAAACATTTCTTTCTGGTAGAGAACGCCGCAATCATCCTCATGAATCGTTTTGGCTCCGGAATGCCTGATGAAATCCTCAAGTCCATAGATGTCTATTAGAGCACGGCGAACTTCAATGTTCCCCTCCTCCATAATGTTCTTCATTTTCAAGCTTCTCGGATTTTTGATGTATTTCTCGTCGACCTCGACTCCGTGCCACATGAAAGAGACAGTGTGGTCACGAAATCCTATCGCCGGTCCATTTTGACAATGAAGGCGCCATCGATCATCAAAATGCAACTCGACTGGCTTAGAGTATACAAAGCAGCAATTCTCGCAAAACAGGTACGCCGTGGCGCTGGTCAACAAATGCACCCACATGCCGAGAGTCTTTTCGACACTCTCGCTTAAATTGCAGCCGTTCTGACGCGCGCAATCCGCACTGGCAATCCACGACCACTTCCACTTGCCCCACCAAAAATTTTGATCCGGACCTCTCTCGGAAAAAGCACTTCGCTCCTTGCTTTCATCCGCTTTCAATTGCACGGACATCTTATCCGGCAGTCGATTTCGAAAGCTGCGCCATGTATTTGTGGTTTCTTCATTGCCGGGAATCACAGCTCTTCTCAGCCCAGCCATCGGTTGTGCAAAGCGCTGTATAAACACCTCATCTAGATTCTCACTTTCTTCCAGACTCAGACTTTTGTCCACATCTTCTGCGAGTTGCAAGCGAAGTCCGCGTTCAAGCTGACGTTGGATTCTCAAATTGAGAAGTTCTCCAATACCGTCATCGAATGGAGTGAACATTTCCCAATCAATTGCACTAGCAGCTTCCCGCCACATCTTTTTCCACTCTGTGTGGACATCCAGGTGGTCGAGCGCAAGTCTTTCGAACCTTGGCTCTGAGCAATACTCCTTGCCAGTTCTGAACATCAGTCCGACCAGTCCTGGAAAGAAAATCTGCTGCATCGGTCCACGACACTCGATAATCTGCGGTTTTTCCATCCCATGCTGCGCATACAACCGCTCGATTGATTCTTGAATGCTGTCCATCGATTCCGTTGGTCCGCTGAAGGAATCGAGCCATGTTCGCAGTGTTGGTTGATGATCGATGTGATTCATCATGGCAAGGTCAACCAAGACAGGTTCTATAAGTATACTTAAAGGTTCTAAATGTCTGTTGTCTATGTCCACAAAAGCAGGCGTAGGTGGCTAAAATAAGTCCCTATGACAACGGAGTCGACACCTGCGACAAAGAGCCAATTCATATCCCTGGCTCCGTTCAAAGCTTCGGGGCATTAATTGCTTTTGATGACCATGGACGAATCACACGAGCGAGCAAGAACATTGACAAGGTCGTCGGTATCCCTGCTTTCGACTTGATTGGAAAAGACATCGATTCTTAGCCGCAAGACTGCCCGGAAAGAAAGCCTCATGGCTGCTTTGGTTTCGCTTTGAGGTTGCAAAACTAGTGACGGGCTGGAGATCCATATCAACCGAAGACAGAGAGCCCATTTGGTGCTCGTCACTATCCAAGAACGTCGTTCGATCTTTGGAAAGAGAAGCTCCGAGGACACTCTGTGAAATGGACCGAGTGGGACAAAGACGCCGCCAAAAAGGCTGGCTGAGCGCGTTTCCAAGTACGTTTAATCAACGTAGTAGAATATCTACTTCCACCTAGGGTCAAGGGCACCTTAATGAACAAGCTTCAGTCGCTTCTTAGTGCATTTGTTTGCGCACTCTGCATTTCCTCTTGCAGTTCAGATACTACGAACAAAGCGGACGGATCGAAGACGTCAACGACACCTCAACAGTTTAGTGAAAACGCTGGGCATACAATGCAAATCAATTCTTACTTCATTGATTTGCTCAAGTCTCACAAAATCGAGAACATAGAAGAGTCAGACACAGGCATCTTCCTTCCTGACTCGAAAGTTGGTTTGGAAGGACAAGTGAACCAAATCAAACAATTGGACGGCGGAAAATTAGCTGCTGAACTGGAGATGAGAGTTACGCTTCCTGATAGACGAGTAATTGACGAGTTCTTAGCCAGTGTAAGTGAGACAACAAGCGAAGTCGATGTCGTAAAGAGCGCTCTGGCGAACTTCACTTTGACCACGTTCCATCCGATTTATGCAGCATTTATCGACCCCAAAGACCCGCATGTGCAGCGAGAAAGGTGGACTATTAACGGTAAGGAACGCGAAGTAATTCTCGGTGATTCACTTGAAACTGTCTATGAGGGCACCAACGAAAAGACGGCTGCCAATTCAAACAAAGAGGCAGGCGGCGTCAAAACTGACGCAGAAAAGAAACGTCAGGCTTCAGCCGCGCAAGCATGGTGGGAAGAACGCCTCAAGCAAGCGGTGTGCGCACGCAAGCTCGACGACCAAGATCACTGGGTCAAGTTTTTTGTTGCACACAAAGACGGAAAACTTGCTGAGGTCGCAGCGATGCTAGACAACAGCCCAGATCCTGAGATGTCCAAGTTTTTCGAACAGTTGGAACATCCGAAAGGCGTCGGAGAAATGTACACAATCAAACGGTTCTTGGTTGTGCGTCACACAGACTCGAAGTGACCGTTAGTCACTCACGTCCGTCCGCGCAACTGCAACTTCAAACCAGAACGTTGCACCTTTGCCGAACTCGCTGACGACACCAATCGCGCCACCATGTTCGTCGATAATTCCTTTGCTGATGGCAAGCCCCATTCCAGTGCTTTCAGTTGCAACATCCACACTGTGTTCGATCTGTGGAAACACTTTAAACAGTTTCGACTGTTCCTCTTTATTGATTCCCGGTCCTTGATCGATGACGGAAAATCGCGCAACTAGATCGACCTGCTTGACACTCACAAGCACGAGTGAACCATTAGGGGAAAACTTTAATGCATTCGAAACGAAGTTGGTCAGAACTTGCACGATGCGATCTTTGTCGGCATCGATGGACACTGGAGTTTCAATGTCTTCCTTAAGTGTTACATTGCGCTCCGCGGCAAGACCTCTCATCGCATCTAAGGTCTGAGCAACAACATCGCCTGCATCCAATTTTTGCCGAAACAGTTGCAGTTTCCCAACCTCAATTTTCTTGATGTCGAGCATGTCATTGATGAGGCGAATCATGCGATCGCATTCCTTTCGCCCAAGCTCTGTCAGGTCCTTCGCCTTCACCGGCAACTCTCCTGCCTTGCCGCGCTCCAAAAGTGTTAGAACGCCTTTTACCGAAGTCAAAGGAGTCTTCAACTCATGCGAAACCATTGAATAGAAGTCACTCATTCGCTGCTCTGTTTCCTTTCGCTCGCTCACATCGCTGACTGATCCACAAATCTGGTAGGAACCGTCTTGTTGGTCGAGTGCAGCGAAGATTTTGACTCTGAGCCATTTCAAAGTTCCGTCAGCAGTCCTAATTTGATACTCAATTTCCGGCTCAGGCATTTCGAAGCCTTGCAATCGTTTGACATATTCCAATACTCGATCCTTATGCTCAGGAACGATCTCGTCTGACCAGCGCAGCGATCTTGCGTAAGCCTCGTCACGTGAGTACCCCCAAATTTTATCGAAGGCTGGGCTGATGTAATAATGCTCGGTCAAACCCGGTGAGCTTACAAACACGCATTCATCAACGTTTTCGGCAAAGATTCGAAAGTATTCGTTGAGGCGAGCTTGCTGCGCCAGTTCTTTCTCGAATCTGCTGCGCTCAAACAACTGCCCTAATTCAGTACCAAGAACCGAGAAAGTGTCGAGCAGATTTTGATCAGGTTGCAGAATTTTTTTGCTAAAGAATTCAAAGACACCGACGACCTTACCGCTGATAATTACAGGGAAAGCGATTGCACTGTGCAAGCCATCTCTTTCCGCCGGGCCGAAACGTGGGAAGTTTGGCGCTGTTACAACATCCTGAATCCAGATCGGTGCATTTTTCTGCAACACGCATCCTGGCAAACCAATTCCTGGTGAAAGCTCAATTTTTCTTGTTACTTCCTCAAATGCCGGGCACGGATATGTTGTGTAGAACGCCTCACATAGAAGCGTTCCCTTCGACTCATCAAGTTTCCAGAAGCTCGATGCTTGCCAATTCAATTGCTCGCACATAGATTTCAGAACATTGACGAGCGCTGACTCGCAAGGCTTTTCGTCAGCCAGAATCTTTGACACAGACAGCAAGAGTCGCTGCGCAAGTTTATTATTCTTGCGTTCAGTCATTCATTCGGTCCTTATCCTGTAACCCAGTCCTCGGCTGTTTTCAATAATGCTGCCCTCTTCGGAATCTCCCAACTTTTTGCGCAAGGTCTTGAGGTGCGTACGAACACTATCTGTTGAAACTGGCAGATCAGTTCTCCACACGCGCGCCAAAATGGCATCGGCGGTGAAGTACTTGTCTGGGTGCTCCATCAGCAAATTCAAGATTGCAAATTCCTTTGGCAGCAGTTGAACCGCCTTGCCACCTCTGGTAACAGTAAAGTTTGCCGTGTCGAGCTCTATCGATGCGACCCGCAGAATGGGGTCTGCAATAGTCGGTGGACGGCGAAGCAAAGCCTTGGTACGCGCGACTAACTCATCAGGATCAAATGGTTTGACTACGTAATCGTCGGCGCCTGCGGTGAGTCCGGCTACCTTGTCTCGGCTCGCGCCGCGTGCGGTCAGCATCAAGATTGGCTTATTTCCACCCATTGATCTGTACTGCATGCAAAGGTCTAGACCTGTTCCATCCGGCAAAGACCAATCAAAAATGAGTAGATCGTAGTCGTGAGTTTTGAGTGCCAATAACGCATCTGCGCACTTGGTGAAATGATCTAACACGAAGCGTTCAGATTCAAGTGTGAATTGAACTAGCTGGGCGACACTGAGGTCGTCTTCAACAAGTAGTACTTTAGCCATCGCTCTCGATCACCACTTTTCAACGGTGTGTTCCGAGATTCCGGGACCCCAATGCGTCGTTGCAGTGTTCGTATAAAAGAGTCGGATTCCTTCGAAAGGCATGCTCAGTTTAGCATTTCATATAAACTTCACACTCATTTCCCATTGCCTTCATACAAGCTTCGAGCATAGTTCACACCCCGCTATGTAGACTGTTTTTGGAGACCAGTCAGCGCACCATCAGCTGAGGAACAGCATATGAACCACACCAGTGCTCGGCAGCGCGTGGCATGGCAAGAGTTGAAAGACGAAGCAAGAAACGCGATTCAAGCCCTCCAATACAGAAAAGCCGAAAACTTACTACTTAGAGCCTATGAGGAGGCAAAGGAAATTTTTGGCACCGAACACGGCGAAGTCGGTCTCGTTCTGATTCAACTAGTCGAACTTGCAGAAAGACAGGGAAAACGCGAACTGGCAGTAAAATATCAGACTGAAATCGACAGAATTGTCGAAATATACCGAGAAGCCGCAATTGAAGACGGTCACATCGATCCGGAGTGACTAAAAAACGTCAGGTCAAGGCTAATCTTTGATCTGCAGTGTGCACTGTGGGTGCCACACGTCTTTAAACCAGACATCTTGATGTAGACGAAATCCTGCATCAGTTCGAATCCAAACCGTGATACTTGCATATCAGACCTTTTAGAGTCTTGCCGGCGCCCTTCCCGTCACCGTCTTTAAAACGATCGATTACAGGCAAGTGAGCGTTGCCGAATTCCACGAGCATGCCTTCGCCGATTTTGTTTAGGGTCTTTCGAAACCTCGACTCTAGAACGACCGACTCCCAAATAGATTTCAGAAGCTCATTGCCGGATGCCTCAACAATAATGCGATGGAACGCCATGTCATGTTCGGAATAGGCCGCAAAGTCTTTCTTTTTAGCGGCAGCCATGAACTCGCGAGCCTCATACTCTAGTTCTTTGATTTTTCCTTTGAATTTCGGAGCAGCCAACTCTGCGGCCAATTGTTCTAGCGAGGCACGAACCTGCGACGACTCGCGCAATTCACGGTCGCTAATCGAACGCACGCGCGTACCTTTATAGGGTTCGGTGACTATCAACTTCATTGCTTCGAGATAGCGAAAAGCCTCGCGCACTGGAGCTTGGCTCGTATTCAATTCTTCGGCAATTTGCAATTCTACTAATCGGTCGCCCGGCTTGTACGTACCATCCAGGATTCGCTCCATCAGCAAATCCTTTATCTGATCGCGCGCTGCTGCCCGTTTTATCGCCATTTCTGCCTCTGGGGTATTCTTCCAGTTTATCAAATTATCGATAATCATTAAATCTATAAACGATTATCGATAATCGGGAATTTAAATGTACAATGGGTTTATCGATTATCGATAATCTGTATCACTAATTGGTCAGGAAGGAACAACCCAAACCTGAGGAGCCCGCCATGAGCAGTACATTTTTATACGCAGTTTTTCGCGATGCAACAGATTTTTCCAACGCATTGGCAGATTTGAAAAGTAACGGAATGGAAGATGTCGTGATAATGAAAAACACTTCCAACCCTGCATATCGCTCCGCAATTGTGCAAAATAATTTGAAATCGCAGTTCGTGAAATTCGGTGCATTCGGAGCAGTAATCGGCGGAATCGCAGGCGCGATCGCTAGTCCCACAGTTCCATTCCAAACGAACTATCAACTGATAACACCGATGATGTCGATGGTATCAGGAGCGATTCTCTGCGCCTATTTCGCAGTCTGGATCTGCGGTTTTCTGAATTGGGTAGACAGACCGCTCCTTGAACACGAAGTGTTCGAAGGTAGCATCGAGAGCGGTTCAATGCTGCTTGGCGTCACTACTCATGACTCTCAACAAAAACAAATCGCCATCAAATGTTTCGATCAAAACGGAGCCGTTGAGCTCATAGTTCGGGCTTCGGCTTTGCCAACGATTGAACAAGCTCAAACACCGACTTCAGTGCAAGTAAACATCCCCGAAAACGTTCCGCGCCTTGTCGCGTGATACCTTACCGAATTCAGGTCTTGCACTACAATTGACAGTTTCAAAGAAGAGCGACACCAACCTCTCAGGTTGCCTGCCATGAATACCAGGTATCATGAAGCAATCAACTTGAGGGGTTCGGCTTGCAAAGTCTCGCAGAAGCAATTGCCAGGAAGAAAGTAATACTTTTTGCGGGCAGCGGCGTGTCTATCGGGCTCGGGCTGCCTACGGCCAAGGAGTTGCTTAATCGCCTAGCAGGCGGGCTTGAACTCGACACAAGCGAATTCATGACTATGGGCGAACTTCGCGAGTTGGCCGAGTATTACATGTTGGAAAAAGGTTCGCTCACTGGTTTGCGCGACCTCCTTGACGGAGAATGGCACCACTCAGGAATCGACATTTCAAAATCGAGAGTGCACGACCTAATCATAAAACTCGATTTTCCGATCATCTACACTACTAATTACGATCGCTGGCTCGAACGCGCCTTCGACTCCCGCGGCGTGCCGTATACAAAAATTGTCAACGTCAGAGACTTGCTTGATATAAAGCCGCTTGCGACGCAAATCATAAAGTTTCATGGAGACTTCGACGACGTAAACTCACTCGTGTTTGCAGAGAGCTCTTATCTGCAACGTCTGGAATTGGAGAGCCCACTCGATATCAAACTGCGCTCCGATATTTTGGGCAAATCAATTCTTTTCATTGGTTCCAGCCTGACTGACATCAACTTGCGTTTTCTGCTCTACAAGCTGACTAAAGTTTGGAACTCCGCCGAACAGCACACCCAAGATCGTCCAAGATCATTCTTCTTCATGGCGAAACCAAATGCGGTGCAAGAAAGAATCTTGGCCTCTAGAGGAATTATCAGCATCGCAGCGCAAACTGCAGACCCCACGCATAGCCTCGAACAGTTCTTGAGTGCACTGCTCGAAGAAGTAAGCGAGTATCGTAAAGCCAAAGCATGAGCGCATCGGTATCCCGTGCAATTTTTGCGAGTCTCTTTGTCCCGCTACTTTTAGCGACAATCGTTGCGCCCCATCCAGCGAATGCCGACGCAAACAACCCATTTGAGTCGCTGTCGCAACAAGATCAAGCCACGCCGAAATCACTAAGCGAAATCGACAAAGAACTGTATCTTGAACTCATCAAACTATCTCGGTTCAATGCGAAGTACCACCAAGAGTCAAACTATCATCAACCTTGGAGAGCCTGGACCTATCCTCTGGGAAGAGAGTCAGGAACGGCCGCTTCGTTTGCCGGAAGTCTTGTTGACATTACTCAGCAAGCGAGAGGCTTTAACAAACCATCGCTTATCTCGAAGAACGCTGTTAAATTAGGGATTGCCAGTAACATAACTGGAAATGCCATAAGTGGCAGTGCTTCAGCGCTGGAGCTGGCACAGAACTATTGGGCAATGCGTCAGGCGCGAAAACACGGCTATTCACCAAGAGAATCAGTCGAGTATGTTCGCGGAATCATCGCGAAGACCACGTCACTCTTGCAGCATCGCAAGGATATCGTCGCAGCAGAAGCGAACCCCAATTTGAGAAAAGTACACGAGTTGGAGACTGCGCTGCTAAGAAGAATTCGGCGGCAGCTGCTATATGAATTCCGCACGTGGAACTGCCATTCAAGAGATCAGGCTTGGCGAGAGAACACATTTTTTGCCATTGACGCAGCACAGAGCTTTACCAGAATGGCGGCTTCAATAAGAGCTCGCCAGTCGCTGTATGACCCGAAATTGGCAGGTAGTGGAATTGTTTGCGCGCTGATTTCGACAACTACGGCGACAATCAACCCTATCTTCAAAGACCTTGTTGGGCTCTCAATCAGAAAGTACCAAGAGCGAAAACTGGCCAAAGAATTTCCGATCGAGAGACCGGACTTGGAAGAAGGTATGTCTGTGGCCGAACTTACGGAGTTTGAAAAGAACCACCCTGAAAGTAGACAGGAACAGCTCCTCACATCCGCAATTCTGCTTAGCCAAAGAACTGAACGTCTCGACGTGCATATCGATCGTGAAGTGAAAGAAATCAGTCGCTATAGAGAAGTCGCGCAGCAGCAATCTGTTGCCGGTCCGTTGATTGGGTTCACCGGCGTCGCAGGCGCGACCTGCTCAGCAGTTGGCTTTTGGGGATACAGGGATAATCCAAGAACAGCAAATAGAATTGGTTTTTCGGGACGCATCGCCACGGTCGCAGGACAGGCATACGCCCTGGTTAACACGCCATACACCGCTATTGATGGTTGGATCAAGAATCGTCAACTCAAAAAGCGTGGCGAGTTGCCGTCACAGATCATCGAGCAGAGATTGCGAAATCTCGACGAGTTCGAGCATCAGGTGAAATCGTTCACCCCATAAGTAGCGCGGGTATAACGATAAGACCAACTATTAATGGCGGAACGCTTAGCATCTCTCTTAACAACCGACCCATGAAATCTCGAAAGGAATAGCTCATAATATGGGCACTTCTGGCGAGGGCAAGCGCGTGAAAACCATACTGTCGAAACAACTACTTCTGACTGCTATGGCTACCCTGATTCAATTTTGTTGGACACCTGCATTCGCTCAGGTATCTCCCTATTACGAGAACGCCAGCGCAGACGTAGTCGCCGCGGGTGAAGAGTGCGCGAAATTGCACAAAGAAAGTGAATTTGCACCTGCAGAAAAGAAATTGATTGCACTACTTGCGAAATTGGAGAAGCAAAAGAACCCGAAGCCCGTAGACCTTGCACTCACGCTAGGAAATATCGCCGCCCTCTACAAAGACGATAAAAAGCCGGAGCAAGCAATTCCGTACGCACAGCGTGTAATCGCAATAGACAAGAAACGATTCGCCAGTCCGAGCATTCTTGTAGCAGAAGATATCAAGCTTTTGGCAGATTGCTGCTTTGCCGCAAAAAAATTCGACGAGTCAGCAAAAGCATATGATGACGTGATCAAGATTGCGGTCAAGGCAGACGAGAGTCAGTATTTCCCATGTATTGTTGCCGCGCATTCAAATAGCACGAGAAAAAAACAACTCATTCTGGACTCGTACCAAGGTCTGGCTAAGAGTAACTTTCAGCCCGGACAGGAAGATGCTGCTGACGAGTACTTTTCAAAGAGCATTGCTGAGACGATGGAAGCTCCGGACAGTGCGTATAGACACGCAAGAGCAAGAGTATTGTTCAAGTACTATGGCGACTTTTTGAAATCAACAAAACAAGCGGATAAGATCGCGAAACTCGAAAAGGATATCAAAGAATACGAGAAAAAAATTCAAGTAAATCGCGAATGGATCTACGACAACCTCGATTTTGAGTAGAAGTTTTCGAATCGCAGACAAAAGATCGCAGCGATGAGATTTAATGAGAGAGCCCCAAAGACTGTGTAAATCCACAGTGACTTTCTAATTTTTCGGCGCACAATAGTCAGTACGCAATTGCCGTACTCAAATTCGTTCAACATCCTTAACTCCCTGAACATCCCACCCCCACAAGGAGAGAAGGCATGTTTCCACGTATTCTTTTTCCGCATGAAAAGACATGGTTTGAAACTTTTCGCGCTGGCCACGAAGCGCAAAATAGCAACAAATTGGACGAAGCTGTGATTCTTTTAGAACGCGCAGTGAACATTGCGATTCAGCAACGATTATCGTCAGAACAAATCCTCCATACCTATTTGGCATACGGACTGGCACTCATTGACCACGGCAAAATGGAAGATGCAGAGCGAGTTTATCGGCGCGCACTCAGATTTTCCGAACAAAACGGACGACAATACAAGGTAATTCACATGCTTTTATTTGCTGAGCTGGCAATGGTCCTGTTAGTGAAAAACGAATTCGCCGAATGCCGGACACTATTCGAGAAAGCGATCGAGATTCACAACAAGCGCGGACTCAAGATGGACGAAGAATTCGCCTACGTCTACTCGGCGCTTCTATTTTGTTATGTTTGTTTGGGAGAACTGGAGAAAGCTATTGTGTTCGGACGCAAAACACTCGAATATGCCAAGAGAAGTCTTGGGGCGGACCATGAAAGAACGCGCGCAATTGGATTCCTTTTGGAATTCGCATCCGAAACGTTAAGAGAAGCGAATTCTGAAAAACACGTTGCAACAATCTAGATCAACAGATTGATGGGAATCATCCGCAATTCAATGCCGCCAATCAGCGTAGCCGTGAGCGAACACGAGCAACTCGGTGAGATTGTCGGCATTGCCATTGTTCACAGGTGGGAACATAAGCGTCCCGAAACACACACGCCCTGTTGCCAGTTGGAACCAAAGTTCTCATTTCTCACAACCTCTGGAAATTTTTTTGCCAGTACTCGTGGGGTTTCGCCACATCCCGACATGAGCCAAGCGCAGAGAAGACAGCTATAACTGAAACAGCAGGTCTTTTCGGAAATATTTTCGGGGTAGTTGACCAACTAGACCGACCGGTCTATTCTGAGAGCATGCAGTTAGGGCGCTGCGGTGTTGAAAACCAAGCTAATGCGTTATGGACACGGAAAAGTTCATCTCGCCCGTGTGAACATTGCAGACTTAGACCGACCGGTCTACTTGCCAACATCAAAATGACAAGGGCACCAAGAAATCACAAAGAGAATCGCCGGAGGAAACCTCAATGAAACTCGTTCAAGAAAAACCAGAGACAGCAAATGCTAAGAGACTCGCAGGGAAAGTCGCAGTAGTGACTGGTGGCTCCCGTGGTATCGGGCAAGCTATCGCGCTTCGCCTTGCAGAAGAAGGCGCGACCGTCGCAATCACTTACACGAAAAACAAAGAATCGGCAGACAAAGTCGCAGCCGAAATGGCAAAACTCGGTGAAGGTGCATTCGCAGTAAAGGCTGATGTGACATCAGCTCAAGAGACAAAAGACTTAGTCAAATACTTAGAATCAAACGTTGGAAAAATCGACATCCTCGTCAACAACGCCGGAGTTTTCGATTACAGTCCAATCGATCAAATCGATCTCGAACACTATCATCGTGTATTCGATGTGAACATCGCAGGTGTTATCGCTACAACAACTGCTGCACTGAAACTCTTGCAAAATGGCGGACGCATCATAAATATCTCCTCAGTTGCAGCCGACGCTCCAATGAAGGGAGCAAGCGTCTACTCAGCAAGCAAAGCCGCGCTCGATACTTTAACTCGTATCTGGGCACAAGAATTGGGACCGCGACAAATCACCGTCAATGGTGTCGCACCTGGTACCACAGCAACAGATATGTACAATCAGGCCCTAAACGACGAAGCCAAGCAAGAATACATTTCGAAGACCGCATTAGGTCGAGTCGGTGAGCCGGAAGACATTGCAGCGGTCGTGGCTTTTCTTGCATCCTCGGACGGTCAGTGGATTACTGGCCAAACCATCAGAGCAGATGGCGGCATAACAGTCTAACAGCATTCCAAGTTTGGCGATTAGTGCCGAAAACGCCGAAGGCTCGTTCATCTCGAACGAGCCTTCTCCTATCGTGTATCCTCGGGCAATACATCACTGTTCCTCAGTGAGTCCAAATCCAACTTCAATTTCTTTCCGCCGCCAATACGCATCAGATTGTTGAAATCACTCGCATCCTTTTTCTGATTCTCCAACAAATCACCTTCGGCAGTGTAGTGCGGTGCTCCGATGTTATCCAACAGACTTTCATACTGCCGTCTGCGCGCCTTGTCTTCTATGTCTTCAATGTTCATTCGAATCATTTCAACAGTTATTAACTCCCCATTTCGCAAAACGGTCATGTCTACCGGAGTGCCTGCACGTCCACCTATGACTTGCCACAACACACGCTGACCCTCACCAGGTTTGAAGACATGATTTCGCGCTTTCACAATCAAGTCACCACGACGAATTCCAGCTTTGGCAGCGGGCGAGTCAGGATATACCTTTGTCACGACCGGTCCAGGTCCGCCGACTTGAACGAACGAGTCCAAGCCAATGATGCCGTATTCCATTCGACGATACTCCTCCGGCGCAAATTTCGGAGTTTGTCGACTCAACTGTTCGGTTGGATTCAATAAATTAGCGTAGTTCGAACCGAGAAAAAGTTTAAAGAATCCGCGCGCAGACTTAAGCATTTTTTGAGCTTGCGCAGGATCCATGATTACAGTGCCAGGCTCTATCGTTATGCTGTTTTCGCCTTCAACGTTGCCTGCTTGATTGGCTGTGTCCGTCCCGACCTGATTGCCTTCATCTAACCTGTCGCGCCGTTCGACAACACCGTTGAGAACGGGTTTTTCCTTCTTCGCGTCCATTGTTGCTTGCTGTGATTGCAAGGTAGGCTCTTGCTCAACGGCCTCATCAGCAAACGATGCCGGTTGGCTCATCAGTGCCAACAAAGCGACTAGCGAGATGCACTTCACACCTGGGTTTTTGCTACCCATAAGTCCTCCCAGCAGCAATCCAATAAGATCATAACGACTCACGTTTGAACTTTAGGAGGAACAGTTGAAATTACTTAGTGGTGGGCGGTCTGTGCGATTCCATCCAGGCTATCAATCCCTTTAGCACAGCGGGGGTGAAACATCCTTCTTCGAAAATTAGATGCTCGGCATTTCCGACCATGACCAAACTCTTGTCTTTGCATTCAATGGCACGAAACAGATCATAAGTTGCTTCAGGTTTCACAAGCATGTCGCTGACACCTTGAAAAATTATTACTGGCGTTGATTTAATTTGTCTTGCGTATTCGATGTTGCGATCGCACATTGATTGAAACGCAATTAACTCGCGCGGAGACAGCATGCTGCGAGTTTTTAAATCACCCGCCCAGGCTTCCTTCACTCGAGGATCATGCGTGGCTTGATTGATCACATCGGTGCCGATATCGAAAGGTCGATTCTTGTTTTCCAAAAATCGAAGCGCAACACGAACGGCAGTCTGCCTCTGCTTGAACCGCTTTCCGGCAGGAACTGATGCAATTAACCCATCTACCAATTTCGGATACTGTGCAGCAAATTGCAATGCAATGGCACCGCCCATTGATTCTCCAAGAATGAAGATAGGCGCTTCAGGATTGTCAGTCCTGATCGCGGAAACAACATGATGCAGATCGCGCATACAGCCATCAAAATCAAGGTGCTCCGCACCAAGCGCCTGACGATATGCACCGAATCCGCGCATATCAAATGCGACCGTACAAAATCCGGCATCGGCAAGTTCTTTTGCAAGAGCGGCATAGCTTGAACTTTGCAAACTCAAACCATGTATTGCAATGACGATTCCGCGCTGCTCAACTCGAGGATTGAGCCACACATTACCTGGCGCAGAAGAAAACGGCTGCGCATACATACTGCGCGGGTCGTGCATGTTGACGACTTCAGAACTGTGCTTGCAGATTGGTTCTTGCGTGTCCTGCAAATCTGGCGGCACACCACTTCTACCAAACACGAGCGTATTGATTCGCTTTTGAATCAGTGCTTGAATGTCCGTTGCTGGGGGCAGTTGAGGAGTAATCTCCTTCACCAGCCGATCTAAATTGAACTTGCGAAACACGTAAATCGACTTCTTGTGCCAGGCTGCCGATTCTTCACGCCGGTTCAACCTCTCAAGAATATCTGACAGCGCCAGCATCGCCCAGCCAGTTTGCAAGTCTGTTTTACCAAACAACCGCGCATCACTTTCGTATACGCGCTGAAAATGCGGCAATGCTTCTGCAAATTGCTTTAAGTGATAGTAACTCCCACCTTGCACGAAGTCGAGTTTTTGGCTCAATATCTGGGCTTGAAAGTCTTTGCGCTCACTTTTTTCAAGAGTCTTGGCGGCAATTTGGAAACCTGCAATTGCAGACGAATACTTTGCTCTCATGTAATCGATGTAAGCAATTTGCGCTTGTGTACGTGCTAATTCCCAAAGCAATTCGGGCTTTTCGCCACAAAGTTTTTCTGCGGAACGGCAAAGTGCCTCGGCCTTATCAAATTCAACCTTGAGACCATAGCATAGTGCTTGGTCATTGATATTGATTATGCGGTCGACTAAGTCTTCAGGCTTCAATAGCGCATCGATTTTGTCATACTGCGCTAGCGCATCATCCGGCAGGTTGACCCGACACTGAACGTCAGCAAGATATCGACGACAGCGAATCTCATCTTCTTTTGGCGCACCACCTGCGGTTGCGGCTTTAACTGCCTTCTCATATAGCGGGAGCACTTCTTTGTACTTGCTCGCCCGATAAATCGGTTCTCCTTCATCGAGCAGTTGCTGCCATGCTGAACTTGGTGCCGTTGAATTAGGGGCAGCTGCCTGCGTCGGTGCCGCTGCCGCGGTGCTCGCGGAGTCGATAGCAAGAGTCGGCAACATTTGAAGCCCGCAAAGTACAAACCCGACTGCAATTGATGTGATGCGCTTGCCGTTTAGATTCAAGTGAGTTGTTTCGCCTCGCTCGTTATCAGATCTAGCAGCGCCTGGGTCGACGCAGAAAGATGTGACCAAACCGCACCAGTGGAAATGCGCATGCCCGGAGAAGGCAAGGGAAAAGTGCGAATCTCCGAGTCTTCTTTCAAGGTCCACCTAGGCAAGAACGTGACAAACTTTCCTTTTTTGACTACCTCAATCATCGCGTGTCCATCATCAAAACTCATACAAATATTCGGTTGAATTTTATGTTCCTCAAAATATTTTCCTAAGACTCGAGTCGCAGATATTCGCTCAGACGGAAGAGCCATTGAAAGATTGTTCAAATCACTCAATTGCAAACTGTCCTTTTGTGCAATCTCGTGATGGCTCGACATGACAAGCACAATTTCATCTTTGAACAATTCTCTCGAATTCAACTCACTATGCTGAACCGGAAGAAAGCTGAGACCGATATCCATGGTTCCTGAAATGATACCGGCTTCAATATCTTCTGACGGAGCCGCTCTCACATGAATGAGCACGTTAGGATGCACGGCGTTGAAGGCAGCCAGCCACGACGCCATCAGCCTGCTTCCATAGAGCGGAAGCGAAGCAACGCAGATACTGCCACGCAGCAGCCCCTTGATCGCATCAATCTCTCGACTGCCCTCCTCCAGCTCTTTCACAGCTTGCAGCGCGCGCGCCAAAAATACTTTGCCTGATTCAGTCAGTCTGACATTTCGTCCCACTCGAGCGAAAAGCTCTGTACCAAGCTCTTCTTCAAGTTGATGGATTTGAACGGACAGAGTCGGCTGCGACACATAAAGCGCTTCGGCAGCCTTTGTAAAATTCATGAGCTCCGCAGCTTTTATGAAATATCGCAGATGGCGCAGTTCCACCTCTTTGACTCCCTTTTCAATAATCTTGGAGGAACGATTGTCAATAATGCTCAGATAGCTCAACATGACACGCAGCTTAGTATACGAGAATCGGGAAGCATTTCTATATGTCGTTCCATAGGCCACGCCTATCGATTGCATCAACTCCAGATATTGGACCCTGTGGCGCTTTCAAGCTACATTGGTAGTGTGAGCAACACAGCGAGCTGCCTGTAGGTTCAAAACAACCAGACGACTTAGCAGCCGACACCGTACTCAATATCATCAAGCAAGGCGCTATTCGAAGAAGCTGATTGGCTTCTTGATGCTTTGCATCGTTTAGGAGATGCATCATGGACATGGCTTCATCAGCAGCAAAAAACGCAGAGTCATTTGCCAGAATCGCCTCAAAGGATAGCCTTCTGCTTCTACTGCAAGGCAGACTTGAATCGCATGAACCAATTGTCGAACCACCTCAGCCCGAAAAAGAGTCACCAACCGAGGAGCCACCTAGTCCTGATAAATCCAAATGGAATTGGATCAAGATTGCAGTTGTTGCGTCTGTCTCGATTGGTTTGATTAGCGTCGCTGCATACTTTGGTTTCAACGCATTTCAGCACTTCTCATCACATGAAGAAACCGACGACGCCTATGTTACCGGGCACCTCCACCAAGTCAGCACTCGCGTTAATGGAACCGTAGAAAACGTCCTCGTCGATGACAACGAGCACGTGCGACAAGGCCAGTTATTGGTCACTCTCGACCCTCGAGATTTCAAGGTTCGAGTCGATCAAGCGCTCGCAAATCTTAGTCAGGCAGAGCGTCGCGCAAGGACGGCACAAACTTCTATAGACTTCCAAGACACCACTGCGCAGGGGCAAGATATCAACGCCAGAGGCAGTATCGACAATGCGCTCGCCGCAATTTCGAGATCGCAAGCGGAAGTCCGCGAATCACAAGCTCGCATCGAAGCGGCTCAAGCAACTTTATTGGCGAAAGAAGCCGAACTGGACAGAGCAGAGACTGATTATCATCGTTTTGAAAATTTAGAACGCGAAGGTGCAATCAGCACCAGTCAAAGAGATTCTGCAAAGCGAGATTATCTAGTTGCTCTTGAAGTTCGCAACACGTCTCGCAAAGAAGTGGCGCAAGCAACCGAACGTTTGCAACAGGCACAACAAACCGTGCTCACCAGCAAAGCAGACTTGACGAAGGCTGAGGCCCAAGTGCAACTTGCTAAGGCAAGCGCAGTGCAAACTAAAGTGAGCGAACATCAATTTCAAACTGATCTCGCCGCTATAGCGAGCGCCAAATCTGCCTTGCACGAAGCGCAACTGAACCTAAGTTACACGAAAATCATTGCACCAACTACGGGTCGAGTAGGAAAGAAAATCGTCGAAGCAGGACAACGCGTCGAGCCTGGACAACCGCTTCTTACAATCGTTGCTGATAATCCATGGGTCGTTGCAAACTACAAAGAGACTCAGCTCAAACACATGCACGCTGGTCAAACCGTTGACATAAAGATTGACGCCTTTCCAGATCACAAATTTGAAGGAACAGTTTTGAGTTTCTCACCTGCCTCAGGCTCTAGTTTCGCGGTGCTCCCTTCCGACAACGCAACTGGTAACTTCACAAAAATTGTGCAACGTGTGCCTGTCAAAATTCTCTTCACAAATCAATCGCTCGCCGGCTACGAAGATCGCATGGCACCTGGCTTGTCAGCTATCACAAGCGTTGATGTGAAACCAAGCTATTCAACACACGAAGTAATTGGTCTACGCTAATGCAAACTAAGACTTCAACGACAGCGACAAATGCAAAGATCGGCGATCGCGATGCGGCAGTTCCACTGAAAAATTGGATTGCTGTAATAGGATCGGCGATCGGCGCGTTCATGGCGATTCTCGACATTCAGATAACTGCATCATCCCTGCGTGATATCCAAGGCGGTCTCGGCGCAAGCGTCGATGAGGGCAGCTGGATTTCCACCTCATACCTAATCGCAGAAATCGTTACCATTCCGCTTACAGCCTGGCTCTCACGTGCATTCTCACCAAGAATCTACATCGTCACGAATGCGACGCTATTTGTACTGTTCTCGATACTATGCGGTATGGCGCATGACATGCCGACAATGATTGTCTTTCGCGCGCTCCAAGGATTTACCGGCGGCATTCTGATTCCAATGTGTTTTTCGACAATTCTCGAAATGCTTCCACCATCCAAACAGCCGATCGGGCTGGCAATTTTCAGCATGTCCGCTACCTTTGCGCCATCGATAGGCCCCGCGATTGGAGGATACATCACAGACACATTTAGCTGGCCGTACATCTTCTATCTCAATTTAATACCAGGTCTATTACTTATCGGAATGCTTTTGTATTCATTGCCTCCTTCAAAAATGCAACTGCAACTTCTCAAGAAAAACGACATTCCCGGAATCATCTCGATGAGCATCGGCTTGAGCTGCCTGATTTACGTTCTTGAAGAAGGACAGAGGAAAGACTGGTTGGGCTCCGATTTGATCAGAACTTCAGCAATCGTTGCTGCAATTTCGCTGTCGATATTCGTTGTTTGCGAACTGTTGGCAAAATATCCGCTAGTCAATATTCGCCTGCTGGCAAGACGAAACTTCGGTCTTGGCACATTCGCGAGCTCAACTCTTGGATTTGCGCTTTATGGAAGCGTGTACCTGTTGCCACTCTACCTAGCGATCGTGCATGGCTACAGTGCGTCGCAAATTGGTCAAGTTTTGATGTGGTCAGGTTTGCCGCAACTTGCAATCACACCGTTCCTTCCACTGCTAATGAAAAAGTTCGACTCAAGATATCTGGTTGGATTTGGTCTGATCATGTTTGGTATCAGCTGTGGTATGAACGGCTTCATGAGTCATGATTATGCAGGAGAGCAGCTCGTTCTCTCGATGATCGTTAGAGCGTTTGGTCTGCCGTTCATCATCACGCCTTTGTCTGCGCTTTCAACAAACGGCATTGAAAAAGAACACCTAGGCTCTGCATCAGCACTCTTCAATATGATGCGAAATCTCGGCGGTTCCATTGGAACAGCCATTGCATCGACGCTCGTCACTCAAAGGGAACAGTTTCACTCTGCTCGAATTCACGAGCACATTACTGGTTCTGATCTGGCTGTGAGAAGCTGGCTCTTAGATGCGGCGCATCATCTAAATCATGCAGGCGCAAGTGCATGGTCTGCGAATCAACAAGCGTTGCAATTGCTAGCGAGCCATGTAAGAAAAGAATCGTTCGTAATGGCATTCAACGACGCTTTCACTTTCGTTGCTATCGTGCTTTTCGTAGGCGCGGTTACGATGCTTCTGATGAAGAAGCCAAACGGGCAATTGCATGCCGCCAGTGAATAATTACCTCGCCGCTTTCGCAGTTTGGCGATCTTCGTGAGCCGCAGCGAACTTTTCGTCGTTCAGCCTAACAGTCAACTTTGGGTCGAGATCGAATTGCGTAAATTCTTGGAACTGTCCAAGTCTGTTGCGAATTTCATTCGACTGTAACGTGCGCAGACGATCGCAGCTGAACTGCTCAACTGTGAATGAAGCCATGATGGAACCATATACGATGGCGCGACGAATTGTCGCATCATCAAGCTTGTCGGCTTGAGCCAGATACCCCATGAAGCCACCGGCGAAACTATCGCCGGCACCAGTCGGGTCAAAGACTTCTTCCAACGGGAAAGCAGGAATCGCAAAATAGCCATCGCGGCTGAAGAATGCAGCTCCGTACTCACCACGCTTCACTAGAAGCATGCGTGGTCCAAGATCCAAAATGCTCTTCGCGGCGCGAATCAAATTATGTTCGCCAGTAAGCTGTCGCGTCTCGGCATCGTTGATAACCAGCGCATCGACAACTTTGATTGTTTTGATCAGTTCGTCGCGAGTGGTATCAATCCACAAATTCATGGTGTCCATAGCAACGAACTTCGCATTGGACTGCTGACGAACTTCTCTTTGAAGAGTCGGCTGAATGTTGCCCAGGAAAAGATATGGTGCGTTCTTCGCATCGTTCGACAGCACTGGTTTGAAATCAGCGAACACGTTGAGTTGTGTATCGAGCGTGTGTGCGGTGTTAAGGTCAAAACCGTATTCACCAGCCCAGAAGAAGGTTTTTCCGCCTTTGATGCGTTGCAGGTCTTTGGTGTTGACTTTGCGCTCGTGGAAAACCGCTTCATCCGCTGCAGAGAAATCCTCCCCGATAACGGCAACCACAGCCACATCAGTTAGATATGACGCGGCAATAGAAAAGTGAGTGGCTGAACCACCAAGGCAGCGTTCTCTTACTCCAAATGGAGTCTTAATCGAGTCAAATGCTACGGAGCCGACAACAAGCAATGAAGTCATGGAGATGATTATCCTCTAATCGGGTCTACCTTCGAGGCGCGTGCGTTCAGCGATTGGCGCCAAAGAAGCGGTACAAGAGTACCACGCACCCATATTGTCAGGTCCTTCATTACTAGGGTTTCATCGAAAACCTAAGATAACTTCACTTCATTTGTTGCCACGAAAGACCACACTCAGTGCCACTCCTGAAAGCACGATCGCAATTCCGACATAGCTTTCGAAATTCAAAACAGCCCTCTTCTCAAGAAACGCATCAACAACCAACGCAATTGTCGGTGTGATGAAAGCTAGAGTCATAGCAGTGGAGAGGCGCATTTTCTTCAGCAAATAGAAGAAAGATGCAAAGGCAAGCAGCGTTCCGAAAAACGTCAAATAGAGCAATGCAAGGACTGGTGCGAGTTGAACACCTCCAAAAGAAAATGTTCCCGAGCACAACGTCATCGCCCACAGAACAACCGCTGCTACCCCGGTGAACATCATGTTCGATGTGATTGCCGCTACGTCATGAGCATGTTTTTTCATCGCGACGTTTGAACACGCGTTCAAAATGCAGACTCCAATCATCAGCCCAACTGAGGACGCCTGAGCGGCTGAAACATTTAGCCTATCGTGAAACACTAGAACCACACCGAGCAGGGCGACGAGAGACCCTATAATCGCCCGTTTGGAAGGGCTTTCAGTTTTTGTTGTCATCGCAAGTCCAACAGCGATAAGCGGAGTGGTTGCAGAAAGCACTGCAGCAAGCCCGCCAGAGATCTGCTGTTCTGCGACATACAACAGTCCATAGCCCAATCCAGACAAGAGTCCGGAAATCGACACCCAACGCTTCTCTTTGGGCGTCGACAACCTCAGCCTGTTGCGATAGACAAACCAAATGAGCGCCATGACGGTGCTAGCAATCGTAAAACGCAAGGCAGCAGCAGGGTACGCAGGAAATCCACCCGGTCCGACGCAAACCCGCACGCCGTACCAAGTCGTGCCCCAGATCAGCGCACAAAGAAGATATGCGAAAACAACAGACTTCTTGGCTCCACCTTTCTCGCTTACAGCCTCATTCAAATGTCCAGATGCGACTGACGCATCGTCAGCTTTAGCCACTTCCAGTCCCTTGGTGACGCTCATATGCAAATACCAGACGATCGTTCCAGATATTAGACCAGTCGGTCACTCACTGTCCATTAGATACTTTGCATTGTGGAATTTTGTATCGGTTGCTCGACCCTCAACCATTTATGCTTATCTTGAACGTTCCCACCGCAATCACAAAAGCGAACTACGCACACACAATGGAAACATCTTCGATCTTGATTTTTACTGATGGCGCATGCACCGGAAATCCGGGTCCTGGAGGATGGGCATGCATCATCGCTTTTCCTGATGGAACGATTCAGGAAATGGGCGGCGGAGTACCGGATACAACCAATAATCGAATGGAAATGGCGGCGGCGATCAGAGCATTGTTGAAGCTCGAATCCCCGGGACAATGCGTGATTACGTTGTATACAGACTCAGTCTATTTGATACGCGGCATCACTCAGTGGATTTGGGGCTGGCGCGCGCGCGGATGGAAAAATGCCGAAGGAAAAGACGTAGCCAATCGAGATTTATGGGAGGAACTGTTGAGGCAGGTGACGCGCCTCAAGCCGGCGACGATTGAATGGAAATATGTTCGCGGGCATGCTGGTTTTCCAGGCAACGAGCGTTGCGACGAAATAGCCGTGTCGTATGCGAACAAAAAGAAGGAAGCTCTCTATGTCGGTCCCCGCGATGCCTACTTCATCGATTTAACACACCTGCCGGAGGAAGAACCGCTTCCTGAGGCGAAGAAGCCGGGAACGGGCTCGAAGTCATCTTCCAAGTCGGATGGTCCTGTTACTTACCTGAGCCTGCACAACGGTGTCGTCATGCGGCATTCAACATGGACGGCATGCGAAAAACGAGTCAAAGGACAGTCGGGAGCGAAGTTCAAGAAAGCAAAGTCTACTCATGAAGAGCAAGAAATACTCAAAAGTTGGGGATTAGATCCGCACACAACAATTGAGCAGTGAGTATCCGTCACTCTGTCGGTGGTTTGTACTGCAATGCATTTGTCACAGTATTGGACAGAAAATTGATCGCACAAATCAAGACAACGGACCCTACAACCGCAAACATAATCACAAACCCGAGCATGCGATTCATATACTGAGTTTTTCGATCGTCGAGACGGCTCACGGCTGAATCCTTGTCGCTAACGGCGCATACTCGAATTATACCCTGGATTGGAGTTTTCCATCGGCTTGATGCTCTCGAACTCCTGTTCGAGCGCATCGCGTTCTGTTGTGTAAATGATTTCAGATGTTGTTGCATTACTGAGAGTATGGGCCATGCTACGAGCCTCGGCAAGCTTTGCATTCAAGTCTTCATCAGCATTGGCGATCAAAGACGCAAGTACTTGCCTGCGAGCATTTCGGCCGTTTATTTGCAAGTTCAACATTGAAATTACAGCCCATCGCAACGCCGGCATGACCAGCATGAACACCGCAAAACCAAGCATGAAAACAGAGATACCATGGAGATTGAGGAGAAGTTTGGTGTGCATCGATGCGTTGTACAACCACCATGAACCACCGAGATTGGCCAGCGCCAAAATAAAAACGCACCATATCGATCCATCATTGGCTAAACTGAACATCCACGGGCGTTCCTGCAAATAGTTGGGAACTTTCGCAGAATACTGAGATGTTCTTCCTGACTGCCGATTCAAATGCATTCGATACAAATCTCGAACCTGATCGCCAACTTCAGTTCTCTCAGTATTCTTCTCTGCAATCTGTAAATTTCCAACTTGAGAGTTCACAAACGAGGGAAACAGATACACAATCGTGCCACTCTCACTGACCTCTGGAACACCATTGAAATGCACTAGAATAGGCAGCATCCAATCTTCGTTTTTCGTGTTACCTGTGGTGTATGGAGCCAATTGTTCTGCAACAACGGCACCATTGTTTCTCTGAATTACACTTCCAATGAATCTGTATTGTCGCTGTTCCAAATCATCGTTCGGGTCACCATCACCAAAGAGAAATGAAAACACATCATTGAGGAAATCGGCTTTCGGAGCTTCTCTTGTATTGCTGGGTCCTGCCGATTTAGATGTCGCCGAAGTCGTATTTGCATGGGGAACGCCTGACCAGCTGCCACCATACCCGGAGTCATAGTAATGGTAGTGCCCATGACAGTTCCAATCCCAATAGGTGAAATCGAAGCATCTCACGAAATCGCCAAATGCATGGCCCAAATCGAAATTGAAATCGAAAGCTCCGCCTAGGTCTCCGCCACCACCGAGGTCGATTCCATCACCGCCGCCCCCGCCACTATCACCGAAGATTGCGGCGATCATTGCGCAGATTGCCAAAATAATCGATGCCACCAGAAGAATGGCAAACGAAATGCGAATGAGAATCCATAAAATACCAAACGCAAGTTTTGCAGTCGCGAAGATCAAGTTGACTATCATGCGTACAATCACTTTGATTGCACGCACGATGAACAAGCCTTTGGTTTGGAAAAGTTGCTTTCCGATGTTCAAAGTGTAGGCGCTTGCAAAGCCAGGGGAGAATCTGTAGCTGATTCCGCCATTGGCGTTGACCTCAAGGTGTGCACCGGTTTCGGAAGCGACCGTGTTTAGCTGCCGAACCGCAGCCAAGACGGGAATTCCTGTTTCTAAAGAAATGCTGTCTGGAGTAACTGACGGACCCAGGTGCTCGATTGCACGAAGCACCAGCTGCTTTTCCTTCGAATGCATCGGGGTAAGCAGACTGCTAAACATTGTGCTTCCTCCGAACATGAGCTTCTAGAAACCGCCATAGCACGAGACATCGGCATTGAGACAGGGTTACGGTCTCTATGCGATGCTAACGCGCCATCTGATATGTGGTGTTTCGGCGCTTTCTAACAGATTATCGCAACCGCTTGACAACCTCCGAATTTTTAAGCAGCGCTTAACATTTCGCCACGCGGTCAGTTGGAGTAACCGGAAAGCCCATCGAGGATTTCCTGAATCTGTCCCTGCAGTTGATCGGTGAGCCTTTTGCGCACGCTTCGCGGGTCGCTAATGTACTCCTCGGTCGACAAACCGAGGTCTATAGGCTCAGCGATCTTCACATACACATTTCGATTCGCCAATTGAGGCGGTCGTTTAATGCGATATAGCTCTCGTTCCAGCTTCATCACTGCCTCAGCCATCCGATCGAACGATTTTGTGCCTTCGTAATAGTGCGGGTCCCAACTGACAAGCTGCGCAACCTCTTCCAGTTTTGCCAGGTCTCGATGCAATTCAGCAAGCTGAATAACATCCTCCTGATCTTCGATCTGTTCTCGCAGTTCCGCGCCAAGTCTCCATGACTCATCGATTGTTCTTTTCTGCAGATTCAAACTCTCATGGTATTTCTCTTCAACTGTCGCCAAAAGTTTTCGCCTAACGGCAACAATCTCTTGCTGAAGATCCTCAGCTGTTCCATCAAGATTGATACCGTCAACACTCTCACGACGCTGCAGAAGAATTTTTTGTATTGCAAAGATCCGCTCAGGAAGCGAGAGTACACTGGTCGGAATCAGAGACAGCGCCGATTCCATTCTCTCTATTCGTTTTTTCAAAATTGGCTGAACGGAACTGTCATAGTGATATTTGATCGCCATCGGCACGATGCACGCAGTCCACTTCGGGTCGCTCTTTCGTTTGTCGAGAATGGCTTGCATTGAGAGTTCTATTGCGCCAGTGTGAAACGGCTGCACGACTTCATTTAAATAGAAGATCTCTCCTTCTGGAAAAATCACCAAAATGTCGCTTCCATTTTTCAGAACATCAATCGCAAAAACTTTCGCGCTGGCATCATGAGCACCACGCTCAACAGAAAAATACCCAAGCTTCTGCAAAGCAAAGCCAGCGAAGCCATAGTCTTCATCAAAGGCTTCGCGATTGCACATTGATATAAATCGCCTGTTCGAACGCCGAGACAATTCGATGCACACTTTCGGATCAGTTTCATCGGCGTGATTTGACGTCAGCGTAAGGCCGCAGTTTTTCGGCAAGTCTCGCAAAATCTGTAGATCTTTGTCGGCAACATACAGCCGATTTCGCAACTGAAAGTCGACTTTAACGAGCTCTTGCGCGGCTCTGATGACGAAGAGCGACGGCTGCGCAGGCAAGAACTTGCGCTTGTGTTTTTGCGAATTGGAAGAATCCGACGTGCTCATGCCGGTTCATTATATACAGTCGCAATTGCAGTTGGGAGCCGTTGCTTCTACGCGAAACAATAACGAGCGAATCGGTACAAACGATTGTTGTTGGCGTTTGATGACCAAATTAACTTGCCACCCTTCACCAGTGCTCGCGCAGGCGTCACATAGATTTGTTTGGTGGAACTGTCGGGACAGAGGAACATGCCACGATCGTTTCTCAGGCTCTTGTCCGATTCCAAAGCAATTGAGTTCTTGTTTTCGCTTGCGACAACCAATGTTGCTTTCGGCACGCTGCGCAGAGTAAACCTAAATGTTCCGGAGCCTAGATCGTCAAACGCCTCCTCGACGAGATGTTTGGTTGGGCTGAATGTTCCTGCATTCGGTTCGGGATCATTGATTGTGATACCCAAGAACATCAGAGGATAGTCATGATGATACGTGCTCAAAAGTGCCTCGGTTTTCGGCATCAATGCACACACTGAACTCTTGATTCCACGCCCGTGATCTTTCCTTCCGTACTCCTGTTCGAGAAAGAATTCTCGCAGCTGATTGACACCCAAAATAGCCGAATTGCGACGAATCACAAGACCGAATGTTGGATCTAACATCGCCCACTGTCCGTAATAATTGTCGTGAGCGTCTTTGAAGCCTTTGACTTCGAGCAGCGAGTGTCCATCACCATTGTCAACAAAGAGAACATCGCGGCGACGCATATCTTCCGCGGACATATCGTACCTTGACTTCAGATAAATCATCAAAGTTTGAACATAGTCGCTGCAGTTTGCATTGGGCAGCTTATCTGCCGCCACATTGATGTGCCGCCATCTGAGCACATCTCGAAGAATAGTGCCTTCCCTGGCGACTCCACTCGTGTCGGCCATTTGGCGAACTGCAACAACCGAAGAAAGCAGTTCGTACTCTGAGATTGACATCGTCTTCGATCCTTTCACGGAATGTCCGACGTAATTGTAGCCTGCTTTATTAGTTATCGTTCAGCAAAATGCTATGCTAATTCGCCCCCTACCTGGAGATGCTCATGACTCAGTCGAAAGAACGTTCCGAGATTCGGCACATTATCTGCGATGAGCTCTCCAAGCCACTTCCGATTTTTAGTCATGCAACAGTGCACCACGGCGTCGCTTATATTTCTTGCATTCAAGGGTTTCGTCCCGGCACTCTAGAGATGCCATCCGACCCTTATGAACAATCAAAGCAAGTTCTTCACAACTTGAAAATCGCTGTAGAGAAAGTGGGTTCGAACATGAGTCACGTGCTCAAACTCACGATTTTTATGACGAGCATGAAAGACTTCGAAAAGATAAACGCAGCAGTCAACGAGTTCTTTCCGGAGAACCCGCCAGCGCGCAGCTCCATCGCCGTAGCAGAACTTCCGAAAGACGCGAAGGTAGTGATGGAGGCGGTTGCAGCAGTTGTAGAAGCCTGAGCCTAGCTGCCTCTGCGCCAAATCTCTCTAACTCTGTCTTCAATTGCATCAACGCGATCTACGCCGTTCACACGACCATCAGTAATGTCTTTAAGCCGTTCGATTCTCACCGACTCATTCGGAATTCTATCTCGCGATGGAACCTTCGCGAGCAGTCTGCGCGTTCCACCTTCGCCTAGTTGATTCACCAAATCTGCAACGATCGCCCTGCCTCGCAACGATGTGAACCGGTAGTCTCTTGCCAGTTCGCACGAATCTTCAATGTGTTCATTGCGAAGGCTGAGTTGTACTCGTTGAAACTCCGGCTCGGCAAGCGCTTTGTCTATGCCGGATTTCAGCACTCCGCTGTTGAAGTCTGCAGTTTTCACAAACGAATTTTCTAAGACATCGTCGGCATAACGACCAAACATTCCATCGAATTTGGTTGGATTTTTCGTGTGCCATGCCCGAAGGAGATCTGGCAGTTTGCCGCGTTTCTGGTTCCATTGCATGAGACCGACGGAAATTCCGTTGCCCATGTCATCTGGATTAAACGCTGTGTATGACAGCGGTCCCGCTTCATTGTGCGTCACCCATCGCGCAACTGTATTGACCTCTTCCCAAGACCCAGAGCAAGAAGGAGCTCCAGGATCACGCCTTGCCGGCTGTACGACTTGCGCTTCTGGTTTTGCTTCAACGGTCGGAGCCGGCTGTGCACGACGCGCAGGTTGCGCCGTTCGAACGTCTTTAAAAGGAACACTCACAACAAGCTGTGATCCAAGCGCAATGTTGTCGCGATCGTACCTAGTTTTGAGACCGCTTCGGTTGGCTGTATCATCTTCAAATGCTTTCAGCTCTTGGTCCGTGGGTAGCCGACCTTTGTTGGCTTTGTATAGATCTCTACCGATGTCACGAATCGAATCGCCCGGCATAACAGTGATTCGGGTCACCTGCCCGGCTCTTTCCCGCGCGACTTCTTCGTGAAACCGCATTGCCGCCTGGCGTTCAGGTGTATCGGCCGAAGTACTTTTTTGCGCGCGGTCGACAGCAGCGTCAGCAGCCATGGGAGTTCCTCGGATTTCTAGGGAGCAGGTACAGGGACTCTACTTAATCTCTCGCCCGACTTAAATGGGGAAATTACGTAACCTACATCTAATCTCGAATAGGCTATGCTTATACGCGCTCTTGAGATTTAGAGGAACTATCATGAACTCTCGCCGCGTTCTCAGCTTTGTGACACTTGCAGTTGCGCAAACTTTCGCCTGCTCCACCGAAGCGATGGCGGCACCAAGCAGTGCAAACTGCGTTGCGGAGATTCGACCAGCGGCAAAATCTGATGGCGTAGTTTTTCACCAGTTCTACCTGGGCTGCCTGGCACATGCTTCGTACCTGATTGGAGATCCTGACAGCAAAACAGCTTTCGTTGTAGATCCGCAGCGCGATGTCGATCAGTACATCGAAGATGCAAAATCAAACGGTTTGAAAATCACACATGTGCTTTTGACTCACATTCACGCCGACTTCGTTGCCGGACATCTCGAACTAGCCCGACGAACCGGCGCACAAATCTGCATGGGTCCAAAAGCCGAGACCAACTTCAAAATGAAGCAAATCGAAGAAGGCGATGCCCTGGAATTCGGACGTCTTCAAATCAAAACTCTGGACACACCAGGTCACACGCCAGAACACATCACAATTCTCGTATACGATCGCAAAAAAGACAGCACAAAACCGTATGCGGCACTCACCGGAGATTGTCTCTTCATCGGCGATGTGGGCAGACCGGATCTCATGACTTACAAGGGCATCGAAGCGAGCACGATGGCGGCAGCGCTATACGATTCACTGCACAACAAATTACTCCCTCTTCCTGACGACACGCTTGTGTATCCCGCACACGGAGCAGGTTCATTTTGTGGTCGCAACCTAGGAAAGGAAACAGTTTCGACGATTGGCGAACAGCGGAGATCAAACTACGCATTGCAACCAATGAGCAAAGAAGCGTTCGTCAAAATGATTGTTGCAAACCAACCCACCGCTCCGAAGTATTTTGTTTATGACAAACAAGTAAACGTGCAAAATCACAGGCTTCTAGACGACGTCATCACAAAGTCAATGAAGAAGATTTCTGCAGATGACGCAATTCGCATGCGCAATGGCGGAGCCGATATCATCGATGTTCGCGAGCCGGATGAATTCACTAAGCAGTTTGTCGTGGACACAATCAACATGCCACTCAAGACGCGTTATGCAATGTGGGCGGGTGCGTTTCTCGCCCCGAAAAAACCTGTGATCGTAATTGCAGATCCCGGAAAGGAAAAAGAAGCAGTGATGAGACTTGG
>CAYZJR010000073.1:0-34832 GCA_964478655.1 uncultured Candidatus Obscuribacterales bacterium
GGTGTGACGATTCGGTTCTTATCGTCAATCAGCGCCCAGCCGCGTGAGTCGCGAGCTAAGATGTTGCCGTCGGCTTCGACTCTGGCGAGTTGACCGTTACCGTCATATTGGAAAGTTCTGCGATTTCCATGGCGGAACTCTGTAGATCTCACTCTTCCGTTTGCATCAAAGTAGACGGAACCGCCGTTAGGAAAGTCGATGTCGTGTCCGCCGTCAGCGTGGAATGTTTCCCACGGTCTGCCGTTTTCGGCTTCGATTACGACATCGCCAGTTCTCATCGTTCTGATTTCGCCTTGAACGACTTCTTCAGTGCCATTGGCGCGGACAATCTTCCATGTTCCATCATCTTGCTTGGTTGCCTGCAGACGATTTTCGATGTTTACCGAGTTCAATTCTCCGGTGTTTGAATAACCGAAGTCAGCACGTTGCTCGCCGTTTCTAAATTGAGTGCCTGTGACGCGACCGTTCGAGTCACTCATGACGTGCGTGCCGTCACTCAGCGTAAGCTGCTTGGCACCGTCGGCGTCGAAGATTTCTTGCAGACCGCTGTCGCTGGTTTTCCAAACCGAGCCCGTTGCGCTCATCACTTCGATATCGCCGTCGAACCTATATGGTTGACCGCCATTGTTAGCATTGGGGTCACCGGTGATGAGCCAGCTTCCGTCAGATTGTTTTTCGGCTGTGAATCCGTTCTTTTGAACGACACTTGTCAGTTCGCCCGATTCGGAATAGCCGAACTGCGATCGTTGAGTGCCGTTGCGATACTCGGTGTTGCGCACCTTACCATTGATGTCTCTGTGGACAGAGCGTCCGTCGCGGAACATGGTGCTGCTGCTGCCATCGACTTGGAGGGTTTCCAACGTTCCACTGGCATCATTAGTCTTCCAAAGGGCGCCGTCAAGGCTCATTACTTCGAAGTCACCTTTGAAGACATAATCTTGACCGTGTGCAGCGGGGTCGCCCTTGACCAGCCAAGTCCCGTCTTCCTGCTTGGTCGCCGTCATGCCATCACCCATGGTGATGCTGGACAACTTACCTTCGCCGTCATAACCGTACTGTGCTCGGGTTACGCTATTTTGAAATTCAGTGTCGGTTACTTTGCCGTCTGCGTTTTTGATGATGCTTGTGCCGTCACTGTACTGCACTTCGCTGCCGCCATCAGTTCTATAAACTTGAAGCGTTCCATCCTTTTCTTTCCAAACTGAACCGTTTGTCTGGCTGACGCTCATCTCGCCGTCGAATACGTATTCGCCTGGTTTGGACTGAGGATCGTTTTTGACGAGCCAAGTGCCGTCAGATTGTCTTTCGGCTTGCAGACCGTCCTTGACGTCGATCTTGGTCAGCTCTCCACTTCCATCGTATGTGTACTTGTGATGCCCATCAGGATGAACCGATTCGGTGACGCGACCAGCTCCATCACGGGTGACCACTGGTGTATCGGAAACTCTTCCGTCAAATGCTTGAATGGGTGGCTGATCGACAATTTGATCCAGTGGACGTTGCCCGCGAAGCTGATCTATTTCCGGCTTGCCGCCGCGCATTTGATCCAAACCACTTTCGTCGACCTTCCAAGAAGTGCCGTCGATCGAGACGTCATCGCCTTCGTGGGCACCGTGTATGGTGGCTCGCGATCTTGCTTTCTCGCCGGATACCCAGGCATCATATTCATGCACTTGCATGTAGTTGTCGTAGGCGCCCTCTCTCCAAGTGTTAATCTCTTCGAGCCTATCGTTGAGAGTTCTGCGCATGACGCGACCCAATTCTTTTTGAGTTGCAGGACGGTACAAGTCCATGCGCTCATCTTCGCTGAGATGATCGAAGCCGTTGCGATTTCCACTAGTCGAGAAGTCTAAATCGGTTGCGGAAAAATCGAGACTTTGCGGGTCGTGAATGGCTCCGGTCGTGAGGTCGAGTTCTGCGCCTTGGTGTGGTTGCGTAAAGTCGAGAGACAACTCATCGGGTGGTTCTCTTCGCACTCTTGCAGCAATCTCTGCATCGGTGTCACCGTTTGATGCGCGATATCGTCTGTAGAAGTCTTCAATTTCCGGTGGTGGTTGTTCGGTTCCAAACAGACGCTTCGAGAGAACCTTCCCACCTTTGGGGTTGTAGAGTTTTTCAAGCAGAACCGTCGGAGCGCTCGGAGCTTCATCGTTTTGTAGTTTTCTCAGCTCGCCTCTGGTGACGCGGAAATCGTTTTCAGATTCAACATACTTGTCACCTACCGGCTGGTTGTTCTTCCATGCGGTTTCCATCGCCTCGGCGCGAGTGAGCTCCGCTTCTGAGAGATTCAAATTCTCACGTTTACCACGTGCCTCGAGAATCGCTTTGAGATGGTCATCTGTTGGGGCGCGGCCGATTCTATCTTTATACAGTTCGGAAATGAGTTTCACGTCTGTATCTGTCGGCACACGATCGATACCGAGTTGGTCTGCCATTCTATTTACGAATATGCTCTGCTGTTCGCTGTGTGTGAATTCGTGATACAGACTTCCAATCAATCGAGACCCACTCTTGTCACTGTACAAGTCGGCTTTATTGAGAGTGACGATTCCGTTGTCGTTGTAACTGGCTCGCGATGCGCCCATGTATTGCGGATCACGCAGTCTGATTTCGACTCTCGGTAGTCCTTGTTCATCAGCGAACGCATCGAGTTGTCGTTGCAGAGTATCGTGTCTATCCTTGAGAAGATCATCGAGCTCTTTGCCTTTTTGCCAGTAGATATCTCTGTTTTTCACATACTCGTCAATCACTTTGAGTTGTTCAGGGTCTTTGGCTGCCCAGAACTGGCGAGCGAAATCGACATCATGATATTTACTCATCGGATAGTCCGGATGGTTGATCAACTCCATGAACTTACCAGTGGACTTTTCACGTGCTTCGTTGATCTTTGTAATCTCGTCGGCGCGAACTTTTAGGTCTTCAGTCCAGCCGCTTACGGATTTCATTGCCTTCTCAGCGAAACTGTCTGCAACTGCGAAGTCGCTCAGAGGTGATGTTTTGCCGTCGAGCATTTCATAGACAGCGTTTCTTTCATCGAATGAAAGTTTTTCAAAATCTCTTTCCGGGGCCCAAAGTCCTTTGACTTTTCGTCCGCCTACAACTTCATCGGTATCAGAAGAAGATACGTCTCGGCTGAACGAAGCTTCCCAATTGGCGCGAGCTTCCGTTGCAGTCATTCCAGGATTGACCTCGACGTCTCTGCCGTTCCAATCCAGAGTTAGTGGTCTATTCCAGTTTTCCGATGTCGCGGTTACTTTTGCCAGGGCATCATCTATGTTGCCAGGTTCGGCGAGCATTACCTTGATAGATTGATTCGGATCTGTCAAAGAAGACAGCGGTGACGTCACCATCAAACCTTCTTGCTTAAACGATTGTGCCAGCAATTGCTGCGTTTCGATCTCGGCAATGCGAGGGGAATTCATAGGTTCGGGCATCTTCACGGAGAGTTCGTCGATAGCCTGTTTCCATGCCTGTTCTGTGCCGGTAACAATCTCGCCGCCATCCACTGCGAACCTCAGATTCTCAATCACTGTGGCAGGATTCTTGCCGGCGTAATATTGAACGAAGTCGCGAATTTCGTCTGGGTGTTTGAGTGTGGTTAAGGCCTCGGAGGCGGCGCCTGTCCCTTTCTGATGACCCCTTTCGTACAAGTCGGCAATCATGTCTTCGCTTTGTCTGTGCGGTGTGCCGCGAAGTGCGTCGACTTCAAGGCGTCCTTGCGCCAATTCTCTTTCCGCTCGCTCTTGCGCTTCTCGTTGCGCGCGCAGAACCGCCGGTGATTCGCTGTGTGCTTTGTAAGCCCTGTGCCACTCAGCTATTGCTTCGTCTTTCGTCATGCCTGGCTTGATTTCGACTGCTGCGCCGTTCCAATCTAGTGTGATTGGTTTGTTGCTGCCATTCGAAACTTTCATCGCACGATCGAGACCGCTATAGACGTCGCCTGGGCTGTCAATCATTACCTTGACTGGTTCGCCGGGCTTTGAAATAACTGCTAGTTCGTTTTGTTTGATCAGAGCTTGTGTCTGTGCGTCAATGGCTTGCGCCTTGGGTGCAGCCAACTGTGCATCTCTTACTGTGAATTCTCGGTTGCCGCCATCGCCTCCGGAATCAGGCGCACGTCTAATGTCTGCGACTTTTTCGGGAGAAATTGCGACACTTACATCATCGTTGCTGCCCTTAACTCTTATCACATCAGATGGTGGCAACGCTGCAACTTCTTTGGCACCGCCGTCGGTGCTTGCATCGTCACCATTGCGCGAGAAGAAACGCTTGATTCTTTGCCATTTTGTCGGTTTCACCGAGGGCGGTGGCGCCGGCGGAGGTGGCTCGAGTGCCTTGAAGATTTGTGTGAGCGGAACATCCATGTTGTGTTCTTGTCGCCATTGATTTACGAACTTGGCACCATATTTGGTTTCGAGATCTCCAACCTCTTTGTCGAGTTCGTAGATGCTGTGCAGCGTGACTACGTGCCATCCTTCGCCTGCTTCCGGCCATACGTCGCCATTGCCGAACGGCGGGTGGAACACGTTGACTTGAAGCACCGCAGGCAGGTTGTTGTCTGCCTTCAACTGCTGGAATGCTTTCAGCAACTCTTCTTTGGAGCCGACGTTAATTGTGTTGCCTTGATGTCCGAATGTGATGACGAATGGTTTTTCCTTGAAACCGTTTACCGCTTCGCTGATTTCTTGCAGTTGGTTGGTGTAGATCTCCGCTCTGGTGAAGAGTTTGCCGTCTTCTTTCTTGAGCGCCATCGGCTCTCCGGTGCCGCCCTTCCAATAGACGCGTTCTGCTTTGGAAGTGCCGTCCGGTACTCTGTCGTAATAGAGATCACCCGGTCTGGTCTTGGTGACGACCATTTTGCCGTCTTTGTCGTAGGCAGAGAAGCCGTCAATCATCTTGAACGAATCGAGTGGTTCTCCATTTGCATCAAACATAGGTTTGATTTCGCCAGAAACCATACCTCTTACGCTTCCATACTGGTCGTACACAAGCTTGCTTTCGTCAAACGGAATGAGTTTTTTGTCTTTGCTATATACTTCTTGTCCAGGAAGAACAGTCGTGAGTCTGTTGCCGTCCTTGTCGTAGAGTCTGACCAAGTCTTTCTCTTTGTCGTTGATTACGCCAAGCAGCTTTTTGTCCGGACCATACACGAAATTGAATTCGTCGATGATGCGACCATCGCCGGTGATAACCTTGGATTCCGAACGCCACTTGTTGTTGACCATTGCGGTTTCAACTATTTGGCTTGCGTAAGTGCGTTCTCCATCGACGTGGACTTGTGCGCTTGGTGCTACGTCGGTGCCGACCTTGCCTTGTCTGTCGAGTGTATTGCGGGCTTGCTTGTCCGGGCGGATGCCGTTGTTGAGTTCGAACATGTTGATGTTCTTGCCGTCGGCGAAGGTGTAGTCACCTCTTAACGCGACGTCTGCAACAACTTGTGCATTCTTGTCCGGATTGCGCATGTAATTGCGATGCTCGAGCGTCGTGACGTTGCAAGTTCCATTGGCGCCCTGACTCACGGTCTCTGGGAATGCCGAGTGGTTGAGCACTTGTTCTGCAAGATTCATGCGGTCTGCAAATGGGATTGCAGCGCCCGGGTTTTCAATCATCATGCGATTGAGTTGCTTGTAGAGCAATGCCTTGTCATTTTCGCTGAGACCGCGTTTGGCTGCTTCGACCTCAAATTGCTCGCGCAACTTGTTGAAGCGTTCGGCTCTTTGAGGTTGATCTGCGAAGCCACGATTTACTGCATCGGTTAGATTGCGGCTTTCTACCTCGTAGTTGGCCCTTAAGTAGTCGACACGGCCGTTGTTTAGGTATCGTTCTTGCGCACCGTCTGTGGTGAAGCGTGTCAGTCCGTCCTTGTCGAAAGACTTGACTGTTCCATCGGCATCAACAACGACATCACCGCTGAATTTCTGCGTGCCGCTGCCATCCGCCGTCGGTACGACCCATTCATTACCTTCACGCTTCCAGACGCCGCCTTCGCTGAACTCTACTTGGTTCAGTTTGCCGTCTGCGTCGTAGCCGAACTTTCTGGTCCTACCGTTTTCAAATACTTCGGTGACTTTGCCGTTGGCGTCATAGGACTTGCTTGAACCTCTTGCGAGGTCGGAAACCATGAGCTGGCCGTCCTGGCCTTTCATGACGTTGACGTTGTCGATTGTGGTGGAACCCACTGGCAGATCGGCGGCTCTCGTGCCCTCTGGGAGCTCCAGTTTCTGAGCCTCCTTCATGTGGCTGAACTTGTTGACAGGCTGTGGTGCTTCGTACTCCGAGCGATTGCGAATGCCATCGTAGTTGCCCGGGAGTCGGCCGTCGGTGCGATGCTGAATGCGCAGGAAGTCTGTCATTTGACCGCGAATTTGTTTTGCAAACTCGTAGTCTTTGATTTGTTGATCCGTCAATCCTTTATATTGAAGATTGCGCAGTTGTGTTGCTTCTTCGGCGCTAAGCTTACCTTCGCCCATTTTCTTTCTGAGCGCGGCGAGAGCGTTGTTTTCATCAGGGTTCAGCGCGTCAGGATACTTGAGATCGGCGTTGTAGAACGGAATCTTGTCGGTAGCAGGGTCGAATCCTTTCTCTTTCAGCCAGATGTCCATCTGTGCTTTGATGCCTTGCTTTTCGTTGAACAAGACTGCGTTTCGCTCTGCCAAGGTGGCGTCAGCCAACTTCTTACCTTCAGGCGACAGAACGTTGTATGCATCTTTGAAGCTCGCGTCGATTGATTCGATTGAGTTCCAGATCTGCGGATCTTTGAACATTGTCTCGGGACCACGAATGGCCACGATCTTGCTGGCACCACCGAGGGTGGCATAGTTGTCGACTCCGTCGCCGTCGATGAGGGTCTGCGAGATCTTGAATTTCGAGACTAGCTTCTCTTGCTCAACTTTGGAGAATTGAGAGAAGTTTGGATCCAAACGTGGGTCGACAGGAACCGTCCATCTGTCGATGCCAGCTTGATTCAGCAAGAATGCTACACCGGGAGCATCTTTGGGATCTGTTGTGAAAGCTACTTCCCATTCACCGTTGTCTGCTTTGAACTTAGGTGCGTCATTCGGATTTGCGATATGTCTGATTCTTATCTTGCCGTCATCGCCAAGCACGCTCATGTCATTGAGTATGCGGCTGAGCTCAGCATGTTGTTCTTGCGAGATCTTGCCGTTGGCCAACTGCATGTCCAAACCGCTCTTCATTTTGAAGTGGTACAGCTGACCCATGAATTCAGGCGGAGCGATTTGGTGTTCTTTAATCGCTTGAACAATTCTATCGATGCGCTCTTGCGGGAATCCTTGTTTCTTCAAGTTTTCACTTGCAGCCAAAGCGCCGTCTAGATGGTGTGTGAAGAAGTTGGCCTCGGCGCCTTTCGGCGGCGGGAAGGCAAACTTGACGGAGTCCGAGTACATCGATGCAAGCAATGCATCTTCCATTTCTGTTGCGGTGAGCTTCTTCGCTCTGCCGGCTTCGAGCACTTTGGCGAGTTCACCTTGTGTGTGAATCCAGTTGACCTCGGGGTCCGGATGCATACGATCGCCTGCGCGATAACTTGCGAAGTGCTCTCGCACTTCAGCGAGGTTTCGAATGATGTTGTCTTTCTGTGCGTCCGAGAGAGTAGGGTCGCGCATCAAACTTTCGTATGCGCTGGTTTGCATACCTTTGTGATCGATGCCTTTGATTTGATCTAGTTCTTCACGAACTTTCGCCATGCTCTTGAGCGTTGTGCTCTCGTTCATGTCGCCGAACTTTTCTCTTACCGCTCGGCGGAAGTTGGAATCGGTCGGACGTCCGTCGACATCCAGTTTCTTCGGAGCGCCATCCGGAAGGTTTTCTTTGAACAACCTGCCTTTAGAGTCTCGATACTCAATGCCACCATCCATGCGGTGCGTTTCGGTCATATCACGTTCCATGGGGAAGGTGACCGACCCGTCTTTAGCGACGACCGCCTCTCCTTTGTGTGGAGAGCTGCCGCCGATGCCTTCCTTGTAGCGCTTCATCCAACCGCCGCTTTCTGTCGGCATCTCTGAAGGTGGTCTATCAGGTCGTCCCTGGAAGTAAACCTTATTGTCCTTAATCGACATCTCGCCGGGTCTGACGTAACTACCGCCGGGGCTCGACGCATCGAAAACGCGCCACTGTCCATCCGGCTCTTTGGTCCAGCGTTGGCCGTTGTTCAGTTGAACTGAAAGAATGTCACCATCTTTGGTGGTAACAGTAAGCCCGTCAGGTCGTTTGATTTCGACTTCGCCCGTTGCATGTCTAAATTCGTATTCGCCAGTGTCCTTGAATGTGAACTCGCCCTTCACCTTAGACTCAACGCCTTCGAAGCTATTGTTTCGATCAACGACTGTCCAATTGATGCCATCTTCGCTGGTATAAGTTTTGTAGGTTCTGGCTTCCTTGAAGCCTACAATCTTGCCTTCAGCGTTGTACGCGATTTCGCCCTCACTTCCCCAGCTGTCATAGACTTTTGTGATTCGTCCCGAGGCGTCCACATCAGAACCAGGTACACGTTTTACCAGTTGCTTTCCGGGAGGCCAAACTTCCGATAGCTGTCCTTGTGAATCGTACTTATATTCATACTCGCCACCTTGGGAATTCCAAGCCTTGACGATGTTTCCCGAGCCATCATGCTGTGTTTTGCCGCCGCTCGGGTGAATGTGCAGCTCACCGCTTCCGTCTTTTGGAACAATGACTATTGTTCCATCCGACAATTGTCTTTGTTCACCCTGTATTAGTCTGCCTTCGGGTGTCGCTTTATCTTTGATCAGCCATTCTGGACCGCCACCTTCTGTGGTGGCACCACGCTCGACACTGCTTCCGTCTTGGAAGCTTATTTTCTGCAGCTTCTTATCTGCGTCGTATTCATATCTAGTGTTTGTGTTGGCGCCGCTTACATCCACCACTCTGCCATCGGCATCTTTGAGGACGACATCGCCGGAAAGTTTGTCGACCTGACCTCTGCTTCCGTCTGGTCTAATGACATGCGCGTCGCCGCCTTCGGCTTGCCATTTGACTGTGCCGTCATGCGAGACATCCATCTTACCTTTGACGTCGTAGCCGCCGTCCGGATGTGTGCGATCTTTTACGTGCCAGTTGACGCCGTCTTTGCTCGAGTACTCGGTGCCGTTGGCCATCTGTATGCGTTTGACTTGGCCTTCGAGATCGCCTTTTGCGTGATAGTCGATTTTGACTTTGGCCCCGTCGGCGCCCGTTATTTCAGAAACGCGACCGGCTTTGTTGAGCTTGAGTTCTGCGCCGTCGACTTTGACGGTTGGTGCATCTTTGCCGAGCTTGAACTCAGGCATGTGTTCGCGCGCGGCCGAGAATCCTTTGCCCATCGCTTTGAAGCCGACGGTGAAGACGCCCGCCATGCCGGCGCCCGCCAGACCGCCTGATGCGGCACCAGCCATCGCTGATTCGAACGATTCGCCTTCCACTCCACCTCGGACGGCGCCTGAAAGTGAGCCGCCAACTCCGCCGGAGGCCGAGTTTAGAGCGACTTCGCGCATGGTGGCTTTGAGTGCGTTGGCGCTTTCAGCTTCGATAGCTTTGTTGAGGTTCGCGACGAGCATCTTTTGCAGTTGCGGAACATCATCAGCATTGGCAGCAAACTTTTCAGCCAGTTTGGTCATTGCCTTGCCGTCAACTTCCTTGGCACCATTGGAGATGGCATAGGCGACTTGCTCGAACATTTCTTTGCCGAGCTTCTCCGACACACCTTCTTTTAGTAGCTGCTTGCCGGTCGCCTTGGCGACGTCATCGACTTGAGACAGCATGGCGGTTGCGGCTGTTCCTGCGGCTTTTTCTCCCAACTTGAGCATTTGAGCGCATTGTGCAGGGCCAAGTACAATCGTTGCAGCGTCTATTGCGCCGGTCGCGCCGTCCGTCAAAACTTGGGCGCTGGCAAAGTCATAATCGGCACCCATGATTGCGGATTTTGCACCGACTTTAAATAGGGCGCCACCAATGGAGGTGTATGCCAAAACTGAAAGGCTGACACCACCGGTGAAGCTTGCTCCTGCGATACCGGCTGCGATGATGGTCGCATCGACCACGGCATCTGCCGCTGCTGCTTTTGATTCTTGGAACAGTTTGAGAGATTCTGTGAGGTTTTCCGAGAGCTTCTTCTGTTCTTCAAGAGGCATTTCCTTGTACTGCTTCGCGTACTCGGACATTGCCTTGCTGTATTGCTCTAACTGATCTTGGGTCATATCGGCGGTGCCGTCCCAAGCGTTCTTCACAAACGCTTTGCCGATGCCGTCGACAGATTCGTATACTTCGGTACGCGCTTCGTTGTATGCTTCGCGTGCGTCTTTGACCTGGCGCAAGTCGCGGGCAGCCTCGGTCTTGTCTTGACCGCCCAGCTCGCTCATCAAATCGCCCAGAAGGTTGGAGCCGTACTTTTTCTCGTATGCGAGTTTGACTTGCTCTTTCTGCTCGGGTGTCAGATCTCTCAAGGTTTCCTTGATAGCTTCTTCGGTGGTGCCGGCGCCGATCATAGCGGCGCGCAGCTCGTCCTCTTTTAGCATCTCGCCTTTTTGACGAGCGATGTTGAGAGCGACTTCGCGTTCTTCCGCGCTTAAGAATCCCATGGTCTTTTCGGGATTGGCGAGCAATTCTTTATAGTCTTCCTCAGACGCTTTGCCCTTCTTCAGCGAGTCGTAGAAACCCTTCTCATCGTCGTCAAAGACGCCGTTGTAGAGCTTGGCTTTCACTTCCATCGGAATGCGGCCGTTTTCGAGAAGCGGCTTGGCGTAAGTTTCGTACTCGCCTGGGTCTAGCGAGCGACGCAATGCCGTGTCGAATTTCTGAGCGAGTTCTTTGTCTTCCGGAGTTTGCGGATTGCGCAGACGATCTCTTAGTGTAGGATCTTTGCGGAAGGCCTCTTCAATGTCGGCAACAACTTTGGCTTCATCGGTGTTGACGTCGGCTGCATGCATGTTGAGCTTGGTGACGATGTCGCCTTCGGCACTCTTTCCTTTGGCGATGTTATCCAAGATCTGCATTGCTGCATCGCGTTCTGGTCCGAAGTCCATCGAGCTTCTGACTGCTTCGTCGACCTGTTTTTTGAATTCGGGATCTTCGCGATACTTCTTCTGTTCATCTGGTGTCATCTTCTCGAGGCGAGAGATGATGCCGGCTTCGTCATTGTTCCAAAAACCGGTTTCATCTTTGACTGCGTCGAGCACCGAGCGTTGAGCGTTTTTCGAAGATTCGAAATCGGCAGCCGCCATCTTCTTGTCGAGGGCTTCACGAGCGCGTGCCATTTCGGAGTCGCTCAAGTCGACTGCAAGAACGGCTTCGACTTTCTTTCTGTATTCCGGATCTTCTTTCAGTCGCTTCCAATCTTCTTGCGACATTCCTTCGATTGTGCCGAGAACCTTGCCCATGCCATCGTCGATCATTCCGCCGTGAGCAGCTAGTTTCGACACCAACGAGCCGTCCTTGCCGTAGGTGATCATGTCTTCCCACTTGGCCATTTCGCGATCGTTGGCAGCACCGTCGAGTGCAGCATGCACCTTCTTATAGTATTCAACTTGCTCTTTTTGAGCGTCGTTCAAAGTGGCCGGATCTTTGTCTGCAAGCTTCTTGCCTTCAGCATAGCTTTCGCGCTCTTGCTTCGACATCTTGCCGATTGAATCTTCAATGGCTTTTTCGTTGTCACCAAAGACACCGGTGTTGTCTCTGATTTTGGTAGAGACATCAAGTTTGCCTGATTTGACATAATCCAAGGCATGTTGTGTGTCGGCGCTGTCAGCGTATGTGACTTCGCCGCCACCATACTCGCTGCCTGAATACACTGGCGTTCCAAATGCTGCTTTGATCTTTTGCTCGCCGCCTTCATCGAGGAATTTTTTGCGAACTTCAGGGGGCGCACCGGCAAATGTTTCTTCGAACATTTCGATGCTCTTGTTCTTGAGGGCCAAGTCTGCGAGCTTCGTGTAGTCGTCGGGAGTGCGCTTGTCGACGCCTTTGAGGTAGACCTCCAAAGCCGCCTTTTGATCTGCCGGCAAATTCTCGTCGTTCATCAAGACTTCGCGCAGGCTCTTCCCATAGCGTTCTTGATAGGTCTTGTCGAGTTCTGCGATCTGCTTTTCGTTCATTGTCGACAGCGTGTCGCGCAAATCCTTCTCGCAGTTCGCATTGCTACGTGCGCTCCAACCCCACTCTTTGTGTTCTTCCAGAGTGGCGTTGATGCGTGCCGCGTCGTCGTTGTTGCCTTTGAGCAGGTCCTTGGTCTTCGTGAGGTCCGAGCCACCCATCTCGTCGATGAGTTCCGTCTCGATGCCGTGACCGTACTTTTGTTTGTACGCTTCGTTGATAGCTTCGAGTTCTTCTTTGCTCTTGCCTTTGAGTTGCTCTTGAATGGCTTTCTTGTCGGTTCCCATGCCGAGGAAACCACCATTGGCGGCATGATCGATCGCCTCTGCCGCTTTCTCTGCGCTAGCCTTTTGCTCGGCTGTGAGTCCGGAATCTTTTGCGTTGTACATCGACAACGCGCGACGCATGTTGTCGCCCGACATGTTGTTGAGCAGCATGTCGTCGACGCTCTTGCCGTACTTCTCTTTGTAGATATCGTTGAGAACTTTCTTTTCCGCTTCGGTCTTGTTTTTGAGGAGGTCGAAGACCTTGTCGCTGTCCGAGCGGAACCACTTCGCTTCCGTCGCAGCGTGCAGTGCTTCGGCATCTTTTTCTATCTTGGCGCGGTCGACTTTGCTTGTGTCGACTGTCGATTCCGGAGGTTTGGCTGGTTTGTCGGTGCCGCTGTCTTGAGCGCGAGGTTGCGACTCTTGCGGCTTGACTGTTGGTCCGTCTTGTGGCTTCGGCGAAGTTTCTTGCGGTTTCGCCTCTGGCGGCTTTGCGGGGTCTTTCTTTTTGAGCAAGTCGAGAGCGGTGTTCAGATCTGAGCCGCTCATCTCATTTTTGATTTGTTGCTCCAACGTCATTCCATGCTTTTTCACATAGATGTCGTTCATGACTTTGCGCTCTGCTTCGGTCTTACCTTTTAGCAGGGCATTTACCTTGTCTTCGTCTGTTCCCCATTTGCCTTCAGTCACTGCATAAAACTCATCGACGGCCTTTTCCATGGCCTTTCTGTCGACTTTAGCTTCTTCGGGCGAGACGGCTGGCTTCTCAGGCGGCTTCTCAGGAGGCTTCGCCGGAGTATCATTCATCGGAGGCGCGAAATCGGTTTGACCGCCTGGTTTGTTGCCGCCACCGGGTTTGGTATCACCGCCTGGTCTCGATTGTTCGCCGCCTTGTCCGGTCGACGGTCGATTCTGCCGCGGTCTGGGACGCTCTTGCTGTTCCCCGCCATTGCGCTGACCTTGCCCGCCACTACTGGTGGTTCCTTGTGGCAATTTCTCAGGCATCTTGATGTTTTGATTCACATCAATTCTATCCGGGTTTGTGATTCCGTTTTGTTTGGCGATTTCGTTTACGACTCTGGCAATGTCATTCCAGTTCTTCAATCCATACTGCTTCGCGACGATTCCGCTGAGCGTTTCGCCTTGTTTGACGATGTGGTTGATGACCGCCTGAACATCTTGTGTCTGATTGGAAAGCCGCGCATCATTTGGCTGAGCCGGGTTTTGTGCGACCTGGCGATCGGCGCCGGCAGGGGCATTTCCGTTTTGTGGTTGATCTTGTGGCAGGAACGATGGGGGAGCATCGGCGTTTCTTCCGTTGCCGTTTCCATTGTCTGTTGGTCTGGCAGCAGTGGTGTCATTCGGTCTGCCGTTTGTGGTTTCGGCAGACGTGGTGGCGGTCGTCGTGCGCTCGGTGCCTTTCGCTTGTGCTGCGGCCTTTTCCTCTGCAGTGACATCGTCGCGGAATACGGTGCGACCGAACTGATTGTTGACCATCAAATGGCCTTCTGCAGTTCGGATCATCGTTTGCTTGTTTTGAGTGTCAGTGAAGACGTGGTTGCCTTGGTCGTCTAGGCTCAGTCTTCCTACCATTTGTGCTGGAAGATTGGGGGCGGCGCCTTCAAATGGCTGTCTTACCCAAGTGTTGCCGTCAGCTGTTTTGTAATCGGAAAGTTTCTTGCCGCTGGCGTCGAACTCGCAAACGCCGTTCGGTCTGCCTTTTTCGTCATAGGTGTAGGTTGTGGAAGTTCCGTCTGCATGAACAACTTTAGTTGGATGATCTTTGCCATCAGCCTGTCTGGTCATTTCGACCTTCGAGCCGTCGGCGTTTTCCTTCACACGAGGTTGTTCTTGAGCTTTTTCTTGGCGCGTCGGCTTCCCGTCATCGACTAACTCGACATCAGGAACCGCACCCTGCCCCGCCGCCTGAATTCTGCGCCGTTCGGCTTGGGCGGCGCGCAGCACGTCTTGCGGAGTCATTTCCTCGGTTGCTTTTTTCTCCGCAGCACCATCATTCGAAGGCTTCTTTTCGACCTTCTCATTGGTTTCAGCAGGTTTTTGGTTCTCATTACCCATAGGTGAGAAAGACCGTGCTTCGTTTGTTTTGGGAGGCTAGGACAGGAGGAAAACAGTCAGAACCGAGATATCAAGAGCGGATTCGCAATTGAATCACGACATCTATATACCCAAGAACTAAGTGCTTCCCAGCTGTGGTGGTAAGTGGAAGTTCAACTTGCAGATTGGAGGACAAACAAGGGACAAAAACGTGCAGCAGAGGACAAAAATGTGCAACAGAGGGCGATCTGAGAGAGGTCAATTGAAAACAGGGGGGCGAACTGCTCAATAGTACCTGAGGATTTGGCAGATGTCAGTGGGGAAACTACGTAGAACCCGCAGATTTTATCTTGGCAACCTCGTCAGCTTGCCCGGGCGCGGCTAATCATCCACCAACTTCGGACCCAAACTGACTTTCGGACCTTAAGCTACTGACCTTCGATGAGCCCGAATGTGTTGCCCGAAAAGTCGATGAGAAAAATGACCATCCCGTGTGGGGTGGAGGTTTTGCTCGGAAGCCTCGTAAACCCAGACTCCGCCAGTCTGTCAGCCACTGCCTCGGCGCCGTGAACCCGAAACACGGGACCAGAGGGCGATGCGCGCTCAACAAACAAAACGTTGGTGCCTCCGATGCTTATTCCATGCGGCTGCCCGTTGGTGGAGGGCGATTCAATGGACTGTTGATACACCTTCATCGACCGCTCCGCATCATCAGTCGGCATGCAAATGAACTCGAGTTTGCCGATGTGCGCAAGCGAGGTGCTGGTCGAGCCACTCGCAGAAGTGCTCGCAGAACTGCTTGAAGAAATGCGTGAAGTACTACTTGAAGAACCGCTTGAAGAGCCGGTTTGAGACGAGCCTGACAAATAGGGTCTGGGCGAAGAAGCGCTCGAACTCGCGGTAGAATGTGGCGCCGTGGTCAGTTGCGACGATGATGGCTGTGCGGGCGCAGGCATATTCGGCGTCGGCATGTTCGGGGCAGGCGAAGGCATGGTCGTCGAAGGCACGGTCGCCGAAGGTGTGGTCGCCGAAGGCATCGAAGCCGCCGGCAAGTTCTGTGCGGTGCGCGAAGCCATTGTGCGGTTCATGCGGCGCTCTTCCATGCTCAACCGGAGCATGGTCGCACAGGTTCGTTGTTTGAACATAAAAGCGTGATCGGTCTGCCCCTCAGCCTCTAGGGCTCTGGAAATCTTTTGCAGTTCAGTGGCAATGTCTTTCTGGTTTTTGCCGACTTCTACTTCAATGGCCTTGACGATCTCTTCGTACATTTTCTCCGACTGATTCTCATCGCTGTTGGCGATTGCACTTTTGGCTTTGTCGAGAAGGTGTGAAGATGTCATTACAGCGCCCCTGCGAGCGAGTCTTCTATGACTGAAATTGTCGCACACTCGAATTCTTTTCGTATCGAGAAGCGGAAAACGGAAAGGCGAGACGCTAAGCGCCTCGCCGTCCGTGCCGGGAAATCCGTTATTCTCTAAATTATCGAGTTAGTCCTGGGTCGTTATTGGTTGCCGTATGCCATTGGTTGCAAGCTTGTGGCTGCCGAATCGCTGAACTGGATTGGAGCATCGAGTTGCAGTTGAATCGGTGTGCCGCTTGCGACTACAACGCTCTTGCCTTTTCTGAGCAACAGGCTCTGCGCCACGCCGACACCAGCACCGATGGCTGTTCCGGACCAAGCTCCTTTGCCTACGCCTCTGCCACCACCAGCGATGGCACCGACTGCTGTGCCGAGCGCTGCGCCTGTTCCTGCGCCGATGGCGCCTCTGAGACCTGCTTGCACAACTTTGCCTTTCCAGGTTTCACCCTTGAAGGTGTCGGCATTGTCGCCACCAGCTTCAGAGTATTTGCCAATTCCGCCCATCATGTGAGCAGTGATTGGAATTTCTTGTCCGTCCGGAGTTCTTAGTCTGTTGAACTTCAGTCCGAGTTCTCCCGAGCGGCCAAGCATGCGACCCGCGGTAGCTTCGGTGACGTTGCCGATGAGCAGGGTTCCTGCTGGCAGTTGCGAGTCGCCGAGAACCACAGCTTGACTCAACTGTGCCTGGATAAGGTCGCCGGCTTTAGCAACGTCGGCGGAAATCGAAGTACTCAGCGTTGCTGGAAGAACCAGTCCAGCCGGGGCGTACACGATGCGAGCTTGTCTGTAGGCAGGCATTTGTGGTTGATAGCCTGGTTGGAACGCGGGTTGATATCCGGTGTTTTCGGCGATTGCTGTCTGTGAGGAACCATAAGAAGGAGTCGGTGCCGGCGCCGAAGCTGCTGCAGGAGCAGGGCTGGAGGTTGCGGCCGGAGCCGAAGCTACGTACTCACCATTCATCTGCGAAACATACGCTTCAATGCTAGCTTGATCGCGCAAGGCGTCTCTCAATGTGTCTGCCCATTTCTTGGCGAGAAGCGCTGGAGTCGTTCCTGCTGCTTTAGCACTGGCACCATCAACGGTGGCAACGTGATAACCACCAAGAGTGAGGACTGGAGTGCCTTTTACATAGGCGATGCTGACTGCCGAAGGACCTTTGTCTTTCGCTGCGATAAGTGCATTATCCAAACTTGTCTGAATCTGTTCACTTCTTGCCTGGCTGGTCATCGAGCCTGCGGCAGCGATGTTATTTAAAACAACTTGTCCCGCAAGACGCACTTCCGAACCTGCTGCCAGTACTGCCAGTGATGGCATGCAGAAGGTCTGTCCGAGTATAAGCGTTGCTGCCAGGAAGCTCTTCTTCATTGACACGTTCGATTTCATTTTCTTGGTTCCTTGTAGTGAGGGATTGTGCTTACAGAAAAGGTGCGTGCGGAGCCAACACAGGTGTTCGCTGAACAGCCTGAGCTGATGGGTTTTTTCTCATTGCCTGTTTGATGTGACCGGCAAAAATCAGTATGGGACAATAGACCACCGGGTCATTGTGAATGTTCCCCAGGCAGATAAGCTTCTGTTAATCCGATGCGCAAGCCGTCGCGGAGCCGCTTTTCGATCGAACGTGCCGTTTCTATGCCGCCTCAAGAATCCCCCTAACATCTCGGGACGGCGCGGGCGAGCGGACGGTGCAACATGTGTGTTGCATTTGGTGCGCAAATGCAACATCTATGTTGCTTCTGCGCGCGCAAGAACGCTTAGGTCTACGAGACTCTATATATGGATTGCTTAGAGCGTAAACTCTGAGTCAGCAATTCCAACGTTGAGCCTGATGTTGCTCCAGTAGGTGATCGAAAGCAGCGAGCCATCATCGCGAAACAAGTGCCACTCCACAGGAAGTTTCAACTGCGGGTCAACGTAGATCTTCTGTGTGATCTGTTCATTGTCTCCATTTTTCTTGAAGACTTCAACGACATGGACCTTCTCTTGCTGCGATGATACCGTCACTGGTGCTGACGAAACGCGCACTTGCAACGGACCAGACAACTGCTTCTTCAAATTGTTCATCAAGGTCAGATAGTCGCCTTCCAGCATCGAGAATCCATTGGCAGACTTGAGCATGTTTGAGTCAGGCTGCACCTTCGCCACAAACATCTTGAGCATGCCGCCGAGGTGACCTTTAATAGTTCCGTCTGCTTGCTTGACTAAAACTCCGCCTTTTTTGCCGCCTTTGGTGACTTCAGCCCGCAGCATGCCTGGCTTCTTCCACTCAAATGAACCGCCTTCTCTTATAGGCTGATTCTGCTTTTTGTATGTCGCAATTTCACAATTGAAGGTGTAGTCGTTAAGACCTTTTGAGACTTCCCAAACGTTTTGAACGAAAGAGGTGCCTTCTTCCATATTGATGTCTGGTGCTGTTCGGGGTGTTGCTGAAGCCACGGTTGTTGACCCTTTTGCCTTAGGTGCCGCAAAAAGCGGCGACTGCTGAACTGTGCCAAAAGCTACAGTTGCCGCCAAGATTCCGACCATAACCTTTGAGGTGGATGAACGTGTCATTTAACTAAATGTCCCCTTGAAATCAATAGTATCTGTGAAATCGGTTTCTTTGTACAGGCAATGCGGCTTATGTTGCATTTGCGACTGCCAATCTTAACGTCTCCATAGCCGCGCTTACCCGTAAACAGGCTCAACCTGCTTTGCTTTACACCTAAGACTGACTGTTTTAGTCGGGGTTTCTCGTCTATCATTAAATCTCGTTGGGAATTTTCAATTTGCTAGATTGTCAGTATGAGCAAAATTCTTATTGTCGAAGATGAACATGACCTCGCATCGCAAGTCGCTGACTGGCTCAGGAGAGAACACTACCTTTGCGAGACGGTAGACAACGGTACTGCCGCTCTCGATAGGCTGCGCGTCTACCAATATGACGTCGTGCTTTTGGACTGGATGTTGCCCGGAATGACCGGCATTGAGGTATGCAAGCAGTTTCGAGGACGCGGCGGCAAAACGCCTATTTTGATGTTAACTGCAAAGTCACAAGAAGAAGATAAGGAAACCGGTCTCGACATCGGTGCCGATGATTATTTAGTAAAGCCGTTTGGGCTCAAAGAGCTCTCAGCCCGCATTCGTGCGCTGATTCGCCGCACTTCCATCAGCACCCAAGCCACCGGCAAAATACTAAACTACGGAAACCTCGAACTCGACCCCACCTCCAGGCGCGTCACCAAAGATGGCGCGGACGTGCACCTCGAACCGAAAGAATTTTCCCTCCTCGAGTTTTTCATGCGCAACCCAGACCAGGTCTTCAGCGCAGAAGCGCTCATCAATCGCTGCTGGGAGTCCGAGACGCTAATGTCACCTGACTCGATTCGTACATATATAAAAGGACTGCGCAAAAAAATCGATGACAAAGACGGACCCTCAACCATAGTCACGGTTCATGGTGTCGGCTACAGATTCGGCACCAAATAATGTTTCGAAGGCTACGCTGGAAAATCACACTTTGGTTTATGTTGCTGTCAGGTTTGGTGTATCTGGTCACAACCGGTGTCGGCTTAGGTTTGTTTTGGAACAGCCTCAACGACAGCATCAGCGACGAAATGGATGCGTTGTTCGATGAAATCAAACCGGCGCTGACCATGGTGAATGGGCGATTGGCATCGCCGACCGAAGAGTCGAAACATTGGGACAAGGTGTCGTTTCGCCAACCGGTGAGCATTCAAATATTTGATCGCGAAAAGAAACTGATTCGAAACGTCGGACTGAACGGTGATGAACGCTTGTATCCGGAAAACGAGGTTGTTGAAACCAAGGCTGAAGATGGGAATTTCAGGTCGCGTTCTTTCCCCGTGATGATCGATAGCGCCACCGAAGGCTATGTTCAGGTGCAGGTTTCGACGAAGCATCGCGATGATTCGGTGCATGGCTACATTGCGACAATGGCTTGGATGGCACCTTTGGTGTTGCTTGCCCTGTCTGTCGGCGGTTACGCGTTTTCAGGCAAAGCAGTTTTGCCGGTGGAACAGTCTTATTCGGCACTCAAGTCGTTTCTTGCCGACGCCGGTCACGAGTTGGGAACGCCGCTCGCAATCATACAAGCAAGCGCCGACAATCTGAGCATGGACATTGACGACGAAGCGGCCAGAGATCGCGTGGACGTAATCACGCGCACAACTGAACGCATGAATCGTCTCGTCGGCGACATGTCAATGCTCGCAAAGCTCAAGGCCACACAGTTTGTGGAACGCCGCGACAATGTCTCGCTGGACGCTTTGGTAAGAGATCTGGTCAACGATTTTGAGGATCTGTTTGAAGAGAAGAAGATTCAGATCGTAAAAAAGATAGAACCGGCCGCGATTCACGCAGATGCGCAAGAGATCGCAAAGGTCGTCTCGAATTTGATGCAGAATGCATTGAGATACACAGATGGTGGTGGAACAGTCACGGTATCGGTTTCGGCAAAGGACAATAAGGCTACGTTGATCGTTGAAGATACTGGTGTTGGAATCTCACAAGAAGATTTGCCCCACATTTTTGATCGTTTCTACCGCGTCGACAAATCACGCTCGCGCGCCAAGGGTGGCTCGGGGCTCGGGTTGGCGATCGTGCAAGCCATCGTTGAAGGACACAAAGGAACCATTGACGTAACAAGCACCGAAGGCAAAGGTACGACGTTTACGATTACGATTCCGCAGATGAATTAGTCGGAAACTCGATCTTCACTTGAAGATGTGAACTATAAGTTGAAATGTGATCCAAAAGTGGTGGCAACGTGATCGCACTGTGATCGCTGCTTCCAATTGTTTATCAATTGTGAAGAATGTTGCGGCATCAGGCTCTTGGCGACTGTTCCTCACAAATTCCATACGTTCGAAGTCTAAGCTCGAATACGTGAGGAGGATTCTGACCATGACTGTCAATACAAACACCTGTTGCAATCAACACAATCTTCCCGCCTTTGTCGCCAATACCTGGCGTGGAATCAGACCGTTCGCAGTATCGACTGGCGTTGTGGCATTAGTCACAGTGCTAGGAATGTACCTTTGCCCTCAATGGGACGAAGAAAACATCATCATGCTATATCTGCTGGCCGTGGTGCTTGTAGCTTATCGCTACGGCAACTGGCCGGCTCTGTTTAGCTGCATTCTCAGTGTAGCTGCATTTGGACTATACATTATGTCTCCAAGATGTTGCCTCAGCGCGATGAGCCGCGAGGTTTCACTCACGATCATCGTGATGTTTTTGGTGGCACTATGGATGGGTCAACTGACAGCCCGAATCAAAGCGCAGAATGCGAATCTCGAGCAGTGTGTTCAGGCTCGCACACAGGAACTTAGTGATACCAACGCAATTCTCAAAGAAGAGGTTGTGCATAGAAAAAAAGCTGAGTTCGAACTTCAACGTACTGTTGATGAACTGATGCGATCTAATGTTTCGCTGAGTCAATTTGCTCGAATCGCTTCGCATGATCTGCAAGAGCCTTTGCGCTCTATGAAGGGATACACTAATCTGCTAACTCGAAGATATCACGACAAACTGGACGAAGTAGGCAATGAATTTATCGAACATATCGACGAATGCGGCAACCGCATGGAACGATTGATAGCCGGCATCCTTGCACACGCTAAGATTACGGCTAAAGATCAACAGTTCCAAGACGTTGATACCGAAGACATTCTTGCTGAAGTTCTCTCCAACCTGGACATGGCGATTGTGGAGACGGGGGCGCGGATTAGCTACGGGCGCATGCCTAGAGTCATGGCAGATCCTCTTCAACTGATACACCTGTTCCAAAATATTTTGAGCAACGCAATCAAGTTTCGCGGGGACCGCACACCCGAAATCTCGGTTACAGCTACACGGAAAGGAAAACGCTGGCAGTTTTCGATCGCTGACAATGGAATCGGCATCGACGCCAAGCATATTCACGAGATATTCGGCATGTTCAAGCGCTTGCACAGCGACTCGACTTATCCAGGAACAGGAATGGGTTTGGCAATCTGCAAGTCGATAGTGGAAAAACACGACGGCTGCATTTGGGTCGAATCCGAGCCGGGTAGAGGTTCTACGTTTAACTTCAAATTACTCGCTTCCACCATTGATGACGAGGAGGGAATGGATCATGAGCAACACGCTTGAAGTTCTTTTGGTTGAGGATAGCAAGGCTGACGTACGCTTGGCGCAAGAAGCCCTATCAGAAGTCGGCTTGCCGACAAATGTAACTGTAGTGAATGACGGCGAGCAAGCATTGGACTATTTACGTCGTGCCGAACGGCAGCAAGAATTGAGGCGCCCCGACTTGATACTTCTCGATCTCAATATGCCGAAAGTTAATGGACATGAGGTTCTTGACGAGATGCGCGGAATGGTTGAGTACAAGGAAACCCCGGTAATTTTGCTTACGACTTCGAATTGTGATGAAGACATTCAGAAGGCGCATGGTCTGGGAATGAATTACTACCTGCGCAAACCAGTGCAGCCAGAAAGGTTGGAACCATTGCTCGATGCAATTCGGTTTCTCTGGGCGTAACAGGTAGGGAGGGAGTGAACAATGAGTGACTTTTATTATGTAGCTGCCGGTAGCCTGAATACACCGGTGAAAGTGTTGGAGAAACTGGCAATTCATCGAGACAAGCGAGTTAGACAGCAGATAGCCGAAAACCCTCGCACACCACACGCAGTATTAGTGAAGTTGGCAGAAGATTGGAACTGGGAAGTGCGTGCTCAGGTCGCCACCAATCCCGGTGCTGCATCACAAGTTATCGAGAATCTCGCGCACGACGCCAACCCTGATGTTCGGCTCGCTGTCGCAGAGAATAAGAAGGCGCCATTCAGACTGTTGGAATTTCTCAGCGATGACGAAAATCCATACGTTGCATGGCACGCGAAAAAGACAATCCAAGAACTCATGGAGGCATCGTAAATCTGAACTCAACCGTCTGACACTGACAGCGTTCAGCCCAACACCAAGAGGACCGCCCTAAAGGAGGACAAAACTCGCACTGAATCACAAAAAGCGCAAAACAAAACCGAATTTTGAGTATCCGGGAAGCGGCTCGTAAGAGCCGTTTCTTCCTTTAAATAAAATGGGCAGGCGACTCTAACTGTTTCAGGAGTGGCGTGCAACAGCGCTGAAGTAGCTGTGGTCCCTAGGGAGAGATTTTTGCGCCGCGAGTCGCCTGTACAACCACTGTAGAACGTGTAACTTTCAATAAGCTTTCTGAGTGGTTGGTTAGTCTCGCAATCCGATGAACGTTTGAATCAATATCGCGTGATTTCCCTGGTCGTCAAACTCATCTGATCGGTTCACATACTGATATTGGTAGCCGGCTTCAATCCTGCTTCCCTTGTATGACTTCAGACCAATTCCTGCGAAAAAGCGGTTTTGATCGACACCACGTTGTGGACCGTCGTTGACTGAGTTTAAATTGAGGAACAGCTCATTTGAAGTCGTTAAATACAATTGGCGATACAGACCAAGGTTCAGTTTTACCATGTGGCGCAATCTGTTTCCGGTACCACCGGTGGTGTTGAAGAAACGCTGCTCGAGGCGAGTTCTATTGATGATTGAAAGCCGCTTTATGTCCTTGTCGAACAACGCTTGTTGCCAAATTCTGTCTTCGTAGTTAATCGAGTTTTCCGAATATGTCCTTTGCCACAGGTAGCCAGCAAACAAGGAGAAACCGTCGTTGATTCGATACTCGACACCAGGTCTAATCAGCAACTGGTTCAATTTGCCTACGCCGCTTCCAATTCGAGGACCTACTTCGAAGTATCCGCGTACTTTTTTATATATGGGCACATCCAAAGTAACCGGTGTCCATAATTGCAGGTCATCGTCGACGCTTGCTTGTGCAGGAATTGCAGCTGAAATCATCATTGCCGCTAACGCCACAATGCGTGCAATGTTCCCTGCGAGATATTTAGCAATAAGCAAAAGCTATCGCAATCCAATCTAGTTTGTGCCCTTGTGGCGCAATTGTACCTGTTTGGAAAGCGATAAGCCTTAATGTTCAGCTCGCTAGCGTCGTTTTCCTGCCGGGCGCGGAGCAGTCTTTTGCTCCTTCTCCTCGCCGCTCGCGCTTGCACTGTTGCCGTTTCCGCCAGCACTCATTGCTGCATCGGCCGCCTTTTCGAGGGCAGTTTTGGCCAACTCTTTGGCTACCGATTCTTTCTTCCCGGCATTGGCTGCTGCTTTGGCGGTCTTTCCTGCACCAGTTGCAGTTTTCGAAGCGGCATTTGCCGCACCCTTGCCACCTGCTGCGGCTGCGTTGCCCGTTCCTGACGCTGCCGCTGACGTCGCGGCGTGCGCAGCTGCCTTGCCAACAGTCGCTGCATCGCTGGCTGCTGCCGCTGCTGTTGCTGCCGCCGCGGCGCCGGCTACTTTTCCGGCTGAGCCCGCTGCTGCTGCTGTTCCTGCCTTGGCTGCAGCACCTGCACTCGCCTTGGCTCCAGTGGCACCTGCTTTTGCCGCGGCCTTGAAAATCGAAAATGGCCAAGCCATCGCCGCATTAGCCAGAATCAAGCTGCCCGAGGTCGCCAGTATCGCTGTGTAAAGATAAACTCGTCTGCGCATAACTTTGCTATAGCCCCGTCTGGTGAAGCAATCCTGTATATTTCGTACCACGGCAGAGTTCGATTAATGAATTTTCGCGGAACAATTTAACACCTTGCGAGTTCATATATTTGCCGTCTGAAAAACGGGGAGCACAAGGTCTCAGCGTCAAAAATCGGGAAGTAAACCTGCATTACGATATGAGTCGGCCGCCTTGTCTAAGTAAGAAGCACATCGATATCATCGATTCCCACGAAGGAGTAGTTTGATGAGAATAGCTCAACTTGCGCCGTTGGCTGAGCGAGTTCCGCCGGAGCTTTATGGTGGAACCGAACTAGTCGTCAGCCTTCTGTGCGAAGAGTTGGTTGCGCGTGGTCACGAAGTGACGTTGTTTGCCTCGGGTGACTCGGAGACGAGTGCAAATCTCGTAAGCACATGCGAAAAATCACTGAGAATTGCCAATGAGGAACGCACCAGATGGGCGGCTTATGAGTTAGCTCTGTATCTGGAGTTGGAAAAGAGGAAGGAACAATTCGACGTGGTGCACAACCACATGGGATGGCTGTCGCTTCCATTTCTCAGAACACTTGGGCTGCCTTCGATAACAACAAACCACAATAATGTGAAAGATTACTGCAAGCCCGTGTACGATGCCTGCGGCGCACTGCCATTCGTGGCAATCAGCGAGTCATACAGGAAGCAAAACTATCCTGAGAAGTTGAACTATGTTGCCACTGTATACAATGGCATTGAAATCGAGAAGTTCAAGTTTGATGAAAATGCGAAGCGCGACTACCTATTATTTGTCGGCAGAATCTGCCGAGATAAAGGCGCGGACGAAGCCATTCGCATTGCAACGAAGATCGGCATGCCAATAAAAGTTGCAGGAAAAGTAGATGCGTCAGACCAAGCGTTCTTCGATCGAGAAGTGAAACATTTGCTCGACCAACCCGGCGTCGAGTTTATTGGCGAAGTTGATTTCGAACAGAAAGTTGATTTGTATGCCAATGCATTTGCAGTGGTCTACCCAATAACGTTCGAAGAACCGTTTGGACTTGTCATGGCTGAGGCCTTAGCGTCTGGATGTCCATTAATGGCTCTGAATCGGGGTGCTGTATCTGAAGTTTTGACCGATGGAGAAACGGCGATCATAGGCAGTACGCCTGATGAGTTAGTGCAGCGTTTCGATGAAGTGGCGAAGTTCTCTCGCGCGGCATGCCGCAGGAGAGCGGAGGATCATTTCAGCGCCAGAAGAATGGTAGATGGTTATGAAGAGGTTTACCGCGCAGTGTGCAGCCGTTTCAGCGGTAAGCTCGTTGGTGCGGGAGCATAGTTCATGAGAGAATTGCAACAAAAATCGTTGAGTACGGTAAGGAATTTCCCGGTGACGGAACCACTGCGCCAGGCGAAACAAGGACCTGTTTTCAACTGGGCGCCATCCAAAGAATCGATTCACCATCTAAGCCGAGGCAAATTGCTTCTTGGCTTCGACCGTGACGGAACCCTCGCACCGATCACCGACCAACCAGACGAGAGTTTCGTTGATCAAAAGGTGATTGCCTCCTTGAAGGTACTTCAGTCGCTTGGAGGAGTCGAGATAGCGGTGGTCAGTGCGCGCAGCTGCCGGTGGCTGTCGCAGGACTTCATCGATATGAAGCTTATTCTGGGTGGCAATTATGGATTGGAAGTCGTCTATCCGGATGGGGAACATCGAATGCACGAGGCAGCAAAATCTGCTGCGGCTGCACTCCAAGCGCTGAGACAACCCATAAGCGAACTTGCTGCCACCGTGCCTGGTGTGTTCGTTGATGACCATGATTTGTCCCTATGTATCCACTTCCACCTCGTAGAGCCGGACTTGAGAGAGTCGCTCCGAGCCTCACTCGCTCAAATTTTGGGGCGCACGAAAGAAGTGAAAGCGATAAATTTGCCTACAAGCTTCGAAGTATTCCCCAATGTTGAATGGAACAAAGGCATGGCTCTGCAAGGCATAGCAGAGAAATTGGCTTGGGAAGGGGAGTTTGGAGCATTCTTTATTGGCGATTCCGACCCTGACGAAAGCGCATTCGAATGGGTAAACTCGCGAGGTGGTTTGAGTGTTCGCATTGGTCCTGCAGAAAAAACCGTTGCGACCATGAGCGTTCCATCCCATGATGAGGTCACCCAGGTGATTGATTGGCTAGTGAGGCTGCGCTCGTGACTTCTATCTGATGAATTTTGTTCTATTGCGTTATGCTTGTGAGAAATAATGGAATAGGGAAGTATCGGACGCTCAACTCAACAGAAGAGTAAAGATCATGGGAAAAGAACAAGTTCAGAAGAAAGAAACTAAGAAGAAACCAGCCAAGACAAAGCAACAGAAGAAGGCTGACAAACGCGAGAAGAAAGGGAAATAATCCGCGGGTGGTTTCCTCATAGTCAGCTTTCAGCTTGTTATCTAGCGCGACTCTTTTGCGCGCTGCACTTGTTGCTCATGAAACACGCCAGCGACTCATCACTTGATCAAATCGAATCTCTTTTGGAAGAACTGCGCAAATTGCCTGGTCTAAAAGAGAAGAAACGCGGAGTCTTTTACAGGGGTTCGCAAGCTTTTGCTCACTTCCATGAAGACGCAGAAGGCATGTTCGGCGATCTGAAAGTTGATGGTAGCTGGAAGCGCTTTTGTGTAAGCCGCCAATCAGAGTCCAAGCAGTTTATTGCCGAAGCGAGCGCGGAAACCAAGACTAAGGGCTAACCCTGAGGTTCGTCTGGGTCTGGAAGAGGCAACGCGATTCCTCCTGTCCAGGAGTTTGGTAACGGATGCTTTGGGACTCGAGATGTGTCAAGTCCGCACCATCCGGGCGGCAAAAAATCGGCTTTGTAATTCGAGATGAGTTGCGTTTTCGGATTTCATCAATTGGCTCACGACGATTTCAAACTATGGATGCCCAGTTGCCGAAGAGTCTTAACTCGTCAAATAACCTCTTTCGGTCAATCGGCAATAGTAATTCTGGTGACTTCTGCAAAATTTATCGTCTTTCTATTATCCTCCTGAGGAGAGTAAAATCCGATTGATAGCAGCTCTTCGTCAGAGAGTAGGAAGACATCCTGAATCATAAAGAATCCCTCTAGTTTCCCGACAACTGATGACGTCTTGGTTTTGTAGTTGTAGCACTCTATTTCTGGCACCACCCAACGGTAAGCTGGTTCATCTTGACCCCCTACTATCAACACTCTTTCACCGCTTAACTGAACGAACTTCGGCAATACTCGTCCGACATTTAGTTGTCCACCTGCTTCAATTTCACCAGAGCTGGGGTTCCATAATCTCAATCGTTCTAGACCGCCGGACTTACCTCCTAAAATGAGTATGCGTCCATCGCTTAAATTCGATGCAGAGCTGCTTTCGGTGTCGTCAATTTCAGGAGGTCCATCCGAAACGCTAAGTGTCGGGAGATCAATTATCTTACTCGTTCGAATTTCACCGAACTTTGTTGCGCAGTCTAGCAATAAGAGTTTGGTATTGCTTATGCTTACAGGTGCGCAGTATCGAATTAGATTCACTGACCATGGCAAGATATTCTCTGGACGAACAGACGTGCCGACCTTCTTTCCTTTGAAGTAAACATCGGAGTCACCAGATTCGATTTCCCTGTACTCGCACTCCGCGAAAACGCCGTTCTCTTCAGAGTTGTATGAATTCGGTGAGTTCGAATCGATCATTCTTTAATGGACCTCTTTCCATCAATAACAATATTCTTGATGGATAGAGTTTTGATGAAAGCTGGTAGAGGGATGCGCTTCTCACTCCTCGTGCATGCAAGCAAAGTTTGCAAGATGCTTCCTGCTGCCCATGATTGAGGGCTGCAAGATACTGGATAGGCGATAGGCGCTGCGTATTCTTTTCGAGGGAAGCCGCAGAAGAGTTCTGGAAGTCTGGCGGTTCCGGTTGCCTGCGCGGAATCGAAAAGTCCAGTAAGTATTTTGGCGGGAAATTCGAAGAAGCCTCTTTTTGCCATGCCGGCAGCGATGATTCCATTGTCGTGAGGCCAAATCGAGCCTGTGTGGTAACCCATCGGATTGAACGCATTTTCCGATGAGGCGAGCGTTCTGATGCCCCAACCCGAATACATATCTTCCTGCATTAACCGAGCAGCGATGGCTTTGGCTTGTTCGTCTGAGATTATTTCAGTCAGCAGTAAGTGTCCCGGGTTCGAACTTATGACAGAGCATGGCTTGTTATCTCCATCCACCGCGAGAGCGACAAACTGCTTGTCTGGTAGCCAGAAGGCTTTGCTGAAGCGCTCCCTCAATGCTTCTGCGTCTTTCTCAAGTTCTTCCGGAGGAGATTCGGAACTATCGACGCTAAGCCGCCGCTGCAGTTTGGCCATCGCTTTCAGTGCTTCAAAGACGTAGCCTTGTACTTCGCAAAGTGCGATTGGACGCTTTGCGAGGGTACCGTCTACATGAACAATTGAGTCGCCGGAGTCTTTCCATCCTTGGTTCGACAGTGCTCCTGTGCAACCACGTCCATATGTGAGAAAGCCGCCGTCCATCTCCGTCTTGAGATACGACAAAGCGGCTTGTGCGTTTGGCCAAAGTTCTTTTGCAAGTTTCAAATCGTTAGTTGTATCTACATATCTACCCAACAGCACCAGCCATAGTGGCGTGGCGTCGACGGTTCCATAGTATGGAGTAAATGGAATTTCCTTGCACGCTGCCATCTCTCCGAGGCGGAGTTCATGCATAATCTTGCCAGGTTGTTCTTCTGTTTTCGCGTTAGTCTCTTTGCCTTGATACGCAGCTAAGAATGTAAGAGCGTCTCGCGCGATATCGGGTGCGAGTGGCAAAGTTTGCAGAGCAGTGACGCACTGATCGCGACCAAATGGAACCGCATACCATGGAATTCCCGCGGCTATACAACGGCGGCTTGCTGAGGTTTGGCGCAGAACATATATGTCGCGGAAACACTGTTCGATCATCTTGTTGAAGACAGGATTATCCGTTTCAATGGTTGCAGTTTGACTGCGCCATGCGGTGTAAGACTGATCTGCTCTCTTCAAAGTCTCATCGTAAGCTGGAAACACGGGCAATGCTTTTCCATCGCATGAGACGATGGAAACATCGATGGTTTCCGTCTGCCCAGGCTTCACTGTGAGATGGAACTTCGACTGTTTTCCGTTCGCTTCTGATGGGTCGCGATTGAATCCAATGCATGTGTTATAGGTATGCCCATTGACGGCAACATAGGAAAGATGAACAGATCGAGGGTTCTTTCGTTCAACCGCATTTACCTTTCCATGCCGGTCGCGTTTCGCCCCTCTGACTTCGAACATATCAGCGAAATCGGAGTCGACGATCAGTCCGATGGACAATTTCCTGTCGGTGGCTCCATAGTTTGTGATTTTGAGGCGATCGTTCAAACCAACGCTGTTTGAGTCGGATATGACGATGTCCCTCGTGATGGAGACCGTGTTGTCTGGCGCCTCTTTGCTCGCTTTTACGCCGTATACAAACTGGCCTTTGTAGCCGTGATCCGTAAATGATGAAAGAAGTGATGGACGCTTGCCGTCGACCGACCATTCTAGTTTGTTGAGGTAGCGAGTATCATCGCAATAAACACCACATGCCGTGCTCGCGGCTTGGCTCAGCATTCCTTCCGGGGTCGCCACCATAAAAGTAGGGCCGTGCTTGAACACTACCCGCGATACCACGGATGAGGTATCAGGCCCTTCTTTCGGAGCGGGTTCGACCTCCGGACATTGTTCTGTGGCTGCTTTTGATGTGGGTGCTGACGCGTCGGCAAGCGAAACGGGAGGAACAATCAATTGAAATGCCAGCAATGCTGCAAGCGTCCTCGTCAACCTTGTAAGCTGAGTAGGAGCCATTAACCTCACTCGACCAGTTCAATGAGTTCGAGCGCGAGAATGTTCCAGCTCATGAAGTTGGGCGCCCAGAGCGGAGTGCTGGTCTCTGCGTCGTAGTTTTCGTGCAAAGTTCCATTGTTCTTCAGGTCGGCGCACAGAGCAGCAAGAACTCTTTGCGCAACATCCTTAGCTTCTTTCGTGTATCCGTTTGCGACCAAGCATCGTACAACAAGCGCGTTTGGAAGAACCCACATTGGTCCTTGCCAATGCGAAACAATCGCGCGACCATACATGCCGCGTTTCGACTGGCTGTACAAAGGCTCTGACGCTGCGGCAGATGCGATGCCGAACGGACGCAAAAAATGTTGCTCGTTCAAAATGTTTCTGCGAATGACGCGCTCGATTCGGTCTTCTCTGACATGCCCCAAGAGCACAGGAACCAACCCAGTCCACGCGCGAATCTCGATATGTTTGCCGGTTTTGGGGTCGAGGTTGCAGTACATTTCTAGTCGCTCGTTCCACAAAAGTTCATCGATGAGTTTTGCCAGCGCATCGCCGTTGGTCAAGGCTTTTTGCGCCATCGCAGTGTTGCCCGCCTCGTCCGCGATGCGCGACAGTGCGGCACATTCCGCGGCGAGATACGCGTTTAAATCGGCAGCCAACAACCGATGATCGATGAGCTCAGACACCGATTCATCCTCATCTTTGGCTGCTTCCCGCGGCGCAATCAGCGCTAGGTTATCGTCAACTCCACTCTCTAAAACGTTCCTCCAAGCGCACAATCCATTCTTGTGCCGACGTTTCGAAAAGAAATAGCCGATATAGCAATCGAGGTCTTGAGCCAGTGAAGGCAGTGCCGCAGCGTCTTCCAGTTGTTTGCTTTCAAGCGCATGATGCAATGTTTGTGCGAGGAACGGTTTGCACATGTCGCCTTGGTCCCAGATGCGCTCCGGCGACACTGTGCGCGGAATGAAGCCGTCTGCCTCTTTCAGCGAGAGAAAGTTTCGCACCACATTGGATGGCAGTCCTTTGATGCCGACTTTATGCGCGACTTGCGAGAAGAAACATGCGTCCCAATCGTACATTTGCAGGTAGTGACCGACCGTCGAGCGCTCGGGCACATCAGATTTGTCGTCGCCACCCGCGACAACGCCTGCTGTCGGCGTCACATACTCATATTTCAGCATGCCTTGCGGTTTGTGCAGGCAGGTTGGAGCGTTATTCGTGAACCACGACTTGAGGGTGGTGAGGTCCTTGGTTAAAAGCCCGGGAGTACTCATCTTCCTTGACAATCCTGTTTTGCTGGAGGTGAATGTTAGCAGATTATGCGATGGTAAAATTCTTGCCGGTGTAGGCGACAAGGATTCGGCGAAACGGTTCCCTCATGACTGAAGAAAAACCTTCGACCGTGAACCCGACTGGCGTGAAGATGCGCGCGGGGCAGCCGGTGCAGTGCGAAATAGTGAAGGCTGAGCCGGGGGGATACGCGGTCAGGATAATTCCTTCGGAGTTGGAGGGATTTTTGCCGTCTCCTGAGACCCTGAAATTGGGTCAGACCGTTCCTGCCATTTTTGTTTGCATGAACTCGAACCGTGCGCTTCTGAGCTTTGCTTTTATGATTGGAACCACGGCAACAGTGCAAGAGGGGCTCCCCACGGAGTCTGAGACGGCGTTTGCGGTGTGGGCTGATTCGCATCCGCGTACATACAAGTTGCGCCGCGCCATCGACGTTGTATTGCCTGCTGCGTCTCAAGCTGAGATGCGCGAATACGTGGTGGGCGAAAGCAACCTCAAAGATGTGTTCGATGCCCTTGAGAAGAGCGACTTTACTGGCTGCATAAAGAGCGAGTGCGAGTCGCGCAAGTCGCGTTCTGCCGCGCTCATCTATCGAGGGCGCGTGGTGGGTTGCATTTATGGAACCCGCACCCCATCAGACCCATACCAGACAGAAGTGGCATTGAATATGATGATGCTGGACTTTCGGTCTGAAGATACGACAATCAAAGTCTATCCGCTTCCAGACCAGGTCATATTGCCGATGTCCGCGATGTTTCTGGGTTTTCCGGCGCCGGTAGACAATTTCTTGCCTGATGATGAGGATGCGCTTGTTCAGTCTGTAGTCGAGATTTGTGATGTGCTGGTTGAACGCAAAGAGACGGGCTGTATCACTGTGACGCTTCCGAAAACTCAGCAATTGTGCCTTGTGTACATTCATGCAGGAAAGTGTCCTGGATTTTTCAATGTAGACTTTCAAAAATTCTCCGCCGATCTAGAAGAGCTGCAGCAGCTGATAGTCGAGGATGTGGACGCACGTCTCGAACTGTTCCTTCTGCCTTCTGAGATGACTTCGCTTCACGTGACCTTTGGCTACAGCCTCACCGGTGCCTACGCCCGCAAGCCCGAATTTCGAATCTAGCTCGATTTAGCCGTCACCTTTATCGTAAATAATTTGAGAAACTTCAAATTGAAGGCGATCTATCTTGCTCCCTTTTGCCTGCTAAGTTAGTCTCTGATTGCGAGCCAGAGAAGGCTCGACCATACACCGGTTCGATGACTCGAACAAAGGAGACCGCAATGAGCGCTACGATTACGTACTGCGGAGCTTGAGGTTACAAAAGCAGAGCTGTCAGTTTGGCGGCTGAACTCAAAGATTCGCTGGGTGTTGAGAGTGAACTGATTCAATCTTCGGGCGGTGTGTTCGAAGTCGAAATCGATGGAACGCTCGTGTTTTCAAAGAAAGAACTGGGAAGATTTCCCAATGACGGAGAGGTAAAACGGCTGCTGCAATCGAAGCACTAGCATCGAGCATCAGTTGGAACTATGAAAGCGTACGACGCCATTCTATTTGTGTCTTTCGGTGGTCCCGAGGGCATGGAAGACGTCATGCCGTTTTTGGACAATGTGTTGCGCGGGAGGAATGTTCCTTTAGAGCGCAAGCAAGCCGTCGCGCATCACTACGAGATGTTCGGCGGCGTTAGTCCAATAAATGGGCAGAATCGCGACCTCATCGCGGCTTTGAAGGTCGAGCTGCAGGCACGTAGCATCACACTTCCAGTGTACTGGGGCAATCGCAATTGGCATCCCATGCTCGAGGACACAGTCGCGCAAATGGCGCGCGATGGTGTGCGACACGCTCTTGCATTTGTCACATCTGCCTATGGCAGCTATTCCGGCTGCAGACAATACTTGCAGGACATTGAACGCGCACAGAATGCCGTCACTTCAAACCTTGCACACGAAGCTCTCAATCCGCCTGTCATCGACAAATTGAGATGCTTCTATAATCATCCGAGATTTATTGAAGCCAATAAAGCGCGACTCAAAGAAGCGATTTCTTTGATTCCGCAGGATCGCAGAACCGCTATGGTTGTGGCGTTTACTGCGCACAGTGTTCCTGTGGCGATGGCTGAAACAAGCTCATATGTGAAGGAACTGAATGAGACTGCGCGGCTAGTCATGGACATTGCGCCTGGGGTTGAATATCAGGTTGTGTTTCAGAGTCGAAGCGGACCGCCGACTCAGCCCTGGCTCGAGCCGGACATCTTAGACCATTTGCGCGCCTTGAAGAATGATGGGGTGAATGACGTTGTGATCGCCCCGATCGGCTTCATCTCAGACCACATGGAGGTGGTCTACGATCTCGACTACGAAGCGCAACAGCTAGCAGAACAGATCGGAATCAACATATATAGGGCAGGAACAGCGGGAGTTCATCCATCATTTGTGAGCATGATCGCGGATTTGATCGAAGAGAGAACGATGGGCAAGACGCGCTCTGCGATTGGAAATTGTGTGGCAAGCCCTGATGTTTGTGCGGTTGATTGTTGTAACTATGTTCCTGCGCGTCCTCCGTCGAGCGCGCGTTAACTGATTGATACACGTATCGAATCCCTTCACATCTCGTTGAGACCACTTGGAACATCAGATTTTTCAGCTACAGTAGTCTTGGCAACGGTATTCCAGAGCTTGCAGATAATCATATGTCCAGGTTTAGACAACTAGCGCTGTTCCCGCTGCCTTTGGTGCTCTTTCCGAACAGCTTGCTGCCGCTGCACATTTTTGAGCCGCGATATCGCGCGATGATCAACACAGCATTGGATGAGGACAAGCTCTTTGGTGTGATTTTCTGCGATGGACCTGCAAACGCATCTGTGGACGTTGGATGCACCGCACAAATTCTAGATGTGGAAAAGCTCGATGATGGGCGCATGAACATTCTCACGCAGGGCGTTCAACGTTTTCGTGTTATCGATTACGCGCAGAAGCAACCGTACTTGATTGCAACCATTGAGTACATCGAAGACACGCCGAGCGAGACCGATTTGAAGCACCTTGCTTCTGGTGTCAGAGATCTTGTAAATGACGTTGTGCGCCTATCTGAAAAACTTGCGGACAAGAAAGCGTTTTTGCCATTCGAGGTTCCGAAGGCGCCGGACGAGCTTTCATTCTGGGTGGCAAGCAATTTGTATCGTCAGCCGACGGATCAACAAAATCTTTTGGAGATGCAAGACACCGCGGTACGGCTCGGGCAAGAACAAGCGTTGTTGTCGCTCACATGTAAGCATCTTGCCGCCCGCACTGCGCTCAAGGACGCGTTTCGGTAACGAATGTCGGTTCGAGGTCGCCTCCGGTTCGAGGTCGCCTCCGGTTCGAGG
>CAYZJR010000074.1:0-33886 GCA_964478655.1 uncultured Candidatus Obscuribacterales bacterium
GCGGAGCGCGTGGTGCGGAGCGCGTGGTGCGGAGCGCGTAGACGGACGTTCAACGAAAAATTGGGGAAAAAGACATGTCGGCAATCGGCCGAGCCTCGAAAGGTGCATTCCGCCGTTGGCGATCCGTCTAGTCGACTAGACACATCGCGCTGCGACATTTTGAGGCTATGGGCGCAGCGCGAGCAACAGACAAAAAAGCCCGGGCTGTCGAAACCCGGGCGTATTTATGCTTGGTCTATCCTTGGCCTATTTCTTGGCCGGCGGCTGTTGCGGCTGGTCATCCATAGGCGGCAGGAAGTCGCTAGATGGTGGAGCTGGCTCCGTGTTCATCTGGACTGGTTGCTGAGCCTGAGGCTTCGGTTGTTGAGCCTGGGGCTTCGGTTGCTGAGCTTGCGGCTTAGGTTGCTGCTCAGGTTTCGGCTGTGCATTTTCTACCGGCTGTGCGTTATTGATATCATCAAACGCTGTGCCTCCGCCACTCTTCGGTTGCTCAACAGGAGGTGTGGTCTGTTGTTGAGTCGTATCAACAGGCGGTGTAGTCATATCCGGAGTTGCTTCCGGCTGTTGCTGTGGTTGAGCTTCAGGCTGCTGTTGCGGCTGTTCCGGAGCAGTCTGTTGTTCTGGAACTACCTGTGCACCAATGTCGCGTGCAGGTCCGACTTTGGCGAGCCGTGCTCTTTCTTCTTTCGTTTGCAAGCGCATGTAGCCCCCGACTGGGATGTTCCATGCATTGAGAGCTCCCATCGTGGTCAGCCCGGACAATCCGGTCATGCCTTCTTTGGCGACTGCAGAGTTCCAGCGTTCCCAGTTGCGTCCCGAGATTGGGTTCACAGCTTTCAACGCTTGCCATGCACGTCCGCCCTTTCCGGCTTCCTCTGCAAATGCTCGTGTTGCAAGCGGGCCTGGTCTCAAGAACGGTGCTGCTACCAGTGCTTCGACTGCCGTGTTTTGCAGTGGTCCTTGATAGTTCGCCGCCAAGAATGCTTCGGCTGGTGTATACAGTTGATTGGTCTTGGGGTTGATGTAGCTGAGGTTGTCGTACATACCGGTGGTGCTGTTGTAGACGAATCCACCAGACAATGCGCCGGCGTATCCGGCTTGACCTAGCTTCCAACCCATTGCTCTTGCAGTTGATGTTTCGATGTCGATCGCTGTAGGGATGATTCGATCGCCGACTTGCGATTGCAAGAATTTGCCCGAGCCGTTCCACACAGCTTTGGTGCCGGTCTTAACGAAGCCCGGTACAGCCTCTACTGCAGCATTTCCAGCTCCCGCAAGTTGGCTGAGACCGAATGGTTTGTTGGCCGCACCATGAGTGTAGGCTTGACCGATTTCGGAGAACTTGGTGCCTACTGCGTTGCGGGCATTCTTCAACCCACTCATTGCAGCGCCTGGTGTCTTGCCGAGCGTGGTGAGAGGATGCTTGATCGCTTCCTTCATCGCTGCGGCGCGCTCTGCCCGAGCAACCATCTTAGCTTGAACGTCAGCCAATTCTGTAATTCTTTCTGCAGTCGGCGCCATATCTTCGATTAACGCGCGACCGGCAGAGCCCTTGGCTCCGAACACGTTGCCGGACTTCGAGGCGGCTTCGGTTAGAGTCATGTTGCCAGGCAACTTGGCGAGATCGGGGAATTCCTTGAGCACCGAGAACTTCTCTGGGTGCACCAGGGCTTCTCTCAAGTCGCCGACTCTCTTGATGCCTTGTTTTTCGAGCTGGACGGCAATCGCGTTGGCTGCATCCAGTTCGGCACCGGTAAGTCCTTGTGTGAGAACATCCGACATCTTGGCCGAGTCTTTTGCCATCTTGGTGGCGTCGCCCAATGCCTGGAGATTGGCCATGTCTTTTTGTGCCAATGCTCTGAGATCGTCGACTGTGTTGACGCCCTTTTCACCCAAACGCTGGGCAAGTCCGACGTCGTCGGCGTAGTTGCCGATGGTGCCTTTGACGACGTTAACGCCCTTGGCTCCATGCAAGCCGATTTTTTCCAACTCGGCAACGGTCAACTCTGTCAGCGCTTTTCCGCGGAAACCGACCAGAGCTCTGGCTTCGCCGACCATGCCCTGCTTCATCAAATGGCCTTCGAGTTGATCGACGGTCTTGATATTTTCCTTGGCCAGGCGGTTTACGATGCCTTCGCTGGTGACGTTTCTTGTCGTGTACTTGGCGAACGCATCGCGTCCCTTCGTAGCGGCAAGAACCGCAGCCATCGAGCCTGCACCATGAACGAAACTGGCTTGCAAGCTTTCGCCTTCGCCGGTCATGAGACGGTGCACCGCTGCGCGAGTTCCGGTAGCAGTCGCAACTGCAGCCATACCTGGGACAACGCTTCTTGCAAGAGTTGCTTTGGCTGACATGCGAGCGGCTTCGTCAACTGCGCGTCCACGCGACAATAGAGCTGCTGCGCCGATGAATACCATGGTTCCAACACCGGCTGCGGCAACGTCGGATACGGCGTTGTTCCACAGAGCCGATTGCTTGTTGATGCTGGCCTTCAAGTTTTCCGGCTTGTTCATCGCTACGTCTGCAGCGAGATCTTTGAGAGCGCCGTACTTGCCGACTTGAGCGGGGTCGTCGAGGTTTACGCCACGGATTTCTTTGAGTTTGTCCTTGGCACCATTGACGATATCAACCGCTTTGTCCGGATTGAACAAATCGGATTTACCGTAGTCGAGAACTTGAATCTTCTTGCCGTTCTGAGTGATTGTCTTGGTGACAGGACCGATAGAACCGTCGTCATTTTTCTTGAGTTTGACGCCGAGTTCCATATAGGCGAGGTCTGTACGCAAGCTCACCGGCATGCCGAGCATTCCGCTGAATGGCGCGCGAGCGTCACCGTTGATTTCGGTAGACAAGGCGCTCAAGTAGTCGGCGCGGGAGATGCCTGCAGGCAAGTTCGGATCGCCTTGGCTCATGCCTTCGCGAGACATGTCGGCAACCATTGCCGTGTATGACCGCTTCATTTCGGCCAAAGGCATTTCGTCGGCCATCTTGATGGCGCCTTCGTACACTGCTTCGGCTGACTTGTAACGGCCGGACAATTGCAGTGCTTGAGCGTATTCCATTCTCAAAGACAAGCGATCGCGTGCCGCCATGAAATCTTGGGTGATCGCATGGTGAATCTGGAATCGATCGGAGTCTGTGAGTGGTTTGCCGTTATACGTACCGTCTTTGGACTCGAGCACATCGAGCCACATCTTCACGGCAGGAACGCTTTCTTCTTGCTTGTACTTGCCGTCGACTTTGCGAATCAGTTGCTCATACAATGGAATCGCTGAGTCGATGTCTCCTTTGGCTGTCGCTTCAGAGATTTGCTTGCGCAATTGCTGAACTTCGATTGCTTCTTTTTGCAGATCGGCTTCCGACTTTTGCGGCTGTTGATCGCCACCGGTTTGCTGTTGCACGTCTTGAGGCGGTGCTGCGATCTTGGCCAGATCTACACCAAGTGCAGACATCATCGGTTTGACGTCTTCCAATTGTGAAAGGGCTTGGCGAGCGCCGGTCGGCACCACTGTGAATGCCTCTTCCAATTTCTTTTTGGCTTCGGCTTTCAATTCGCCTTTGGTCTTTTCGTCTTGGGTGTTGTCGGCAGCCTGGCTAATTGATGAAGCCAGATAGGACCGCGCCAAGAATCGAGTTTGCATTGCTTCGCCCAACGCTTGTTGGTTTTGTGCAATGGCTTCTTCCATCGGCGCCAATTGTTTGATCAACGGCTGTACGATTTGGAAGCGCTCGTTGAGTGCATTGGTGAGCGCCGGGAAGTCCGTCTGCAACTGGGTTGCGGCGGCCTTGCGATCGGCTTCGGAAGTCTTGTCGTCGTAGATCTTATTGAACAGAGCCTTGAAAGCTTCTTCCTTACCAGCTTTTGTCAGGTTGGCCTTCTCGGTTTCGATGGTCTTTTCGAGTTCGGTAATGCGTGCTTGTTTGTCTGGAGGAAGAACCTTGTTATAGGCTTCCTGCAGAAGTTGTCCTTGAGCCAACAGTTGCTGATACTCAGTATCAGCTTGCTTTTCTGCGTTCGAGAATTTTTCTCTTACGGCATCGAGACCAGCTTTGTCTTTGGCTCCACCCATGAAGGTTCTGACCGCATCGACAACCATATCCGGAGCTTTTGCTTTTTCTTGCTCCGTCACTTGTTGCTGTTGCTGGGCGCGCTCGGTGGCTCCGTCTTTGAGAGAGTCAGGAGCAACTCCCATGCTTTGAGCAACTTGACGCAACTCAGCATCACGCTCTGGGCTGCCGTTCTTGCCGAACGCTTCGGTAACTACGGCTTTTGCTTCATCACCTCTGCCGGCTGCTTGAAGAGCTTTGGCATACAGCAAGCGGGCTTCAGCCGCATGGTTCGCTTCGTCTTTGAGCGAGCTAAGTTGTGATTCCATCGCATTGTGCTTCATCAACGTGTCGCGCAATTGCGGGCCGGTAGCTGCATCGCGTTCGTCAATGAGAGCTTTCAGACGTGGATTGAGCTCAGGAACAAGAGCTTGCAAGTCGGCGATTGCCTTTTGGCGTTGCTCTTCGCTGGCCGCCTTATCAATACCGTTGTACAAATCAATGGCTTTGAGCTTCTTATCTTCCGGTGTCACCTTTTGCAGCATGCCATCGGCTTCTTTATCGAGGGTTCCGACCTTCGAAATGATTTCCGGAGTGAGCATGTTTTGCAATGTTGCAGTGAGCGTCGCGTAGTCTTTCAGCGGCTTCTCCAGTTTCGGAGAAAAACCGGTGTCAGACGCGAGGATTGCATCTTTGAATTGCTTCTCGAGTTCAGGCGTCAAAACTGGTGTTTTGCCTTCAGCTTGAGCTGCTTTCACTGTTGCATCAAACTGTTGGCTAGCCAATTTTGCTTGATCGAGTGGGCTCTTGCCTGATGCATCGAACGACGCGAACTTGGGCGGCTCAGGTTGTTTCGGTTGCTGGTCGCTGCCAGGTTGGCCTTGAACGCGCTCGGTCGGGCGAGAACCTTGTGGTTGCTCTTGCGGCGGAGCCTGCGGACGAATGTCGCCGGGTTGTCCGGGTTGTCCTTGTTGTCCTTGCGGGACTTCCTGACGTTGTTGCTGCTGCCCTTGCATCGGAATCAGACGCTGCTCGGGGCCCAATGGAGCTCCGGCAACGTGCGGAATCATAAGTTTGTTGCCTTCGTAGATGCGGTCGGGATTTTGAATGCCGTTTGCTCTTGCAATTTCGAGAGCCAATGGCATAACGCGAGCATCGTTTGGTGGAACTTGCAAGATTCGGCTTGCAATGCCACTCAACGATTCGCCCCGCCTGATCTGGTGTTCGACCATTCCGTCGAACTGCGGCATCGCCATATCGGGACGTGCGCCACCACCGGCGCCTCCACGATCGAGCATCGCCAATTTGTTAGTGAAGTTTTTGTCGGACATGAGGACAGGTTTGCCGTTCTCATCGCGCGGGCTATGCTCAGTCGCTTCGACGAGCATTTGGGCACCAGCGCTGGTGTGTCCGCTTCTGAAATATGCCAATGCCAGGTTGCCGCGGGTGAAGTCGGGAGCTCTCTGCAAGCTATAAAGCATGAGGTCTGCTTGCACGAGTGCGCGCTTCTGCTCGTCGTTAAGGTCAGTGCGTTGCATTTCCTGTCTGACGCGTTGGCGTTCTGTTTCGACTGCTTTTTGATCGATCTGATCGGCGGCCCTGATTGCCTGGAAGTAAGATTCTTCCGCTTCTTTCACACGGCCTTGGCTGAGAAGCTGACCGGCCAAGTCGAGCTGTTTGCCGATGTTATCGAGCGTTTGTTGGGGCGATGAAGCAGTTCTGACAGCTTGTTGATCGCTTCCGTCCTGCACTTGTTGTGCCTGGTCGTACTGCACGTAGCCGCTGTCTAGGACTGTATCTTGGTTGTAACCGCGTTGTTGAGGTTGCGATTGAGTGGCGTCAACGACTTGCTGCTGCGGAACAACATCTGGAGTTTGTTGTTGCTGCGGCTGTGTCGTGTCTTGAGCGACTCTAGGATTGGTGACGGTGGCGTCAGGAGGAGCCATTGGCTCTTGCGGCAATGGATTTGAAGCAGTTTCGACCGGCTGTTGCGGTTGCGCTTCAACCTTCCGTTCGGTTGGTTGCGGCTGTGCCGTCGTATCTTTAGGCGTCTGCTGCGCCGTCGTGTCTTTAGGCTGTGCGTTTGCTGCAGGTTGTCCATCCATCAACGACGGCGGCTTGGGTACTTTGTCAGAACCCATAAGCTCGTCCATGAAGGTTGCGCTGCTGTCTTCACCCGCGCTTAGCTTGCCTTTTTCCTGAGCATTGTCCTTTGCAGGCTTCCGCTCGTCGGCATTATCTAGACCCATTTTGCTCCGAGACCTCTCCAGAAAGTCGTCATACCGCGCCAATCATGCCCTAGCTTAAATATCATTCCCGTCTTTGTATGTGGGGAAACCACGTAGTGGTGTTGTCAAGTGGTGAAATCTTTATCCAATCAACAATTGAGACATGTGGACGCTCAAGAATGTCTATCCCGCAACTCCGGATTTTCGACGCGGAAACGCCCGCAGAGGATGGGAGAAATACGAAGCGACTTTCTACTTTTTTGAAACATTCAGTCGAGATCGACGATGGTGACGCCATCGCCACCTTCATTCATTTCACCAGGGCGATACGCACGCACATAACCGGAGTTATCCAAATACTCTCTGACTGCGCGTCTAACCGCGCCAGTTCCATGCCCATGGATGACCATCACTGGCGATGTCGACTGCAAAGACGCGGTGTCGAGAAATCTCTCCAAGTTTACCTGCGCGGCTTCTACACGCTGCCCTCTTAGATCGAGTGTGTTACTCGAACCTCTCACGAACAACCCGACTTCATCATGGCGATCGCGTCCACGTCCACGCGAAGGACTCGCCTGTGCCGCGATTAAGTTCAACGTCGGTTTTGGTTTTGATCTTGCGGTCTGTTGTGGCAAAACTTCCAAGTCATCGAGTTTGGACTTGAGACGCATGCCGCCTACCCGAATAGTGACGTCTGCCTTATCCGGCGACTCTCCTTCTTTTATAGCTTCGACGACACCAACCTTGTTTAGCGATCGAACGCGTACGGTCTGCCCCACCTGCGCTCGTGCCCCTTCGCGCGCCCCTGCTTCTTGTGCAATCCAGCCGAGATCTTCTTTCAGCTTTAATAGATCTTGTTGTGCTTTTTGGGCTTTCGCCAAAGAGGGCTGCTTCTGCAGTTCAGAAACCATGGAGCGGAGTTTGTCCTTGGTTTCTTTAAAATCCTTCTCTAATTGATAAGAGTAATAGGATCTCTTTTCCTCTATCTCTTTATAGCGACGTTCTAACTCTACCCGGTTGGCTTGCTCTTGGGCTTGTGTGCGTGCCAGTTCGGAATCCAGTTTCTCTTCTTTGCGCGCGAGTTCTTCTTGTTTCTCTTTCAATTGATCTATAGCGATTTGAACATCCTGATCGCTCGACTCAACCAACTGTTGTGCCCTGGAAACCACTTCAGCATTGAGTCCCAGGCGACTGGCAATGGTCGTTGCTTTGGAACTTCCGGGAATGCCTAGCTTCAACTTATATGTAGGTGTAAGCGTCGAATCGTCAAATTCGAGACTGCCGTTAATGAATCCGGTGTCGGTGTATGCGAGCGTTTTCAACTCACCGTAGTGCGTTGTCGCAACCGTAACTGCTTCAGCATTGTTGAGATGCTCGAGTACCGCACGCGCAATTGCAGCGCCTTCTTTTGGATCTGTTCCGGCCCCGACTTCATCGAGCAACACGAGCATTCCGGAGTTTGCCTTGTCGATAATCTCGACAATGTTGAGCATGTGAGAAGAGAAGGTCGAAAGACTCTGCTCCAGCGATTGCTCGTCACCGATGTCCGCACAAATGACTGGAAACACCGCCGCTTTCGATCCTCTGGAAACCGGCAACAAGAGCCCCGCACAAAGCATGATCGACAATAGACCGATCGTTTTGAGCAATACAGTTTTGCCGCCTGTGTTCGGACCAGTGATGACGAGTGTGCGTTCGCTGCCGCCCAGTCTAACGTCGTTTCCAATGACGCTTTTGCGGCTGTCCAGATTCTGCAAAACCAGAAGTGGATGTCTTGCATTCAGGAAATTTATGTTTCTGTCTTCAGAAAGCTCAGGAAGGACGCCACCATATTTGGAGGCAAGACGCGCACGAGCCATGATGAAGTCGAGTTCTACCATCACTTCATATGAAGATTCGATCTCACTGTGTTTTTCGAGGGCTTTCGCGGTTAGTTCTTCCAAGATTCGCAGAATCTCGCGTTCAATTTCCGACAAAGTCATGCGAACCTTGTTGGAAAGCTCGACAACGACAGCAGGTTCGATATACACAGTCAAACCGGAGGCGGAACTGTCATGCACAATTCCCTCAACTGCATAGTGTGATGATGCAGAAACCGGCAGAACATAACGCCCATTTCTTTGCGTGTAGATTGGTTCTTGCAATGCTTTAGAAACATTTGCCGAGTGAATCAAACGATTCAACTCATCTTTGATTTGATTGTCGAGTCTATGAACCTCGCGCCGTAAGTTCCTCAGCTTAACACTTGCTTCGTCTCTCACTTCTGCTGACGGATCGATGGCACCATCAATCTCGGTGGCAAGTGGTTCTAACGAAAAAATTCTGGGAGCGAAGGCAGTTATGCGTGGAAAGGCATCTTTTGACAGAAGAGAAATCGAAGAAGAGGCCTTTCTTGCAAGCACGAGCAATCGAAGGATTGCAAGTAACTCGTCTTGCACTAAAGTTCCACCAGCCTTCAGATGCGCCAGAATTTCAGTCAGATCGCGCAAGCCGCCTGCTGTAAATCCTGAGCCACTTTCGAGCATGCACAGTGCTTCGTGCGTTTCCTCAAGCAAGATTTGCACTACTCTAAGTTCGCGATGAACGGCAATTTCAGCGCATTTGTTTGCGCCAGGAGTACTCTCTGCTTCTCGCGAGAGGTAGTGCTTTATCTTGTCCCATTCGAGACATCGCTGTGTTCGTGCTTCAATACTCATTTTTGTGCATCACAAAAAACGAAACGAGATCGATCCAAAATCATAAGGCATGCGTTAAGACGCGAAAAGCCCATTAAGACTTTGAATTCGAAGAAAATAAAACTCTACCGAAGAGTTAGTTAAATTCAGTTGTCTGCAGTGTTGCTGCGGCTGCCGGTGCCGGTTCTGCTTGAGACCCAGACAGTGATTCTATGCCGAGATTTCCGAGCAACTTTTTGAGACGAATTCTTTGGAGTTCGTAACAACGATTATTTCGCTTGTGTACAACGCCGATTCTCTCGAGCTGTTTAATCGCATCCATATGGTCCGCCGGAACAGAACCGACATCTACGGATCCCCTTTCGTTCAGCCACGTAATCGTTGGATACAGGACTCCCAAAAGCTTCCTCATTGGCTGTTCGAAAACAGGCATACACACCTCTCTGCTGTTACAAGGGTAAATTTTAACATCTTGATATCGATCTTCGCTTACGAGTTAGTTGTTGTGATGTCACAATTCACATCTCCCTCCGCGAACACAGAAGGACTTTGCATCCATCTGTCTAACGCAGTTTCCAATTGGTGCAACATGATTTTTCCGTTCGAAACCCACAGCCCAACTGTAGATCCATCGACATTTATTGCACCGACCGCCGTTGTCATAGGTCGCACAACGATTTCCGAGGGCGCAAGTATCTGGTTTCATACTGTCATCAGAGCGGATATCAACGAAATCTTTGTCGGCAAGAACACAAACATTCAAGATGCATGTCTGTTGCATGTCACCAACAAACACCCGCTATCAATCGGTGATCGAGTCACTGTCGGTCATGGAGCCATTCTTCATGGTTGCAAAATAGAAGAAGATTGCCTGATCTCAATGGGCTCAATCGTGCTCGACGGTGCCGTGGTTGGGCGCGGCTCAATCATTGCCGCCGGGGCGGTTGTAGCCCCCGGAACATTAATTCCTGAAGAAAGCCTTGTCATGGGCATCCCAGGCAAGGTCGTCCGTCAGCTCACTCAAGAAGATCGCTCGAAAATCGAGCGTGGGTGGCAAAACTACTTGGGATATTCCGATCGATATCGAGTGTTGTTGGAACAAGGAGCTCTCAGCGGCGGAGTCTGCTAGATAAACTCTCGACCAGTACGTACTTTCCCCAGTGAATACTCGACCAACAGATCCTAAATTAGATCTACTCCTTGGGTCGGGTGTCGAATATTGCCTCCTCAAACTGGTTCACCGTTTGAAAAGCTAGTCTCCGAAAAAATCGGCACGAACGGAGTGCCTGCGCAACCAAACCTGGACGCATATCGGCTGCCGGAGCAACAAGCTCCACGGACTGTTAGGTGTGAAGCCAAGCCAGGCTACGTTCCGATTCCATCGCAGTTCGCCCACGAATCTTCCGATTACTACGACTGCACGCTCTACAAGCAAGGGCACGAAGTCGCTAAACAGTACGATTCCGCCAAGAAGAGCGTCGTGAAAATCGACATTGAAAGAACCATAAACGTAGACGGGCAGCCCAGAACAGTCACAGCGCACGGCTCCGGATTTGTCGTGACGGTTGACGGAAAAGTGGCTACAAACCTGCATGTTGTTGACAATGCAAGCAGAGTAGTCGTCAGGACAAACGATGGAAAGGCATACAACGCTCAGATTGTGAGGCTATCGAAAGAAAACGATTTAGCTGTCATAAAGGTCGATAACCCAGGCAAAGACTTATTCTCCCCTCTGTTAATCGGAGAATCAGATTCGCTCAAGGCTGGCGATTCCGTTACCGGCTTCGGTTTTCCCAAGGGCTGGGACAGAATGTTTGCCTCACCGGGTGGCTACACCTCGATTCCTGGCGGTTTTCGCAATCGCAACCGCATGGCGGATGTAGCAAGACGCTCCGCTGAAGGGCTTCTTCCTGGAGAAAATCCCAACAGAATCATGCTCAGCTCCGAAATCCTGACTAATGAAGGCAACTCCGGTGGTCCTCTGATGCACGACAACAAAGTAGTCGGCGTCATGACACTGAGTAATGTAGATAATCTTACTCACTCAACAAGAGCCGAGGACTTGCGCAGACTACTAAATGAAATCGAGTACGAGCAAGCGCTGAAGGGCAATCCGGCATACATTCCAGGCTCGACCGCACTGCCCAACTCACCTGAAGGCCGCGCCCAGGTGCGTTCAAAAGCCGCAGAACTGCTCTACAACTTCCAATCGATGAGAGATCAATCGGTCAAGAAGCAGTAATCTCGGTCTGAAGCGATAACTATTCCGCTTTTGCCAACGGTCCGCTGTGAACGTGGTCTTCAAGCCATTCGCCAATGGTGGTTATGGTTTCAGGAAGCACATACGATGTTTCAATCAGCAGATGTCCTCTGCCTTTGAACCACTTCACGGTTTGATCCGTTGACTTGAGTCTGGAAAGAAGCAGGGATACGGCGTTCCATCTCAGCATTCTGTCGTGGTCGCCTTGAATGACCAAAACCGGCATCTCGGGTGGAATCAGCGATGCATACTTCATGTTGCCCTTGATGTACTGATTAGTTCGCCACAAATCGCGGGCAGTCAGCTTCTTTCGAACCAACGGGTCGTTTGCAGCTTCTTCGGTGATTCTGGGATCGTCCGAAGCAAGAGTCTTCATATAAGGAACGATGTCTATTTGGCGCGAGGGATTGGTCACGAACTTCATTGAGTCGGCGACCAACTGCGGATGCACATACACGAATTTGCGCTTCAAAGCCGGGCTTGAAAGGGCGATTCCATCGATTTTGTCCGGAACCGTGGATGCAAGCCGCATTGCTAGTCCGGCGCCAAGACTCTCACCCATGCAGAACAACGGAAGGTTTCCATGCTCAGACTTGAGTTCGGTCACCAGATCGCAAAGATCCTGGAAGCTCTTGTCATACTGCACTTCTTGGCTTTGCTCTTCCAGCATCCAGCGTCCATAACCGCGCAAATCCGGCGCGTAGACGACATAGCCGCTTTCAGCCAACTTTGTGGCGAGCTGATTGAACGTTCCGCCATGCATCACCAGACCGTGAATGGCGACGACCACCCCACGGGGCTTGGCGTCCGAGTCTTTCCATATATATACGGGCAGCTTCTCGCTGCACCCATGTTTTTCGAGAGCCCAAGAGGTTTCTCTCACCACTTCCGCGCGGCACGATGCGGCAGTCAATCCGACCAATGCTGCTGCCGACAATGTGCAGGCGGCAATTTTCTTGATTTTGCCAAAAAGCGACGACATTAATACCCCTAGCCCTAGAAAGGCAATGGATAAGCATCCATTTGGTAAAAGCGGTGTAGGGGGTTACCCCCAAGTTTCATTTACCCAGAACGAAGTCATCTTTAAAACATTAAGTAGAACGTCAAAAGAAAGAAACGTTAACCGTAAGAATGGCTGGCTAGCCGCTATTTTCTGTACACTTGCTTCTCGAGCCTTGGGCAGGTAGCCAGGGGCAAAGGCTCAGACAGCCGAAAAGGCGACAAGCGTTCATAGCCAAAGAGAAAAATGCCAAAGCGAACTGATATAAACAAAATCCTTGTGCTCGGGGCTGGTCCAATCACAATCGGACAGGCTTGCGAGTTTGATTACTCCGGTAGCCAGGCGTGCAAGGCGCTGAAAGACGAGGGTTTCGAGGTTGTCTTGATTAACTCGAACCCGGCAACCATCATGACTGACCCTGAAGTCGCACATCGAACGTATATAGAACCGGTAACCGCAGCAGTCGTAGCAGAGGTCATCGAACGCGAGAAGCCCGAGGCGCTGCTTCCGACAATGGGCGGGCAAACGGCACTCAATGTGGCTGTGGAGTTAGCTGAGTCGGGGGTGTTGGAACGCTTTGGAGTGGAACTGATCGGCGCGAAGCTCGACGCCATTAAGTTGGCGGAAGACCGCGATCTCTTCAAGCAAAAGATGTTGGAGATTGGTCTTGAGGTGCCGAATTCAGGTATCGCGCATCATATGGCTGAGGTTCGCGAAATCGCAACTCAGATCGGATTTCCTATCATTATTCGACCGGCATTCACCCTCGGTGGCGCCGGTGGTGGCATCGCTTACAACCACGAAGAACTCGAAGATATCGCTGCATCGGGTCTGGCTGCCAGCCCGGTAAGCGAGATTCTGCTTGAAGAGAGTGTTCTGGGTTGGAAAGAAATCGAACTCGAAGTGATGAGAGACTGCCAAGACAATGTAGTGATCATCTGCTCTATCGAGAATCTCGACCCGATGGGTGTGCACACCGGAGACTCGGTGACGGTTGCGCCCGTTCAAACTCTGAGCGATCGAGAGTACCAGGCGCTCAGAGACGCTTCCATTCGCATCATCAGGGCGATTGGAGTAGACACCGGAGGTTCCAACATTCAGTTCGGCGTGTCACCGGAAAGCGGGCGCATAATCGTAATTGAAATGAATCCGCGCGTATCGCGATCTTCTGCACTGGCAAGTAAGGCTACCGGCTACCCGATTGCGAAGATCGCAGCGAAATTGGCAGTCGGCTTGACTCTCGACGAAATCTCAAACGACATCACACGCAACACACCGGCATCGTTCGAACCGACAATCGACTATGTGGTGACGAAAATTCCTCGATTCAATTTCGAGAAATTCAGAGGAACAGACCCCACTTTGACCACACAAATGAAGTCGGTCGGTGAGGTCATGGCTATCGGCAGAACGTTTCAAGAATCACTGCAAAAGGCTCTTCGTGGTCTCGAATTGGGATTGCCCGGATTCATCGGCGTTCCGGCAAGAAAAAAAGCAGACTTCTGGGAATGGCGAAAGAGACTGTCTGTTCCTTCCAATCACAGACTCACCGACATTTTCGGTGCACTCGACGCAGGCATGGATGCACAAGAGATGAACGAACTCTCTTGCATCGATCCATGGTTTCTCGACAATCTCGAAGAGCTCTACGTCGAAAGCAAAATGTTTAGAGAGAAGTTCACGAAACTGAGCGACATCCAAAAAGACGAGTTGCTGTACATGAAGCGAAAGGGTTACAGCGACTTGCAGATCGCACAGCTCGTCGATTCCAGTGAAGACGAGGTCTATCAATACCGCACCACGCTTGGTGTCATGCCTTCTTACAAAATGGTGGACACTTGCGCTGCTGAGTTTCAAGCTTTCACACCATACATGTACTCGACTTATGACTCCGAAGAATCGGAAGTCCCGCCATCAGACAAGGAAAAGGTCATGATTCTGGGCGGCGGCCCCAACCGAATCGGACAAGGCATTGAGTTCGATTACTGTTGCGTTCATGCCAGTATGGCTCTGCAAGAGCAGGGCTTTGAGGCAATCATGGTCAACTCGAACCCCGAAACTGTTTCGACTGACTATGATGTCTCAGACAGGCTCTATTTCGAACCATTGACTTTAGAAGATGTGACAAACATTGCTCTGGTCGAAAAGCCAAAAGGCATCATCGTGCAGCTTGGCGGACAGACGCCGCTCAAGCTTGCAAAAGGACTGGAGGCGCGCGGCTTCAAGATTTTGGGAACGTCTCCTGAATCAATCGACATTGCAGAAGATCGCGCGCGATTCGGCAAGTTAATCGACAAACTGAAACTGAAGCAACCAAGAGGCACAGTAGCACTCAATGCTGAGGAAGCATTGAAAGCGGCGCAAGAAATCGGTTATCCGGTTTTGATTCGTCCAAGCTATGTGTTGGGCGGACGTGCGATGGAAATCGTCTTCAACGACGATGACCTCAAGCGCTGGCTGCATAAAGGTTTTGAAGTATCTCCCAATCTCTCCGTTCTCATAGACGAGTTTCTCGAAGATGCAATCGAAATCGATGTAGACGCCATATCCGACGGACGCGCTACGATCATCGCCGGCATAATGGAGCACATCGAACAAGCCGGAATCCACTCCGGCGACAGCACCTGTGTTTTGCCCACGCAGACGATTCCAATTAACATAATCGATGAGATCAGGCGTGCGACTGCGGACTTGGCGACAGAGCTCAAAGTGGTCGGATTGATGAACATTCAGTTCGCAGTTCAAGACAACAACCTCTATGTCCTGGAAGTGAATCCGCGCGCAAGCAGAACGATTCCATTCGTCTCGAAAGCGACAGGCGTGCCCTGGGCTAAATTGGCAGCCGCTGTGATGGCAGGCAAGACCCTGTCAGAGTTGGGAATTGCGCCAAGACTCCTGCCGCCTCACGTTTCTGTGAAATCGGTAGTGATTCCATTCAAGCGCTTCCCCGGTTCTGAAATTTCATTAGGTCCGGAGATGCGCTCAACAGGCGAGGTGATGGGCATCGCCACGCAGTTTGCGTTGGCATTTGCCAAAGCTCAGCTCGGCGCAGGAAACATTCTTCCGACGAAAGGGAGAATTTTCATAAGCGTGTCCGATCACTTTAAACAAGACGTGGTGCGGATTGCACAAAGCGTATACCAACTGGGTTTCGAAATCGTGGCAACTCGAGGAACGGCCGCCGCAATCAAAAACGGCGGTATTCCGGTGACGACCATCAACAAAGTATCGGAAGGACGCCCAAATCTCGTAGACCGAATCAAAAACGGAGAGATTCACCTGATTATCAACATTCCTTCGGGACCATCGGCACGCAGTGACGATCAAATAATCAGGAGGGCGGCGGTCAATCTCAACGTTCCTGTCGTAACCACGTTGTCCGGCGCAAGAGCCACCACAGCTGCGATCGAATCGATGCAACGCGGCTCGATTGGTGTGCAAAGCCTGCAGGAGTACCACAAGAACATCGCTTATTGGGAGACTACAAGCCGTAGCAGATCGGTTCGCTATTAGGCGGCATCCTTACAACGACTAAATCTCCGATTTATCGCGAGCGTATATAATGCGTTCTCTTATGCCCTTTTCAGGAGCTTGCGCTGTGCATCTCGAGATTGCAAAGTATATTGACCACACCCTTCTAAACCCGGCCGCATCAAAGGCTGAAATATCCAAACTATGCGAAGAAGCCGCTGAGTATGGTTTTTACGCCGTTTGCGTGAACCCATATTATGTTCGTCAAGCAGTAAAAGAGCTGGCGTCAAGCAAAGTTGCCGTGGCTACTGTGGTCGGCTTCCCGCTCGGCGCAAATCTCACCGACGTCAAAATTGCCGAAACCAACAAAGCAATTTTTGAAGGCGCCGAAGAAATCGACATGGTCATCAACATCGGTGCTTTGAAAAGCGGCGAGACCGGCTACGTGAAAGACGAGATTCAAGCAATTGTCAAAGCCGCAAAAGACACGCCGGTAAAAGTAATCATCGAATGCGATCTATTGAGCGATGACGAAAAAGTGGCTTGTACAGAGGCTTGCGTCAAAGCAGGCGCCTTCATGGTGAAAACGTCGACCGGATTCGTCAAAGATGGAAAAGGTGCGACCGTTCAAGATGTCGAACTTATGCGCAAAGTCATAGGCAATGCCAAACTAGGAATCAAGGCAAGCGCAGGAATCAGAGATTATCTAGGCGCCAAGGCTCTCATCGACGCCGGAGCGACAAGATTAGGAACATCAGCAGGCGTCGCCATAGTGAAAGGGGCAGAGCCCGCAAAAACTGCTTATTGAGCAGATCGAAACCAAGTTTTTTAAGCCACCAGCTTCAGGAGAATTCCAGTGTTTATCAAGAAATTAACCGTTGCCATCTGCGCGATTAGCCTCGCAATCGGCACCGCTGCATACGCCCAATCTACCGCAAAGCCGGATTCGGATCTGATGAAAAAGGGCGAAGATCTCTACGCGAAAATGAGACTGAAAGAAGCAGCCGAAGTCTACAGAGAAGTGATTCGTCTAGAGCCGGACAATGATAAAGCACACCAACGTCTAGGGGCAGTGCTGGCTGGTTTGGAAGACTATGAGACAGCGATACTCGAAGAAAAAACTGCGGCGAAACTCAACCCGAAGAGCTTTCTTCCGCACATCATCCTCGGGCAAATCTACGCTAACCAAGCCGGAAGCGACCCGAATAAGATGAAGGAAGCACTCAAAGAATTTGAAATCGCAGTCGAATTGAAACCGACTAGCTACAAAGCGCATCTCGACCTCGGCTTTGCACAAGCTCAGCAAGGGCAGGTGGACAAAGCGATAGCCACTTACAGAAAAGCTGATGAGATCGACCAAGCTAAAGTGAAAAAGGGTGATGAACCAAAGCGTGATGCCACGCCACTTTTGAACCTTGGTGTATTGCTTGCCCAGCAATCGAAGTTCAAAGAAGCAATTGAGGCAGAAGAAGAAGCTCTCAAAATCAACAAAAATGTTCCTGCCATCTATATCAACCTCGGCAACATCTACGCCGAATCAGGCGACACGGACAAGGCAATTCAATCGTTTGAAGATGCAATCAAACTAATTCCTGCCAGACGCACACCGCCTCAATTCATTCCATCTCTTGCAAATGCGTACAGCGGCTTGGGCTGGATGTTGCAGAAGAAGGGAAATTTCTCTGCGGCAATTACGGAGCAACGCAAAGCACTAAAAGTCGCACCTGATTTCAGCGCCGCTAGAAGAAGACTCGCAAGAGCCCTGGCTGACAATGGTGAGGCGATTGAAGCGGAAAAGGAATACGAACGCTCAGTCAAAGATGGTCCAAAAGACGTAACCACACATGTGGAGTACGCGCAGTTTCTCAAGAAGATGGGCAAGAAAGACCAAGCCGTGCAACATTTGAAGACGGCATTGGAAATCAATCCTGATTCTAAGATTGCGAAAGAAGAACTGAGCAAGGTCAATACAAACTAGGCGCGGCAACTCAAGTAACTGAGAAGCTGCATGCCGGCATGTTCGAGAACGCTACTGACTCAAGTCAGGAATCATGCTGTACCGAACAATCCATGATTTCAGTTGGTCCGTATTCCACAGCGATGTCGAATAGTCCTTTTTGATCTTACAAAGAAGGGCTGGTTGCTTCGCGGTCTTGAGAGCTGCCTCGAAGGCTTCGTTGGCTTGTTCCCAGTGCCCTTGCAGCAACTCTATGTGCCCAATATAGAAGTTGCATTTAGCGACAAGCTCACCGTAGTTTTTGAAAATCGAAGCGGCTTCTTTGAAGCACTTCTTCGCGTTATCCATTTCCCCAGCCATCGAATAGGCATCAGCCGCTCGCAGAGCGATTTTTCCGTCAAGTTGATCGTTCGGTTTTTCAAGCAAGAGCCGGTGCGCATTGCCGAAATATCTCGCAGCCTCTCGATAGGCTCTCTTCGCTTGCTCTCTATGACCATCGGCCACGGAGTAGATTTCAACTTGTCGTTCGGGGGTTGCCCCACCTTTTTGAGCCGCGCGCAACTCTTGCATCGTTGCATCTGCTTTCTCAACAAGCTTCTGTGCCTCACTCATGTACGACTCGGCGGCATCTATATTCTGCATCACCGTCTTTGGTGCATCTTTTTGAACGGCAGCGATAGGACGCGTGTTTCGGCTGACAGGTTCTGAAACCATGCCCACTTCCACTTCATAAAACTGTGTCTTGAACCAACCCCACACAAGCAAAATTGACGAGGCAAAGAAGATAGACAAAATCGCCACAAGACTGATTGTTAGCTTGTTCCAACTAAACTGAACTTGTTTGGTCTGTCCTCGCTTGATGACACTGATGTCACCGCGAGACATGCCACCGGATTCGGTGACTGCCTTCTCGATTGCGGATGCCATCGCCTTCATCGACTTGAAGCGATCCTGAGGGCGCTTCTCTAACGCTTTCATGGTCACTGACTCCAGGCGCCTGAGCAAGCCGTCTTCTTTGATGGACTGGGCTCCGAGCACCTCTGCAAAAGTCGGGGGCTTTTCGAAAAGAATGTTGGATGATGCGTGCGTTCGAAAGGGAGCTTTTCCGGTCAGGGTCTCATACATGACGCAACCCAAGGAAAAGATGTCGGACCGTGCGTCGATTTCTTTGCCGTCGACCTGTTCGGGGCTCGCATATGGCGAGTCAGAGATTGCATGCCCCGCCAGTTCTGCGTCTTCGCCGCTAAAAAGTTTTGCAAATCCGAAGTCGACTACGCGGACCTGTTCAGCATCCTGGTGAGCTTGAGATGAAGAGAGTTTCTCGACCATGATGTTGCTCGGTCGCAAATCACAGTGCAGCACGCCCTTTGAGTGAGCGTAGGCAACTGCATCGGCAGTCTGAAGAAGAATCCTCGCTGCTTGCATTGCAGCCACACGTCTGGAGCGCGCCAGCATGTCCGAGAGACTTTCTCCTTCAACATAGTCCATGATCAAGAAGGCTCGACCATCGCGTGTGACGAAGCAATCTTGCACTGACATTACGTTTGGGTGTTTCAAGACTGCTGTGGCCTGAGCTTCTTGCTGAAATCTCTGCACAAGCCTTGCATTGGAGACCAGGTCATCGCGAATCGCTTTCATCGCAACAAGCTTTTTCGTTGACAAATTCATCGCCTTGTACACAATCGTCAAGCCGCCTGATCCAAGGCGTTCCAAAATTTCCCAGCGGTCGACAATTATCTGACCAACCAAAGAGTCGTAGCCGGCGTTGGTCGTCTCTCCAAAGAGAGATTCGGATGCAGCGATGACGGATTCGTCGAAGTCTCCACTCGTCATGAGCGACTATCTCAGGTTCTTCTCGCCGTCGCCGACCTTCATCATGAGGGCGTTGATCCAGTTAGTACGCCAGAGAACGTCCATGTATTGGCGACGAATCGCTCCCACCAACCCGCTGCGCTCGCCGCATTGCGAACGCGCCATGGGCAGTGCATCTTTGTACAACTGCTCGGCTTCTTGAAACTTGTTCATGCGTGCAAGCACAAGTCCCAAGCCGAACATTGACTTGGCAGCATAGACGCTGTCTGGTTTTCCGTGGCTCTTCCACCAGTCAAGACCGAGACGATAATAGCGTTCTGCTTCGTTAAGTTTGCCTTGTCTTCGATACACATCCGCAAGGCGGCTGCAACCATCGGAGTACTCAGCGGGACTGGATTCTTTGCGGCTATCGACTATGCCGTAGAGTTTTTCGTAAATTGTTGCAGCGTCATCGAGTCGTTTGCTTCGCGAGTAGATATCACCAAGAACCTTGAGCGGAGAGACGATTGCAGCTTGTTCTCTTGGATCTAATTCGAGCAGCTGCACTGCTTTCTTGTTTACTTCCTCGGCTTCCTTGAAGTCGTCTTGCAGGAAGTAGCACATGCCTAGAATGCGATAGCAATTAGCAAGAGAGAATGGACCACCAACTTTCTGGGTGACTTCAATTAAGCGTTTGCAATGGACTGCGGCATCGTTCCAGTGACCGGCATGAAAGTAGAGATCAACCAAACTTGACAGAGCATCAGCGTATTCACGGCAGTCCGGCCCGCGCTCACGTTCGACACCGGCAAGTGCAACTTTCGCCGCCTCTTCTCTGTTGCCGAAGTCTTCGACTTGTCCACCTTTCTTTTTGTTCTCAATGACCCAGAGATTTTCGCTGTTGAATGGCTCGTACTCTTGCCCTTCAGGCGCCAAAATCGACACGGACCAAAAACCGACGACACCAACCAACAGAATTGTCAGCACGCCGAAAATCATCATTTCAAACGAAATCGGAACAGCTTTCTTTTCAGTCTTTCTGACTTTGGTGACTTTTCGCAGTGCGTAAGAGCCGGTCACCCACTCTTGTTCGGACGATGTGAAAACTGCATCCAAATCGTTTCTCAATTCAGAAGCGTTTTGGTATCGCGATTCGGGATCTTTAGCCAGGCATTTAAAAATAATTGCTTCCATGCGTCCAACCAATGCCAGATCAGAACTGGTTTGATCGGTTGTGATTGGCTTTGGCGCCTCATTCATGTGCTTGTAGGCTGTTTCAAGAACGTTTTTACCTACAAATGGAGGCTTGCCGGTGACGGTTTCATACATCACGCAACCCAGTGAATACAAGTCGGAGCGAGAGTCCAGCTTCTTGCCACCACATTGTTCCGGGCTCAGGTAAAGCGGACTGCCGAAAACCGATTCACGCGTTCTCGTCATGTATTGGCCTGAGCGATCGCTATCGCCTTCTTCTGCAAGCGCTTTTGCGATGCCGAAGTCGACCAGTTTGACCTCATCGGTGAAGGTCTGGGTGTCCATGATTATGATGTTGCTGGGCTTGATGTCGCGGTGCACGACGCCGATGCCGTCAGCATGTTCGATTGCCATACAGCATTGGCGGAAGATATCGATCGCGCGCTCGATTCCGATGTGACCGGTTTTCGACAGAATGTCTTCGAGACTCTCGAAATTGAGGAAATCAATGATGAGGAACACTTGTGCATCATTGGTGAGGTGCACATCTCGGAAGTTTGCGATCTGAGGATGGCTGAGTGTAGCCAACTGTTTGAGGCGTTGTTCGAAACGCTTCAGGTTTTTGACATTTGATAAAAGGTGCGGGTGAATGCGCTTGAGTGCGACGTAGTTTTGGCGCAGCAGATCCTTCGCCTTATAGACGCTCGAAAGACTGCCTTCGCCGAGAAACTCTTGCACTTCCCAACGGTCGCCAATGGTCGTCCCGACTAGCGGGTCGGCATTGCCGAATAATGAGAGATCATTAGGCGTTGAAACTGGTTCGCTCATGTCCGTGGGTAATTTTTATCGCCCGAAACCAGTAATACTATTCCCGTTATATGAACTTATAACCAAAGTAGGCTAAGTTCCTGCCAGAGCGTGCCCCATAGATTTCATGATCTTTTGCAGCTCAAGCAGACAGGTATAGGTAGGCAAAATCCACAGAGTCTCGCCAGGAGCAAGCTCATCAAGCGACTGTTTGATTGCCTTTTCGAGTTTAGGAACGGTGACGATTTTGCCTGGGTCCAGCCCTGCATACTTCATTCTTACCGCCATATCTTCGGCACGCTGTCCGCTTACTATGACTGCCTTTCCCGTAGAAACCAAAGGCTCGAAGTCGGCATCCCAAAGCCAGGAAACGTCCCGTCCATCGGCAAGATTGTCATTGATGGCAACCAAAACTTTGGCGGTAGGATCTTGAACTGCCGCACAAACAGCCTGGCTAGCCGCGGCAGGATTTTTGATCAGTTGAATCAGCACGGGCTTGCCGCCCACCACAAGCCGTTCCGACCTGCCAAACAAAGTGCTGTACTCTTTCAAACCTCGCCGAATGGCTGTGTGACTGACCCCCAACCACAGCGCAGCAGCCGCGGCGGCCAATGCATTGTAGACATTGAAGAGTCCAGGCAACGGAAGAACGACATCATTTGCCTCGCCTTCGAGGTTCAAATTGAAGTGAGAACTCGTCGATCGAACTTCGACGTTGCTGGCTGAGACGGTCGGAAGTGGTCGTTTGTAGCCGCAGACGCAGCTCCAATGTCCGAGCTGTCCGTAAAACGTGAGAGCGTACTTTATCTCCTCACCACATTTGGCGCAGTAAGACAGCTCCATCTGAGCGCCACCGGTTGTGGTGCCATCCTTTAGTGATTCGATGCCGTAGAAAACCTTCTTGCTACCGGACGCGAGTCTGCTCACGTTTGGATCGTCCGAGTTTAGAATGGCTTGAGAGACGCTTTTCGCTATGCCTGAATCGATCAATCTTGCGGTTGTATCGAGTTCGCCAAAACGATCGAGTTGATCTCGAAATAGGTTGGTGACAACGACAGCTCGAATTGGTACTTCACCTGCCACCAATGGCAGTGCGGCCTCGTCGATCTCGAACAAGCAGTAGTCGGCATCGATAGATCCTTTCCAATCTGCTGCAGCAACGAGCGTTGCGGTGATGCCGGTCACGAGGTTTGCGCCCTGTCGGTTGTGGACGAAGCTCATACCGGCGGTGCGCAATATGGAAGAAAGCAAACCCGAAGTGGTGCTCTTTCCGTTAGTGCCACTAACTGCGATTACACCCTTTCGTGCTTGCCGTGCCAGCACCGACAATACATCCGGGCAAAGCTTGCGGGCCATGCGCCCGGGCAGGTTTGATCCGAGCCCGACTCCGAGCATTCGAATGGTCTGAGCGGTCACCTTCCCCGCCAGAACCGCCAGCGATACTGATGATGTGCTTTGGCTCTCCGTCATTTTTTACTTCACGAAAATGTCGTTAACATCCTGATTGACGTAGGCGATCAAACTCTTTGCGCTCGGTTTGATTTTCAATTCATCGCCTAGTCCGAAATGATAATCGATATGCTGACCATCGAGATAGAGTGCACCTGTGCGCATTTGCGAAACGATTTTTATTTGTCGATCTTTGTCGAGGACACCGCGCAAGAGAGTCCACTTTTCACCTGGTCTCATGCAGGCTTCGCGAACGATATATTGAAATCGGGTGTCGATAATAGGCATCACCACTCCGCCGGCAGAGCGAAGCGAACCTGTGGAGCCGGACGGTGTTCCAACCCAAATGCCTGATGATCGCTGTTCTTCCCTCACTCCATCCAACTCGATGAAACAGCGACTAGTAGCAGCAGGGTTTGAATGGGCAATCAAAACTTCGTTTAAAACGGGCTCTGGCAGAAGTGAGCCGTTGAGCGTGAGGTCGAGCCTCAGAAGTTGCTCAGGCTTGAGCGTATCGTTTTGGATTTTGTCGATGATTTCTGCAAAGTTATCGTCATTGGCCAGACAGAAGTGGCCGAAACTGGAAGAGCTGGAAGAGTTGACGCCTAGCAACGGAACATCTGCTAAATGGTGTGACGCATCCAAAAATGTTCCATCACCACCCACCGAAATCATCAAATCAACGCCTTCGACGCGACTGGTGAGATCGGCACGAGCGACGGACTTAAATTCGATACTGCGCTTCGAAAGCTCTAGCTGAACACGTTCTAGGGTTTCAAGGTGCTCGGAATGAGCGGTCTTCACCCTGGTAACTACTTCGTTTCCTTCCTCGAGAAGCTTAAGAAAACGGCTCTCACGGTGCTCCATCGCCTGAATCTGGTAGGTCGATTTCTTATGAAGAATGAGAACCTTAGAAAGCTTCAAAGCGAAAGACCCAGACGAGGAATCAGGTGTTACTCAAGTGGTTAGAGCGACATCCTGGGAAGGTTAGCAGATTTGAAACCTTTTTGTTTAGACAACGATTCGAATTATTGCAAATCGGCGTCGGAGCCCCGCTTGATGCCCATTCAGAGCGCTGGGTGCGCTATACTGAAGCTTCCATTTATGTAGCTGTTTCCAGGGTTTTCCAGGAGGACTCATGGCTTTGTCAGGTTCTGAGATCAGAGAAAAATTCATCTCCTATTTCAGGGACAAGCGCGGCCACTTGCACAAAGAGAGCTCGAGCCTAATTCCCGACAACCCGACCTTGCTTTTGACATCTGCGGGCATGGTTCAATTCGTGCCCATTTTTCTCGGACAAGCGCCGGCGACCGATCCACCGCGCGTCGTTACCGTTCAAAAATGCGCGCGCGCAGGCGGCAAAGACTCCGACATCGAAAACATCGGACGCACAGCCAGACACCACAGCTTCTTCGAAATGCTCGGAAACTTCTCTTTCGGCGATTACTTCAAAAAAGAAGTGATTCCATGGGCATGGGAGCTAGTCACCAAAGACCTGGGATTAGAGCCTGAAAAGCTTCACGTCACCATCTTCCGCGGCGACGAGACCGTACCTGCCGACGAAGAAGCGTTCGAGATTTGGAACAAGACCGTTGGCGTGCCCGCCGAACGAATCTACCGCATGAGCAAGAAGGACAACTTCTGGGGTCCACCCGGCCCAACAGGACCATGCGGACCATGCTCCGAAATCTATTACGATCGCGGTCCGGAGTTCGGTTGCAGCGATGACTCCACAAAATGCGGCATCGGCATCTGCGAATGCGATCGCTTTTTGGAGTTTTGGAACCTCGTGTTTATGGAGTTGTTCAAAGATGAAAACGGCAACTTCACGCCGCTGGCAAGCAAAAACGTAGACACCGGCTCAGGTTTGGAACGCGTCGCCTTGATTCTTCAAAAGAAGAACAGCACCTTCGAAACAGATTTGTTCTTCCCGATTATCGAAGAAGTTTGCAAGCTGGCGAAAGTGAAATACACCGGCGGCATCCCGCGCAGCAAGGACAAGTCACCGGAAGCACGCACAGACACCTTCCTCAAGATCATTGCCGACCATGCTCGTTGCATAACCTTTCTCGTTGCAGACGGTGTAAGAACAAGCAACATCGGTCGGGGTTACGTGTTGCGGTTCCTGACGCGAAGAGCCGCTCGCTTTGGGCGTCTCCTGGGAATCAACGAGGCATTCCTTTACAAGCTTGTGGACATTGTCGTGCAAAACTATTCGACCACGTACAAAGAACTCCAAGCGAACTCCAAGCAAATTCAATCGCTTATCAAAGACGAAGAAGAACGATTCGCCAAAACAATAGACCGCGGCATGACTTTCTTGGAAGAGTTGCTTGATAAAGAAGGCGATGTAATCGACGGCGAAGCAGCCTTCAACCTTTACGCGACCTATGGTTTCCCACTTGAGCTGACGCAAGAAATTGCGTTAGAACGCGGCAAATCGATAGACATGGAAGGCTTCACAAAAGCCAAAAAGAGCCACGAACAAGTTTCCTCGGTCAGCAAATTCAACGTTATCCTCACCGGTGAAGAAGGTCTTGGGCAGCTGGTCAAGAAGCACGGCACTACCAATTTCACTGGCTACAAGAGCACCGAAGATAGTGGCAGCGTCATCGCCATTCTCAAAGATGGAAAAATTGTCGACCAAGCGCAAGAAGGCGACGAGGTCGAGGTAATTCTCAACACGACTCCGTTTTACGCCGAATCCGGCGGTCAAGTCGGAGACACCGGATTGCTCGAAAACAATGACTCCAGGCTGATCGTTCTCGACACTAAAAAGCACGAAGGATTGCACATTCATAAAGTTCGTGCCGTATCAGGCGTGATTGAACCAGGTGATCAGATAACCGCACTGGTCGACAAAGATCGTCGCGCCCAAACAGTTTCACACCACTCGACCGCGCACATTTTCCATGCAGCCGTTCGCGAACTGCTTGGAAAACACGTCGTGCAAGCAGGGTCACAAGTCGGTCCCGAAACGATGCGATTCGACTTCACCTTCGAACGGCAGCCGACTCAAAAAGAGTTGGAAGAAATCGAAGCCTTGATGAATGAGTGGGTTCGTCAAAATTCTCAAGTTCAAACGCAAGAGATGTCGCTCGATGACGCGAAGCGAACAGGCGCGATTGCGATGTTCGGTGAGAAGTATGGAGATCTCGTGCGCGTCGTCAGCATGGGTGATTTCTCTCTGGAGTTCTGCGGAGGAACTCACGCTGCCACCACCGGCGAGTTGGGACCAATCAAGATTATCTCCGAAGGCAGTATTGCGTCCGGCACACGCAGAGTCGAAGCACTCGCTGGATTGAAAGCATGGAAGTACATTGCGGATCAGATGAGTTACCTCGGTGACGCATCAGCCAGGTTGAAGGTGAAGCCAATTGAGTTGGCATCGCAAATCGAGAAGCTTCAAGATCAACTTAAGCAAAAAGAGAAAGCGATGGCTGCTATGGAGGAACGTCTGGCTCTATCGCGTGCGCCTGAACTGGTTTCATCAGCTCAATCAATCGGCGACATAAAGTTGGTCGCTGCCCAAGTATCCGATCTCAGCGCTGACGGGCTGAAAGCACTTTGCGATCATATAAGAGGAATGGGCGACAACTACATTGCGGTGTTGGGAACCGTCCAGGGACCAGACAAGGTTGCTCTTGCCAGCAGCGTTTCGGAACCATTGACAAAGCGCGGATTCAACGCTGGAAAGTTGGTAAATGAAGTCGCAACTATCTGTGGCGGAAAAGGTGGTGGCAAACCGCAGTTGGCACAGGCTGGCGGCAAAGATCCGTCTAAACTCTCGCAAGCCCTATCGGCCGTTAAGGACGCGGTATCATCTCATCTCAATAATGCTGCCGTCAAAGGCTAACAGGCTCAGAGGATAGAAGGTAACAGAGACCTAGGGTATGACGAAGAAAGCCATTCTCTACGCCGACGGCGGTTCTAGAGGCAATCCCGGACCTTCGGGAGCCGGCGCCGTCATCGAGAGCGATGGAGTCATCGTCAAACGTCTCGCTCGATATATCGATCACGCAACCAATAACATAGCGGAATACACCAGCTTGATCATGGGTCTCACAAAAGCAAAAGAGTTGGGTTTCGACGACATCGAAATCCGCATGGACTCAGAGCTTGTGGTGAAGCAACTATTGGGCGAATACAAGGTAAAAAACGAGGGTTTGTTACCTCTTTATGCAGACGCAACTCAACTGACTCGCGCATTCAAGAACATCAAAATTTCGCATATTGCAAGAAACCGCAACCAGGAAGCGGACAGTCTTGCAAACTTGGCCATGGATACCAAATCTGATTCGGAAAACTAAGGAGAAGAATAAGTGAGTATTTCAATCCGAAAATTGTTCCTTCTGCTTTTCGCTGCGGCACTGTATATAGTGCCGGCACTGGCAGCGAATATTCCCGCTGTGCGAATTGCTGTTGTTCCTGGCAGCGGCAGCGGCATCGAACAAGACATCGTCGATCGCATAAGCAGACAGCTGGAAGTCACTCCTGATGTGGTTCTCAGCACAGTCAATCCGGATTGGTATGTCGTGTGCAACATTCATGAGTCAATCGATCAAGCAAGTGGTGCAGTCAGATACAACGGCAACATCATCGTGAAAACAAAAGACGAACACGTCATTCACACCGCCGCCGTGCAGAAATACAATCAAGACTTCTCCCTGCAGCCAGGCGCACCGCTAAACAAAAAACTCGTCGATAACGCCGCCCGCGAGGTTATCTCTTCTGCAAGCGACCGCGTCATTGCACCCATTCAACAAGCAGTGTTGATCGAGATGGCCGCTAGAGAAGCAATTATAAAAGCCGAAATTCTGGCTGAAGACGACAACTACGATGAGGCGATTGCAGTGTTGCGTCCGGTCACGCCGGACACTCCCAACTTCAAAGCCGTAAGAGACCTCATAGACGAATTCGAAATGGAGAAAGAGTCGCTTGCACTGATGAAAGCGGCTGAAGCCAAAGCAAAACGCGGAGCATATACAGAAGCAATCGTTTTGTTAGACAAAGTTGTGAAAAATAAATCTAAGAGAGCGGAGATAGCAAAAACCAAAAAGGCCGCATACAAGGCTGCGATGAGCCGTGGCAGACCGCAAGCCAAACGACCGGTTGCCCAAGGCGGCTCAAAGCCGACTTCGCAAAGCGACTTGGAAGCTCTGAAAAAGAAAGCCTTGGAAGCTACAAAGACTGCCGCACAATTGCAGCAGAAAGTAATCGAGGCGGAGCGCAAATCGCGGTAGTAACCGGGTCTGGGCGGGATTACGACATCCAGCTTACAATATGATCATTACCTGTAGATTTATAGGCTTGGCGCATGCTGTGCGGGTAAACTCTATGGTTGATGCGAACGGAGTACCACGTCAAAACGGACGAACCCTATAGGGGCCGTAGTTCTTAACCATATCGGCTTAACAGCTAAGGTATGGCGGATTGAACCGCAAGGAGAGATGAAGATGAGATCGCGAAAGATAGTCGCGCTGTTGAGTGTCTTGACAATAGCAGCAAGCTTCGTAACAAGTTTGCCAGCATTCGCCGGCGCCAAACGACGCGTGGCAATCCTGCCGTTTGAGTACGGAGCGGTCACCAGCCAAGTAGGCACGGTGGACGTGGGCAAAGGTATCACCAGTCTATTGATAACCAAGCTCGTCAATGATGGAACATACTCTGTCGTCGAGCGACAAATCCTCGATCAAATATTGAAAGAGCAAAACCTCTCGGTCTCAGACCGCGCTGACCCATCGACAGCCTGCAAAATCGGTAAGCTTTTGAGCGTAGATGCGATTGTTGTAGGAACAGTCACACAATTCGGTTTCGAAAACAAGAACGTCAACGTCGGCGCCGCGGCCAGCGCCGCAAGCTCTGTTGCCAGCTACATTCCTTATGTCGGCGGCTTCGGTGGTTTCGGTTTCGGTAACGCAAGCGTTCGCAAAGGAAAATGTAAGGTAGCAATCGACGCTCGCTTGGTCGACGTCAACACCGGCGAAATTCTCGCCGCCTGTCATGGAACCGGCGAATCCAAGCGCTCATCCACCTCACTCTTTGGTGGCGGCGGCAGTGGTTGGAGCGGTGGTTCGGGCAGCTTCGACATGGGCTCTTCCGAATTCGAAAGCAGCATCGCAGGCGAAGCAACCCTTCAAGCCGTAGAATCCGTCGGCGGTCAAGTCATCGCTACCGCTGCCAAAATTCCAGACAACCAATCGCTTGCACAAGCAAACGTTGAAGGCAAAGTTGCTGATGTGACCGGAACGCAAGTTATCGTCAACGTCGGCAAAATAAACGGAATTGCAGCAGGAGACAATCTGCAAGTAGACAGAACCTACAAGACCGTAAAAGATCCTGATTCCGGAAAGGTTTTGAAAGAGCTGTCGAATACGATCGCTGTGATCACTATCTCCTCGGTTGACAGCACTTCCTCCACTGGAAACATCGTCAGAGGCGCTGGAGTGCGAGTCGGCGACGCAGTCAAGAAGGTAAGCACCGAAGTATCTGCAATTCTCGTACAACCGATTCCCGGCGATCCTTCCACCGGAGGAGCGCAGCCGACAAGGAGCCTGACTACATCGGGAACCATCCTTGGCGAACAAGGGTCAAAATCCCCGGCCAAGATTAAGTAGGAGCGCCGAAAGATGGCACACCAAAAGACAAAGATGAATCTTGTTTCTCTGGGGGTGCTGGCTTCGACATCGATAGCATTTTTCGGGCCAGCTCTCGACAGCCAGGCCAAGTCTGCGCCTGACTTTGAGAAGCTCTTGCAAAAGGGCAACTACGAACTGCAAATCGGAAATACCGAAAAAGCAATCGACATCTTCAAAGAAAAAACCAAAAAGTATCCGCAATCAGGAGCCTGTCACACCGCGCTTGGAAAAGCGTTGAAGCGACTCGGCAAAACAACTGAAGCAAAAGCGGAATTCAAAACAGCCACGGAAGTCGAACCCACATTTGCACAAGGGTTTTACGAGCTGGGAGTGGTGTTGGAAGGCGACAGAGAATTCCAAGCTGCAGCAGATGCGTTTGAGAAGTATGTGGCGCTTTCACCCGATGCAAGCCAAAGGCAAGCAGTTACTGACCGAATCAGGTTTTGCAGAAGCAGTAAATAGCGAGGTGTCCTTCCGTGACTGACAGCAAGACATATGCATTTTTCAAAGGCAACTATGTTCCCATTGAAGAAGCAAACATTAGCATAATGAACCACTCGTTCATGTACGGCACCGCAGTATTCGAAGGAATACGCGGATACTGGAACGAGAAGGACGAGGAAATGTACCTCTTTCGCCTGAAAGAGCACTATGAGCGCATGCAGGACAGCATGAAAATCATGTACCTCGACGTGAAATATTCCGTCGAAGAACTCTGCAAAATCACCGTTGAACTTGTGAAGCGCAATGCGCCTCGCACTGATACCTACGTGCGTCCGAGCGCGTACAAAACTGTGCATCGCGTTGGACCGGGCTTAGACAACAACCCTTCGGATATCTGCATTTTCACGGTTCCTTTCGGCGACTACTTCCACGGAGCCGGCGGATTGAAAGTGCAAATCTCCTCGTGGAGAAGAGTCGAAGACAACGCAATTCCAGCACGCGCAAAAATCGTAGGCGCTTACGCAAATACAGCACTGGCGAAAACTGATGCTCTGAAAGCCGGTTTTGATGAGTGCATTGTGCTTTCAGAAAACGGCCACGTCTCTGAAGGAAGCGCCATGAACCTCTTTATGGTAAAGCGCGGACAATTGGTCACGACACCCATAACCGAAAACATCCTCGAAGGCATTACACGCTCGTCAATTGCAGAATTCGCCGAGCATGAGTTGAATTTGAAAACTCAAGCTCGCCAGATTGACAGAAGCGAACTATATACCGCGGACGAATTGTTCTTCTGTGGCACAGGTGCACAAATCGCGCCTATAATTGAGGTAGACCGCCGCCCTATCGGCAACGGCAAGGCTGGATCAATCTCCACCATGATCAAAGATATGTATCAGAAGATCTGTCACGGTGAATTGAAGAAATACCACAAGTGGTTGACACCAGTCTATTGCAACAAAAAGTCGAAGATAGGTACGATTGCGGCCAGTCTGTAGAACATGGTTTAGCGAGGTTGACCATGCCTAAATTCACAAAGATTTTGGTGCTAGCCATAACCCTATTGGTGGTGGCACAGCAAGCCGCCAATGCCGTTTACGACCCTCGTCCAAAGACGACCTTCTTGCACTATATGGCTGCTCTTTATTGGGCCAAAGACGTGAAAGACTTCAACTCCTTCTTGGTCAAAGATCAAAGAGTGTCTTTAGACCGCAAAGAAGGAAACGAACGGCGCAGAGCAATCGAACAGTACAAACGTGGATATGTCACTCAATGCCGATTCACGAAAGAGATTATCGATGGTGATGTCGCAACACTTGAAGGAAAGGGCAAAGCATGGAGTCTCGGTCAAGTTGTTGATGCAGACTTCAGCGCTCGACTGATGAAGCAAGACGGCGAGTGGAAGATTCAGTACTCCGGCTGGAGTGGAATGGCAAGACCAATCAACGGGCTGTAGTTAACTTGGCGAGAACCGGTTGATTCTTGACCGAAGCAACATAGACACGACAAGGTCCGGAGCATGAGCACCGGACCTTGCCATTCTCAGACCGGTCGACTTGATTGCATCGATTGTTTGCGAGGATAGCGTACAGCTACCTTCACTAAGCACTCGCTCTCGCTATTTCGCAGCAACGCTGTATCTCTCGGCGGCCGTTCTAAGATTCTTTAGGATGCCCGGGGCAAGCGCCTTGAGTTCCTTCTGTACAAGCTTCTGCGGCAACAAAAGTCCGCCGTCAATAAACTTGGAATAGGTAACTTGAGTGTACTTGCCGCCATGTACTGGTTCGAGCTTCCAATAACCTTCATTCGCTTTAAAGGCACCACTGACGCGAGTCCATTCGATCAGATTTGGTGCTGTTTCCTTGAGTTCCAAAACATAGTCGAACTTCCACAAACCGCCCATAGACTTGGCTGTGAATGAGACTTTCTTGGAAGAGCCTTTGTCTTCAATTACTTCGCATCTCGTCAGATTTTCGAAGATGTCATCGACTTTGCTGTAATCAGTAAGAACATCAAACACTTGAGCCGGAGACGCCTTAATGACTGTGCGCGCCACTTCGTAAGTGTTTTTTCCGAGTTTTTCTTGGTAGCACTCAACAGAGGCAGTCGGCTCTGCCACCACAGAAAGAGTCACTTCTTCAATCGTTTCTTTCGACTCGACCGCTACTGGAGCAGACTGGGGAGTAGCCGCAGGCTCGCATGGGGCCTCAGTTGTGTTGGTCGCTTCAAAAGGTTTAGAGTCTGATTCAGACGACTCAGGTTTGGAGTCAGTTGCGCTTTTAGGCTCATTCAATGGTTGTGATTCGGCGTTGGCTGAAACATTCTTGGTTGTGGTATTGGATGTGGTGCCGGACACCACTCTTACCTTCGCGGAGTAACCATTGGATTCCATTGATTTTGCTGGCGGCTTCGGAGTGGCGGCCGGCTTTTCCTCTTCCTTCGGCTGACTATGCGTGTGCTCAGAGACACCCATGCGATCTTCATCGGCTCTATTCGCTTGCACGCCGCCTTCAACAACCGCTTCTCTGCCTTGATCACCGGCAAGCGGTGCGGTGCGCGTCATCGGCGCAACGGAAGGAGTAATCACAGCAACTATTGGAGCCGCATCTTGAGTGCTTGCTGTTCCACCCAATTGAGTTAGAACAGTGAGACCAACAATGGTCAAAGTCGATGCAAGACAAACAGCCAGAACACGTCGCGGAGACTTGTTGATATTCATGAGTTCCTACCGATTATGGGACCGAGACACGTGAGGAAACAGCTGCTTCAGAAAAAGCAGTTCGCAGAAAAATGTGGCAGCCTAAACAGCTGACCACAGTTCGAGAATCGTGCACACAACTAGCTAAATGGCTGAGCCCGGCTTCCGCTCTCAATTTTCAACGCATGGACCTTGTGACGCGAGAGGACTTCGCTTGTTCCCAATCGAAAGACACAATTTCTCAAGGTTGTGCGAACTTAAACCTGGCTTGCGTTTCTGCGCGGTGCCTGATGACTATTTAGACCAAGGAGTTGAGTTCAAGTTGACATCCTTGAATGGCGAACTGCCCGAGCCCCAATAGCTATCCGGCGCCTTCTTCGGCTTCATGTAAGGGATAATCGCAGGTGAGGTCGTCGAATAATAGCTGCCCGCCGCGGTCGTATCGACGTTCGATGGCGCATAATAATTTCCCGAAGCCTTGCTGGGTGCGGTTTGAATCACTCTTGACGTTCCCACCTGTCCGAGCTTCGAATTGTTCAGGCGATTACCCATTGCGCCCATGAAAAGAGCGGAGCCGGCCGGGTTCCAAGCGCCGTATCCGCCATATGGACCGAAGCTGCCTGCAAATGGAGTGTAAGGAACGGCTCCGAAGCCCGCATAAGGAACGCCGACGCCAATTCCAGGCACGCCGACACCGAACCCACCTGAGCCTAAACTTCCCATGCCCAAGCCAAATCCGCCGAAACCGCGATAAGGGACTGCGCTCAGTACCGAAGAACCTATATAGGGAATGGATGGCACGCCGACGTATGGCACTGGCGAACCGACAAACGGGATGGACGGAGCAATCGAAGGAATGTAAGGCATGCCCGATCCGATATATGGAACAGCAGGAGTGTAGGGCGAAACACCGGCAGAGAACGGACCACCGACAAACGGTGTTCTATAGCCGGCAAACGGTGATGACAACAAACCACCGTAAGAAGGGGTTTTCGGCAGAATGATTTCTGTTGGCCGCTCGAACGGTTTTGGCTGTTCCGCAAAGTAACCAGGCACCACGACCGTTTCTTCGGACTTCGCTTGTTGTGCCTTTTCCTTCGCGAGTTGATCTTGCGCGTCACGAACCCACCATTGTTTGCCCAAACTATCGGCGAACGCGTCCTGTGGCTGCACGAGGGCGGCAAACACCAATAACGCCAATGGTTTCAGTGAGAATCTAGTGCGCA
>CAYZJR010000075.1:0-13036 GCA_964478655.1 uncultured Candidatus Obscuribacterales bacterium
CGCTCCGCGCCACGCGCTCCGCGCCACGCGCTCCGCGCCACGCGCTCCGCACCACGCGCTCCGCGCCACGCGCTCCGCACCACGCGCTCCGCGCCACGCGCTCAGCTCTTCTTGTCGTCTTTCTTCAGCGCCTTCTCTAGCGTATCGCAGAGAATCTTCAACACCTTCACGCGTGCGTGGAGCTTATCCTCGGCTTCGATGAGGTTCCACGGCGCGTAATTGGTGCTGGTGCGATCGACCATGTCGCCGACTGCTGCAGCATACAAATCCCACTTGTCTCTGTTGCGCCAATCTTCATCAGTAATTTTGTACTTCTTGAATGAAGTCTTCTCGCGCGCTTTGAAGCGCTTCAACTGCTCTTGTTTGCTTATCGCCAACCAATACTTAACGACGATAATTCGATTCTCAGTAAGTTGCAGCTCAAAGTCGTTCAGCTCCTCATACGCACGAAGCCATTCTTGCTCCGTGCAGAAGCCTTCAACTCGTTCCACCAGAACTCTTCCATACCAGCTTCGATCAAAAATGCCGATGTTGCCTTTCTTTGGAATGCGTCTCCAGAAGCGCCACAAGTACGGTTGAGCGAGCTCTTCTTGTGTGGGAGCTGAGGTTCCGTGCGCCTTGAACATGCGAGGGTCGAGAGCTCCGGTTATTCTTCGTATAGCGCTTCCTTTGCCCGCGGCGTCGTTGCCTTCGAAGACTCCGACCAAGCCGATGTTTGCAAATTCCTTTGACATCGTAAGACGCGTCAATTTCTTTTGATATCGATCAATTTTGTCTTCGTACTCTTCCTCCGAAAGCTTCAGAGAAAGGTCTAGCTGATCAAGAACGGTCTTTGAGTCGAGCGGGTTTATAATGACGGCAGGCGCGCAGCCGGCCATTGAGGCAGACCCATTGTCGAGGCGCTTTCTCATTGCTTCCAAAAGCGTCTTGCCGACAGTCATGTTGCGATATCGATGATCTTCGCTGGGCACGACGATCCACGGCGCATATCCGGTGCTGGTGATGCGAGCCATGGCTTGACCTGCATCTAGAGCCTTGTCGAAGTCATCTTTACCGATGTCGCCCCATTCTTCGAGCGCAACCTTTTCTTCGTCGGTTGTATTCTTAGATTTTTTTCCTCGTTTGGGTTTTGCAAGGTTGAACCAAAATTTGAGAATCAGCGCGCCTTCAGCCGCAACCATCGATTCAAACCGGTTGATTGATTGCATCTGTTGCTCGAACTGTATCTCGGACATTTTCCGCACGATTCGCGAGTGAAGCGGCTCGTGGTACCAAGACCCGAAGAAAAATCCGATTTTTCCTCTTGCTGGAAGCACCCGCCAATAGCGCCACATCCGCGGTCGCAGGCGCTCTTCCGAATTGGGCCGCCCGAACGCCTGGGTCTCGAGGTGATGAGGGTCCATCCACTCATATAGCTTGTGGACGGCGTCTGCTTTGCCTGTTCCGTCCATGCCGGCGATTATAACGATGACCTGAAATTGCTTCTTCTCAGCCAGCTTTAGCTGCGCCTCCAGAAGGTCTTCCCGAAGTTGCGGCTCGAGTTTCTTGTACTCGTCCTTCTCTAAAACATGCGGAACATTGGCTGATTCGAACATCGCGCTTCCTAACCTAATTTCAAAGAGCTTGAAGCCTAATAGCGGATTAATCCGCGACGCTTCTATTTTGTGGAATCTTGAACGTCCAATTATAGTTACATGACCTCACGGCGGAGCCTCGTCAAGTTAAGATCATGCGAGTGGAGAACGCCATTTCTCAACGGGGAGTCAGCTTGAGCAATTTAGTCATACCGGCAAAGATTGGAGCGATAGGAACCAGTGTTCCTGAGCGCATTTTGACCAATCAAGACCTCGAAAATATGGTGGAGACGTCCGACCAGTGGATTGTCGAGCGCACGGGCATTCGCCGCCGCCACATAGTAGACAAGGGGGTCGCAACCTCCGATCTGGCGACCGACGCCGCGCTGAAGATTCTCAAGCAGACGGGGCTTAAGCCTACTGACATTGAGCTGATTGTCGTCGCCACGATTACTCCTGACATGCAGCTCCCGGCGACCGCATGCATCGTTCAGCACAATATTGGAGCTACAGGCGCATGGGGCTTCGATATGTCCATTGCCTGCTCCGGTTTCCTCTACGCGCTTCAAGTCGCAGCGCAGTTCGTGCGCACGGGCGCGCACAAGAACGTGCTAGCCATCGGCGTTGACGTGATGTCGTCGATTATCGACTATACCGATCGCCAGACCTGCATTATCTTCGGCGATGGCGGCGGTGCTGCGTTGGTGCAGCCTGCAGAAGAAGGTTTCGGATTCATTGATTTCTTGCATGAGGTTGATGGCTCCGGAGGGCAGGCGCTCTGTCTGCCTGCAGGCGGCAGTCGCAATCCCACGACGCCGGAGACTGTCGAAAAGAGAATGCACTTCGTGCATCAAGATGGGCAGGCGGTTTTCAAATTTGCGACAAGAAAAATGGCGGAAGTCTGCTTGAGGCTTTTGGAGAGGAACGGTTTGACAGGAGCGGATGTAGACCTGTTTATTCCGCACCAAGCCAACCTCCGCATCATCACGGCGGCGGCAGAGAGATTGCACATGGATATGGATCGCATCGTGATCAATATTGATGAGTACGGCAATACAACCGCAGGAACTTTGCCACTTGCGATTGCCACTGCACTCGAGCAAGGTCGTTTGAAAAAAGGTGATCTGATTCTGTTTGCGACGATGGGTGCGGGGTTCAGCGCAGGTGCTGCACTCATGCGTTGGGCATACTAGTCGGCAACGAGCGTTTAGATTTCTAGGAGCGAACGTCTCGAGGTCAGCGTCCGAAGCGCGAAAGCGCCGTGAGTAATTGCATCTTCACTTCGAGCGCGGATTGCGGGCGCTTGGCTGGATCTTTCTCCAGCGCGTGGAAAATTACCTTTTCGATTTCCGGTGCGGCTTGGAATTTTGGACTGAGGAAAGGCAGTCTTGATGCCTGTTCGCTCACTTGCTTGTTGAACACTTCGTACAACGATTGACCGACGAACGCACGCTCGCGAGTAAATGCTTCGTACATGACGCAACCAAGTGAGTAAATGTCGCTGCGCGCATCCATCTCTTTGCCGGTGCACTGCTCGGGGCTCATAAATGCTGGAGTTCCAAACACTTCGCCGGCTTTAGTGAGTTGCGAATCCGGGTTCGGGTCATGCAAAAACTTCGCTACGCCAAAATCCACAAGTTTGACGTGTGCACCGCCGCCTTCATCGCGCATCAGCATGATGTTGCTTGGCTTCAAGTCTCGGTGAACAACACCTTTCTTGTGTGCTGCATCGAGCGCATCACAAACCTGACAAAAAATCTGCGTAAGGATAATTGGCTCTGGAGTGTACGCTTCCAAGTATTGTTGGAGGTTTATGCCATCGAGAAAATCCATGACGATGTACGGTTGACCTTGCGCAGTCAATCCCGAGTCATACACAGTCACCAAGTTTGGGTGCACCAAGGAGCTGGTTGCACGCGCTTCTTGTCTAAATCGCAAAACGAGATCTTGCTGCGCGCTGAGACGATCGTGCATCATTTTGATTGCGACACGTCGACCCATGTATTCATGCTGTGCATCGTAGACGACACTCATGCCACCACGGCCGATGATATCCGTAATGACGTACTTGTCTCCGAATCTCGCGCCTGGCTTGATGGTTCCATCTTCATTGATCATGGCTGGGTCGACACGCACGCTGCCATCTTGAGTCTGTTGCGGCTGTTCCATCAAACCGCCCAGCATCTGCCTTACGCGATCTTCGACATCTTTCACAGAAATTCCAAGTTGCGCTGCGATTTGATCTTTAGAAGATCCCTTCTCGATTAAACGCAAAACTTCAACTTGCGGATTCGCTAAAACTGGTCCCGAACTGACGGTAGCAGGTCCGGCCGGCGCCTGCTGCATTGCTTGTGCTCTCAAAACGCGGTTGGCGACGCCAGGATCGAGCCATGCCGCTCCCTGCATTACCGAGTTGATCGCCATAAGAAGCTGATCGGGAGTGATTTTCTTTAGGCAATACCCATCGGCGCCTGCACGCAACGCCTTAAAAATCGTGTCATCAGTCTCATCGCTCGTAAACATGATGATGCGCGTATCAGGGAAGGTGCGCTTAATCTGCACCGTGGCTTGAATTCCATCGACGCCCGGCAGTCCGATGTCCATCAAAATCACGTTGGGGCGCAGGTTCGCGGCTTGGTCGATTGCTTCTTGACCATCCACAGCCTCACCAACGACCGAGACGCCTTGGAGCTTGCCCAGGGCGAGTTTGAGACCCAGCCTTGTGATGTCCTGGTCTTCTGCAATCAATACGGTAACGGCGTCTGGCATGTTAAATGTCGAATCGCGCTTGGTTTCCCACCAGTGAGTGCTTCATTATAGTGAACTATCCTTGTCAATCCGTGCTTTGTAACGTCTGAAACCCCAATAAGTTATCAACCGCTCAGATGTTCCTTCATGAACGCCGCAGCACGCACAAATGCTGCTTCGATCTCTTGATATAGCGGCAAGAATTGCTCTTTCTCTTCTTTCTTGCCCGCTTTTTCAAGAGAATAGAAGAGGTTATAAAGTTCTGTAGCTTCAATTGACATGCAGGCGCCTTTGAGCGCGTGCGCGACGAACGCGACTTTTGCGCTGTCGTCTTCGTCAATTGCTTTTTTGACTTTGGCAAGGTCGCCTTTCGCGCTGCTTTCGAACATTCCGAACAGCTGCAAAATATCGTCTTTCGAGAAACGCTCCTCAAGTGAAGCGAGATCGACGATTGCTTTGGAGGCTGGGTCTTGAGCCTGCGGCTCCGGTTGAGATTGAGAAGCAGGCTGAGCGGCAGCGGGTTGACTGGTGGCAGGTTGAACGGAAGGAACGACTGATGGTGCTGTAATTGGCGCCGGTTGTGGCGGGAACGCTTGTATTGATTGCGGTTGCAGAGATTGGAGAGGTTGCAGAGGCTGTTGTGGGACTTCGACCGGGTATGGGGTTGCTTGTTCAATCAGTGGTTCGATGAGCTGTTTGTGTTTGTCGCTTGGTTCTTCGCGCATTTGCGGTTTGCCGGATTCGTCCAGAGGGAGCCACTGTTCGACTACTTCCCTTAGCTTGTTTGGATCAACTGGTTTGCTCACATAGTCGTCCATGTCGGCAGCTATGCATTCTTCTCTGCTGCCTTCCATCGCATTGGCTGTCATGGCGACAATAGGAACCCTTCTGTGTGTCTGCTGCTCCAACTTGCGGATTGCTCTGGTGGCGTCAAAGCCGTCCATATCCGGCATCTGGCAATCCATGAATATGATCTGATATCCGCGCTTCTCGAAGCACTCGACTGCTTCTCTACCATTCTCTGCTACGTCGATCTTCAATCCGAGATCTTCCAGGAGAATCTTCGCAACTTGTCTGTTGATGGGGTTATCGTCAACTACCAGAGCGAGTCCACGTGCTCCGGCTAAAGTTGGAAGTTCAGTTTCGCCGGTGAGACGACCACCCATGCGCGCGGTGTAGGCGGCGAGGTCAAAGCGCTCTAGTTCTAGCGTTCGGGTAGATTCGCTTTCTGCCTCTTCTGGTTTGTTTGTGACGGAAACAATGCAGTCGAACAGTTGAGATTGTTTAATCGGCTTGGTGAGATAAGCGCAGAATCCGCTGGCAATTGCACTGTTGCCGATATCGAAGTCATCATATGCGGTGACTAGAATCATTTTAGTCTTGCCTAAATGATTGTCTGCTCTGACTTCCTTCGCAAGATCGAGCCCCGACATGCCTGGCATTCGCATGTCCACTACCGCCAGGTCGAAGGGGCGGTGCTCTTGTTCTGCATTTTTCATCAGACCGAGTGCTGCCATCGCATTTGGTGCAATTGCGCAGTCTATGTGCCACGACTTGAGGTAAGCTTCAAGAATCTCTTGAGCATTGGGATCATCGTCGACGATAATTACTCGTTTGTCCGTAAGTGCCGGGGTTTCCGACTCCAGCGGCAACGGACGTGTTGAGTGAGCCAATGGAACTGAGAACCAGAAGGTAGTGCCGGCGGTGGCATTGTTCATCCATCCGATTTTGCCATCCATCAGTTCTACGAGTCTGTGAGAGATGCTCAGTCCTAGTCCGGCTCCGGTCTGCTGGCGGCTTGCTGCTTCATCCAGAATAGGCTGAAACAGCAGCTTCTTCGCATCATCAGTCAGTCCGATGCCTGTGTCTTCGACAATAAACTTGACTCTTGAGCTTCCATTTTCTTCCATCGCCTCATGCATGCAACGCACCATGATTTTGCCTTGGTCGGTAAACTTGATGGCATTAGAAACGATGTTACCCAAGACTTGTCTGAGGCGTGTCTCGTCACCTTGCAGCGCCCGGGGGATTCGAGGGTCAATGAAAGTCAGAAGCACCAGACCTTTTCTTTGCGCTTCTGCCGAGTACAACTCTGCTACATCTTCAACCAGTCTTAATGGGTCGAAGTCGACAAGCTCAATGGTCATTTTGCCGGCTTCTATCTTCGAGAAGTCCAAAATATCGTTGATGACCAAAAGCAATGAGCGTCCCGATTCTCTAATGAGAAGCGCATACTCTTTGGCTTTAGGGCTCAGCTTCGAGCGCAGCAAGACTTCGACCATGCCGAGAACTCCATTCATAGGAGTGCGGATTTCATGGCTCATATTCGCTAAGAACTGCGCCTTTTGCATTGAGGCATCCAAAGCGGCGTCGCGAGCGGCTGCGGCTTCATTGCTCTTGGCCTCGAATTCGGCGTTTATTGCCGACATTTCGTCCGCACGTTTCTTCAAGTCTTTGGACAGCTCTTCCAGCTCTTCTTCTGCCTGTCTGCGGCGTAGGTCAAGATCGGTAATCGTTTTGCCGGACCATGCAGTTGCGATGGTGAAGAAAACAATCATCACAACCGTCATGATTGCCGCACCAAGTTCGGTGGCATAGAAATGATTGTCCTGACCTAAGACGAAGCCGGCGAGAATCGGAAAGATGATACCCACGGGAAGCAGCCTGCGGAGCAGCATTCCCTCGGTGGTGGCGGCAGAAAGTTTCTGAACCAGACCCTGAGAAGGGTCACTGAGCAAAAGCGCATTTTCCGCCAAAAACATAGTAACTGCTGAGTGCAAAGGCATGGGTGCAAACAACATCAGTGGCGTCATCAGATTGGGGTCATACATGTACGCATCAATCGTCGTCAGCGTCGCCACGAGCACGGACAGCATAAGGAATGGGCGAACAAGTTTGAGCGTCTTCGTTGGATATATAGAACCCAAAAGTGCGAATCCAATTGCGATGAAGCACATTCCTCCGTAGGGAGACATGCGCATGATCAGCTTGTCGCCAAAAGCCGACTTCAGCCTGAGAGGGAAACACATCGCGTCCAGGTCAAATTGATAGTGCAATATGTAATGACCAAGAATGATTGTCGGAGCGGCAATGGCGATGATTGCCACCAGCCAACCGAAAACCTTCGTGAGTTTATGTTGTGGCGCGACAGAGAGTAGCGTCAAAGAAATGCCGAGCAACGTAAACACAATCGAGCCGGCGGGCGACATGAAGAGGTTGTGATCGGGAAGTGTCTTGGCCAAAGTCGGATACATGATGTATGCAACGAGACCGTTTGCCGCAGTCAGAATGCCCAATACGCAAGCTGCTTTGCGAAACATGATCGCAATGCGAGTATCCTGTACTTCGATAACCTCGTTCATTTGCCACCGTCCTGAACGGGTTTTCTGTCTTTGAGAAATTTATCGAGTGTCGCTTGAAGTGCATCAGGTTGAACAGGTTTTGAAAGATAGTCGTCCATTCCTGATGAAAGACACGCATCGCGGCTGCCTTCGAGTGCGTGCGCCGTGACTGCAATGATTGGAATATGGCGTCCTGTTCTCGTCTCTAGTTTGCGAATCTGTCTGGTTGCTTCCATGCCGTCCATCTCAGGCATTTGCAAGTCCATCAGAATTACGTCGTAGTATTTGGTTTCGTAGGCTTTGACTGCTTCCTTTCCGTTTGATGCGACGTCGCTTACGAGCCCGAGATCGGCAAGAAGGATGCATGCGACCTGTTGATTGATCGGCGTATCGTCGACGACTAGCGCGACACCGCTGAATGGCTTCTTTTTCTCTTCAGTAATTTCGCTTCTAGTGATGTCACGCTCTTCTTGTTGAGACTTTCGTGCGAACGCCGTCATTCTTGTAAAAGTTGGCAGACTGCCCGACGGGTCGGTGGGTGAGAACACGCGAAGCGTGATTGAATCGCGCTCTCCGGTGAGTGTTGAAACCACACTTTGAAGCAGTTGCATGCGTCTAATTGGACGGCGCACAGTGCAAACGAATCCGCCCGGGTGAGCCTCGGATTTGTCGATGCCATCATATGCGGTGATCAGAATCAATCGCGAAACTTGGAATCGTGGATCGGTTCTCACCTTTCTCGCCAGCTCGAAGGCTGAGATGCCGGCAGTTCCTGCGTCTACGACCACGACGCGATATTCGTTGCCATCGGTGTGCGCTTCAGCCATCTTTTCAAGTGCATCAGCGTGACTGGTCGCGGTCACATTCATGAATCCGAAGGACACCAAGTACGCTTTTACACCTTCTCGTGCTTGTTCGTCATCATCGATGACGAGAAGCCGTGCATTGGTCACCTCTCTGGGTGCGCTGGGCAGTGGCGGAGTTCTCCTTGCGCGCCCAAGAGGAACGACGAACCAGAAAGTCGATCCCGTTCCTTCTTTGCCATCGGCACCGATTTCGCCGCCCATGAGTTCTACGAGTCTTTTGGAGATCGACAGACCCAAACCTGTTCCACCATACTTCCTATTGATGGTTCCATCAGCCTGTACGAACGGTTGAAACAGGCGCTTGTGGGTTTCTTCGGTGAGTCCGATACCTGAGTCTGTGACGCTGAAACTGACGAGCATCTCGCGACCATTAATCTCTTCCATCGTTGCTCTGATGGTTATTTTTCCGCGCTCGGTAAACTTAATGGCGTTCCCCCCAAGATTGAGCAAAATCTGTCTCAATCTGGCCTCATCGCCCACGAGCGAGGCCGGCAGCCGAGGATCGATATAACTGTATAACTTCAGTCCTTTGGCATGCGTCTGTGGCGCGAGCAACTCGCACACACCTTCGACGAGGCGCAACGGTTCTACAGGACCGTTCTCGATGACGAGAGTTCCTTCTTCAATTCGAGAGAAATCGAGAATGTCGCTGATGAGTGCTAGAAACGATTGCCCGGCATCCTTGATGACACGCACATATTCGCGTTCGCGCTCGCCGATATCCGTGCGCAAAAGCCCTTCCACAATTCCAAGCACTCCATTCATCGGCGTGCGAATTTCATGACTCATTTTGGCTACGAACTGCGACTTCAAGCGCGATGCTTCGAGTGCCTGATCGCGCGATTGCTGCGTCTGTTCTGCAAGAGTCGAAAGCTTTGTATTGATTAATGCCAGCTCGGCAACTCGGGTTTGCAGGTCTGCATAGGTCTGTTTCACCTGGTTTTCCACTGCTGTTCGCTGCTTGTCCAGCTCACGAACTTCGCGACCGGTCAAAATAATACCCACTGTGAATAGCACGCCCATGGCTGTAGCCATAAAGGCTGTTTCGATATCGGCGCCGTAGTTGAGCAGCTTGTTTCCGAACAAACAAAGGACGCCGACTACTAATGGACCAACCAAAGCGACGGGCAAGAGGCGCCTGAGAAGCACACTTCCGGCGGTGTCCGAGGTGATAAGCGTCATGTATCCTTTTGTCGGACGGGAGAAAAGCATTCCCAGCACAAGCAATACAAACATCGCTGCAGCGCGCGTGGACATCGGCGTTTTTGCATACGAGTAAAGACCGGTTGCCTCGAATGCGTATCCGACGATTGTCACCAAGGCTGTTCCAAATGGAATCATGACCAAGAGCTGGCCAATCTTCACGCGGTCTGAATCGTTAGCACTAATCAGACTGTAGGCGACTGACAAAACGGCAAAGTTGACGGCGGTCGCAGCCGCCATGCGTTGAGCGCAGGCCTCGTTGATGTTGGGCAACGGACCGCAAATCAACGAATCAATGTCGAAGGGGTAATTGAATAAGTACTTTCCTAGAATCACAATCGCGACAAACATCGTAGAGAAGCAAACCACAATCAACGTGCGCTGCTCGGTGGTGTCATCGGCATGAAACCTGGACTGGAACAATGTGACCATTGCCAGAATGAAAAAGAGAATGCATGAACTTTGCGCAGGATTATTGAGCATGTCAGGCGTCAACAGCGCCGGAATCTGAAACTCAATTCCTATGTAGCACAATGCCGACAGAACAACGACCGACAATGACAATGCACTTGCTGCCGACTGGAATTTGGCAACGAGGGCCGGGATTGGGACTAGCTCTTTGTGTATCACTACTTGCTCGGGATGCCTCAGTCGTCGACACTCGACCGTCATCGCTATATTGTAGGCTGTTAAAGTGCCAGTTGCACGCGCCCAACTGGCGCTTGACTTCGCTATTGTTCTGCGGCGGCATGTTGAACTCGTAAGTAACGTATACACTTACAATGTTCCGCAAGAGGAATTGATGAGCCTTACATCCATCTTCAACATTGTTCTCACAGCGCTTACAGCCTTTTTTTTCGTGCTGTTTATGCTGGTGCTGGAAATCCAGCAGTTGCAAAGCGAGACGGTCAAGTCGGAAGAGGTTCGATTTCAGTCTTATCGCTTGGCTGAGGAATTGCGACAGAGCTCTGATGATCTGACTCGAATGGCTCGAAGCTATGCAGCAACAGGCGAAGAGAAGTATCTAAAGTACTACGAAGAGATTCTGGCGATCAGAAACGGCGAGAAAGCCCGCCCGCAGAACTATTCGACGACGTACTGGTACCTCATGCCGGGTGGAGTCACCAAGCCTGAAAAAGGGGAGAAAATCCGCCTCGAAGAATTGATGGAGGAGATGGGTTTTACGAAGCATGAGTTGGAGTTGTTCAAACTATCCCGTACGCGCTCTGACGATTTGGTAAAACTCGAGAAAGAAGCCTTTGCGGCGATGGAAGGTTACTTTGACGATGGCAAAGGCAACTTCACCGTCAAGAAGACACCAAACCCAGACTATGCAGTTGACCTGCTTGAGGGCGATCGGTATCAAGCAGAAAAAGTCAAAATCATGGAGCCGATCGATCACTTTCTCAAAGCGGTCGACGGTCGAACTGAAAAAGATTTGGTGCAAGTCGAAGAGAAAGAACGCACCTATCTTCGCAGCGTAGTCGCGGTGTTGGGTGGATTTATGGTGTTGGTGCCGTTCATGGCGATGTTGTTGCGTCGGCAGATTATGGTGCCTTTGACAAAATTGGTGGAACGCTCACAACAGATCGCAAAAGGCGACTATAAAGGTCGCATGACCTTGCAAGGTGTTGAGGAACTCTCACTACTCAATGAGGGTTTCAATGAAATGTCCGATGCTATCGAACGCGAGCTGCAGGCGTATCAAGAAGTGCAGAACGCTCTCAAACAAAGCGAAGCCAACCTGACGCGCGCACAAGAGATTGCGAAGATTGGCAGCTGGCTTTTGTCCGACGAACTTGGAATTCGACTCTCCGAAGAAGCAAAAAAGATCTGCGAGTTGCAACTCGATGAGCTTACAAATGAGGAGTTCATGTCACTCGTCCACCCGGACGATCGCGAAGTGGTCGAGAACGCGTGGAACCGCGCACTAAAAGGACAAGCATTTGACATAGAACACCGCATAGTTACAGAGGACGAACGCGTGAAGTGGGTGCAGTCGAAAGCGCAAATCACAGTGACACCGGATGGAGCACACTCAGGAATCGGCACCATTCAAGACATCACAGAGCGCAAACTTTCTGATATGCGCGATAACAATCGCCGCTATATTTTGGAACTAATCGCAAAAGGCACCAATGTTCATTTTGTTCTGGAAGAAATTGCCGAGGCGCTTGAAGATGAATGCGATGGTGCAGTCTGTGCGGTGATGATCGCCGATGAGACTCGCACACATCTGAGACACGGAGCAGGACCCAATCTCCCAGATTTCTACAATCAGGCGATGGATGAGTTGGAAATTCGAGCTGGAAATTGTTCATGTGGAACAGCGGCTTATACAAAAGAGTTTGTCATCGTCGAAGATGTTTTGTCGCACCCGTATTGGGTGAGGTTTAAAGAAGCAGCACAGCTAGCCGGAATTCGCTCGTGTTGGTCGCAACCAATCTTGGATGCGCAGGGTGAATTGCTAGGAACAATTGCAGTGCATCACAAGCGACCATCAGCGCCGTCGGTGACGGAACTACGGGTGGTGCAGTCGACTGCGCACTTAGCTGCAATTGCGATTGAGCATGCCAACGTGATCGAGCAGTTGCGAGCAGGCTAAGCTCGAAGGATTCTTTTGAATGTTCAAGTTTAGACGAGACATCGCCTGATTCGCCTTTCCTACGATCAACAGACTGCTTACGATAAGTGGAAAACCGATCAAATCAGCGATTATGCACGCGGCAAAGAGAGTGATGACATAATCAAACGCTTCGGCAAACCAGACTTTCGAACCAAGGAGAAGGCGTCTCGACCAGTGAAACAACGCTCAGAGACTGTGAATGTTGATGAAACCTTCGACTATTGCATTCTGGATGGACAAGGTGTGCGTCTTGGCTTTAGTAAAGGGAAGTGCGTCGACACTGACTGTTTTTCGAATTCGCAGTGACATCCTGAGTTGCGTTGATGTCGTGAGTCTGAGTTGACGTCCTGAAAGCAGGAAGCCGAGTTCAAAGAACTCGGCCCACTACCGTCACTCGCCAGTCCCCACTGGCTAAACTTGTTAGCGAAGTTCCTGGTCAATCCAGGCATGGTGAATCTTTGCTTTCCTGTTTGGCTTCTCTAAAGGCTTGTTGTATACGTCAACGACAGAAAATGCTGTCTTTCCTTGAAGAACCATGCAATTGGCTACTCTTTTTTGCGGGCTCATCGCATTGAGTTTGTCGAAGACGCTGCAGCCTTGCTCAACTTGATCCGTCAATTCTCTGGCAACTTTATTTTGTGCATCGGAGAGATCTCTTCTGTTCGAGTATGAAAAGGA
>CAYZJR010000075.1:13136-30850 GCA_964478655.1 uncultured Candidatus Obscuribacterales bacterium
TGGCAACTTTATTTTGTGCATCGGAGAGATCTCTTCTGTTCGAGTATGAAAAGGATTCAGTGTTGGTAAGTTCGTTCTGCAACATTTTTTGAGTACCTGTCGGGGTGGGAATGTCCCAGTTGTAAAGTCGAAAAGTGAAACGACGGTGAAAGTGCTGCACGCGTGCATTTGGGGAAGTTGGGCGGTATTATATTGAGGTCCTGGGGGATTTATGGCCAAGATTCTGCTAGTCGAAGACGATGTTTCCTTTGGTGAAATGGTGCAAGACTGGCTTGCTCGCGAGCATCATACCGTCGAAACGTGCCCTGATGGTGCAGACGGTCTCGCGATGCTGAAAGCATATAGCTATGATCTGTTGATTTTTGATTGGAACTTGCCTGGAATGACTGGTATTGAGCTTTGTCAGGCATTCAGAAATATGGGTGGAACAAGCCCAGTGATCATGCTCACTGGCCTAGGTGATGTTGATAACAAAACCGAAGGTCTTGACTCTGGTGCTGATGATTATCTTGCCAAACCTTGTGATTTGCGTGAGCTCTCAGCGCGCGTGAGAGCGCTTTTGAGGCGCCCTGCTGAGTATCAAGGCGAGATTCTAAAGTTTGCGCATTTGACTTTGCTTCCGTCTACATTTGAAGCTGAAGTCGATGGCGTGAAAGTTGAGTTGTTACCGAAAGAGTTTGCATTGCTCGAGTTTTTCATGCGACATCCGGGTCGTGTGTTCAATCAAGACGAAATCATTGCGCATGTGTGGACGGCTGATTCTTCGGTTGGTCCCGAGTCTGTGCGCACATGGATAAAGAGATTGCGGCAGAAGATCGATAAAGACAAAAATAAATCTGTCATTCAATCCATATATGGAGTCGGCTACAAACTCGCGCAAGAGTAAGCTAAGCGGCTAGGTCGCTGACGTTGCGGTTGCAGCGGTGAGTTCTAGCGTGTCAGGTAAGTCGACTACGAAACGACTACCATTCTTTCCGTCGCTTTCCGCGTATATTTTTCCATTATGTTTTTCGACAATCGCTTTTGCGATTGCAAGACCCAATCCGGTGCCACCTCTTACGGTGGCATCCTCCGCACTGAGTTGCTTGTATCGGTCGAACACTGCCGACAGATTCTCTGGCTTAATGCCAGGACCTTGGTCCTTTACCGAGAAAACCACCCGCCCCGGTTGCTGCTCCGAGCTGAATACTATGACAGCCTCTTTTGGCGAAAACTTGATTGCGTTTCCAAGAAGATTTACGAGTACTTGAACGAGTCGATCTTCATCAGCGCATAGTGGAAGATCTTCGCCTGTCAATTCGATGGTAATCCCCTTAGCCTCTGCAAGTGCTTTGACGACGTCTTGTGTGCGTTCCATCAATTGGAAAGATGTTGTTTTAACAATTTCGAGAGTGAGCATTCCTGAATCATCTTTTTCCAAAGTCAAAAGATCCGAAATCAATCGAACTACGAGACTGATGCTCTGTTCAGTCGCGCGAAGTTTCTTTATTCCCTTTTCGTTTAGCTGTCCGTAGACGCTCTCTTCAAGCAAAGTGAGGAATGCCAGCACGGAGTTGATTGGAGAGCGAATATCGTGCGTAATCATCGACATGAAATCGCGTTTCAATTTTTCGAGTTGTCTGCGTTCGGATATGTCGTGAACAACACAGAAATAACTGTGTTCTTCTTGCGACCAATTGACGTTCCAAATCATGTCAATTGTGCTGCCGGATGCTGTTCTAACCTTGTTTTCGATGTCTCGCTGCGACTGGGATTGGCGAATGTCTGCGAGGTGCTTTTGCATCTCGCCCCAGTCTTTGGGATCGATCATTTCAGCTAATCGCTTGCCCAGAAGATCGTCTTCCGAGTATCCCCAAACCTTTTTGCTCGCGGGGCTTGCTGAGGCAATGACCAAGTGTCCATCGATTGAACAGATTACATCTCCTGCGTTGTTCAAAATCGCACGTTCTTTTTGTCTTGCCGCAGACAAGGAATGCGCGACTGTCATGAAAGTTTTCTGCAATTCTGTAATTTCATCGTTGCCTCCGAGAGGACGATTGATGGGGCGTTCCATCGCGAGATTGCGCGCATTGTCCATGAGCAGGTTCAATCTGCTTGCAGTGCGATTCTTGAAGTAGATACACAAACAGACCGCCATTATTACGTCCAATACAAGGAAGACTATCAGCGCAACCTTCTGGCGATTTCTATTCTCTGCTTGAGCCTTTGGGCTTCGCTCTTCCAGTTCTTGGAAGTACCTCGCGGCGGAATCCAAGGCGTCGTAAACACGATGAAAACTGGCTTTGAACTTGCCATAATTCTTTAGTGCTTCCATCGGCTCGCCCGCATTTGCCAGGCGTTTCACTTCTTCCATGCACGCGAGATTGTCTTTCCACGCGTGCTCCAGTTTTTGAATCGGTTCGTATTGTTCTGGGCGATCTTTGACTAGCTCTTTGACTCTGTCGAATTCTATAGGTATGCCATTTACGGCCCACTGTTGTTTGGATGTTCCAGAGTTGCTTGGTCCGACTTGAAGTGCTTGGCCTGCCACTGCTGCAAGAAGCAATCTGGCGATTCTATTGAGACTGCTGACTATCTCTCGGGAATGTCTCTCGTTTGCAATGTCTAGTTCTGCCTGATGCAGCATGCCCATGAAAATCACCATGAAGGTCACCTGCATCGCCAGTGGCAACAGGACTAACATGAAACCTTGATTTGAGAGCTTTACTTGCATTGGTTGATTATAGACTGCCGGGGTTGGGCGGTAAATTAACCACGAATCGACTCCCCTTCTCGCCTAGGCTCTCTGCGTGGATAGTTCCGTAATGTTTTTCTACGATCGCCTTTGCTATTGCCAGACCAAGTCCGGTGCCACCTCTGGCAGTGGCATCTTCCGAGCGCCACCGGCGATAGAGATCGAATATGGAAACAAGGTTTTCGGGTTTGATCGGTTGACCTTCATCGCTCAATGAGAAAGTGATGCGTTCGTTTTCGTGTTTGCAATCAAAAGTGATTGTCGTTTCTTTGGGAGAAAACTTGATCGCGTTACTCAATAGGTTTATAAAAACTTTGGAGAGCCGAGCTTCGTCCGCATGAAGTTCAATGTCTTCACCCTCAAGATCGATGCAGATTTCTTTTGCATCCGCCTGGGATTGAACCGCTTCTATTGCCTTCTGCATAACTTTCTTGGATGTTGTAGTCGCGATTTCGAGGGACAGCATCCCAGCCTCACTCTTTTCGAGATCCAATAAGTCTGAAATCAATTGAACGACAAGACTGATGCTCTGCTCTGTCTCCTTAACCTTACTGCGTCCCTTCTGATTCAACTCACCATATACGTTCTCTTCCACCAGAGAGAGAAAAGCCAGAACCGATGTGATAGGTGATCGTATGTCGTGAGTGATCATAGACATGAAGTCGCGTTTCAGTTTTTCTAATTGCCTCCGAGCAGATACATCGTGCACAACGCAGAAATAACTCTGCTCGTCTTTCGACCAGTGAATGTTCCACACCATGTGCATAGAGGCTCCTGATGAGGTTCTTATTCTGTTTTCAATTTGAGAGCTTTGCGTTCCTGAATGTTTTATGTCCGCAACATGGCGTTGCGTGTCGACCCAATCTGCTGGTTCGATCAATTCAGGCAACTTCATTCCCAGCAATTGTTCCTCTGAAAAACCCCATAACTTGCGAGTCGCTTGATTGGCTGAGTTGATGATTCCGGCCGAATCAAAGGAACATATGATGTCACCAGCATTCTCGAGTATCGCCTTTTCTTTGCGCTGAGTCGCTGTCAGGTTCTGCGCCATCGACACCATAATCAATTGCAATTCGCTCAGCTCATCGTTGCCTTCAAGTGGGCGCTCTATTTTGTGTTGCATGGTTAGAGATTTCGCGTTCTCAAGGAGAATGTTGAGTCTGTGTCTGGTTCGGATATTGAAAAAGATGCACAAGCACACAGCCATTAACGCATTTGCAATCAAGAATGCGATGAGGAGCTGCTTTTGTCGCTCGCGATCTGCGGCGACAATTTTAGGCATGCGGTCATCAAACTCTTGGAAGTAGATAGCACCGTTTTCGAGCGCGATTCGAATCTGATTTATGCTGCGCTTTATTTTCGCTATGCCCCGGTAAGCCTCCAGTGGGCTGCCTTCATGCACCAATACTTTCATCTCTCGCGTTGCTTTGAGATGCGAGCGCCACTGCCCTTCAAGCTTTTCGATAACTTGCAGTTGCTCGGGTCGATCGGCGCAGAGTTCTCGCAATCGTGCAAAAGCAGCTGGGATACCGGCTGCTGCGTGTCTTTGTTGTAGCTTTCCATAGCCGGTAGAAGGCTCAAGCAGCAGCGAATCGCCTGACGCAGCTGCCAAAAGCAAGCGAACGATCTGCGACACTTGACCCATGATTTCTCGCGATTTCCGCTCGGTGGCAATGTCTTGCTCAGCTTGCTGCAGCATGCCAAGAAAAATAATCATGAAGGTCACTTGCATCGCCAGAGGCAAGAGCACCAAAATGAAACCCTGATTGGACAGCTTTATCTGCATTCGGCGATTATAGACTGTGGCACAATACATGTTATCTCTGGATGGTATTCCCAAGAAATGTCCAAAACCCGCCAACTGTTGGTGCTTTTGCTCGCCTCTACCTGTGTTATAGGCAATGGTGCGGCATTGGCGCAGGGCTCTAAAGGAACGGTTGCGCCAGAAAAGGCGCCAGTGAAGCCTGCTGCTGGTGGGGATGCGAAACCGAATGAGAGTAAAGCAAAAGGCGAGAAAGCCAAGGGTGACAATCCGAAAGGCGTCAAGGGCAAGGATGAGAAGGATGGCGATCTCATGGAAGCTCTGTGGAACGCCCAGCCTTCAGCAGAAGTGATGAAGGCGCAGGCGGCTGCTATAGCGGCGCAGCAAGGACTGAGCGCGAATGCCAATCTTGTGGACAAGGCGGTTAACGCATATCAAAAAGGCGACTACGAGGGTGCCTTGAAGATGCTAACTGATGATTTGCGGGAGCATCCAAATAGCGGAACCACCCACTACTACATAAGCCGTGCGCTTAAGAAGATGGGTAAGAGTGACAAAGCCATTGAGGAAATGGAAGCTGCGATGCGCTTATGTCCACCAGAAACTATTTCGTCCATCGCTAAGTATGTTTTGAAGGAAGGTGATGGAGATCCCTTTCAACAGCCAACGATCAACTTTACTGTTCCGCAATGGGTTCAAGACGCCAGTAATGGCGTATCCAGTTTGTGGGGCGCCAAACCGAGCAAGCCAGCGACTTTCACATGGACAGCGCCAGACATGAGCGGACCGTTCAAGGAAATGTACAAGAACGGAAGCAAGTGGGTTAAGGACATTAAAAAGCAAATCAAAGGAAACAAGGGCGGCGGCAACCATGGTGGCGGCGGTGGTGGCTACCAGAGTTGGGCGGCTGAGACGATCTCGATGGGGCAAATTCATGAGTACATAGATCAGAGCCACGCCAATCCTAAGCTGGCAAAGTGGACGAGCCATCCAGAGGGTGTATCAATATTCCGGCAGGCTCCTGAGAATATACCGGAATGGGACTATTGGATTGCACGATTCAAGCGTTCGTTCCAATCGCTGCTGTTGAGTAACTTGGCGCGAGATGCAACTACTCAAAATGGAGGAACTGCCAAGATTGTCTTCAGTGTGGACAAGAATGGAAACTTGCGTGGCAGCATCTATTCGAGCGATGCTGATGAGGTGCTTAATCAGTGCGTGGTGAAATCGATCAAGCGATTGGATCGATCTCGCATTTTGATCTTTCCGAAGGAATCACACATCTCCGGTTGGAACTTCACGATGGAATGGAATTTCCGAATTCTGCTCAATCACATTCGGCGTTTGAAATATGCGGAAGAGCAGCGTCTCCAGGAAGAGAAACGTTTGCAGCTCGAGGTAGAGGCGCGGTTGAAGAAGGAAAAAGAAGATGCTGCGCTTAAGGCACAACAGAAAAAGCTGGAAGAAGAGAAGAAAAAACTTTTAGAAGTGCAAGCGAAACTTAAGCGTCTCCAAGAACTGCAATTTAAGGCGAATGTGTCTGGAATGATCATTCCTAAAGTGGGGGTGAAGGCAAAGCAGCTCACGCTCTCCGATATGGCGAAAATGCCGATCAACAACGACGAAGATCCGTTTGGAAATGTCGACGATGCTGAGATCATGAGCATGCCGGATATGAACAAGTAGAACGTCAAAGTTTGGTTTTGGCCAGAAATATTCCGACAAGCGGCAAAAAGGGTGCGAGACGTGCACCCTTTCCGCGACCCTTGGATAAAACCAACGGGCTAAACCTTTTTGTAGATGATGATTCGTAGACCCTGAATTAGAGCGCCTCCAACATGTCCTTTAGATCAATTAGATGATTGTTGAATATGTCCTTGGCGGCGTCGAGAAACTTAAAAATGGTCGGATCTTTGCATGAATAGTAGATGTTGCTTCCTTGCTTCCGTCCGACAATTATTCGCTTCGCGCGCAGCACAGCTAATTGCTGGGAAAGGTTGGCCGGCTCTACGCCTAAGCGGGATCGAAGTTCAGAGACGGTTAGCTCACCCTCGCGCAGTTCGTCAATGATTCCAATACGGACAGGGCTAGCGAGTGCCTTGAAAAACTCGGCTTTAAATCTAAGTATTTCGTCCCTTTCTTTTGACATGGCCCTACCGCGCGACGTTTTCACTCGATTATAGTATAATAGCAATTGCGCACTTGCGTAATTCCTTAATTGCTAAACTGGGGTGAAAAAGTGTCAAGAGACCGCATGATGGACGTTCTTTTGGAGCTTGCGCCAACGGTCAATTGGCTTAACACATGCGAACCCGTGAACACTAAGTCCGTTCCATCTGAATATTCGCAAGGGCTCAAGCACCTTGAGAATCTCGGTCTTGTTTACCGGCGTAATTCTCAGAGCTGTGGGCTTCAGCGCCGGCGGTTGTTGAGGCTTATCGAACGAGTTTCTGAAAGCGTCGACGCTGAAACTAAGTCTCGATGTCAGTTCGCATTTGCTGTCTTCTTGCAAGATGCACCCGAGAGTTCGCGACTTTGCGCACCGAAGGAGGTCCTATTGAATGAAAACCCTCGAAGTATCACTGAGTTGGATAGGTCATCTAATTGAATCCATCGCTAAGCAGAACGACGTGACGATTACGGAATGGCATTGGGAACAAGATACTACCTTTAATACCACTCAATTCATGTTAACCATTACCGGCGTCAAATGTAAGCGGGCAATGAAACTGTTCTCGAGCAGTGATATTGAGCGTTGCTTGAGCGACGATGTGTTGCAGGTTGAGATGCACTCGCAATTGACTAAGCTGGTGAATTACGTCGGTGGAAAAGTATGTCGGGAAGGGCGTAACGCGAAAAGTCGCAAAGGTTCTTAGGAGTGACGGTTCGAGCAAGTGCCTAACAATCACGCCTACCCTCAGCAACTCGCCTCATTTGTCGATGAGCATTGGGGTGAGGATGATGCAACTGAACTTCCTTCTTTTCCGATTCTGGAATCGATTCTTTCAACCGCATATCAGACGAGCTTGCTGCAAGAAGAGTCAAGACCTTTGGTTTTTCGCCTTGTATTTGCAGACCCGCTACTGTTTCCATCGAATATCGGACCGCCGTCTGGGCACCACAAGCTTTGCTTTGAGGAGCCAGTTTCATTTTCACCCCACGAGTTGAAGCCTTTAGTTCTGGGAGCCAGCTTCCAGAGGTCTCTCATAGGATTGAAGTTGCACCATGACGGAAGACTTCAAATTTGGGGATTACTTAACTCCGGTCCTCGATGGCTGCATACGCAACACGGCGGGCGTGGACCCGCACCAGTCCTCCCACCATCGCTTGTTATAAACGTGACAGGGCCTGGTTGCTTAGAGGTTTGCAAAGGCTCAACAACGATTGGACAGCTTGCACAAGGTCGTGTTTTCGGCCCCACTAAAAGTGTTTTGCAGTCAACTTGGCTGCAAGACCTCTTTGCTCAGACAAGAGCTGAGCGTATGGAACTACATTTAGAGGCTCGGGCTCATGCAACGCTCCCTTGGACTGAGTTAGATCCAGAACTCACACACATAATCGACCAGCACATGATCAAGCGAGTATTGGCTGCCATTCAGGCGTCAAAACATGGTGGTACATTGATTATGACGCCGGCAGATGGTTGGCAGAAACTATTGCAGCCGTACGTGAACATCCGCTATTCATTTCAGGATGGACAGCCGCGGGCGAGATTTCGGTCTTTGATCATTTCGGTGATGAACGCGTTGGCAGCTTTGCCTTCTGAGGGGACTTCGACAATCAGGGGCTGGAAGGAATACCAGCAGGCAACAGATCCAACGGTCATTGAACTGGATGAAAGCATATTTGAGATGTCGCATTTGATTGCGTCGCTCTCTGCCGTTGACGGGGCTGTAGTAATGACCAGGCGTTTTGAATTGATTGGGTTCGGTGCCGAAATTCGTTGTGATTTGGCGGATGTGCAATCTGTAACTAGGGCGATTGATGTCGAGGGTACGAAGTTTAAGACGGAGCATACGCGCGGTGTGGGCACCAGGCACCGCTCGGCATACAGTCTCTGTCACGTTTTGCATGAGTTGCTTGCGATAGTAATTTCGCAAGATGGAGGCGTTCGCTTTATTCGATCGAATGCTGGCTCCGTTATGTACTGGGATCACCAATCGACATTTGACCTGACAAAGTAAGTTTCTCATGGTGCTCGCATGAACTACCCACCACAAGCCCTTGCAAATAGTGAACATGCTCCCAATGTGTGTTTCACGGTCTCAGGTCAGCGTTGGCGTTTGCACAATTCCATCGAGGGAAGTTTATGAAGAACGGGAATGCAGTTTCAGACCGAATCCTAGGTTTTGATCTGCCTTACTTGGTGTCCGAATGGAAGGACATGTTCAAGGTCAAGACCCTACTGCCAGATCTCTGCGCAGGTCTGACGGTCGCGTTAGTAGCACTTCCCTTGAATCTGGCGCTGGCAATTGCGGCGGGAGTTGAACCCGGTGTGGGAATTGTAACTGGTATCGTATCTAGTTTCATCACGGCCCTATTTGGTGGTCAAAAATACGCAATCACTGGGCCTGCGGCTGCTATGGCGGTTGTCTTAATCGGCATCGCGGAGACGTATGGAGTTGGTGCAATTTGGCTGGTGGGAATACTTGCAGGAATTTTTCAAATACTGTCCGGGGTCTTTCGCTTGGGACGGCTTATATCTTTCATTCCGATGCCTGTAATAACAGGATTTGCAAATGCTATTGGAATACTGGTGATATTCAATGCACTTGACGATTTTCTTGGATTACCGACCAAACCGATTGCCCACACAGGACATGCAGCTCCGCTTGCAGGACATCCCTTGATACCGGAGTTTATTCAAGACATAAACAGTCTCTTCTTGCACGTAGTGATTCAGCGTGATTTCAATCTGCAAGCGATATTAATAGGTTCTGTGGTCCTAACGGTCGCGATACTGATTCCCAGGTGGACGAAGGTTCTTCCGGGTCAGCTAGTAGCAATAGTGGTGGCTGCATTTGTTGCGTTCGGTCTGAAATTCGATATTCCTCGCATCATAGATATTTCGACCATTCCTACCAGCTTGCCGTTTCCGCAGATTCCTACTTTGCCATGGGAAAACTTCGATGTTCTATTCACGTCAGCAATCACGGTATATATGCTCGGTTCGATTGAATCTCTCTTATCCGCATCCGTGGCTGATGGCATGACACTATCACGCCGCCACCATTCAGATCAGGAACTAATCGGCCAGGGCATCGCTAATGTCGTTACGCCATTCTTTGGTGGCATCCCCGTTACAGGCGTGATTGCAAGAACGGCAGTGAGTATACGAGCCGGGGCCAAAACGCGTCTTGCAGCAATCGTGCATGCATTTGTTCTCATGGTGCTCAGCTTCACCCTTGCCCGACAGGCTGAGCAGATACCGCTTGCTGCGTTAGGAGGAATTCTCATTCTCACCGGTATCAGGCTAATCGAATGGGACGCAACAAGGCAGATTTTTAAGGCATCTCGCAAGGAAGGCCTAGTAGTCTTGCTCACTATGGCAGCTTCAGTGTTAATTGACCTGACTGCAGGAGTTGTCACCGGTCTTCTGTTGACGTGTGGTTTATTCATTCGTCAAATGTCTAGAGTGAAGGTGACTGAACAAGATTACGATCCTGATCGCAGAGCCAGTCTGCGGCTGCCTGTGCCTGCGTGCAAATTCGTTGGAACATACTTGGTTGATGGACCTCTGTTCTTCGGTGCTGCCGAGCGATTCACCGAAACTATTCTGCTGACTCAAAATCTCCACTCAGTGGTTCTGCACATGAAGGCTGTAAGCATAATGGACCTTACAGGTGCAGAGACAATTCTTTCAATCTACGAACAATTGAAACGAAACGGAGTCCGTCTGATTCTTGCGGAAGTGCCCCACCAACCATTTGACATTCTAAAACGTTTTGGTGTGGTCGATAAGGTCGGACGCGAGAACTTCTTTAGAGAGTTTCGCGATGCAATTCTTTCCGCGAACAAATCAGCACTACAAACCAGCTGCCAGGATTGCGCTTCTGTTTTAACTCATTCGGACGATGAACAATCTCGGGAATTGGCACCAAAAGACTGCAAATTGAGAACAGCCATGTTGTTAAACACGGACCAAATTGCAACTGTCATGCGCAGCAGGCTTGGTGACTCCTGTGAAACGGGTTCGTTTGCAGAACTGGCGCAAGAGTTTAATTCCTTGGTGGCTGTAAACGCGAAATCAGAAATTCCAGCAAGCATTAAAGATACTCCGATTGAGGAGCTGCTCCTGTGTCAAAACTTCTTTGAAGCATCTACTGATCGCCTTGAGCAGGTCGATTTGATCGTTGGAATGTGTATTGACTACAGAAAACAGATTCACCTGCCCAAGAACTGCGCCTATGTCATTCGTAATCCTGGCGCCAACATGAGGTCTATGGAGTTCTCCATAGCATTAGCGTTGTCTGCCGGTATCACTCATATGGCCTTGATAGTGCACAATAAATGCATTATGTCCGCACCTTATCAAAAGAAAGGTGATTTCGTCAAAACTCTCCATGAGATACACCGTTGGACCGGCGACAGCGCGGAGAGATTTTTTGATGACAATGTTGGTTTGCTCGAAATCGAGGAGCCTGTGAATTTTGCCCTTGAGGAAAGCCAACGATTATGTGCTCTTTTCCCTCGTTTAATTGTGGTTCCACTCTTGTATAACGTTGATAATGATCGGCTTTATCTACTTAGAGAATGGCTATTAGAGCATGATCCGGACTCTTTGAAAAATGATCCTAACGCTGTGGGTGACCGTGAGGACTCGGCGAGTTCGCGAGAAATTTGATTGAGATTTGAGGGGTAACGCGAATCGGTCTACTCTGACAATTCCGAATTGACTCGCTCGACGAGTTCTTTCACTTCTGCGTCTGGTTCTGTCACTTGTTCCAAGATGATCTTTATATCTTCGCTGACCATCGTCTGTAGTCCTGGTCGAGCCAGGCATTCGTTAAGCAGGAAAATCAGCACGGAACGATGTCGAGATACCATATCGCCGTCGGTGATGTAGGATTTTACTCCCGCGATGGTGCCAAAATTTTGCATCAGAGCGCGATAACCATTGTGCAAAAGCTCATCGCCAGGAAAATGACGCTTTGCTTCGCTGTACATTTCGGCGATGTCGTTGTATTCGAAATGACCTTCAACAGGATTAGTTTTCGATGCGCTTTGCGGCCTGATCCTGAATGGTTCCAACAACTGATCTAGAGCGCAAAATTCTGCCAGCGCGGGAAGATAGTCTTGACCGTAAAACTTGATGTCTTCAAAGTCTACGGAGACTAAATCAAAACTGGAAGTCGACTCTTGCGCGTGGGAAACACACGGCATTGACGAGGCAGTGTCGTTCATATGATTTTCGGTTGTCGATGGTAAGGTGGGAGCTAAGAGGACGGGATTGTGGTATTCTGCGCCGCTTCTACGGAAAAGTCCAGATGACTTAAGTCACGCTCTCATTCTTGCTTTGGTGGAGGGGATTTTCGGTGCGAATGGACACCTGTCGGGCAACGTCTAGAGCGATTTTGCAGCGACTCTCCAATCCACGCTCCAAGCGCGCCCAGCAAACCAAGCGTTAAAGCGGAGGCGAACGCCTGTCTCCATGAAATGGACCCGGCAAGCGAGCCAATGAGAGCCATTCCCAGAGAGACTTCGCGTATGGTACAGCCCGGTGACCAGACTCCCATAATGATGCCGATGAGGACGATAATAGTCAGTGCGAGGATGAAGTTGATGTCTCCGGCGCCATGAAATTGTTTGCAGGCTATTCCAATTGGCAGAAGTGACGGCACGACGAAGCAAATTGTCTTGACGAAATAGCCCCACTGAAATTTCGGTTTGCGCGGCATCTCGTTTTTGTCGGCGTCTTTCTGCTCGGATGCCACGGTCTGATCTAATTTATTAATTGTACTTTCAACCGCAATAGGATCGATTGCAGGCGGTTCTGCTGCTACCGGAGTTGGTGCCACGGATTCTGCAGCGGGTACGAGCGAAACTAACTCAGGATGCTGGAAGAACAATGCACGTTTCATCAGTTGACCATACTGCCTCCACTTAAAAATGAAGAGCCCAATGAGCAAAACATAGAAGACTGCATACGTCATGTGCATGTGATTGGTCAGCAGTGTGTCATACATTCCATGCAGCAAGGCAGCCATGATCAGACCGTTCCACACAACAGACTTCGAAGTGCCCGGCACGAACTTCGCTCGTCCCAGTGCTTCTCCCCAAAAAACTGCGAACAGTACATGAGCAGGAACCGCCATGAGCGATCGTGTGAGCCAAGTTATTGGGCTGGAAGTTGCGAAATAGAAGATATTCTCGACAAAGGCAAAACCGAGTGCTGCTGCTGCTGCAAAGACGATTCCGTCCGAGTGTTCGTCAAACTCGACTTCCTTTTCCATCGCGCGCTTCGCAGCAGCGTACTTGCAGTATTCTTCAACTGGCCCGGTTATAAGGAAAAAGTGCCATGTGTTCGGTCCAATAATTCCTTCAAGCAGTCCTGAAAAAATTGAAGCCGGGATAGTGGATATGCAGCCGAAAACAAATGCTCGAGTTAGCGGACGTCCGCTTTCTCGTCTGTGCTTGGGTTCTTGTTTCCAGAACCACCAAAGCCACAGTAGGCTGGGTGCCAATGCTAACGGAATAACTTCCAACTACTGAGGTCCCGTTTCGAAAAATGCAATCATCTTCGGAATTCCTTGTATCATCGCGGAGAGATGATCTGTATTTTGCAGCATCTCGACGACTACCGTTTTGTTGAATTTTTGCGCTTCAGGAGCCAATCTCTGCGCTTGGTCGAAAAAGAACAAATCTCCTCTGTCATTCGAGCCATAGAGCAAAAGCATCGGGCAATGCAAGTCGCTTATGTGTAACGCTGGAGAACGCAGTTCGCGCTCTTCAATATTGTGGTCGTCGAACGGTGCGAGGTCGTATGCTTTGCCCGCTGCCGCCATGTCTGGAAAACCACCGCATGCTGCCACTTTTCGCAGCTTTGGTGTTAACTCCGCTGCGAGCATTATCACTGTTCCACCAATGCTGTGACCCACTCCAAAAATATTGTTCTTGTCGATGTCTTTTCTGCTGGCCAGATAATTCGTTGCTGCAACAGCGTCATCAACTTCGCCGAAACACATTTCGAAGTCGCCTGGATTGCCGTTTTCTCCGCGCCATGTCGGGAAAAACACAGCATAGCCGCTGTTGATGAAGGGTTTCGCTTGCTCAACGTCCTCGGCTCCGAGTGCCATTCCTCCGTGTGCAAAAAGTATTGCAGGATATGGTGGCTTGCGCTGTGGTAAGACCATCCAAGCAAGCAGTTTTCTTCCATCAGACTGATACGAGACAACTTGCACTTCTGCCGGAGCTTTGTTATCGAATTGTTGTGGTGCAGGCTTGTGTTGAGTCAGTCTTGTAGGGTTCAATTTGCGCTTGTCTGCGAATGTAGCGACACTGTGGGTAGTGGCAGACGCAGGCGTGTCTTGTTTGTTTGACATGAAGACGCCGCCGACAACCAAAAGAGCCGCAATGATAAATCCTGCGACTAAGATTTTTACTGCAAGAACCTTATCGTAAATCCAGTTTTCCGGTTCTGTGTCGGCTATGTTTCGCTTCGTTTGCATCTTGAATAGCAGTCTATCAATATTTGTATATTACTTCCTGCTTGCAATCAGCTGCTTGAGTTCTGCGGTTTCGGCGGAAAGAGTGTCAGTGGATTTCGGCGCCGGTGGTTCCGAGTCTTCGCTTTTGAAGAACTTTGCGATAAACCTTTGCAAGTCATCCATGTACGTGAAAACGACAGGGACGACCACCAACGTCAACAGCGTCGACATAAACAAGCCACCGACAACCGAGATTGCCATTGGTGCCCGAGCTTCGGCGCCCGCGCCCAGTCCGACAGCAATTGGCAGCATGCCCGCGATCATGGCAGTTGTTGTCATCAAAATCGGTCGCATACGAGTGCGCCCGGCGCTTATGATGGCTTCTTGTCTGGTCATGCCGTTTTTCATAGCCACGAGACAATACTCGACCAGGAGAATCGCGTTTTTGGTCACCAAGCCCATGAGCATGACGATGCCGATGAGAGCGTACATATCGATAGGCTTGTTGAGCAGCAGCAGACCAATCAAGGCACCACCCAGTGAAAGTGGCAGCGACATCATAATGGTGAATGGTTGGAGGAACCCTCTAAACAATAGAACTAACACTGCATAGATGAGAAGCACACCAGTGATGATCGAGAAGCCGAAGCCGCCGAAGATGTCGCTTTGAATTTCGGCATCGCCTGATTTGTGCTCTTGCACGGACTTCGGCATGTTCTTAAATGCCGGCAAGTTGTGAATGCGTTCGATCGCCTCTCCGAGCGAAAGGTCTGCGCCGAACTTGGCAGATATTGACGCTTGTCTGGCGCGATCGAATCTGTCGATTTTGAACAAGCCGCTATCGAACTCCACTTTCGCGAGAGTTGAAAGTGGAATCATTCTGCCGTTGTTGCCGACGACTTTGAGGTTACCTATTACTGACAGCTTCTCGCGGAATCGTGGATCCAGTCGAACGACGATTGGTATTTGGCGATCGCTGAGATCGAACTTCGGTCTGTTGGCATCGATATCACCCATGGTGGCTATCAAAGCTGTGCGCGCGATTGATTCAACCGAGACGCCCTGCTCGGCTGCGCGTGCGAAGTCCGGATAGACGACGATTTCTGGGCGCAATGCTGCGGCACTGGATTGAACGTCGGTCAGTCCATTGATCGCTCGCATCTCTTTTGTCAGTTGTTGTGCGGTGCTGTTGAGCTGTTTGGGGTCGTAGCCGGTCAATAGAATGTGTACGGAGCCAGAGCCCCAGCCGCCGCCGAATGTGACGCGCGCGCCAGGTACGGAGACGAGTTTCGGCCGAATTTCGTCTTCAAATTGATCTTGGGAAAGCTTTCGCTCTGAGCGCGGCTTTAGAATGCAGACAATTCGTGCCATGTTCAGTTCGCCGCCGCGACCGACGCTTGCGAACACTTTTGAAACCTCTGGTCTGCTTTGGACTTGTTTGACCAGTCGTTCGGTGACTGCAAGCGTTTCATTGAGTCGGCAGCCTGGTGGCAGTTCGATGTTTACGTAAGACTCGCCGCGGTCGATTCTAGAAACAAGTGATTTTGGAAGCGCTTGAAACAGCGCGATGCTGGCAGCAAAGAACAGCGCACCTGCGACCACAGTGATTAGCCTGTGTTTGATTGAGATCGCAAGAGCCTTGTCATATATACGTTGCAGACGTCCATGCGACTCTTTCTCATGGTTCGCCTTTAACCAATATGCTGCCATCAATGGCGTGATCAATCTCGCGACTAACAAAGAGCAGAACACTGCCACAGAGACGGTAAGTCCGAACTGACGGAAAAACTGCCCTGGTATGCCGCCCATGAAGGCTACGGGCAGGAATACCACCACTGCTGCCATGGTTGTTGCTACTACCGCCAAGCCGATTTCATCTGCTGCGTCTATGGCTGCGTCGTATGGTTTCTTTCCGAGACTCATATGTCGCACGATGTTCTCGATTTCTACGATCGCGTCGTCGACCAAGATCCCGATTACCAGCGCCAATCCTAGAAGCGACATGTCGTTGAGGGTGAAGTCCATCATCTTCATGAACGCAAACGTTGGTATCACCGATAGAGGCATGGCTACAGCGGAGATAAGTGCGGCTCTGCCGTCTCGCAAGAAAACGAAGATTACAGCGACTGCGAGCAGCGCACCAATTATTAGCGATTCAAAAGTGGCTTCACAGGACTCTTTGACGTAACGGGCACCGCTGAATACCTTGGTGAATTTGACATCGCCATACCGCTTTTCGAGTTCGCGCAATACGCGTTCTGAATCTTGTTCGACCGAGACGATGTTCTTTCCTCGGCGGCGAACAACTTCCATGCCTACTACTTGCTTGCCATCGAGAAGAGCCATGTGACGCTGTTCTGATGAACCATCAACAATCGTGCCCAAAGTTCTCAACTCAACCCAGCGATTGCCGGGTAACATTATTCGAGTTGAGCCGAGTGCTTCAACTGATGGAGCACTGCCCAGCGTTCTGATCGATTGTTCTGTGTTGCCGATTTCTCCGCGCCCGCCCGGCAAGTTGATGTTGAGCGCCTTGAGCTGCATGTTTACCATGTCGGCTGTGGCTCCCAGGGCTTCCAATCGAATCGGGTCGAGATTGACGCAAATCTGCCTGTCGACGCCACCGAAGCGGTAGACCTGCCCGATGCCTGGTGTCGACATTAGTGCGCGCGATACGTCGTTATCGATGAGGTACGACAAGTCCATCGCCGATCGTTTTGGTGACTCGACGGTGTAAGTGATGCTCGAATCGCCGATGAAATCTTGCCTTTGAATAATCGGCTCGTCGATGCCACGTGGAAGTTGTTGGCGAATTCTCGTCACAGCCTCGCGTACGTCATTGGTGGCGCGATCGCTGTTTGCCCCGAGTTCGAATTCAATGTCGGTGTTCGAAGAGCCGGTGCTGACGGTTGAACGGATGTGTTTAACGTTGGCAACACCTGCAACAGCGTCTTCAACTTTGCGAGTGATTTGCGTCTCTAACTCGACTGGTGCGGCACCGCTTTGAGTGACTGTAACGCTAACCCAGGGTACGTCGATGTTGGGCTCTTCCTCGACCCCGAGCGCGAACAGCGCTGTCATTCCAGCGACTGTGAGCAGCAGGAAAAGCATGATAGGAGGTATGGGGTTGCGTATGCACCAGGCGGAGATATTCCAGTTCATAACATTACCGCTATTGGGAAACTTCTACAACATCACGGTCTGCAAGAAACCTCGCGCCTTTTGCCACGACTAGTTCTCCAGGCTTCAACCCTTGCTTGATTTCTACAAAAGATTCTGTCTGCGTTCCAACCTGTACTGGTGTGCTGAGTGCACGCTTGTTGTCCAATCTAAAAACAACCGACTCGCCATGATTGGTAACCAATGCTTGATGTGGAACGGTAAGAGCCTGTCGCTGCCCCACTTCCACTTGTCCGCGCACAAACATTCCTGGCTTCAGGTGAGTATCTGCTGGGAGATTGATGCGCACAGTTCCTAATCTCGATATGGCATCAACTTGGGGATTCACCAGGCGCACCTGCCCTTTGATAGAGCCGCTTTCCGTCTCGTGCGTCGATATTGAAACGGTCTG
>CAYZJR010000075.1:30950-33522 GCA_964478655.1 uncultured Candidatus Obscuribacterales bacterium
CGAAAAAGTGTTGATATCCAAAATATCCACCAGCGCTCAACCCAGCCAATAGTGTCGTGCTGAGCAAAACTGTTTTCCAATGGCTAACTAACCAAGGCTTCTGAGTTTTGATTAAATCGCTTGCCGATCTCTCGACTGGTTCCAAACCATGATCTGCCGACGCGATCTTGACAGCTTCGTCATCGTCTAGGGAGGAACCATGAAACGTCTGAACGCTTGACGGTTGCAAGAGTTTTGACTTCACGGTCTCAGACCTCCACGTCTTTGCGTTCGCCATTCCATAGTATTGCGACCTGCCGATGGCAAGAGTACGAGAATTATGAGATCGTTTCAATCGCTTGGCAGCAATTTTTGATAAACCGTTAAGGTTTGCTAGTCGACGATTACCAAATCGCTGGAGCATCGCCCGAAAGTCTCCGGTGCGTACATCTCTTCAGCTTTTGTCGGCGGAACTTGATACGTACCGGGCGTCGTTGCGCGCATGATGTACGAGTACTTGTAGGTGCCGCCCCACAAGGTTGATGAGAAGACTTCCGCTCTGTCATCTTTAAGATTCTGATGCTCGTACCAATTCCAGAACCACCAAGTCCACGGCTGTGATTGCGTTGATTGTTTGCTGCCCTTTAGATCCGGATTCGAAATCTCGCAACCGGCTGGGATTGGGTCGTTTAGCGCGACGTGGTACCTGGCTGACGGTGCCTCTATTTCGAGATTGACTCGAACTTGCGCACCAGGTGCAATGTGCCAAGTGCCATCTTTATCGCGTGTAACGTCTGTCTTGTGATCGACTGCTTCATACGTGCGCTTCACCGTAAAGCCGCGATCGAGCGCTGCAACGGCGAGATCTTTCGGCGCGTACCGCAGTCCGATTCTATAGTACAAGCGACCTTGTCCATCCTTTTGAATTGTCACGTCTGCCTTGTCTTGCTTCGAAACATAGGCCATGGGAACAGTGAGTGCCTTGCTCACAGTGCTGCGACCTTTGAACTCTTGTTTGCCCGCAAAGCTGTTGCCGAGCCACATGTTTAAGCGGAATTCCGGAGTGAGTTTTTCATATGTATTGAAGTAGTGATCTAATGCAAGCAGCACATTGAAGTTTTCTTGTGTCGACTCCCATCTTCCTTTGTGGCGACTGCCAAGCAAGCCGTTAACCAGTTTTGGAATGACAGGATTTTGAGGATCGTTAATCATCAAAGTCTCGAGAACTACGGCGTTTAGCCGTTTGGGGCAATAGAACATGAGATAGTTACAGGCACCATATGAGCCACCAAGAACATCGGCCGTTGATGCGGTTTCGTCAATGCGGCTTTCGATTAATTTCTTGGTTTGCGCAACGAGATTCTTGGATGCAGGATCTTTCGAAAGCGCACAAGCGAGCCATGCCGCAGATTCCATATTGTCTACGACATCGTCGTACCACCATGTTCTGTCGCGTTCTTTGCTGCCTGGCTTGATGGACTGTAGACCTCTCGCTAGTAGTGTACGAGCCTCTTCTATCTGTATTTGACCAGACATATTGAGCACATACTGTGCGTAGCATTGCAGCGTGTTGATTGATTCTTCCGAATACTCTGGTCGCTTCACATAACTTTCAATGTTGCGCAAATAGTTGAACGCTCTGTCGAGGTTTTCTTGAGGAACATTGAAGCCTTTCTGTTTTGCCACAATCAGTGCTCTCGTGACTTGGATACTGGCGTAGGGCCAATCGTTTTTATCGCTTTCTTTCCATAATCCGAAGTCACCTTTGTAGCGTTGGCGTGCAAGAAGAAGTTTGATGTCTTCATTCATCAGCCTGGTTGTAGTCGCCTTGTCCTTGCTGCTTTGAGTTTTGAACGCAGCCATCACGTCGCGCAATGCAAGCATGCTGAGAAGGCGTGCAGAAAGCTGCTCGGAACAAGCATAATCATAGTTTTCCAAATAATGATATGCGTCAGTCAAGCTTTGCAGCGCGGTACTGCTGGTGGTGACTTCCAGGTCTCCGAATTGATCGAAGACGTCTTTTGGTTTGTCGACCGGTTGCAAGACCACATTGTTGCCATCGACGACGCCGTATGTGGCGAAAGCCTCAGTGGTTGCCGGTGTGTAGACGGGCAGGCTTTGCTCCGAGGCGTCTGAGTATTCTCCGGCAGATGCAACTATTTGTAATGTCGTAGTGCCTGCTTGAGTTGCGTTTGCTTTGAAGCGAACTTCGACGCGGTCGTTGCCGTTGACGGTAACGCGCTTGCCACCCTCGACCAGAGTGATATTGTTGCCCCGCACTGCCACGTCTACGGTGAGAGGCTTGTCTGTTTGGTTGTGTACCATTACAGGAAGTTCTGCCGTGTCACCGAAGCGCAGAAATCTCGGCAACGATGGTTTCACCATCAACGGCAACTGCGCAGTTAGTGTTGACTCACCTTTGCCGAACTCGCCGGTGCCAGCCGCAGCAACAGCCATGATGCGATAGCGCGTGAGGCTGTCTGGGAGTTTGACCTGGATGCTAGCGTTTCCATCTTTGTCTGTCATTGCGACAGGAACGAACGCTGCCAGCGCGTCGAAATTTGTGCGGAGGGCGATTTTGGGTTGATTGTCG
>CAYZJR010000076.1:0-33400 GCA_964478655.1 uncultured Candidatus Obscuribacterales bacterium
ACACAAGAAACCCAGATAGCACAATTGCTATCGGGAATACATTCGTTTCTTGTAGTGCGTTGATTGTTTGGTCGGCGGTGTCTGGTGCGTGGGAAATTGAAAGCTCCATCTACCTAAATGTTGCGACGGCGATTTTGCAAACGACGCCCAATTGAAGGAGGTGTGGGTGCGGCTTACGCGACGATGCTGTTGACAGCTTGGTGTGTCGATGCGCTGGTGCCCATTCTCATTTTCGGGGAGCTGCTGTTGCGCCAGGTAGCGCGAGATGCGGCTTAACGATTCTTTTCGGTTAGCGCGAGTGTGCCACCGTGGGTGATGGCATATACAAAGATAGGATTTGTTCTTCTTCCTGGAAAGCTCATGAATGCTTTGATTGTAGAAGAGTGATCACAATGAGGAATCTCTGCTTGTTGTCTTCATGCTCTTTCCTCTTTTTAGATTGACAATCAAGTCTAAGATTACGGAGTCGTTGCAGCAGGGTCAGGCGTCTTCTTTGTGGGTGCAGTCGGCGCTTTGATGGGCGTGTCTTGCCCAGAGGTCGGTGGTTGTCCGAAAACCTGGTTCCAGACGTCGCGAACACCTGGGTCAGCAAGCAGCTTCGCGAGATCGGTCTGCTGTTTTGCGAGTTCCGTCTCTGCCATCTTCAAGGCCGTCAACATCGCGGTCTCGTAAAGCTTGGCGATTTCCTCAGGCGGAAGCGTCTGGTTGACGCTCTGCTCATTCAGCCTGTAGAGCGACTCTCGCAAGAACAGCACAGTCTGCGACTTGCTCGCCAACTGAATGACTGCGGTGTTGAACTCGATTTGCGTCTTCGCATCGATAGGCACAGAGCCATTCTTTACCGACACCTCTGCCAGAATCTTATTGACCGTTGCTAGTGCGGCTTCTGGTGATGGTTCCGCAAGAACATAAAAACCTTTGCCGTCAGGGCGAGGCAGAATGATATATCCACGGCGCGTTGCGTCGAGGTCTACGAACGTGGGTTTGTCTTTGGTTTCAATCGGGTGAACTTGCACGGGCGGGCGCAAGGCTGCGCATCCGGACATAAGAACGGCGAGACCAGCCGTGAAGGCAAGAGTGAGGAGTTTCATTGGGTATCTCCGTTTTTAGGAGTTGCTGCTCGGCGGATCTTGTTTGAGCAAAATCTTCTCGAGCATGGGAAGAATCAAGGCAGTAAGAATGAGAACAAGGCTACCGTAAACGGGTCGATACCAATCGAACGTTGCAGCAAAAGGGCCGCCCAGTGCAAAGCACCACGCTGCAAAAGACAGAGTGGAAGCCGCTGCGCAGTAGTACGTCTTGTTTGCGTGCAGCATCGGCGGCGGGTCGGTCGGGCGATAAATGCAATAGAACGGCGCCAGAATCAAGAGGGCGATGAAGCCCGCCCAGTGCAGCCAGATGGGGTTGTTTGGTTCGTCGGCAAGAATGCCTGAGAAGGTCATGTACGCCGCGAGAATGTCGGCAGGGATGTAGCCGAGCAAGCGTTCGAAGTAGCTTTGATCCTTTCTGGGCTCCATGTTGCGCCGAGGCTTAGGAGGGGTAGGTGTTGGTTCGTTGTTCATGATGTTTGTGCTTATGAGATCGTTTGTGAGCAATAATCCTGTTCGGACGGTCCTTGCGGGGTGTCCGAGAAGTTGCACGCAATTGTTCGATGAAAGAGCTTTGTCATCGCATCTTCGAAATGCACTTCAAGAGTGACGAGCAAACGCCATGATGACTATAGGCGTCCGAATTAGGCCAATATTGGCAATTTAATTGCATTTGGCCCCCATTAACGCGGGTAATCACCCGCTAGGGCTATTGCCTATTTCTTAGGGACGTTCATACTAAAGGGTTATAAGGTCGCCTCCTGGCTGAGTGGTGTTTACGTTTGCAAGACAGATATTATTGAGCTTGTGGGGCGACTTTCTACCTTCATGTAAGACAAGTGATCATGCTGGTTCTGGCTGCTGAGTCCGGCCCAGGCAATTTGAGACTCTTCGAAACTTTTGATATTTAGGAAAGAATAACGAACATGGGGTCGCGAGGCTCGCACTATGTGTGGTGGCGCCGAAGTTCGTTTGCAAAAAATTATCTTAGCGAATCCAGTTGATTTGCAGTTTCGCAAATTGCTGCAGTTCAAGGCTTTTGGGGTTTTTGCTCCGTGATATTGAATTTTTGCATGTGAGCTGCAATCACTAGCAAAAGTTCGGTTCACTCCCGAATTAGTGGCTGAACAGGACATACGCATTTTCTTCATTATTGTAGAAGCCCTTGAGTTGAGCAATTTCGAAGTTCAAAGAGGTATCCTAGCGCGAACCTTTGTTGAAACTTGTGCCCGAAAATCTTTGCGCAAAGCACTTCACAAGGTAAAGGGCGCTGCACGAACTTTTCAGGCGGAGTGTGGTAGTTGCTCGATTCGCTTCGTAAATGAACAACGGATCATCACAGCGCGGGTTCGTATTAGTTGTAGGTGGAAGGTCAAAAACAGCTTGTTGTCGCGATCTTCGTAGTTTTATCTGCTCTTATCAATACATGGTGTCGTGTGATATTGGCACCAGTTATGGTGTTCTTTTACGAAGTGGCTTGCTCAAAAGTCTGGTGATTGGCTCACATGATCATGCATTCTTCGCTTTACAAAATTACGGTTTTGCAACATGTTTGGTGTGTCGATTAGTGAATGTTCAGGTCAGGACAGATGAGGGAGGCCTAGTTGGGCCCGGCAAACTCGCTTTGTCACTCCTCGGCGTCAGCTAAATTTCGAGCATATAGCCGAAAAATCCCTTCTCGTCCGCGACGGAATTGAACTGAGCGCTACTGCCTTGCAGTTCCTTCAGTTTTGCTATCAGCCATGATTGGCGCTCGTCAATCTGATAGCGATAATTGAAGCGCGCATTTTCTTCTCCTACGAGTTTCCAGATGTCTAGCGGTTTCCAACGTTGGCCATCATGCACGTCGGCGCGAAAGTATCCTGAATAGCCATAGTTCGAATGTCCGTGTTCTCGGTTGAAGCGGCCCGTGCTATCGGTCTTGTAGCTCAGATGCAAGTCTCCGACGTGTGGCGACTCTGGTGGAAACTGACCCGTATGAATGTTTCCCGATAGTTTTATGTGAGGAACATTCTCCAGATTTCGGTGAATCTCAACTGGTCTGCCTTCCGTGAGCGATTCGGATGCCTGAGGCTTTTCGCTTGCACGAAAGTTTTCTTCGGACTTCCATAGTGACTTGCCTGACTTCATCCGATATTGCGGCCAGGACGCTAGATATGTGCGGTTGTGAGGAGTCTTTCTCCAACTGATTGACTCGCCCTGCAGTTCTTTTAAGCACGCTGATACATTTCCTGCCGCCTCTGAAAACCCCGCTGTTCCTCTCCTAAAGAAGGCTCTATCTATGCCGACGATGTCTACGAGGTCGAACGCTCGAAGCTTGTTGCCGTCAAAAACTCTGCCGCCTACATAATTATTGTTTTGCCCGCTGATTTTGGGAAACAAAAAGAGGTCGCCTGCAGATGCGGCTTCAACCAACTTTGGCTCGGCCTCCAGTATCTCTACCTTTCCTGTGAGCTTTAGTTCGGGCGGTTTAGTCTTGCTGGTGTCGGCATAGCTGCGACCGCGCATGAACACTGCGTCAGGCAGAGTGGGTGCGTCAATTGCTGTCTCGCGCATGGGAAACATTCTTGTTCCGGCAGATCCTGCATATGCGAACGCCGGCTCGCAGCTTGAAGCGGATGCCAATTCTTGAACTAAAGCGCGTGCACCGTATATGGTGCTGACTCCATGCTTCGCGCCGAGAACTCCTGCGGTTCCCACGGTCGTGTAATCGACGACAGCGCGACCGAGACTTGCGGCGAGCAATTGTTTATCATATTCCATGTGGCGATCCGTTCGCCAGGCAGAGAGTACAGGTTCGCTGATGCGGAGTCCCAGGTCTGCGCAGAGTGCGAACGTTCCTAGTTCTGCACCGCTCTGCATTCCAATCCTCAGCGCCGGCTCAAGCGCTTTGCCCAACACGCCAGGGTTTCGAGCAGCTACTGAGATTGCTGTTCCTAATACTGCTGATGCAATCACTTGCACTGCTACGTGCGATGGGTTGTTTGCTGCTTCATGCAAAGCTTCCTTCATGCCGCCTCCCAACGTCTGGCGGAGGCTGCTTACTAGTTCAACCTCACGGCATAGTTTTTCTGAAATTGGATCTGCTTTTCTTGGAGCGGGGATTTCAAATGTGCTTCGCATCATGGTCCGAACCAGGGGGGGGACTCCAAATATTCTCGACAAATTTGTTGAACAAATCCTGAACCTGCGTGAAACACAAAAGAGCAGCCTTGGCGGGCTGCTCTCTCACTTTCCTCGAAACCTTTGGCGTCTTCGTTAGCGGTGCACAAACGCCTTATGCCTTAAGTTATCTGCGCTATGTGGCGGTAACGTGGCAGGTGCGTGGCGCTAACGTGGTGTTGTACCGGAAACTACGTAGATTACGGAACCTCTCTTCCGGCAGCCGGCTCAGCCAAAAGTGGATCGCCGTGTCCATCATCAAGGATTACTTTTTTGATTGTGCAATTCGGGAGTTCTACTTGCAGTCTCTCTATGGCTCTTCGGCTCACATTCGCTAAGTCGACTGCATGCAGCAGTTTGAGACCCCTTAACTTCGCCAGGCTTAGGAATCCCTTGTCTGTTATTTTTGTGCCTCTGATTGAGAGGCGCTCTAGTGGCATGTTTAATAACATCTGCATCTTTGCGTCATCCAGATCCGTTCCGTCCAAATTCAGAACTGTGATCTGCTGCAAGGTCGAGAGTTGTTGCCATCCTTGGTCGCTCATTGGAACAGAAAACAGCACCAGCGACATCAATTTCTTCAATCTTCCCAGCTTCGCGAGCTTGGCACCGGTGAAGTTTTTCATTCTGCCCATTTTTAGATGTTCAAGCGAATCTATCTTGGACAGTACATCCACGCAATTGTCAGTGAACTTCCCATTGGTCATGTCGAGCGCGCGAAGCTGCTTCAGCTTGGGCAAACACTCGAGATCTTCATCCGTCAAAGCTGGATTATCACCAATGGTAAGAATTCTCAGGTCTTTGGCAAACGAGCACACAATCTCCAATTTCTTGCGGTCGAGATTGGTTTTAGCGATTGCCAGTCCGCGCAAATGTGGCTGGCGACAGATTGCACGCAGCCCGCGTTCGGTGAAATTACTGTGATCATTCGAGATCAAAGATACATAATCATATTCGGGCAACCGCGCCACTCGTTCGACTTCGTCATCGTCAATTTCAGTTACCCCAGGTATTTTCCAGTGCCGTCCACCCTCCCAGGTCACGTCGAGCCAGTCCGGGGCGTCGAACATGTTGTCGTTCACTCGTGACGCGTTACTAGGAAGAGTTTGCGATCTCGCTTGCGAGTCAGTCCTGAAAACGGCGTCTTCAAGGCTTTCTTCAATAGTTATGTGTTTGAGACCTAAATAGGCGCCCAGCATACCCAACTGAGATTTGCCCAGCTTGAAGTCTCTTATATAGAGCTGCTTGAGCGACTGCATCTTTTTGAAAGTCTCAATTGAATTTTTGGTGATTTGGTTTTCTGTGATATCGAGACGGTCGACTGCTGGCATTTTGGCCACTGCTTGCATCCGAGCATCGTTGAGTTCCGTATCGCAGAGATTGAGTTGCTGTATGTACCTAAGTGAGCCGAGCTGTTGCCAGCCTTCGTCGGCAAGTCTTGCGTGCTTCAAGCATAGTTTCGTGAGCGTTGGACGTTTATTAAGCTCTCCCAGCGCTTTGAGATTTTTCAATGCATCCAGATGTAACATCGTTAGAGAAGGCATTTTTGCGATGGTTTCGAGGACCTTGTCGGTAAAGTTTCCATTACTCAGCGATAGAGTCCTTAATTGTGGAAGTGAAACTAGACTCAGTAGATGTTCATCTTTGAGCGCTGGGTTTTCGCCTATATAAAGGGTTTCAAGCTGATCGCAATTGCTCAAAATCTCCAGGTGTTCCTCCCTGAGATTGCACGCCGGTAGAGAAAGACCGCGCAGGTTTTTGTGAGCGCATATTCGGCTCAGGTCCGACAGCGAGAGGCTTTTGTCTCGAAAGTGTAAGTGAGAGAACTGCGGGCTATCGGGGACCTTGCTTGCGTCTGCCGATTCAAGGGCCGCTTTCCATGTGATTCCGTCCCAATTTGTATCTACGAACGCCTTGATCTGAGTGTTGGACTCGATTGAAGCGTTTGCGTTTCTTGCTGCGATCGGACCCGACGCCTTGTTTCCAAAACTGTCTGTGGGAGCCAAAAATGCCACGTACATTAAGACCCCGAACACTAAAACGATCAGGGTTGCCGTTGCAGCGTACGCGAGTAACGGTTGTAGTGAGGACCGCCCTGATTTTGTTTCGCGCGGTTCTCTAGAGAGCAGAGCTGCCTTGACCTGCTCGGCGGTTTGAAAGCGATCTTGAGGGTCCTTTGCCAATAGCTTCGCTACAACCTGTTCCAGTTTTTTAGGGTATTCGATTCCTTTTGACACATCAAAAAGAGTAGGCGGCGCCTCTGTCTGGTGGCGCAATGCCACCGTCATAGCTTTGCCCGTAAATGGGGGTCTGCCCGTGAGTGCTTCGAACATTGTGCATCCAAGCGAGTACAAGTCGGCGCGTTCATCAACATCTATGCCGCTGATACGTTCCGGACTGACGTAATAGGGACTGAACGCGATGTCTTCGATGCGCGTGGTGCTTTGGTCTTGAACCATGTCTTTCGATGTTCCAAAATCTATGACCTTTACCGTCCAGCCGTCGCTCGAACGGCTCAGCATGATGTTTCCCGGTTTGATGTCGCGGTGCACGATGTGTCTTTTGTGTGCGTGCGACAAGCCATCGCAGACTGCCGAAAAGACCTCCTCGGCTGCTTTTGGCGATAGAACGCCGTGCCGAGTAACGTACTGAGCCAAGGTGCAGCCCTCAATCCATTCAGTTACCAAAAATGGGCGTCCATCAGTCATGGCGCCGAATTCCAAGATGGAGAGAACGTTTGGGTGCTGCAGTTTCGAAATCGATTTTGCTTCGCGTTCGAACTTCTGCGAGTCGAAGATTTCGTTGAGTGCCGGCGTGATCGCTTTGATTGCAACGGTTTTCGCCAGCTTCTTGTTTCGTGCTTTGTAGACAGTACCGATACCGCCGACACCGGCGACGCCTATGAATTCGTAGATGCCGCCAGGGATGATGTCGTCGGGTGGAAGCTGTTGTTCGTCTATCGGTGCATGTTTCGCCTCGCACTTGCACTGAACGGGCGCGAAGATCCACTGCGTAATCGAGCCTGATGTCGAGCGTTGGCGGCAACCGCACAAAGGGCATAGCTGCAAAATACCTTGCTTCTCGGGCGCGGAACAAGAGCAGTTGTCGCCGCTGAAAATCCATTGTGTAATCGATCCGCGCACTTTCTTTTTGCCGCAGATATTGCAAATTTCCGATGTGACTTCCGGAGACATTGTCGCCAATGTTCCTCCCAAAAATTTTTGAGTCGGCGCGCTGGAAGTCCAATTTTACCTGGTGTTCATGCTGGAGGCCAAAACAGGATTTTTGGGAACTGGGTAGATATATAGAAGAGTCTTGGGAGCCTGTCATGGCTGAAGGGAAGGAACGACCGGAGAATTCAGGTGCGCAGAGCAGTGGCGCTGATGCATCGGCACGGCTTTTGGATGAAGCTGTGCAATCGGCTGTCTCCAACTTCGGCAAGATCAATCGTGATGGCAACAAGTATTTGACACCTGCTGAAATCGACGACGCGATTTCGAACAACCGGGTAACCGGCAAGGATGCCGCTTCTTTGGCGCTTCTTAAGATGCATGGCGAAGTGATGCAGACTCTTTCGAAAGACGAGTATTCGTGGAACGACAATGATGGCGTCACGCAAGCCGATCTGGCGAAGTTTGGCGCCGGGGCTTCCGCGGAATTGAAACGCGATGCTGCCAAAACTGTCAAAGAAGCGCGTGATTCGCTGAATTATGCGTCTTGCGATCTGTTCGGCGGCAAGGATGCGACCCATGCCATTCGACCCGAGGCGGTGCGCCAAGGTGCTTCTGCTGACTGTTTCTATCTTGCTGCGATTGCGTCGCTGGCTCAGAATCAGCCGCAAGAGTTGGCAAAGATGATCAAGGATAATAAGAATGGGACGTTTACCGTCACGTTTCCCGGTGACGCATCGCGCCCTGTTACTGTGAAACGTCCGAATGATGCGGAACTCGCGGTGTACGCCAAGGCTTCTGAGAATGGAATATGGGCACCCGTTCTCGAGAAGGCGTTTATGAGTTATCTAGAGTCGAATCCGGAAGCGCGCAAAAAGGCGCTGTCTGAAGATGACGCAGCCGCGGGCGGAACTGGGCGCAATGTGTTGGCAGAAGGCGGCCGGGTCACATTTGCGATGGAACTTTTGACTGGAAAGAGCGTTTCGATGATTGTTCCTTCTGGCGATACGAGCGGGGCGACCGTGGCCGAAAATGTTTCGGGGAACATTGAAAGGGCACTGCCTGTGGTGGCGGCTGTGGCGAAAGGGAACGCGTTTGCAGAGAGTCTTGGGCTCCCTACTGGATATCATCACGCATACAGTGTGCTCGGTTATGATGCAAAAAGTGGAACATATACGATTCGCAATCCATACGGTGTTGGAGAGCCGACCACGGCTGCGGCGACGCTTCGCGACAGTGTCAACGATGGAACCTTCAAGCTTACGCGCGATCAGTTTGTCCGTTGTTTCAACGAAGTGTACTTAGGCAATGACTCGGCAAAGTTTGGAGCCGGCGGTGCTTTGATGATCGGGCGGCCGAAGCTGAGACTGAAGTAGCACGACTACGGGTAGTGAACAACTCTAATCCTTTGAGTCAACGACTCCTTTGAGTCAACGACTCCTTTGAGTCAACGACTCTTAGTCAACGACGACAAAGTCCGTATAGACGCGAGATACTGTTGCCACTGTGATTTCACTGTCTTTCTTCTTATCTGCTGCCTTCGCATCGAAATCAACTTCGAGCTTGATAAGTGGGCAGGATTTGAGCACGTAGCGATTGGCAAGCATAGGCTGTAAGCCGCCTTCCACATCGCATATCTTCAATAACTCAGCGCGCGTCATTCCTGGCTTTATTGTTTTCGCTTCTCTTATTCGCTGTTCCAACCATTGGGTCGATTCGCTTGCAGCTTGATTATGAGCCAAATCTCGTTGCTTTCCTGTCAGGATATTGAAGCCGATTTCTTTGCCATCGATTGAGATTACAAAGTCGTATTCGTTCGTTCCTGGGACTTGGCGTGAGCCGAGAACCTTGAATTGAGCATGATTTCCGCTGCGCATGTCAGGTCTCAGTTTGGCGCCGAGTTTTTGCAAGTCAGATGTCGTGCAGTGTGAAAGGCGCTTGCCGCCTAAAAAGAAGATGAGTTCCTCTTGCTTGTTAGGGTCTGCTTTGTCTTCGGGACGAATAAGCATCATCGCGACCTTCCCTGCAATTGGGCTCCAGCCGAGGCGCAATCCGTTCTTGCTGTAGACGTTGTATGTGTCGACCAGCTTGTCTTTTTCTTTTTGAACTTGGTAAATCTCGGTCTTGGCGGCGCTGGAGTCGCCTGGAATGCAGCGTGCATAAAAGATGCCATCGAGGTCCGAATGCACGTATGGGAAGTCGGGGGCGGCTTTGGATGCACTCACTGGTGAAATCTCCAAAAGGGTTAAGCAGGTGGCGACGGTGAGAAGAATGGAAAGTTTCAATGCCGAACACCTCGAAAAGGGCCGTCTTTGTTTTGCCCTGAATGCTGTGCGCCGAAACAGGCAAAGAATGATGCGATTCTGGTATTCGAGTATTTTTTTGATTTTTTCGGAAAAATCTCTGGAAATTGCAAAGCACTTCCAGTTTTTGTTGACCAAGCGAATTTCGCCAGGCTGAGCCTATCGTCACCGCCGCAAGACGACCACTAACGCATTCATGAGCCATTTGTCAGGCAACAGCCGCCATTGAATATGGTGACATATTACTGGTGGGTCATTTATTGATTCGGACAATTGGTGAAGGTCCGGGTTACGCGGAGCTAAGCAGCAGGTGTGATCGCCCGAAACTTAAACTCTTGTCGGTCAGGAGTATCCGTAAAGGCCGATAGTAATGCGCTCGAGTCTGAATTTTGTGTTGTTCATGTCGGGAATTGAGATTAGTTGATGTGTGCGCGGTTGCACATTCATATGCCGCTGGCGTTTCGTTAACTGAACTCGAACCAAATCCGTAAGAAGGAACGCTAAGACGAAATTGGTAGAGCAGCTCGCCAAACGTTCTAACCGCGGACGGCTTGGAATCAGAGTTTCTATTTTGAGTCCTGCTCTTCTCTATTGATGATGCTTCATCACGGTGGGTTCTCTGCGAAACGTTTTCCTGATAGGACGATTCGACCGCACAGTCGATTGATGTTTGCTGAGTATTTCTCTCGTCTTGTGTTTGGTTGTTATGGCTCTTTTTCTCAAAAGGAATTTGAGGAAGCATCGGCATAATCATGTGTTTCAACCAAGCAGGTAGCAGAAAAATCAGGTTCCAAATTGACTCCTTTTCTGAACGATTTAGTAACTGCATGGCACTGCGCACAAGATCGGATGAACAGTTCCTTTTGCCAGTTTGCCACAGTGACCGAAGCAGAGTTCCCGGAGCCGAATCTCCTAATTGCAATTTCCTGGCGGAGACACCTTTCACTTGAACTCGCATTCCATGCAAGTGCAAGGTTAGCTCAGTTGTTGAGCCAGTGGACGAAAATGAGAGCTTGTCTTTTGGTGTCTCGACGAAATTTAGCTGGGCTAAAGCTTCTGCACCGTCGAGTACGATCTGTTTTCCGAATGCTGTCGCCTTTGATCGAATAATTTCAACAGGAGCCATGAATGGCTGTGGGTGATCATGGCGAACGAAAACACCGTTGGTAAGCCGTATTAATTCACCCACACGTACGAGTCGAGAGAGTTCTTGATCGACAGCACTGCGACTTCCGCAATACTGCATCTCGCGCGTGGTGAGAATCGCGGAAGGGTGCGCAGCTGCGATGTGTCTGCGAATGTTTGAAGCCATTGCGATCATCATTGCCTGCCATTGATCGAGGGGTCTACTTATACAACGCTCGAGGCCTCGAAAAAGTTCAACCAAACACTAAAAGATTTATCCTTTTTCCCGCATGTATTTCCAGAGATTTTTCAGGAAAAATCAAAAACCCTGTCAAGGCAGAATTCGGGATCGTGGGATGGCAGGAAGAGTCTGCTCACTTTCTTTGAGCTCTGCGCTTTAATAATTATAGAATATAGTAGTGTCTTCATTAAAAAGAACTGCCACTGAATGCGGTGTCACCCGCAAGCGAATGGCAAGACTGGGGACGGTGAGGTTCCTTGCGGAGATCCTCACCGCCCCTTTGTCTTTGTTCTAGTGCTCTTGCGAGCTGGTTACTTCTTGTCGGCAGGAGCCGTCGTGTCCGCCGGCGCGTCGCCCATCAAGGCGCCGAGCTGGTCAGCGAACAGAAGCGCCATCAGCTCCGACTGAGCGGCTTCGAGGTCCGCATCGAGCGTACCGAGCGCCTGGCTCCGCCGCTGTGCGACCTGCTCCGCCTCCGCCTCGAAGGGCTTCATGGCAGCTTCCGCTTCCGCCTGGAAGGGCTTCAGCGTGTCAGCCATCTTTGCCTTGAGGGCTTCGGCTTCGGCCTGGAAGGGCTTGACCTTCTCGGCGATTTCAGCGCGAATGCGCATGAACTCGTCGCGGTCCTGCGCCTGGCGAGCCTTCTCGAGGTCCGCAGGCAGGGTGCCCAGGGCCGCCTCGATGCGCTTGTTGAGCGCGTCGCCTTCGAGCTTGAGGGGCTCGAGAGCCTTCTCGGCGCGAGCCTGAATCGGCGCGAGAGCCGCTTCTGCGCGCTTGTTGATGGCTTCGAGCTCGTCGTCGAAGGGCTTGCCCTTCACGGCGACTTCCTTCTCGAGGGCTTCCACCTTCTTCATCGCAGCCATCTGCTTGCCGGCGATGTCGGCGCGCTTGGCGATGTAGGCGGGGACGTCAGCCGGGCTCACGTTCGCCTGCTGTGACGTCGGACCGACGCCTGGCAGAGCGGACAGAATGAGCGGCACGGCGTTGGCGGGAGCACCCACTTCGGCGGCATCCGCGACCGCGAACTTGACGTTCGGGTACTTGGACACTTCCTTCTTGAGCGCCTCCAGGACGGCGGGGCAGTCGGGGCAGCCGTTCTTGCTGGTGACGAGCAGGATGACAGGACGGTCGGAACCGAGGATTTCCTGCTGGGCGTTGGCCCGAGTGACGACAGTCACACCGCCGCGGTTGACCGCGTTGCGGTTGCTGATGTAGAGGAGCCCGGCGACGACCGCGAGGACGGCGACGGCGATGGCGATATAGCCTTTCTTCATTTGAGTGTCTCCAAAGATTGGTTTGCCTTTGCCGCAGGCGACGTGCCTGCGACTACTGAAACGAAACTGACGGATGAACTCGCGACCGGCTTAGGATGCCGAGCCGCGGATGAGCACGCCCGCAACGAGCGACGCCAAGGCGACGCCCACGATGCTGAGTGCACCCGTTGTCGTCGCCGCCAGGGTGATGGTGACGACGAAGGCGAGACCGGAGCCGATGATGGCGGCGCCGGAGCTGCCGAAGTTGCGGAAGTTCATGGCGCCTCCGAGGAAGACGCCGATGACGAGGGCCACGATTGCGGACAGAGCTGCGAGGAAGACAGTCATGGTGTTTTTTCTCTCCGCAGCGCTGAGCACCATAAGTGGTGCTCGCGCCGCTTGATGGTTTTTACTGTGTGTTGCCTGTTAGCCCGCGACAGCGTCCCGGTGGGTCAGCTCGCGAGCACTGATGGGCAGAAGGCTGTTGGGCTTCAGGCCGCGGGAGTTGATTCCCTCGACCAGCGTCTTGAACTCATCCGAACCGGAGAAACTCGAGGGCTTCTCGGTGCCGCCGGCGACGGCTTTGTCGATGAGAATCTTGGCGCCTGCGCCCTGCTTGCCGTTGGCGTCGCTCCAGAACTGCGAGAGGCAGATGAGCCGAGTGCCCACCTTGCACGCTTCCTCCAGGTCGTGGGTGACGAAGAAGACCGTGAGCCCATGCCGCTGCCACTGCTCGTGGATGAAGTCTTGCATCTCCGAGCGGCGGGTGTGGTCGAGCGCGCCGAACGGCTCGTCCATCAGCAGAATCTTGGGCTTCATGATCATCGCCTGAGCGATGGCGACGCGCTGGCGCATGCCGCCGGACAGCTCGAAGGGATACTTCTCGCCGTCCTTCTTGGGGTCGAGACCACACGACGCCAAAAGCTCAGCTGCCAGGCGACGCGACTCCTGACGCACCTTGTAGTAGCGCGTCAGAGCCAGAAGGCGCGTGATCATGGTCGGGTTTTCCTGCTCGCGACCGAGGGCGATCGCCTCGTTGAGCGCCGTCGACCTGTGAATTCGGCGGTCGAGCGCTTCGAGGATGCGAACGGGCGTGCCGGTGACGAAGCGCTCGGGCAGGTTGGTCTTCTCGAGCACCATCCCCAGTGCCACGTTGTCCAGCACCGTGAGGTGCGGGAACAGCGAGTAGGTCTGGTAGACGATGCCGGTGTCGCGCGTCACGCGCGCCACCTGCTTGCCGTCGACGAGCACGAGTCCGGAGTTCGGAAACTGCGAGCCGAGCACCAGCCGAAGCAGGGTCGACTTGCCGCATCCGGACGGACCGACCACGGTGACGAGCTCACCGCGGCGCACTTGCAGGTTGACGTGGTTGAGGATGATTCGCTCTCCCTCCGCGGAAGGATAGCTAACCACCGCGTCTTTGACATCGATCAAAAGGTCGTTCATGGTTAGGTTCTCCTTACTTTCCGGCCCAGCGGTAGCGCTTGCACAACCACTGGAAGAGGTAATCGAATGCGAACATCATCAGCGTCGCGAGAATCACGTACGGGATGATGATGTCCATGGCCACGTACCGACGCAGCACGTAGATGCGGTAGCCGATGCCGATGGCAGCCGCGATGGATTCACCGGCGATGACGTAGCACCAGGCGGCCTTGAAGTTGAGCCGCAGAGTGTCGATCATCTTGGGCAGAATCTGCGGGAAGACGATGCTCCACGCAATCTCCTGCTCGCTGGCGCCCAGTGTTTGCGCCTTGTAGAACTGTTCTCGCTGGATTTCTTTCGCCTTCAAGTAGGCGTCGAGCACGACGCCTGGGAAGACACCGATGACCACCAGAGCCACTTTCGACAACTCCCCGACATCGAAGATGATGAAGAGGATGGGCAAAAGCAGCAAGGGCGGAACCTTGTCGAGGAAGACGAAGAATCGCGAGAGCAGGGACTCGAAGAAGGGGAACACCCCCATGTAGAGCCCGACGATGACACCCAGCGCTACGAACGCCATGCCGATGGCGAAGCGCTGAAGCGATGCCCACAGGTCGACCCACAAGCGAAGGTCACCCTTCGAATCGCGTTCGAACGCTGCGGACTTGAACCCGTCCCACATCTCAGCGAACGTGGGAACCAACTTCGAAGAAGCCGTTGCCGTTGAACCACCCTGTGCTTCGAGAACGCGGATGTGGTGCGCCTCGAACATGTACAGGCCGATCAACAAAACGAAGGGGAGGAGCCCCAAGACGATAGTCTGCCACCGGGGCAGTTTTGAGTCAGTACGAAACATTAATCGTTCCTCCGTAAGAGTTGCCGAAGTGAAAACCGCACCGCGGCTGGTCAGCTTGCGCTGATACCAGCCGCGGTGGCGGAAACGGCTGCTACGAGCAGCCGTTTTTTCTTGCTTCCGGCAGAAGCAGGACTTACTTCAGCGTGATCTTGCCGGCGGCGTGCTCTTCCATGAAGCGCGCGTCGAAGTGCAGCTTCACGTTGTTGCGGTCGCCCTGGATGGTGCCGTCCGGGTAGCTGATGCCGACGATGTCGACCGACTTGGCACCTTCGCCCAAAAGGCTGTGGTCGAAGCAGAAGTGGCGCACGAGGTCCATCTTCGCCTGCACTTCCTTGGAGCTGGTGTAGTCGGCAGCGGCGCGCGACGTGGTGTACAGCGCGGTGGTGGCGAGCTGAGCTTCGAACTCGGCCGGGGTGTTCTTGGCGAGCGACGCCATCTTGGCGACGGCGGCTTCACGCGCCGGTCCGGCGGTGCGGATCTCTTCCATCTTCTCGTACCAGACGCCGGTCAGGGCGCGGCCGAGGTCGGGGTTGGCGTTGAGCACCTTGGTGTTGACGACCATCAGGTCCATGATCTCGCCGGGGATCTTGCCCGAGTCGAAGATGCGACGAACGGACTTGTCCTTCTCGATCTCCAGGGTCATCGGCGCCCAGGTCACGACGGCCTTCTGCGAGGACGACGCGATGAACGAAGGGGCGATGTCGGCGTCCGACACGTTCACGATGGTCAGGTCCTTCTCGGCGATCTTGGTCTGCATCGAGAGCGCGCGCGACAGCATGTACTGCGACACGGTCTTCTCGACCAGGAACACGTTCTTGCCCTTGAGGTCCGCGAGCGTCAGGTTGTCACGGACGAGGATGGCGTCGTTGCCATTGGAGTAGTCGCCCATGATGATGGCGGAGGTCTCGATGCCGGCCGCGGCAGGCATGTCGAGCGCTTCCATGTTGGTCATCACGACCGCGTCCACCTTGCCGGCGACGAAGGCGTCGAGCGAGGCGGGGTAGTCCATGTACACCACGTTGATGTCCATGTTGTAGCGGTTGGCCCACTTCTTCAGGCTGCCGTCCTCGTTGGCGAGGTACCACGGCATCCAGCCGGCGTAGATGGAGACGGCGACCGTGAACTTCGGCTTCGCCTGGGACTGCGCCTGGTTGTTGTTTTCGCTGCGGTTGCAACCGGTGAGACCGAGCACGCAGGCGACGAGCAGAGCCAGCCCGAGGGCGGCAAACTTTCGGATCGAATTCATTGTGTTGTCCTTTGCTTGAAGTTTGACCGAGGTGCCTCGACGTGAGGCACCATCGGTGGTTACAGATTGCTCCTGCTGCAAGGAGCGAGTACAAACCAAGACTCGGCGGCAGCGCCAGTGCCGAGCCTCTGCCGTGTTACGGCAAGTAAAAACGAGCGGCCGGAGTTACTTCTTTGTCGGCGTGGTGACGTCGGGACGCGGATGGAAGGGGCACTTCCACGCATTGCCTGGACGATGGGCCATGCCCGAGTAGACTCGAGCTTCGCCGCCGGTAGTGGTGTGGTCCGTCGGCAGCGAGGGGTTGATCGAACCCTGGTACTCGATGTCGCGATCACGCACTGTGCGCGCGAACTTGTCGATTTCGCCGTCCTGCTTGAGGCGGCGAATCTGCGACTCGGGGTTGAACACCAGGGTGGCGAAGGCGAAGCGGCGCGAATACCGCGACGCGCCGGGATGCATGCCGACCACGAAGAACGCGCAGTCGGTGAAGCTGAAGGCGAAGTTCGGGGCTTCGGGATCGGGCGAGTAGTGCGGGTCCCATTTGCTGGTGGTATCGAGGTCGTGCATCAGCTGCAGGTGCTGCCAGAGCAGTTTCTCGAATGCCGCTTCGGTGGTCTGCTGCGGGTACTTGAACGACGCGATGAACGTCGTGAAGTCACCGAGCTTCTCGTACTCGCCGACGAATCGACGCAGGTCGCGTCCCATCGCGATCACGGACGACCGGTGAGCCAGGTTCTTGTAGAACCCGAACCGGTAGGAGCCGCGGGCGAAGGCGCTTCTGGCGCCGATGCAGGGGTAGTGCTCCCCGAGTATGTGCGCGCGCAGCATGTCGTGTGCCGTTTGCGCCAAGGGAATCACCCTGTCGTCGGACTTGTCCGGCTGCAGGTTGCCGCGCGGAATCTTGTACAACCTGTTGGATGCCACGCGTTGACCGCTTCCATTGGCGGTTGGTGGCATGATGCCGGCGTAGCAGCTGTATGCCGATGCTATCGGGTCATCGAAGGGAGTGCCCGAACCATCTGCATCTTCGACTTCCTCGACGAGCGGGAAATCGAGATCTCCTTCGACGAAATCAGAATCGAGCCGCCCTTGCGACTCATCGGTTGAATCGGATTGACTCATGTGGATCCTCTGAAATTTTGGGCTTTAGAGATGAGGGGCGGTGCACATCGCACCGCCCCTGGTGTCGTCGACGAGCCCTTACTTCAGAAGCTCGGCGGCCTTCTTGGCGAAGCGGCCGTCCCACATCTTCTCGTTGGGCTTCACGCTCGGGTCGGTGAGCGCGATGATGCCGGCGATACCCTGCACCGACTCCCACATTGGGGTCTGGTCGAGCGGGTACGCCGGAGTCGAGAAGAAGGTGTGCGCCGAAGCCGCGTCGAACAGGTAAATCCCGTCGAGCACGGTCTTGGCGTCTTCGGCGTTGAGATTGCCGTCCTTCGCGATGGCAGCCTGAAACTCCGCGGGGTGCGCGGCGTTGTACTTGCGGGCGCGATAGAACTCGGTCACCACCGCCTGAACCGCTTGCGGGTCATTGGCGATGATGCGGTCGGAGGCGACGATGACGTCCAGGATACGGCGCGGCGCGTTCTTGCTGGACAGCGCAACCGTGTGACCGGCGGCGCGGGCAGCGGACGTGTCGGGTTCCCAGACGATGGCGAGCTGCGCTTCGTGGTTCGCCAACATCTTATAGGCGTCGGCGGACTGAGCCACCGGCACCAACTCGAAGTCGGAGAGCTTCAGCTCGTCGTAGGTGTTCGACAGCTCGAGGAGCAGCTCCTCGGACGGCGAGTCACCCGTGTAGGCGAGCACCGGCTTCTTGCCCTTGGCCTTGAACTCGCGCACCAGCTTCTGAATCTGGTCGATCGACTTCAGGTAGGGATGGTCGACGGTGTTCAGCACCAGCGCATCGGCGCCAGTGGATTCGTCGATCATGGCCACGACCTTGCCGGCGGGGCGCTTCTTCAAGAACTGACCGAGGGTGGTCGCCATGAAGTCGGTGTGCCCTTCGGTCAGGTTGCGAGCGCGAACCGATTGGTCGAGCTGCTCGCCGTAGGAGTAGTTGTAGCCTTGCGCCTTGAGCGCGTTGGCGAAGCCGGGGTCACGCGCGGTGATGTAGCCCGACCAGGGGTCACCTTCAAGCTTGAGCACGCCCTTGGGCTGCTGCACGCTGTTGGGAACGACAGTGGGTTCGCTTCCTCCGCGCAGGAAGAAGAATGCGCCGATGGAAACCACCAGCACACCCACGATGATAGAGATCAGCTTCTTGTTCATAAATCTGTCCTTTCGATGTGGAGGATGATGGTTAGACGCTGTATTCCTTGATCCGCGGGCTCAAGCCCACATAGATCAGGAGCGCCACCAGCAGCGACACCAGCATGTCGGCCAGCGCCAGACCCGAAAGGGCCGACTGCGCCTTCGCCGCCTTGGCGTCGAACTGGTCCTGGTTGATGGTCTTGACCGCGTCGAGCTGCGTCAGGAACTGGTTGAAGTTCTGGCCAGTCGTGGAGATCTGGCTTTGGCCTCGCACCGAGTTGATGTAGCGACCGAACGCGGAAACCGCGTCGACCGCTGCCTGATGCTCGCCGTCGAAGTCGATCGAGCGAACTTCCGAGGCCAGGTATCCACCGAGGTCGTCGGAGATGTTCTGACCCTTGAGCTGACCGGCCACCTGCTCGAACGACTGCCCCTCGGGCAGACGCAGAACGCGGTTGGCCGACGCCTCGAACGCCTTCTTGTACTCGGCGGAGTTCGCCGGGTCGAGCGCGATCAAGAGCTCCGCGCGACGCACGGAGACGGCCTCGGCGCGAGCACGCCAGAGGATGTGCACGGAGTCGAATGCGTCATCGCGAGCGGCGCGGCTGTTGGACGTGACCGAGCCGGATTGGATGAGCACGTAGCCGAAGAACACCGCGACGACCGCAGTGCCCACTGCCATCGGAATCGAGACGACGCGGCGGAAGCGCTTCATGTAGAAGAGCTGAGCCGCCAAAAGGATGACCAGAAGCGCGATGCCCGACACGAGAACCACAGTGTGGCTCGACGATGCCTCGGCGACCTGCCCACCGTAGCGCTGGTTGAGCGCGTAGGTGTACGCCTTGTCGAGGAAGTCCGCGGCAGGCAGCATGGTGCCCGACATCAGCTTCGAGGCTTCGCGATATGCGGCGACCGCGCCCGCTTTGTCACCGCGGTTGGTGGCGGCGATGGCGTCGGAGACCAGCTTGTGATAGACCGGCAGCACGTAGCTGATCTTGTTGATCGGCGTCTCCTCCGCCGGACCATAGACCACCTTCTCGGACGCCTTGAGGAGGTTGTGCGTAACCTCCTGGCGCTTGGTGGCGTAGTCCTGCATGAGGGTCGTGGTGTTGCCGGACAGAAGCGCCTCGCCGACGAGGGCATCCATCTCAGCCAGACCTGCCTTGACGCGCTGGGCGGCGATGATGCCCGTCGTCGCGTCCTGTCCCAGCGTCTTGACCGCCACCGTCTGGCGCTCGTTGCTGGTCGAAACCGAGAAGTAGAAGTTGCCGACAACGAGCACGTTGACGACGAGGATCACGTACAACCACACCGGTGTGGTCCACCGGCGGAAGTCCAGAGTGAAGTTCATAACTCGTAGCTCCTTATTGTTGGAAGGTTAGGACTGGCGGATCGCCACGACCTTGATGATCGAGAACTCGCCGAGAGCGATCTCGTCGCCCACGTTCACCGTCTGTTCGGCGCCGGACGTCAGGTCCTTGCCGTTGATCTTGGTGCCGTTGGCTGAGTTGTTGTCACGCACGACGACCGTGCCTGAGCGGTAGTCGATGAGCAGGTGCCGCGTGGAGATGGCGGCGTCCTCGATGGCCACGGCGAGGCCGGGGGTGGCGGTGCTCTTCTTGCGACCGACGATGGCCTGCTCGTCGAAGATGCTGAACTTCAGCGGAGCGTCGGCCTTGCGGGCGTCGTCCGTGAAGGTGACTTCGACGTCGATGAGCGAGCCCTTCGAGCTGCTTGAGCCGGTGGAGCCGCTGCCCGTCGAGGTCGCAGGCGCAGTCGCGTTGGCGACCGGGTCGTGGTCGGGCGCGACCTGACCGCCGCCGGTCTTGGTGGCGAAGTTGTAACCGCAGACGCCGCAGAACACCGACGTGGTGTCATCGCGCTCGGTCGAGCACTTGGGGCACTTCTCGCCCGTGCCACCGGATTTGGCGGCGGCGGCGGCGGAGGTGGAAGGAGCGGGGGCGCTGGCAGGTGAAGGCGCCATTTCGATGCCGCACTGGCTGCAGAAGTCGGCGGTGTCGGACGTGTGTCCGTCCGGACAAGTATGTGTTGCCATGTTCGTTATTCCTTTCGAAAGTTGAGGTGATGGAACTAACCGCTCGAAGCCGGGTGGAGTTCACTGACGAATCAGTGAACTGCCACCCGAGTCAATCGAGCTCCGGACTTCTTACTTCGTGACGCGCTTGGTACGCGTGGACTGCGTGTCCAGCTCCATCTCGTCGGCCTTCGTCGCCTTCTTCAGGCGCACGGTGCCGCCGGCGTCCTTCTCGACGTGCTTCTGGAGCAGCCGCTTGGTGCCCTCGTTGCCCGTCTCCTCGGCCAGCTCGAGAGCGCGACCGAGAGCCTTGGTGGCCTTGTCCTCGTCGCCCGCGGCGCGAGCGGCGATGCCTTCCTGGATCTTGGAGGCGAGTTCCGCCTGACCCGTGTAGTTGGCGACCTTGGCGTTGATGACCGTGGACAGAGCCTCGTCCTCGGTCCAGATGGCGAGCAGCTGAGCCTCGCCCACCTTCTGCTCGACGCCGCCCTCGGTGTACACGAGCGCGCAGCGACCGGCGAGCATCTTCTGCCCGACGTTGCCCGCCTTCACGCGGATGAGGATGTGGTAGTCGCGGTTCTCCTCACCCCATGCGCCGGTGGGGAAGCGGAAGGTCTGAGCGTTCGGGCCCTGCACCTTCTTGGCCGTGATGTCGGCGATCTCGGGCGCGACCTGCTTGACGAAGACGATCTCGGCGCCGACCGGCACCCAGACCTGGAGGAAGACCTCCTTGACGGCGAGCTTCGAGTTCTTCTCGATCAGCGCCTGGAAGTCGGCGGCCATGTCCTTCGGCGACTTGATGAGGTCGACGGTGCCCATCAGCGCACCGGAGATGGTGCGCAGCTGGTTGACGACCCAGTCGGTGCCGACGCCGCGGCAGTCGCACTGGAAGATGCCGGCGCACTGCTTGAGGACGTTCGGGATGCGACGGTTGTCGTTCTCGTCGTTCTGACCGTCGGTCAAGAGGATGCACTGGCAGATGAGGCCCTTGGCGTTGGCCTGCTTGAACAGCTCGAGCGCGGCTTCCAGCCAGGTCGAGATGTACGTGCCGCCGTTGGTGGAGATGGCGCGGACGGCGCGGATGGCGGCCGCCTTGTTCTCCTTGGTCGCCTGCTTGAGCGGAACCACCGTGTCGACGGAGTCGCTGCCGGTGATGACGAAGAACCACGCCGTTTCGGGCAGGACTTCGATGGCCTTCTCGAGCGCGATCTTGGCGTTCTGGATCTTCTCGGGGGTGGGCTGGATCATCGAGCCCGACTTGTCGCAGACGAGACCGACGCACAGACCGTTGCCGGACGGAGCGGCACCGGTTGCGCCACCGCCGGTGGAGGCGACGGACATGATCGCGTTGATGTCGGTGACGGTGGCCGGGAGGTACTGGTTCTGGTGAACCGAGGAAGTGAACTGAGTTGACATGTACGTATTCCTTTCAGGTTGATTAGATGGATCACGCGCAAGCGCGACAGCGGTCCTCACCGTGAGAACCGCTGCCTGTGCGCGCTTGCTCGCTTCAGAACTGCGAAGCGACCACGGTGATGTTGTCGTGGCCGCCAGCCTTGTTGGCGAAGTCGACCAACGCTCTCGCGAGGGTCAAAGGAGTAACGTCAGCCGAGAACTGTGTCATCAGCTGAGCGACCTGCGCCTCTTTGTCGGCGTAGTTCCAGAACCCATCGGAGACCACCAGAAGGCGTCCCGATTCGGTCAGGTTGAAGGTGAGGACGGAGCCCTCGACCCCCGGGTTGGAGCCGTCGTCGGCGGCGCCGAGAGACTGCGTGATGGCGTGCGCGAGCTTGTGCTTTTCGGCTTCCTCGCGGCTCATCTTGCCGGCGGCGACGATTTCGTTGACCCACGAGTGATCGGAGGTCAGCTGTCGAACACCGCTTGCACTGCACCAGTACGCGCGGCTGTCACCGACCCAGCCGATGGTGATGCGCCGGCCGATGACCAGCGCGATGACCATGGTCGCCTGCGCGGGCGGCAGAGGCTCACCCCTCTTACCGGGGTGACCCGGTGTGAAGGGCGTCTTGCAGATGGCCTCTTGCGCGACAAAGACTGCCTTCTCCACGACGGCATCGGGGTCGGTGATCTCACCGGCTTTGAGTGCCTCGAGGAGCGAGTCGCGAGCCGCTTCGCTGGCGGCCTTTGACCCGAGCATCGGATTCTGCGAGTTGGACGTTCCGTCGCAGACCACGAGAGCGAGCTTGCCCTCGTGTTCGCCGATGGCGAAGTAGTCTTCGTTGTCGTGGTGCTTCTTGCCGATGTCGGACACGCCCGCCGTCTTCACGGCTGGCGAGAGAACGACCTCGAAGTGGTCGCGCGGCGGGCGCTTGCGTTGCGTGCCGCATTGCGTGCAGAACCCTTCAGCGTCGATGAAGACGGGCCCTGCCTTGCAGCTGGGACACACCTTCTCCGGCGATACCGGAGCCGCGTTGGCCGCGGGTGTCGCCGAAGCATCACCCAAGGGCGTTCCGCACTCTTCGCAGAAGTTGCTGTCGTCGGCTGATTCGCAGCCGCAACTTGAGATTGGACACTTTTTCAAACGGCACCTCCTTTTAGAATACGGTGACCGGTCGGACGCGGTTCGCCTCGTCGATCAGCAGGATCTTCTCCTTGGGGTCGACCGTCAGCCGAGCCAGGTTACGCAGGGCGCTCTCGTATCCGGCGCGAACCGGCGAGTCGTCCAGGGCCTGACCCAGAAGCACGACGGTGGGGACCGGCTTGATACCGCCGGTGGTGAGCAGGTTGAGCGCGGTGCCCATCACCTCGCGAACGAGGGTGAACCGCTCCTTGCCCTCGAGCGTGGTGAGCGCTTCGATGGCCTTGGACGCAGCCGCGAGGTCTTCGACCTTCGGCTGACCCTGCTTGGTCGAGATGAGCAGACGCGCCAGGGTCTTCTGAGCCACCGGGTAGAGGCTCGACGCCTGGTTGATGCGACCGAACACGGTGACGGCGTCACCGCGCTTGCCGTGGGCGGCGAGCACGCGCGCCAGACCGAAGACGGCCGTGGCGTTGTTCGGGTCGGTCTTGGAGCAGACCTCGTAGAGCGCGACGGCGCGGTCGAAGTTGCCGGTCAGCTCGTGGCACATGGCGAGCGCCAGCTTCGGCGGCACCTCACCGGGCACTTCGGAGTAGCAGGTCTCGAAGGCGGTGAGCGCCTCGGAAGCCTTGTTCTGCGCGAGCAGCGACAGACCGCGGTACCAGATCACGCGCCACTCGTACGGGTCGATCTTCTCGACTGCGACGAGCAGCTTCTCGGCTTCTTGGTAGTTGCCGAGCTGGATGTGGTTGCGGGCCAGCGCCAGGTGAGCCTCCTCGGACTGCGGGAAGGCCTGGATGGCGTTCTCCAGAGCGGCGGTCTGCCGCTTGGGGTCGTTGGTTCCGAGGTTCGCCAGCAGGTACTGCGTGGCCGCATCCGTCGGATCCATCTTGAGCGCCGGGATGAGCGAAACGTCCGCGACGTCCACCTTCAGGTCGTCCGCATCGCGCATCGACATGACGTCGGGCGCGAAGTTGGCCGACTCGAACGGCTTGCCGGCGCCGGTCTCGTTGGCCACGGTTTCACGCAGCACGCCGAGCAGCTCGTTGGCGAACTCGTCGCACGACTGGAACCGCATGTTCGGATCCTTGTGCGTCGCCTTCAGAAGCAGGCGATAGAGCGACTCGTGCTTGGCGTAGAGCGGCTCTTCGGCGGGCGTCGGCAGGGTGAACTCGTACTTGCCCTGGTAGCCCTTGAAGTCGGTGACGAGCACCGCGATGGTGCGACCGATGGTGAAGATGTCCGACGGAATCGACGGACCGTCGGCAGCCACTTCCGGCGCCGCATAGCCCTGCGTGCCGTAGATGTCGCCTTCGGTGTCGACGATGCGCCGAACGCCGCCCAGGTCGATGACCTTCACGTCGTCGTCTTCGAGCATGACGTTGTCGGGCTTGAAGTCGCAGTAGACCAGGCCCTTGCTGTGGAAGTAGGCGAAGGCGCTGATGGTGCGGTGCATGTACGCGAGCACCTCAGCCACCGGCAGCGGACCGCGCTCCTTGCGCATCGACTTCAGCGTCTTGCCGCCGACGAACTCCATCACCGTGTAGCCGGCGGAGCCGTGCTGCACGAAGGTGTAGACGTTGACGACGTTGGGGTGCTTCACCTCGGCGAGGAACTGACGTTCCGCCACCGCGGCAGCCGCCAGAGCCGGGTCGTCCTTGTTGAGCAGGCCCTTGAGCACGACCACGCGGTTGAGCGTGACGTCCTTGCCCAGGTAGATCCAGCCCATGCCGCCGAAGGCGAGCGGGCCGATCACCTCGTACTGGCCGGCGACGCGGTCACCAGCCTTGAGGGCGGGCTTGAAGTTGTACGGAGCTCCGCACTTGTTGCAGAAGCCCTTCTCGCGGGTGGTCAGCGGGTTGCTGCAGGCGCCGCAGAAGCGCTTGTTCGGCGGAACTTCCGGCACCTTCATCACGATCGTCATCGGGTCGACGCTCGTGGTGGCAGGCACCGTCACCAGCCCGAGACCGAGCTGACGACGGCTGGCGCCGGTCGAGCGCGAGCCCTTGGAGCCGCGGCGCGAACCGGTGCGACCGGAGATAGACGTGGAGTACGTGGTGCGCGAAGTGCCCGTATTGGCGCCGGCCAGCGTGCTGGTCGGGGCGCCGCCCGCGGCGACCGGAGCGTTGGCGGCGGTCAGTTCCGCCGGCTCCATACCGCAAGTGTTACAGAAGCCCCCGTCGATGGTGCCGTCGCACCCGGGGGTAGCTTTGCAGCTTTGTCCGTTCATGTGTGTTGACTCCTATCAGGTTCACAGGATGTCGCACCCGCGTCGTCTCCATAGAGACGCGAGCGCGAACAGTGAGTTGAGTAACAGTTCAAATCCTCAGACCCGCAGCGGTTAGCTGTTGAGGGCCTGCTGATACTGCCGAACCAGATCGCGCGCTTTGGTAAGCGGCGTCGGGCGGCTAAAGAGAAGCGCGCGAGCTTCGCGCGAGATGCGGGCGAGTTCGGGGTCTTCGCCGCGGCCAAAGCTGGCAGCCTTGACCTGGTAAGCCTCGAGCATGCCACGCAGCGAGCGTCGCTCATCCAGCGGTTGAGTGTTGTCGGTGACCGCCTTCTCGCTTGCTTCCAGCCGCTGACGCGCCTGCGACAACCAGTTGGCGATACCGACGGAGGCAGCCTTCCAGTTGTTTGCAAGCGTGTTTTCGAGCCGGGAGAGCCATGGCTTGAGGGCCATGCTGTTAGCGTCGCCGTCGATGACAGAGTCGTCGATCGGCTTGGCGAGAGTCTCCGGGTTGTCGACGGTCACCTTGAGCTCGCGCTCGGCGACCGCTTCCTTGGCCTTCTTGTGTGACGCCTCCAGCTGTGCGATCACGTTCTTCGCGGTTGCGAAGTCCGCGTCGACAGCCTTTCTGTGTCCCTCCACGCTCTTGAGCTTGGCGCGAACGGGACCCAGAAGAGGTTCGACCTCTTGCTCGAAGCCGGCCTGGACTGCAAGCGGGTCGCTGGCGGTGAACTTCTTCAGTTCTTCCACCTTTTGGTCGACCACCGCGAGCTCCGCCAACCCGCTCTCGCCGAGCGAGGTTGCGAGCTTGCGAAGTTCATCCGTTTCACGGACGACCGCCGCGAGCTTGGGCAGAAACTCGTCCTGCGCCTTCTCGATTGCGGTGACCATGTCGCGCGCCTTGGTGAAGGCGGTGACCATCAATTCGAAAACGCGCGTCGGCGTCATCTCCTTGGTGGACTCCGCCGACGTGAACAAGTCGCGTTCGGCGAACGGAGTCTGGACGGTGATCTTGACTGACGGACCGGTGAGGAGTTTGACGATGGCGTCAATCTCGTCAGCGTTGCTGAACCTCGGCACCTTCGTGCGAAGATCCTTGGCACGGTCCAAAACATCGGTTAAAAGCGGAAAGACCGACCACATCTCATCCAGGGCGCCGAGTGCAGCCGTCACCAATTGCTCGGTGTTGCCGGCCAGCAGCTTCTTGCGCTGCTTCAGGACAAGACTCTTGTAGACGTCGTTGTCGTGAAGGTCGAGGATGTTTTGGGTGGCTACTTCCCGCTTCCTCTGCACTTCTTGCAGAAGCTTATCGAGTTCGTCGATTTGCATGCGGGTTACTCCGTCAAAACGTTGATTTGCGAGTACAAACAGAAGCATCAGCTTGATGCAGCTGACGCCAGCTGCTGTACAAGCGAGTCTGTGCGAAGAAACGTCACCGAAGGAAACCTCCGGTCTGTCTTGCACCAGGAAACTGGCGCCCCATGCAGCTTTTGCGAACAGCCGCTTGGGTTATCTCTCTTGTCTAGCAGATGCACTGACCGCGGGTGCGGCTAGGGGGCGGGTTGGAAACTTCGAAGCTGTGTGTGACTTGAGGCTTTTTCTTCTGCGAGAAAGAGATAGATGACGTGGCTTGATGTTAGCGATCTACTAATGCCCCAATTAATAGAGATTTTTGGTTGTAAAGGGGTATGTTACACAACCGGATCAGCGTAGCTCGCGTGATCATTACTGTTGTAAAGGGATGCTGTGCAAGCTTCGCTACTTCACCGACTTTAAAAAATCTATTTTGCTTTCAGGACTGCTCCCTTAGAACCGTTCATATGTGCAAAACGAAGGCGTGCAAAACGAAGGTGCGGAAAACGCAGGAACTTTCAGAGGCTGTTTCTCGCCCCCGCTCAAAATTTGCCTACATAAATGAATCGCAACGCCTCACAACCCCGTTACAATGCCGGTTTCGCAATGAGTGGTGTTTTTACCAATTGAGGCGTTTCAATATCACAAAAGGGACTGTGACTGCGTAGCATGCGACAGCGCAAAAAGGTTTTCTTTCGAATTGGGCGAAACAATTTTCATTCCGCGCAAGAAATTGCCGGCGCTAGAAGCGGCTCTCTATGTGGATTTCCGAAGTCTAGACAGTGAGCTAACTAGCGCAACTGCTATTTCAGATACCAGGGGTAATCAGGAGTCGAAGTTTGTGCACGCTGCGGCTGCGTTTCATATTGAGGAACGTAGCGAGGCTGTGTCACCTGCCTCGGAGCCGGAACATACTGCCTTTCTGTCGGCGCATACTGCGGAACGTACTGTCTATCAGGCTGCGCATAGCGATCGCTGTAATACGATTGTGAGTTTTGCGAATAATATGGTGGAACAGTTTGCGAATAATACGGCTGCGTAGGTTGAGAATGCGCCCATCTCTCTTGCTGCGATCTTTGTTGAGCGAACATATTGGTGAGAAGATTGCGCAGTGGTTCAACCGGGGTTGAATGCTGACGATTGTTTGCGTTGGTCAATTCGGCGATTCCGATGACTCGACCGTTCATGTCCAATACCGGGCCACCAGAGTTGCCCGAGCGAGTGTGCATAATTTCTTGATCGACGCGACGATTCGGATTCATTCCATCAGGTAGCGGTCGCGACTTCCAATCGAAAACATCGCTAAACGAAACACTCTGATTTCGCACTCCGGGTGACATGAACACATCACCCCAACCATGCGGGTGTCCCAATGCAACAACTTGAGAGCCTCTCTGCAAAACGCGTGAGTCGCCTAAAGTCAGCGGTTGGAATTGGTCCGGCCCGCTTTGAACCACTTTGAGCACGGCAAGATCATTGCTCTTGTCTGTTGCCTCGACCCGAGCTGCAAAATTTCTGCCATCAGTGGTGGTGATGTTTATTGTTCCGCCACCTTCCACAACGTGATAATCAGTTGCGACGTAGCCGTCTGAGGTGACAAAGAAGCCTGTGCCCACACTGTCTTTTACCGGTCCGGTATTGTCTACGCTGATTTTGACGACCGAATCGCGCGAGTTCAAATAGACTTGTGCCAAAGGAGATTGCGCGGAGTAGGCTGTGAAATCGTTGGGATTTGCCTGTTCTTCCACACGCAAGGTCGGAATGTTCACAACTTCCTGCCGACCCTGATTCCGGTAACTTGGATTTGAATATGAATAGCTCGCGACTTGTTGTGAGAGTACCGAGTCGTTTTGCGGAGCGAAGGCTTCGGCGCCCAAATTCGTCTGAGCCTCTTTGGCAGGCAGATTCCAGGGATAGTCGCCTGGTTTGTTGTTCTCTTCGAAAGGAGGCATCGAACCTGCTGTTTCTGAGGGTGATAGAGATCTAGTCTATGTTCTAGATGTGGTAATGGCTATGTGGTTTTTACGATGCGCTGTTCATTAATGCGCGAGGAGTTGTTTTGGATATTGGTGGAACAGTTTGGAAGATGAAAAAAGAGCCGAGCCAATTCGGCTCGACTCTTTTCTTTTTGGTAAACCCGGCGAGGGGAAAGGGCTGCCGGGTTCCTTTTGAAACTTTGAATTCAGTCTATGTAGCAGACAAAGAGGCTTAACAGCAGGGTAGCGAAGAAGAATGCGCTACAAAATGCCAAAAAGGTAAAGGTGAAGTTTTGGGATTGAAGGTCATTCATGTCCACTGAAAGTTCAGTTGTTGTGGGTTTAGCTGCGGATTTCATTACTCACCTCCACTCACGCAATAACCGCTATCAGCTGCGACAGCGGCTTTCCACTCACCATAGGCAGATGGCATCGGATTTCCCATAGGCGAGGTTCGAAGCAGTGGGATTTTCCGCATGCCGGAATCAGTGGCTTTGCTCCGTGGAGCTTATTGTGTTGCAGGGGTTTTGGGGATTGTGAGAACCGCTTAGTTAAGCTCTGCCACCACTGGCACTGGCCTGCTTGAGGCGGGCGAAGCTGGTCTGGTGTGTGGTTTCGAAAGGCTGTAAGCCTTTTGTTTGCAAGACTTTTGAGGAACAAGCCAGCTGTGATCTATTGCCAGTATCAAAATTTTTGCAATGTAACGAGGCATCATCTGTGGTGCCTCGAATTTGGCTGATGTGTGAGGAGGTGTGCTAGGTTTGCTAGCTTTGCCTGAACGTTCATTTAATGGGTGCTTTGGCGGTGTTCGTGCAGTTGCGCTAGGTTCTCTTGACAACCTAGCGCAAGCTTTACTAGTTCGGGTATTTGCGGTTTCTCCCATGCACATAAATAGGAACATCTATGATGCGCGCTCTAGATGCATGGCCGGGCCTTACTTCCACCACATTCAGTTCCTCATTTACCAATCTTAGAAATATTTGATTAGCTCCATTAGAGATTGTTAGGAAAAGGAGTCATTTCTCTAGTTCTTCTCCGGATTTTGCCGACTACCTAAAGCAGCTCCATTGCCATCAATTCGAGTTTTCCTGCATCCAAAAGGTGTTGGGGAACTTGCCTGATGTCCAATCGCTGCCGAAAGGTTGTGCAAAAAACCGGAGACGCATCTGCTTTGGGTGCGCGAACTGTTTCTCACTGTTCCAACCCGCAACCAGCCTGAAAGGGCAAAAGGAGCACGTTATGAAGTTGTTCAACAAGCGTTTCGTCATGCTCGCCGTCGCCGCAGCAGTGGTGGCATCTGCGGTGGCACTTGTGATGCACGTCTCGTCCCCCAAGGACACGCGCATCTTCGCCTACAACTCGCAGACCAAGGAGCGCGTCTCGGACAAGCAGGTCATCTTCCTCTATGCGGTCAACTCCACGACCGGTGAGCTGAAGCTGTACTCGCCTGTTCTCGGCAGCGTCTCCGCCAACTCCGCCGCCATCACGCAGTCGGACATCAAAGTGGCTGCCAACGCCACCGCGACCGGCGTCGCCTCGACTGTGAGCGTCGTCAAGCTCGACCCCAAGGCGGACCGCAGCAAAGAAGGTGACTACATGCCGTTTCTCTTCTGGACCGACATGCAGGGCACCTACCAACGCCAGTACTTCGCGGAAGGTGTAGACGTGATTTACATCTCCGAGCAGCCGCTCAAGGAGACGGAAGATCACAACCTCGACACTGGCGTCGTTTCTCTTCTTGTCGCTCAGCGCTGATGCGCTTGCGACACCCATCAACCTCTCACAAGAGAAAGATCAACATGATGAAGGCCAAACCAGCCATTCTCTCACTCGTTCTTCTCGGTGCTCTCGCTCTGGCAGGGTGCGACGTGCCCGCCAACAGCGACAACAGCAACGTGAAGTCCACGTCCGGCGTCAAGCAGGCCACGGCAACCGTCAAGACCGGTGCCGACGGACTGACCGTCGAGCAGCGCAACGTGGTGCGCCGCCTGAAGGAAGACAACAAGCCGGGCGCAGTGAAGCATCTGTACGTCATCGCGCCGCTTTCCGGGCAGATCGTCATGTACAGCACGGTCGACGGCAAGGTCACGTCCAGTGGCAAGCGCCTGGCACCGTACTCGGTGGCGGCTCGCGACGGCAAGATGGTCAGCGGGCAAATGACCGGCATTCCGGTCAACATCGGCAACTACACGCGGCGAACGAGCGAGGTGATTCAGGACGACGGCACCTACGGGTCGTCGGTCCCGTACATCTACTGGTGGGACACCCGCGGGATCTACCACCAGCACTTCTTCACCGATGGGCAGGTCATTCACGTTTCGTCCGAGACCATCTCGGTCAAGAGCGTGGTGCTCAACATGGAGCAGGTCACGGCTCCGGCGGATAAGAAGTAACCTCCAACTTCAATCTCCGCACACGTTTCTTTACCGATAGTCGGCGCAGCAAGACGCTGCGTTTGACTCCCGCAAACGAAATTTCGACCACCCTCTGTCTAGAGCGGGTCGGAAAACTGAAGGATTCACCAAATGAAAAATCACGATTGGAAAGACTACGAGAAGGCGGCTCAGAAGGGTCCGCTCGCGTTCCTCACCAAGCTCATCATCCTCGTCTTCATCTTGGGCGCCCTCATCGGCGGCCTCGGATACGTCTTCGGCTGGTTCTCCGAGAGCGCCCAGGTGGTGCAGGAGGAGTTCGGTCCCCGGGCCATGCTGAAGAAGTACGAAGAGTTCAAGGACATCGCCGCCGCGCTGGACGCGAAGAAGGCGTCGATCGAGAGCTACGAGAAGGGACTGGCGGACACGAAGGCCATGATGGTCGACCGCGACAACAAGGCGCTTCCGATGGTCGAATGGCCGCGTGACGTCCGCGAGGGCTACATGCAGCGCCAGACCGAGGTGCGTGGTCTCAAGGCGAGCTACAACACGCTCGCGGCGGACTACAACGCGCGCATGGCGAAGTTCAACTACCGCTTCACCAACGTCGGCGACTTGCCGCAGGGCGCAACAACGCCCCTGCCGCGCGAGTTCCGTACCTACATCATCGACTGATGATCGCGGTTCCTCAAGTCAACTCAACCTCAGACCTTCTCAAGGAAACAATCATGACCAAGTTCAAGACACTCGGCCTCACCAGCCTCCTCATCGCCGGCGCCGTTCTTCTTGCGGGTTGCGAGCCTCCCGCGAACAAGGAAGTGAAGTCCACTTCCGGCGTGCAGCAGACCTCCGTCAAGGTGCAGACCGACGCCAACGGCAACACCACCGAGCAGAAGAACGTCATTCGCCGCCTCAGCGAAGACAACAAGCCCGGCGCCGTGAAGCACCTCTACATCATCGCTCCCGAGTCGGGCGCGATCATCATCTACAGCACCATCGACGGCAAGGTCACCTCGTCCGGCAAGCGCCTGGCGCCCCGCACGGTGGCCGCGCAGGACGGTGAGCTGGTCAACGACGAACTCGGCGGCATTCCGGTGCGTATCGGCGACTACACCCGCCGCACCTCCGAAGTGCTCGAGGACGACGGCACCTACGGTGACAGCGTGCCGTACATCTACTGGTGGGACACCCGCGGCATCTACCACCAGCACTTCTTCACCGGCGGTCAGATCATCCACGTTTCGTCCGAGCCGGTGACGACGAAGACGGTCATCCTGAACCTCGAAGTTCAGCAGACCAAGACGCAGCCCGACGCGAAGTAACGGATCAACCGTTCTCGGTTCTTTGACTGGGCGCCGGTCTCGCGCACCTGATGATTCCTCATCGGGACGGGACCGGCGCTATCCGATCCATCTCAAACTCAGCTCAACTCACACTGAAGGATTCATCTCATGAACAAGCACGGTTGGAACGACTACGAAAAGGCTGCTCAGAAGGGCCCCCTGGCCTTCCTCACGAAGGTCATCATCCTCGTGTTCATCTCGGGCGCCCTCATCGGCGGTCTCGGCTACGTCTTCGGCTGGTTCTCCGAAGGCGCCCAGGTGGTGCAGGAGGAGTTCGGCCCCCGCGCCATGCTGAAGAAGTACGAGGAGTTCAAGGACATCGCTGCTGCCCTCGACGCCAAGAAGGCTTCGATCGACAGCTACGAGAAGGGACTCGCCGATACCAAGGGCATGATGGTCGACCGCGACAACAAGGCGCTTCCGATGGTGGAGTGGCCGCGTGACGTTCGCGAGGGCTACATGCAGCGCCAGACCGAGGTGCGTGGTCTGAAGGCGAGCTACAACACGCTCGCGGCGGACTACAACGCGCGCATGGCGAAGTTCAACTACCGCTTCACCAACGTCGGCGACCTGCCGCAGGGCGCGACCACGCCCTTGCCGCGCGAATTCCGCACTTACATCATCGACTGAGCTCCGGCACGTCGGTGACCTATGACACCAGAAACGGTGCCATGTTTCTCACTTCCCAATGGCGTCCGGACAACGTGTCCGGGCGCCTGCACGTCTGAATTCAGAACATCGAAAAGCCATATGAGCAACACCAACTCTTCCCGCGGTTCCAGCTTCCTCAAGAAGTACCTCGCCGTCTGCCTCGTGCTGGACGTCATCTGGGCCGCTCTCATCGCAACGTTCGGCGCCACCATCCTGCACGCCATCGGCATCGGCGCGGGCGCGGACGCGGGCGTCACGACCACGGCTTCCGTGCTCGGCTGGATCATCGCGTTCGTCTTCGGCTTCCTCCAGGGTGGCATCTTCCTGCTTGTCTTCAGCCTCATCGGCTTCATCGCGCTTGCTTTCTTCGGCGGTGGTCGCAGCAAGAGCGGCGGCGGCAATGGCGGCGGCAACAGCGGCTCGGGCGGCGGTGACATCGGCGGCGACTTCGACGGCGACGGCGACGGCGACTGATCGACCCTGCGAACTAGGGCGCACCACAAGTAAACGCACAGTTTTTTAAAGCTATGCAAGCCGCTCAGGCACTGTGCCTGGGCGGCTTCTTGGCTGCTTTCACTCGAAAAGAAAGGCTAACGATCGCATGAACAAGCAAACGTTTGTCAAATTTCTCGTCGGCTCCAAAGCGAACGCATCGCAGAAGCGCCGAACCAAGCTGACCCGCTACGTCCTCGGCTCCCAGGAGTCCGACCCGAAGGCCGAATGGGCGGCGTTTATCATCATGTCGCTTGTCGTCGGCGCCATCGTCGCCGTGATCAAGGGCA
>CAYZJR010000077.1:0-33400 GCA_964478655.1 uncultured Candidatus Obscuribacterales bacterium
GTCTTGGGCACGTATCTGACGTTCAGCCTCACTTTCCGCTTGCTGCACTAGATAGCCGAGAACGCCTACGAACAGCAGTTCGAAAGCAAGCATGACGGCGATAAGGAAGGTTGCTTGCCAAGCCAGTGAAATTGATTGGATACCAAAACTAGCCGACTTCAAAGATGTAACCGACTCCATGGACTGTACGAAGGATATTTCCGTCAGGATCAATCTTCTTGCGAAGGCGTTTGACTGTCGTTCTCAATGCTTCGGGTGTTGCTTCGGAGTCGGTCGGCCAGACTCTGTTAAGTAGTGCCTCAGAGCTGAACAACTGATTGGGGTGACGCATCATAAACTCAAGTAGCTGGAATTCTCTTCTCAGCAGCGTTATCTGTTGACCATCTTTCACCACGCGATACTTCGATGCGTCCAGAACGATGTTCGCTGCGTTGAGTGAGTTTCCAACCATTACTGCCGGACGCCGAAGCAGTGAGCGAACGCGCGCGCCGAGTTCCTTCATGTGGAATGGCTTCGTCAGATAATCATCGGCACCGCAGTCGAGTCCAACTTCCTTTTGCTCAACGGTGTCCTTGCCGGTGAGCATTAAAATCGGCGTCTTGCCGCCTGAACTGCGAAACTCCTTGAGGATGTCGAGGCCGCTCATCTCGGGCAAATCCCAATCGAGAATGATGATGTCGTACGGATATGTCTTCACATGTGACATGGCTTCACGCCCATTGTGAATTACATCGCATTGGTGGTTTTCCATCAGAAGAAACGAACGAACCAGATTGGCCAGGTTTGTATCGTCTTCTATTGTCAGAATTTTGGCCATTTACAAGCTGAATTCCTGAGACAAGGTCTTTTTTCCTTTACCCTATTTTTTCTATAGGCAAACGGTTCACTCCCATAACAGCCGCTGGGCGAGGCTTGGGCCGATTCCGTAGTACTTATTGAGCAACTCCGGCTTAGATTCTGTGGAGATTATGTAGCCGGGGCTGACGTATTTGTTCCAGGCTTCTTCGAAGGCGTCGCGCCCCTTCTCCGATCGCGCAAGCAAGGCAGGAACCGCATGATATGCTGCCACCCGAGGCTTCGCTTTGCCGGCAAGGTACAGTTTGAAGAACTTGTCTTCAGAAAGGGTTTCCTCTGTGTCCGGGACGACCGCGGGCAATTGGTCGCTGTCGACGGGCGAAACATCGTCTTGCGCTGATGGCGGTGAATCGGCAGTTGGAAGCACGTATTCGTACTTTGGAATAAGCAATGGTTGATTCGTAATCGGTGCCATCACTTCTCTGAAGCTGTTTATGAAATTCTTTGATACGTTCGGGTCGACATCATCAAGAAACACGCGATAGCTGCCATCGCTGCGGAGGCTGATTTTGATGCTGTCTCTATCTATGTGCGGGGGAACAAATTTTGTTCTTTGCAGAGCAGTTAGAACTGCGATTGCAATATCGTTGATCGAAGACTCCTGTGTATTTGGCTGGCAGACTTCTTTCTTCAGTCGGTTGAACAACAGTCGAACTCTTGTGCGTGCAAGGGCGAGAGCAAGAATTATTGGCAAGATTGCTGCAATGAGAGGCAATCCTCCAGACGAAAGAAAGAACGTCAATATCCCTGCTCCGGCTGCTCCCAGTGCTGTGTGTTCTGCCCAAACTGCAATCATCGAGTGACGCATTTGTTTCGCATGATCGACGTATGGCAGGTCTTGCCTGATGCTTGGCGGTGTTAGTTCCATGCTGCGAAGACCGGTGACTTCGACACAGCCGAGGGTGCAATTGTTATACGGTTGCCCGACTTTCCAGAGGTCGTAAATTTGATCGCGAACGAGAGCGCGTTCGATCATCTCTTTGTTGAACTCTTCAGCAGATGCGAAAACTTCAGATGGTGTCAATTCGGAGAACGTTGGATGAACATGACCGACGCCGCACTCAATTTGTCCATCATCACAAATTCCGAAGTAGCCTTGATGCTTGCGTGCGAATCGGCCGTAATCGTTCAGTCCTTTTTCCAATTCCGGTGCAACACAGACGACATCCCAATTGTTTGCGACCTTTCGTGCACTCAGTGGGTCGTTTGTTTGAATTCGAATTGATCTCCCTCTCAGCTGTTTTACGGAGACGGGTGATGTGGTCATGGTCAAATCAATGAGAGTGTTGAGCGCCTGACTATCCCAACCTTCGCCGAAGAGTCCGCGCGTTCCAATCAAACATTTCGTGATGCCGCGTTCGAAAATCGCGGTCGCGAGTCCTACATAGAGTCGTGACTCCCACGCTCCTGAAGTTGCCGTAATTTCTCGGAATGCGAGTGACTCGTCTCCTTTTAAATGCAGTTTGAATGTGTGTCCTTGTGCGGAAAGCCACTCTTGAGCAGCCGAAAGAAACTGTTCTGCAATTCGACAGTCAACCAAAAGAAGCGAGCCGGTGACGAGCACCGGATTGACGAACTGACTGATTTCATGAGCAAGAAGCACTTTCAACGCGGCAACCGCACCACCGGATTCTTCGTCGATGATGCCCTTGAGCCCTTTCACACTGGTGGCGGACATGCGTTCGAAATCAGTCACGATGACTGAGCGCAATCGATCTTGCATACTGCGATATTCGACGGTCAAGATTTCGGCAACGGCTTGTGGTTTTGATTCGCTGAAAGCGAGGACGCGATCGACTGGCGATGCTTGTTTACGCAACCCTTGCTCAGTAATTCCGTAACCAAGCTTTCGTGCAGCCGAGCGAATCTTATCGTAGAGTTCATGATCGTCTTTATCGGCGCTCAACTTCAAATGCCTGGATGCGAAATCTTCGAGCAAAAGCATCCAGTCATCCAAGAATGGAGATTGCCGCAGATAATCAGACTGGTCGACATCTTTAGGAAGAGGAAGCTTCAATCTCCACAACGAACGATAAAGTGCCGTTGCGAACTCCGGATGCGACTGCATAATTGAGTGAAAACCGGTTGCTTCTGTTTCGAGAACGCGGCTCTTTATCCACGCGGTAAACTTAGTGTCTTTTTGAGGGTCAATCGCGTATGGAGAAGTTGGGTTTGTGCGCGCATGCGTCCAACGTCCTTCCTGCGACGTGTAAAACTCGACGCTCGATGCCGACAGTGCATAAGGTGAGGAGGGAATGCTAGGCGGTACCGGCTCTGGTGGCAGCAAAGTGTCTGCTGATGGGAATGATTCTGATTGCAGCGGGGGCGAGGTTGCCACTGATTCTGGTGGCGTAGGTGGAACCGTCGTCACATGTCCAATAGGTAGGCCGTCTGGGTCCCATTCGATAGCGCCGTAAGAAAAATCGCTGTCTTCGAAATCGTCCACGAGTGTGGATTCCGGCACGGCGAGTTCGGCCGGTAACTCAGGAGGTACTGCACTCTTCGGTTGCTTTGCGGTTACCTTTGCTGGTGATTGAGGCACGTGAGAAAGGTCGGTAAGCTCGCAAATCAGATTGTGAAACTCAACGTGTTGAGCTTCCAAAAATTCCAATTCTTTTTCGGTCGGTGAAGTGAAATAAACGAGATCTTGAAATGGAGCCAAACCTCCCTCGCGCACCAGAGCTGGTGTCGGCACTTGATAGTCGATTTCTCCGACAAGCGAGATGTAACGCGTCTCTTGTGTAGCGGTCTTTCCTTCTGGAGGAGTACCAGTGAGACCGACAACGACGGGATCATCCAAACGTCTGAGCAACTGTTTCATAATGGCTGCCCAGTAATCTGTAAGGTGGTGGCACTCGTCAAAGATGATAAGTCGAAACTTCTGCCGTTTGAGCGCTTGCAAGAGCCCAAGGGCATTCTCATGCAACACTTCGTTTAAATCGAGCACTTCTGACAATTGCTTTCGCAACCGACTGGAGTGTCGAGACAGTTCCTTCTGATGTGCCTTTTTATTGTTCTGTAGAAGTTCGAGAATGCGCAGCTCTGCATCACCGATTGTGATACCACGACCGCTTGTTAATTCCTCGACCCATGAGGCGTGTGCCAGGCGATCGATGTACTCTTGCTCCCTCCCTGGAGTCGAGAGTACTTGATACGTCATTACTGTAATTGGCTTCAGGGGCAGATCATCATGCGTTCCTATAAAATCGTTGACTCCAAAACCAATTAGCTCTGGTGGTAAAAAGTTGACTAACTTCTCTTTCCATTGAGATTGAATTGTTGTGTTCGGACACACGATCAAACTAGGCATACAGAGTTCGCTGACAATTTGAAGACCTATGATCGTCTTTCCTGCGCCAGGAGGTGCCACTATATGCAGTTCTCGCTCGCCGTCTTCCAACTTTCTTTTAATGAGATCGAGAATTTCGAGCTGATATTTGCGAAGTGGATGACAAAAATTCAAATTGCTTAATAACTGGGACTCAGGCGAGTCGTCGGCTTTTCTTACCGGCTCACGCTTGATAATTGCCAGTGGTTTCGCTTGTTCTCGCGCTTCTTCGAGTTGCGCAAGATACTCTCGCGTTTCTGCGTATGTTCTCTTTGATGGTTCGGAAATTTTCGAAGCCTCAGCAGTTTTTCCTTGCTTTGGCGAAACTTTTTTTGGAGCATCTTTGGATTGTTTTGCCGGAGGCTTTTTCGAACTATCTTTTCTTGAAGTCGATGTTGATTTTGAATTCGCTGAAGTTTTACTCTTGCTGCTCGCTGCTGCTTTTCCTTTGGCGCTCTTTGAGGTCGGAGCCTTTTCTTTCTCCGTCTTCGCCGACTTCGCCTTAGCTTTTTTATCAGTCGCGCCAGTGTTCACGCTTTTCGGCGGAGTAGGCGCATCTTTCTTTGAGCGAGATGAGTCGCCTACCTTCTTTTTTGAACTTCCACCGGAAGCTGACTTAAACAGTTTGCCCATGTGCTCAAGCACGAGGTTTGCTTTCTAGCTGTTGTGAGAACCAAGCAATATCGAATTCATTCTCGCAGAGCCATTTTACAGGACAATTTGTCAGTGGTACAGCGGTTTGCGATAATCCCGAAGCGTTCCCCAGATGCGGCTAAGGCGGTAAAATGTATATGTGCCGGATAAAGAAGAGACTTCCAGTTCCCTAGCTGTCGCAGCAGTCATGGTTTTTACAATACTGCCGTACCCGGCTATTTGGTACGGAATGAACGTGATGCGCGACGCCGCATCGACATTGGCGCTCTACCACGGCTTGGTGTTGCTCCCTCCGGTTGTCTTGGCATTTCCGGCTTGGCGAGCTGGGCTGAAGGTTCCTAACTTAAAACACGTTGGTGTGCTGCTAGTGGCGTCTGTCTTGTTCTGCGGCTGCACCTTGCTTTTGTACCATCTCATGAGTCCGCTGATGTTGTCTGATGAGAAGACCGGCATGCTGCTTCAAGATCAAGGCTATTCCAAACAATCGTTCTTGCCGCTCAGTCTTTACTTCGTCACTGTTAATCCGCTTCTTGAAGAGCTTTTCTGGAGGGGGACAGTCATAAACAAACTCGAACCAGTGACAAGAAAAATCAAGAACTTTGGAATCATTTGGTCATCGTTTTGGTATGGAGCGTTTCACTATCCGATACTAGCGATGGTGCTCTACCCCGGTTGGTCGGAACTTGGTGCTGTGATGCTGATGATTTATGGCGCGCTTTTAGCGTTGTATTATCGAAAGACTGAATCGATCATTTTGCCTGCGATCGCGCATGGACTGCTTACAGATCTCTCTGCAATTGCGCTTATCATCGCACTTTTCCGCAGATTGCCGCCTGTTTAGTGCCAACAACTATTTGTCGAGCCTTCCGAGATCAAACATACTGTTGATGCTGTCTTTGTGATACTTGTTGAACATCACATCTTGTTCGGATTTGACAGCCTTGAAGCCTTTGGGAACATCAAACGTTCCCGGCTTTTCTTCCATCCACTTTGCTTCGAGAGTGTCAAGTTCTGTCATTAGTCGCCCGTACTCATCGACGTCTGTGAGGCGAATCGGAACAGAGCCCATATCAGGTATCTTGTATGTTTTCGAAAGTATCGTTGCATGAGTTGGCATTTTGTCTTTTAAGATCCACATGTCGGCCTTAATCACTGACAGATTGCCCGAAATCATTGTCTTTGGGCGAGGTGTGTATGTCGGTTTTATTCCTTCTGCACCTTTGGTGACAAATCCGCATCGAACCACGTTTTGACCTTTAATCGTCGACTTGTCGGTTGACTGTTTGACAGGTAATTCGGTCAACCAAGGACCGTTGTTGATTGTCAGCCCATAGCCGTATACTCCTTGAAACCGTTTGAGCGGTCGCGAAAGAATAACCTTGGTGTCAGGATTGTAGAAGTGCACGGTCCAGTCTGGTGCTTTTGCAACGATGACCCAAGTTTCATCAACGATTTTGATGGCGTCGTGGCGGACAGTCACCTTTTGTTTGCCCGAGAGCTTGCAGATTTGCGATAGTTCGAGCACGCGCTTGGCGCTTGCAGGGGCGGTTGGAGCAAATGCGAAGCAGACCGCCAATGCAACGGCGAGAAGTTTTGAGTTCGTGCTCTGTGCCATCGGTATGAGCTTCTGCGCCTCCATGGTTCCATTCTAGCTTCAGATTGCGGCAGAGGGAACTTATTGGGACGATTGCACTATAATGGACAATGTTTGACACGGGTGCAAGATGAACAAATCTAGGTTATTGTCAGCATTGACTGCGGCGTTTGTTTTGGCTGTCCCATCAACTGTGCTTGCAGAGGAGAGTTCTGGCGCATCATCTGCAATTGGAAAGATTGAAGCGCTCGTAAAACGCTTTTACCCGAAAGCCAAATTTAAGAAGACGGAGACCTCGATTCATTTTGAGTTCAAATCGAAACCATTTGAAATTCCGCCGACAAACAAAGTTGAAGCCGGTCCCGATTGGGGTGGTATTGTCGGTGATGTCGCTCAAAAAGATGGGCGGTTAAAAGAAGAAGATACTGTCGAGAAGAAACTCAATCAATACTCTTACTATCATGTGATGGAAATGCGTCCGAATATCTCAACTTCAGAGTCGCATCTCGAAGTGAGGCTGGCTTATCCGTTTGATATAAACCCTGATTTCATGCAGGAGTTCAAGACGATTGTGAGGGGCGTGGGCGCCGCGCAGTAAAACGGTTACTCGATTGCTTCAACGAGAGAATCGTACTTCTCTGCCTCTTTGTAGCGGTTCATTCTTCGAAGTAATTTCGCATAATTTTCCATCGACAAAATGCGCTCAGGGTGATTGCGCGGTAGTATTTTCTCGTCGATTGAGATCACTCGTTTGTAGGCAACTTCACCTTCTTTGTACTTGCCTTGGTTGAAGCATAGAACACCAAGATTGTTGAGGCTGGAAGCCAAGTCTTGAGAGTCTCCGAATGCCTTTTCCTTTAAATCGATTTCGCGCCGCTGAAACTGCTCCGCTTCTGCGAATTTCTCCTCCGAAGCCAGGACCATTGCCAAGTTGCGCAGGGTCTTTATCAATCTCGGATCGTTTGTTGGAAAGGTTTCTGCTAGCTGAAGTGCAGACCTCAAATACGCCTCGGCTTCTTGCTCTTTGCCTCGTTTGAAGGCTGCAATTCCCATATCGCTGTAATCGTCGAATTTGGTTCGGGGAGCCATTTCCTGTTGGGCAATTGCGGAGTCCGGCGCACCGAGAGTCAATGCGAGCGTCATGAAAAGTGACGAAATCAAGATTCGTTTAAGACCGTTCATCCTCGGTACTCCACAAACTCATTTAAGCGATCCCATCACTAATTTACCCTTATAATTGCATGCGGAACCCTCAAAAGAAGAACTATGTCCGCTGAATCTAAGTTGCAGCTGCAGTTGCTCAAAGTCTCGAAGACTTATGGCGAACATAACGTAAACGCCCTAGCCAACGTTGATTTGAATGTTAGAGCACGCGAGTTTGTCGCTTTGATGGGACCAAGCGGGTGTGGCAAAAGCACACTTTTGAATCTAGTCGCAGGGGTCGACCGACCGACTTCCGGGCAGGTTTTGTTCGGCGATGACGAACTGACTAAGATGTCTGACGAGCAGCTGACAAAGATGCGCGCAGCAAAGCTTGGATTTGTTTTCCAATTTTTCAATTTACTGTCCACATTGACCGTCGAGGAAAACGTTTCGCTTCCTTTGGAGTTGAGTAAGAAAATTCCGACCGCGGAAGTTCGAACCCGCGTAGCAAAAATGTTGGACCTCCTCAATCTCGCACCACGCGCAGCGTTTTATCCATCGCAGCTGTCTGGTGGCGAGATGCAACGCACGGCAATCGCACGTGCTCTAATTCATCAGCCGGAAGTAATTTTGGCCGACGAACCGACCGGCAATCTCGACACACAAAATGGAAAGGCTGTGCTTGACCTTCTCAAGTCGATTCACGAAGGCATCGGCGCTGGTGGCACGACTGCTCCAACGATTATTATGGCAACCCACAGTCCCGAAGCTGCCTCATACGCTGGACGCATCATCGAGATGAAAGATGGCGTCATCGTTTCGGACACATCTGCGGTGTCTTAGCATGACTTCCACATGGACACTTTTTCAGCGCTTCATTCTTAGAGATCTTAGAAAGAATTGGGTACGCAGCCTGATTACACTTCTGGGCATCGCGCTTGGTGTCAGCGTCTATCTCTCAATCACGCTTGCCAATCACACTGCATTGAGCAAGTTCAAAGACACTGTAGATGAGGTTTCAGGCAAGGCTAACCTTGAAATCTGCCCGCGATTTTCCAGAGGTGTTGATGAAGCGGTACTTGGGCAGTTGCAGTGGCTCTGGAGTATCGATGCGAAATTTACCCCGATGATCGATGAAATCATTGCGTTGCCCGGTGCAAACAAATCTGTTGTTGAGTTGCTCGGCATCGATATGCTGGGTGACCCGGCTTTTAAGTCATTTAGCGAAGTGCAAGACGATGCACCCGCTGCGAATGCTGACGCAGGGCAGTCTACATCTGGTAAAACCAATACCAGTGTTCTGGCTCCGAGAGCTGTTCTTGTTGGGGCGCACTTGGCCGAATCGCTGAACCTCAAAAAGAATGAAAGCTTCGACTTGCTGGTAAATGACCAGTTGGAACGAGTGAATGTCGTCGGAATTTTGAGCGGCGAAGGTCTCGGGGGTGCTTTTAGCGGAAACTTAGTTGTAGCCGATATCGGCTTGGCGCAAGAGATCTTGCACACGCCCGGTCTGATCAGCAGAATCGAAATAATCGTGCCTGAGCAAGCCCTTCCGGAAGTGAAGGAGAAACTTTCGCGAGAGTTGCCGCAGACACTTTCGGTCATTCGCCCATCTCATCGCGGAGAGCAGGTCGAAAAGATGACCAAGTCATTTGAATACAACCTACTTGCGCTGACGTTCATTGCAGTAATGGTCGGCATGTTTCTGATATATAACACAATGACGATCTCAGTATTGCGAAAGCGCCAGGAGGTAGGAACGCTGCGCGCAATCGGCGTCAGCAGATGGCAAATTGTTGTTTGTTTCTTTATGGAAGCTGTGGTGTTGGCGATTGCAGGAACATTGCTAGGAGTCGCGTTTGGATTGGTCTTGGCCGACGGTGCACTAAAGGCGGTGTCAACTACAATAAATCACTTTTGGTTTCAACACCCGATCGAGAACGTTACTTTCGATTGGAAGACTGTTTTTCTCTCCGCCACTGCAGGTGGTGGTCTCACTTTATTAGCGGCAATTCCTCCGGTGTTGGAGTCAATTGCCGTGTCTCCTGCAGAAGCGACTCGAAGAGCTTCTTACGAGTCCAAATTGCGATTGATGGCAGCTCCGTTGGCGGGTCTGTCGCTTGTGGTGTTTGCTTTGGCGTATTGGACTTCGCTGCAACCTCCCGTTGAAGGTTTCCCATTGTTCGGGTACGTAGCTGCCTTCTTATATATTGCTGCAGCGGCTTTCTTCGTGCCTTTGTTTATCAAAGTCTTTCTTAAATGGCTAGCTGTAATTTTAAATACGTGCCTTCCTGGCGAGGGAAAGTTCGCAGCAAGATCTCTGTATGGAACACTGGGAAGAAGCTCAGTTGCAGTTGCCAGTTTAATGATTGGCATTGCAATGATGGTGAGCCTTGCAATCATGATCGGCAGCTTCAGACAGACCGTTTTGGTGTGGGTGAATCAAACACTTCAAGCCGATCTGTGGTTGCAGTCGGCGGCTCGTGCTCAAGGAAGCGGAATTGCTAGACTCAATGAATCGATAGTCGATCTCATTGAGTCGACGCCAGGAGTTCTAGCCGTAGATGGGTTTGTCGAAATGCCGTTTGAGTATAACGGTTTGCCCACAAACATTGCCGGTGCGGACTTGGACGTGCGCGCTCAGCACGGACAGCTAGCGGTGGTCGGCGGTGAAAAAACGAGCGAAGTTCTGAAAGACTTGGGTGAAAATTCATGTCTGGTTTCTGAGTGTTTTGCCATTAAGAAGGGCGTCAAATCAGGCGATGTGTTGCATCTAACGACTCCCCAAGGAGAGAAAGACTTGAGTGTGCGAGCCGTCTACTACGACTACGCAAGCGATCTTGGTTACATCATTCTGCCGCGCGCCAACTATCGAAAACTTTTCAACGACAGTTCACTTTCGAGCTGCGCGATTTACCTTGAGCCGAATCAAGATCCCCACAAAGTTCGAGATGCGATTTTGAAGAAAGCCACTTCACTTTTGAAGATTCGCAAAACAAGCGAATTGAGAGGGGAAGCGATGAGGGTCTTTGATAGAACTTTTGCAATAACATATGCATTGCACACCATTGCGATTGCAATAGCCATGTTGTCGATCATGAATGCTCTCTTCGCATTGACTTTAGAATCTCGAAGGGAGTTTGGAATTTTGCGATATTTAGGAGCGACAGCAAATCAGCTTCAGAAAATTGTGTTGATAGAGGCGGGAATTCTAGGACTTTTCGGAAACATCACCGGAATGGCTCTCGGTTGGATTCTGTCGCAGCTTCTCATTCATGTTATAAACAAACAGTCGTTCGGTTGGACAGTTCAGCTTGTTGTTCCATACGATTTTCTGGTTCAGTCCAGCGTAGTTGTATTCGCCACAGCGATTCTCTCAGGAATTCTTCCGGCGAAAATGGCGGCAAAGACTTTGGCACCGCAGGTGGTTAGAGATGAATAAACCGGTTCTCGCTGTTTTGCAAGCTCTTGTATTATTCTTTGTTACTTCGTTTGCCCAAGCACTACCATGCTTTGCGCAACAGAAGCGAACTTTCAAGCTCGCGCTGCCTGGCTATAAGTACCAATTTCCGCGCGACCATGCCAGTCACGATGAGTTCAAAACCGAATGGTGGTATTACACCGGGCATTTGAAGAGTGTTGTCGGTAAGAAGTATGGATTTGAATTGACTTTTTTCAGAATTGGTGTCGAAGAACCCAATGTTCCACAAAAGACGCCATGGCAATTGAACAACTATTATCTTGCGCACTTCGCCATTACCGACGAGAACAACAAAAAGTTTCACTACTTTGAAAAACTAAATCGCAGTGGAGTCAATGCTGCGGGAGCGCGTGAAGATGCATTCTACGTATTCAATGAAGGTTGGTTGGCCGAGTGGCTCAACGGGCGTTTCTATATTAAGGCCGATACTCCACAGTTTGGCCTGCACCTAACGTTAGAACCTATGAAACCACCTGTGGTGCATGGTAAAGATGGTGTCAGCCAAAAGGCAGCTTGCAAGGGATGTGCATCTCATTACTATTCGATGACGAGACTAAAAGCGGATGGCTTGTTGTTTGAGAACGGCAAGCCCGTGCAAGTGTCGGGACTTAGTTGGATGGACCATGAGTTTGGAAGCAATCAATTAACCGAAGATCAAGTCGGCTGGGACTGGTTTAGCGTGCAGCTAAACAACGGTTGCGAGTTGATGCTGTATTTTATGCGTCGAGCCGATGGAAAGTATGATGCCAATTCGAGTGGAACATTCATCGATAAAGATGGCAAGGCGACGCACATTACGCTCGATCAATTTTCGCAGCGAGTAATTGGCAAATGGAAAAGTCCAAAGAGTGGTGGAACTTATCCGATGGGATGGAATGTGAGTGTCCCTTCCTTGAAACTGGAGCTGTCCCTTACGCCTACCCATGAAGACCAAGAACTGGTTACGAAAAGCAGCACAGGGGTGACATATTGGGAAGGCTCGACGACTGTATCCGGCAAAGTAGGCGCTGAATCCGTTAGCGGCAACGCATACGTGGAGATGACAGGGTATTCCGAGCGTTTTCGCAACAAAATCTGATGGCTGCTTTGCGTTTCAATCGTCGATTCGCCTGGGTAGTTAAAATATACAGACAGATCACAGTCGATAGAATTCAAAGTTACTTACGCTTGCTTGCTTGCTGCAAGTCTTTATTTGCCAGATCGGGTTTACCCAATTTGCGATAGACGCGACTGCGACCTTCATAATAGAGAGACTCAGGAGACAGTTCGATTGCGCGACTATAGTCAGCGAGCGCCTTGTCGAGCATGCCTGCTTTAAAATAAGCTCCTGCACGCCCTGCGATCATTTCGTCATCTTTAGGGTTTATTCCAAGAAGTAACGTATAGTCACCGATAGATTCTTTGTATTTGCCAATTTTCTCTGCGAGCATCGCACGCTGGTATCGAATATGGTGACGACTGCCGTCTAACTCAAGTGACTTTGTATAGTCTTCGAATGCCTTATCAAATTTACCCAGATGCTCATAGTGCTGGGCTCTCTCATTGTATGCACGAGGAAACTTGGGATGGAGGCGAATCACCGAACTCAAGTCTTCAAGCGCTTTGTCATACTGTCTCATTCCGGCATACTGGGTCGAGCGAAGCTCGTAGTAAATCTTGTTGTTAGGTCGAAGCGCGATTGCTTTCGTAAGTGCAGCGGCTCCTTCCTTGTATCTGCCCAAAATTCCGTAAGCCTCTCCTAAAGCAGCGTGCGCTTCAGGTAGCTTGGGTGCAATTTCACAGGCGCGTTTGAGATCGTTGAGTCTCCTTTCGTCGTCCGTTTCTTCTCTTCGTGACAGTGCATCGACCGCATAACCTGATTTTGATCTGAGAATGAGTGCCCAAGGGCTGTTTGGATTTAGCTTGAGGGCACGATTGGTTTCAACGAGGCAGCGTTTATAATCTCTCAGTCCATCGTATGCACGCGCTCTGGCTACATACGACTCGCTCTGCGCTGGCGCCAGCTCTACAGCTTTATTTGCTTCGATTAACGCGTCCTCGGGATTGTGCCCTTCGCGATAGCAGCCCGAAATGCCGATGTGAGCACGCGCGCAACGTCGATCGGCCTTCAAAGCAAGCCTAAATGTCTTTACCGCTTCGTCTAATTTATACTCTTCAAGTAGTTTCTCGCCCTTGCTGCACAATGTGGCGCAAGGCTCGGATTCTTTCTTAAGGCGACTGGGTGGGTCGGCATGAGCGATCTGTGTCGAGCAGAGCATAAAAAGCGACACGGCGGTTAATGTACGCGAATGCTTGCCCATGAAACCTCCGGGAGATTATCTATTCATACAGTGATGTGCTCTCGGCGTCAAACATTTCAGGACCTATCGACAAAAAATGTATAGACACTGTTTTGAGGAGGTCTGAATGGCAGGAGCGCAAAGAAGAAGCCTCGGCAGTGTTTTGCCGAGGCTTCTATCTAGCTGCGCATTTCGGTGAGATTTCCCGATTCGTATTTGCTCAAACCGGCATAGAAGGTTGCGACTCCCACTGCAAGAACGATGAGTGAACCTGCAAATGAAAGCGCTGCATCGCTCCACGATAGATTGTGCAACGCCTCAATTGGAAGAGCGCTCACAAACCCCGCCGGTATCAGCGTGAATAGCACCACCTTCACCCATCCATCGAAGAGAGTGTGCGGATAGGTACTGAAGGTGATCAACGAGAAATTCAGCTGTTCTGACAGTGTCTCCGAATTGCCCACGAAGAACGCAAGGCTTCCTGTCAATATTCCGAAACCGATAAAGAGAACGGCTACGGAGAGCGTCAAGAGCACAAAGAGAACAAAGTGAGGCAAATCAGGTCTGATGAAAATCAAGAACACTCCATAGCCGAACAATGCATCACCGATGGCGGTGGCGCTCATTTTCCCGAGCAGCAAGTGCGGCAGTACTGCGCGTGGATAGAGTAGCCAGACATCGATTTGTCCCTTTGTGATGATTGACGACAACAGCCATGCGTTGAAGCATACGGCGTGCGCCAAGCCGAAGCCGCCACTGGCGATAGCCCAGAGCGTCACCAAGTCATCCTGCGTTGCTCCTCTCACTACCTGGAATTTCGAAAAGAACAGAACCCAGAATATTAGCCATGCACCGTTGTTTAAGAACATGGCGCCGGCCTGTGAGATAAAGGTAGCGCGGTACTCCATTTGAATGCGCCAGTTGAGCTTCACGTACGATGCTGCAAGATCAATGAAGTTTGCAAGCTTGTACGCGATGTTGCGCTTGTGATTTTGTTGCGCCGATAAAACGTTTTGTGCGTCTCTCGGCGCGTTTGATCTGGAGAGCAGGTCTGACGACTGCTCCCGCTTCAATGTGGTGAACATTTTGTCAGCCTCCGTTAGATGAGATTTGATCTACTGCTTTCTTATAGATGTGGTGAACAACCAAGGCAAAAATTGCAAGTGCCGCGGCTTGTTTTACAAGCAACCAGAGCAACTCACCAGCGTCAGGTTTGACGAAGAGATGCGCCGGACCATACACAATGGCAGTGAACGGCAAGAATCGAACCAAGGATTGCAACCAATCCGGCAAGAGCTCAACCGGCAACAATGTTCCTCCTAAAAGGAGAGTCAACCTTGAATAGATGAGCAACAATCCGGAAGTGTCTTCCAACCAAAACGCTGCCAAACCGATGGTCAAGTGTCCTAAGCCATCGATCAAGAAAGCTAATGGAAGCGCTGCCACAAGAAATACAAGACCGAGTGCCGAAGTTGGCGGACCAACCATCAGAGTTGCAAGCATCGAGCCGACAAAGAATGTAAGCGCAAATGCAATTAACCGCTCACCGAAGTTAGCACTGATGATGTAGTTAGGGTAGGCGATCGGTCGAATGAGTTTTACCGATAACCCGCCGCTTCTCACGTCTTCATCGACTTGTCTGGTCAGTCGTGGTGCCGAAAACAGTATTGATTCCGTCACCACGAGGTACCAGAGCATTTCATTGAGAGTGAGTCCACCGATTCGGGCGGCACCAGTTTGGGCATACGTCACTTTCCACAGTTGCAAGAAAATGAAAAGAATGACGCTCAGAAACAGAGTGCGACTGACCGCTTCGGACAAGTAGGCCAGATTGGACCGTGCAGCGATCGTGGCGATCGCCAGGTATTTGCTTGAACTCGTCATTTCTTTTCACCTCCTTTCTGCTACCGTGTTTGGTGCCCTTGCGGAAACCGGAGTTTCCTTTGCTTGTGCGAACTCGTTTGAACTCGCGGTCGATTGTGAATCGTCAGTCTGCGTTTCCTGTTGCTGATACAGATGGGCGATCACATCTTCAAGTGGTGGCGCTTCGATGCTGATGTCAGCAACCGAGCCCGCTGCAAGAAGTTTCTCGATCACTGATTCTACCGACACGATTCCTGTTTCAACTTCCAAACTCAATTCATGGTTTGATCGCTTAAGCAGGCGAGTGCCCGGTAGGTCCGCCCAATGAGCTTCGTCGTTGAATTTGACCGACACCACGCGTGAGGTCAAAACCTGAGTTCTCACGCGCGCCACGTCATCATCAAGAACGATTCTTCCATGGTTGACCACGATCACTCTTTCAGCGACAGATTCGATGTCGCCGGCGTCGTGACTGGTCAGAAAGACGGTCACTCCTTCGTCGCGATTCCATTCTCGAATCAACTCTCTCAATTCTTGGCGAGCCACCACATCGATTCCGATTGTAGGCTCGTCGAGAAAAAGGAGCTGCGGGCGATGCAACAGACTTGCTGCGATTTCCGCTCTCATTCTTTGACCGAGTGAGAGTTTTCGCACCGGTCGATCTAAGAACGAACTCAAACCGAATCTCTCAACCAACATATCTCTGCGCTTCTTATACTCTGCGCGATCTATGTCGTATACTTTCGCCAAAAGGTCGAAGGTATCAGTCGGAGGCAAGTGCAACCACAGTTGTGAGCGTTGCCCGAAAACCGCTCCGATTTTTGCGGCCAATTGAGTGCGATCTTGCCATGGCACCAAACCCAGTACCGACGCATAACCGCTAGTTGGTTTCAAAATTCCGGTGAGCATCTTAATCGTTGTCGACTTTCCGGCACCATTTGGTCCGATGAAGGCGACCGACTGCCCGTTCGGTACTTCGAGATCGATGTGATCGACAGCAACAACATCTTTTTTGCATGTCGAAAACAGACCACCCTTCTTTAGATGGAATACTTTATGTAATCCTTCTGCTTTAACTGCGTTCATGATGTGCCTCCTAGGCTCAGTGTGGGCGTTTAGCCCTGATGGTCGCGTCTTGTCTTCGATTGGGTGCAAGTCCAAAAGAGAAAAAAAATAGGCTCCCTTGTTGTTCAAGGGAGCCGACATCCGCAAGACGCTTGAGTAACTACTCAGTCATATATACGCATGCAAGCAACCCCCGGCGCCGGTTGAGGGGCGACGAAAATAGTCTCAAGCATGTAGTGGCATTTACTCATAGTTTCCATTATGAAGGCACCAGATGTGCTGTCAACCATTTGTAACGATGGTTGCCGGCTCAACCTGCTATCGTGGTATGAAAAATCGTCATGATCGCCGATGCCAAAATGTTCCGCACTCATTATTTGATCTTCGCAATATTGATCAGCTTGTTGGTTGCTTCAACCACTTGTCTTCCTGTCATTGCAGCCGACACTGCAACTGACGCGGTTGAATTGAAGAAGAAATGGAAGAAGCTGATTCAAGAAGGCAACATAAATGAAGTCCACAAGGATTACACTGTTGCTTCAAGGCGCTACCATCAATCACTTCCGCTTGCAGAGAAAATCGGAAAGGGCAGCCCCGAATTGATTGAATCGCTTGCTCGGCTAGCGGTGCTCTATCTATTAGTAGGGAACGATCGCGAGGCGGAATGGACCTATAGGCGCTTGGTTGAATCAGAGTGGACTGACCCTAAGAAGATTCAAGGAATGCAAGCAGCAGCAGCAGCGCTTGATGATTTGGCGGAGACATATGAGCGACTTGGAAATTCACCGCTTCGACTGGATTTCTTGTTGCATGCATTGGCTGTGCGTGAACGCATGGCGACGAACCATCCTGCCATAGTAGATAACTGCTTGCTCATCGCAAAATATTTCCAAGACAAGGGCGAACCGGCAAAGGCAATAAATTTTCAACTAAGGGCAGCAATTGCCGCCGATAACACTCCGCACTTTTCCTCCAAGAAGTACTTTTCGCTGACGATGCGGCTCGCTGCCATGTACATGTTCAGCCAAAAATTCAAGGAGAGTGTCGGTACACTCGAGAAGCTGAAGGCGAAGGCAGTGACGCAACCGGAAATAACACGTGGAGATGAGCCTGCAATGTATCGCATGTTAGGACGAAACTATTTCGGACTCAGAAACTATGCTCAATCGGAGAAGCAATACAAGTTGTCGTTGCAGAAAGAGCCGGTACCAATTTCTTCTTCCGTGGTCTTCACCAACTTTCGGCTAGCGGAGACTTATTGGCGATGGGGCAAGAAAGAGAAAGCGATGCAACACATAGAGCGTGCGGAGGCGATGTGCAAACAAGTACGCTTCAAGGAGAAGCAACCTGATATTGCTCGATTGAAAGCAGTAATCATGACTATGAGATAGCAGAGTCGTTCAATAGAGCTATTTCGTGGCGCGAGCTTCCCTTTTCACCACAGCAGACTTTGCAGAAGGTGTGCGTGTGATTCCAGGTCTTCTGGACATCACTACCGCCAGACGTTTCCTAAACTTTGTTGCTGCATCCGATTGCCCTATGAGCTTTAGCTCGTCAAGCCTTGTGTTGAGACTTCTCAGTGTTACTTCGGTAAGCACTGCGGGACTCTGCTCAAGCAGCGCAAACTCTTTCTCAAGCCATTGCAGAGCAACTTTTGGTTTCTTTCTCTTTAAGGACAATGCTGATCGTGCAACCATATACGGTACTTCTAGGTAGGTTCCGTTTCCTCCGGCAGCGGCCATCAGTGGCTCTGCTAAAGCTAGTTCTTTCTCCGCCCTATCGTACTCGCCTTTGCTGATGAGTACTCGTGCCAAGACAGTTCTCGCGCCGGATTCTGCAAGGCACTGCTTCTTGTCCTTCTTCGTTTTCGCTATTAGCGGCAGTCCCTCCAACACAAGTTTCTCGGCTTCTTTTACGTTGTTTTTGTCAAACTCCAATGATGCCAGCAATGTGAGATCGCATCCGAGCCCCATGTCCCGGGCCGCACTTGCAGGCATTGCGCGATCTATTGCGATGCATCGTTTGGCCAGTGTATATGCGAGTTCGTTTTCTCCCAGAGAAATGTGAACTCTGATCAAATTCTCTAGCGTTCCTTTCACTCTTGGATTTTTTGTGAATTCTCGAATGTCGGCGGCGTGCTGAAGAGCGCGTACCGGAGACATATTTACGCCAACAACTTCGTATGTATCTGCGAGATCTTCCAGCCACACTAGTGCTTCGCGATCGAGTTTGCCGCGTTTTTGATTTGTGTTCGCTATTCTGATGACGCGGGTGTAGTACCTGTCTGCTAAGTCGAGATCACCTTTGAGAAGGGCTACGTTAGCCAGGCGTACAAGGGTCTCCTCTGTTTGCGGACCATGAGTTGAGACTGATTCGGCAATTGATAGCGCTCTCTCATACAGGCCCATTGCTTCGTCGAACTTCTTATCAACTTCTGCTTGCGAGCCTCTGTTTTTGAGCTTTAGCCACTCTTGAAGCATTCCCGATGTTTGTGCAAAAACAGGCACCGTGTATGGTGCCCAGCAAAGGCTGCACAAGAGGGCAAGAACAATCGTGCCCACCCAGCACGAAACAACTTTGCGATTCGAGCGATTGAATCTGCTCACAGTTGCCTGTATTCGATTGAGTCTAGTGAAAGAGTTGCGACCGCCAAAAGGCAATTTCGAGACACAGATATGCAAACGTGATGCCGGCCACGAACCCTGACATTATCAAATGCCACACCAGATTCGTTTGTCGAAAGTTGAGACTTCTGAGCACACCCATGCGGGAGGACAAGAAATACATGAGCGTTCCAAAAGTCACAGCGACCAAGACTGTACGCAAAAATCCTACACGCAATAGAGTTGCCGCAAGAAGCGCCAATGCAGAGCAGGGCACCAACCAGGTGGAAAACGCATCTGACTTTCTGAGATTGTGCCCCTCAGCATCAATCGCCTTCTTCAGGTGTGAAAGGCTGCTTTTGACGCCATCCCAGTATGACTGGCGCTGAAATGCCGGACTCGAAGACGTCGCAGGCGTTGCGTTTGTGGAAGATGGTACCGGTTCGGTATTGTCACTCATGGCATCACCTGGAATTGAAGTAGAGTTCCCTTATACTCAGGGACTACCCCAGTTTTACCATTAGTGGGGGATTCTTAAACGCTGAAGGCGCTTGGGCAGAGTTGGTTGATTGGGCACTTTTCGCAATCGGGTTTGCGCGCGTAACACATGCGCCGACCGTGCCAAATCAGTGTGATCGACAGTTTCGACCAATCATCTTTTGGAAACAGCTTCTGCAAGTCCATCTCGATCTTGTATGGGTCTGTGTTGTCGCTGAATCCAAGCCGCTGTGAGAGGCGGTTTACGTGGGTGTCGACAGTCCAGGAAGGAACATTAAAAATCACGCCTAAGACAACATTGGCAGTCTTTCGACCCACTCCAGGCAGTTTCGTAAGCGTCTCCAGATCAGATGGAACCTCTCCGTTATGCCTCTCAACCAGAGCCTGAGCGCATGCTTGAATATTGGCGGCTTTGGCGTTGAAGTAACCGGTTGGTCTGATAAGCTGCCTGACCTCTTCCGGCGGCGCCTCAGCTAGTGCCTTGGCGGTGGGAAACTTTTTGAAAAGAGCCGGCGTGCACTTGTTGACTTGGTTGTCGGTCGTTTGTGCAGAGAGGATGACAGAGATAAGCAATTGAAAAGTCGAGTTGTAGACGAGCTCACAATCTGCATCCGGGTACAGTTGGCAGAGACCCTTCATCATCTCTTGTGCCTGTTTTTGCCCAACCAGTTTTACCTTGTGATTGGTTTCCTTCGATGCTTTTGTGCCAGGTGCTTTCGTGCCGACGCCTTTCTTGGCTGCGATGGGCTTTTCTGTTTTTTTGGAACTTTTGGGCTTGGTTGCCGGTTGCGGTTTTTTCATGTGCCTTTTTCTTCCAAAATTGAAGCACCATAGTCTACTGATTCTGCCGTCCAAACATCAAGCAGGTCGTACTTTGCTCCACATGTGCCGGATGCACACATTATCGTTTCTGCTTTCAGTAACTCGCGTCGCACCATGCGCGCCATTTCAGTATTCGCCACTAGAGCGTAGAGTGTAGGACCGCTTCCGGTCAGGTGGCAGCACCATGCGCCAAGTTCCAAAACCTGCTGTCTGATGCGAATCAAATCTCTGTAGTGGGGAAATACAACCTGCTCGAAGACGTTGCCGAAGCCCTTTGCTGCAGCCTCCAGTTCGCCCGCCGCAAGCGCTTCCAGAATCTGCGCTGAATCCAAATCCGGCGGATAGATTTCACCGACTGCATTCATCTCATCGTAGGTTTTGTAAACCCATGCGGTTGCGACTCCAAGATTTCTTGGTTTGATAATGGCGAATGAAAGCCGCTCTCCATCATAGTGTTCGGAGAGATGATCACCTTTGTATGAACCTACTCTGCGTCCACCCACTAAACTAAAGGGGACGTCTGCACCCAACTGTGAGGCAAGTTGCAAAAGTTCCGTCTCTGCCAAAGCATTTTCTGCATATGAGTTCATCGCGATAAGAGCGGCTGCTGCATTGGCGCTGCCCCCGGCGAGTCCGGCTGCAATAGGAATCTTCTTGTCGACGCTGACAGAAACTTTTACCCTTTCAAAGGCTGAAACATTTTGAACATACAGATTCGCTGCTTTTGCAATAAGGTTTGAATTGTCCAGCGGGAAGTCTGCCTTCGTCTGCGCATCGTGCATCTGGATGTCGATGCTAAACCTGTCTGCAGGCTCGAAAGCGAAGGTGAGTTCGTCTTCTAGGCTAATCGTCTGCAGAAGTGTTTCAACTTCATGATAGCCACCGGGAAGGTCGCCGGTGATACCAAATGTGAGGTTTAGTTTGGCCGGGCATTTAACCGTCAGTCTTTGCTGTGTGGTATTACGCATGGTATCGCTCTTCAACGTGCTTCTCCGCTGCGAATCTCTTCTATTTCGTCGGCTAATCTGGCGAATTGAGAGAGTGAGAGACGTTCTGCCCTGGTTTGGGGGTCTAGGTTCAACTTTCGAAAAAGCATCGAGATTTCTTGATTGCTAAGATGAAGAAATGAGAGATTGTTTCGCAACATCTTTCGGCGTTGCTTGAAGCCTGCTCGAATCAGCTGTCTTAACAACCGCGTGTTGCGGCATTTGACTGCCGGTGAATCGAGTGGAGTCAATTGTACAACGGCAGAAGTGACCTCAGGAACAGGCGAAAACGAAGTCGGCTCGACTTGAAACAACAGTTTTCCTGTCGCGTAGTAGTTTACCAATGTGCTTATCTGGCTGTAGTCGTCGCTTCCTGCTTGGGCTGTAAGTCTGCGCGCGACCTCCAGTTGAACGGTCATTACTATTGTCTCAATTCGATGGAGCCACGGGCTGGGTGCATCAATTTCGCCTAAGAGTCTCGCAATGATCGGTGTCGTGATCTGGTATGGAACATTGCCGATGACCTTGATGTTATCTGATTTTATGTGTGCCAAATCAAAGTCTAAAAAGTCGCCGTGCACGACATGAACGTTGGATGGAAGCCCTCGATCTTTCAGATATTCGACGCAATCCGCATCGAGTTCTACCGCCGTAATGTGCGCCTTGCTTTGCGCCAGTATGCGCGTGAGAAAACCTAGTCCTGGACCAATCTCGAGCACGTGATCGGATGGTTTCAGTTCTAGTTGTGCTGCAATCTGATCGAGCTGATCGGCATCAACAAGGAAGTTCTGACCGAGACTTTTCTTTGCGCGAAAATGTGTCGCTTCCTTGAGCAGTGGGTTTTTGTCGAGATCGAAACGGCTAATTGTTCGGCTCCATGTTTTTCGGCACTTCCTGCGTCTTTCTCGCCGGCTTCTCCGATGTTTTGTGGTTTCCGGACGCGTGTTGAGGTCCGTTGCCGTTGGACTCTTCTTCAGAGTTGACTTCAGGAGGCTCGTGCTTGATCAAGCGCAACTTGATAATGCGATGCCTGTCGGACTCTTCGATTCGAAGCGTGTAGTGATTGGTGGTCACTTCGTCTCCAGGCTTCGGTTCTCTGCCCAGCCGTCCGAAAACGTGTCCGCCAATCGTGTTGAACTCTTCGTCTTCAATATCGATGGCGAGCAAGTCGTTTGCTTCTTCCAATGAGATTCTTGCATCTACTATGAACGAGCCGTCCGCTTGTTCTTGGACATACTCTTCGACGATCTCGTGCTCGTCTGCGATGTCTCCGACGAGTTCCTCCAAGAGATCTTCAAACGTCACCATGCCTCTTGTGCCGCCATATTCGTCGACGACGATCGCCATGTGCGTTTTTGTCTTTTTGAATTCAGTGAGCAAGTCAGCGAGGTTTTTATTTTCAGGAACAATCAAAACTTTGCGTGCCAATTCTCTAACTTGCGTCATCTCTTTGTGCTCTGTGAGCGCACGCAAACCATCTCTTATATGCACCAATCCGAAGATGTTGTCGATGTCTTCCTCGTAAACGGGGATACGAGAGTGTCCGTGTTTCAAAGCCAAGTCGACGAATTCTTTGACTGGGCTGCTTGCCTTGACGACGATCATGTCAGTGCGTGGCGTCATGATTTCACTAGCTACGGTATCGGAGAAATCGAAGACGCTATGAAGCATCTCTTCTTCTTCCGGCTCGAGCACGCCTTCTTCATGGCTTGCCGACACGAGCATTTTCAACTCTTCTTCGGAGTGAACGAAATGGTGCCTGGGAGGATCTTTGACTTTGAAGAGTCGCAAAATGAATGTTGTCGATTCGTTGAGCAAAACCAAAAGCGGCCCTGTCACCGTGCACCACAGGTGCATCGGGTAGATGGTCATCATCATCATGCTTTCGGCGCGCTGGAACGTCCAAGTCTTCGGAATCAACTCACCGAATATTGTCTGTATATAAGCGGTTAGTGTAAACGCCAAAAACCAGCAGAGACCGCGAAGTACGTTGACCATTTCGGCAGACCAGCCGGAGGCGCTGCCGTACTCTTTCACTTGTTTTGTCATCTCCTCGACGAGTGCGTTTTCGCCGACGGCACCAAGGAGGAGTGTTGCAATTGTGATACCAAGTTGGCAGGCTGAAATGAAAGTGTCGGGGTCAGACAGATAAGTTTGCACCAACTTCGCAGTGTTGTTGCCTTCCTCTGCGAGTTGATCGATTCTGGTTCTGCGTACGCGCGCAAGAGCCATCTCTGCGGCAACGAAGAATGCAGTGAAGAAAATTAGAACGGGAATTAGCAGGGCGTTTTGCAAATGCCAATGAAAAGCACCTTTGCGATGCTTTGCTCCTTTACTCGATCAAACACGAAGACATACAGCCGGTGGTCTTGTTAGCGACCAGGCTACCGGCAACACATTTTGTGGATTCCGATAAAAAGGCAGTTTGCTCCGACGTGCACCACTGAGGGGGGTCGTCTGTATTCTTTTCCGCGCTGCTACTTTGAGAATCTTCCATAGATGGTTTTGTTCTGCCAGGTCTCGTTGGTAATTACATAGACGACTCTCCGGAGGTTACCGGAACCGTCAGCCCAACGAAAGTTAAACTAATCCTACCATAAGCTAGTTTGCGCAAAAGACCGGTGTCATGACCGAGAAGTTCCCAAGAATCATCGTTTCGAGCCTTTACAAAGCACCAGGGATGTCAAGAGTTATCGGATGCTCGGTCTTTGGTTTCGAGGTTATCAAGAAATCATGGGAGCGTCGATTTCCTTGTGGGATAATCGCCGATGCATCTCACGTAAGCAAGGAGAGGGCTTTGAGACGTTCCGCGACACTAGTTTTGATGACTCTGGCATTCGCTTTGAGCGTTCCGGCCAGTCTTGCCGAAAATGCGGAAAGCGACCAGGCGACCGCGTTGAAGGGCAAGATAGCCGAGGAAACCACGAGCAGGGCAAGTTCCGAAAGTGGTCGAGATCGCCCGCGCAAGCTTGCTATGGTTACCCCTCGATCGAAATCTTCTGATGCAAAACAGTCTGCGAAAGCCGATGGATTGTCCTTTGGTGGTGGTTGGAGTCCTCAAATTCCTGAGACCATAACCATCAAAGTTCCCCGCGATTTGAGCAATGCTGCCGATGTGTGCATTGTCACAGCAAAGCGTGTGGCCGTTCATGCCCAGCGAGGCGCCGGCGATTTGTACAAATGGTGGGGCAAGTTTTTCCGCCAAATGCACTCCGTGCCGGTTGTCACTCCTGGTGGAGCCTATCTCAGCGCCCCGCCACCTGTTGCTTCCACACCGTCGCGACTGTATTACACGCATGAAGGGCGCCTCAAGACAGTCGTCGCACGCTAGATTCAAACGAGCCTAAGCTTCTGAAGCTCTCCAAGCCTGTGCCCACAGCACTGCGCTTATGACTTGGGCTGCAAAGTAAACAGACGGAATTATGAACACGCCGATGAGAGTCATTGACGGGACGATGAACGCCAGTGAGTGCAGCCCGATTCCCAAAAGCCAAGCTTGAACAAAGGGAAGGGGTTTCTTCTTCAATCTCTTGAGCACTTTGGCAAAGGCGAAGCCGCCGGCAATCTTCTCCTCGATTGCAAAGTTGGTCATCAAAGCTGCCGAGACAATGGAAACGAGCAGCCAGACGAGGAAAACGACGGATATCGAGGCAATCGACCATGGCAGGTAGCGCGGGTCGAGCACGTTCATCGCACCGATTGTGTTTCCGATCATGAGGCTCAAGGTGGCGATGGATAAGACGAATCCGTATTGACCCGCGACAATCGCAAACCAGGTCATGCCCGAGATGAACAAGTCCATCCAGTACTTCCAGTCAGGCAGCTTCTCGGCGCTGTCTACCTTCTCCCGCATGGTGCGCAGTACAAAGCCCATATTCATCGCCCAGATGCAAATGCAAATCGGCAACAGAAGCGGATTCATCGCCAGAACGACCAGCGACGATGCGTTCAACACGCCGCCCAATCCTGTTTTGAACATCCATTCAGAGTCTTTGAAGTAGTCGCGAATAGCACCGTTGGGATCAAGTCCGAGCATCGGAACCACAGAGCGTACAACGGTTTTCTCAGCTTTTTCAGAGCTGGAGGCTGCTTTGATTTCTTTTGGTCTGTCGCGTTTTCTTCTGCCCACAATTAACCTCAGGCTGAGACCTGAGTTCCTTTTCCGGTTTCGCTTTCGACGATTGTTTCGAGCGTTTTGAGATGTTCCAGCTTCTTCAAAGTCTTGGTATCGGTCATGTTGAAAGTCACGGGTGTAATCGAGACTTTCTTGTGTGCGACTGCCACTACATCGGTCGTATCAGCCTCACCTTCTTCGATTGGGTGCCCGTAGAGCCAGTAATAATGCCGCCCTCGTGGGTCCGTTCGCTTTTCGAACATATCGTTGTACATCCGTACTCCCAGCTCTGTGACTGCGACTCCGGCAAGTTCTTCGAACGGGCACGCAGGCACGTTGATGTTCAAGAGGGCACGCTCAGGGAGGTGAGCTTTGGGCAAAACCTTGAGAAACCGCGCCACGACTTCAGCAGCCGACGCATAGAATCTCTTTTCCGGCTTCATCACGCTCACCGCGATAGCGATGAGTCCCATGAATGCTCCTTCCATGGCTGCTGCGACGGTACCTGAGTACAACACCTCGCTGCCAAGGTTTGGTCCGCTGTTGATGCCTGAGATGACCAAGTCCGGCGGCTTGTCGAGCAGTTGGCTGACCGCCAGCTTTACGCAATCGGAAGGCGTGCCGGTGGTTGCCCATGCGCCTTTGATGCGTTCATCCAACTCCACTTCGTGCACACGCAAAGGCTTGTGCAAGGTCAATGAGTGCCCAGTGGTGCTCCGCTCGCGATCGGGGGCTACGACGAAAACCTCGTGGTCGGCCTCTTGAGCCAGGCGCGATGACAATGCGCGGATGCCCGGCGCGAGTATTCCGTCGTCGTTGGAAATCAAGATTCTCAAAGCGGTCTCCTTGGTGTGTGCTTTGAATTGTACTTAGTTTTAATAGCGCATTCATAATGCCGCCAGGCAGAGGGCTGCCTACGTGTCAGCCCCCTTCAAAATGTAGTACTATGCACTGTGCATTGCCACGGGCTGTTTTGCGTTGACAGCGTGAGCATTTTTTAATTGGAGCCTTACATGTTGGATTTTGATCGCGCGGGTGAGTCGCTTTTGAGAGCGCTTCAATACGCTGTGGAAGAATGCACCTCAATCGGCAATCAATACATTTGCACCGAACATCTTCTTTTGGCACTAGTGCGCGACGAAGAAAGCACTGCCGCGCAAGCTTTGGCGACAATGAAGATTGACGAAGAGACGACTCGCAACGAAGTCGAGAAGCAACTCAAAGAGAAGACCGAGTCTGAGCTGCTCTACACAGATCGCCCCGATTTGATTGATTCGCACCTCCAGAAGGGCGGGCAATCAGAAGTTTCCGGGCTCAGCGATCTTTCAATGCAAGCACTTCGACGCGCTGAAAGCTATTCACTGTTCTTCGGTGTTGACACAGTAGAACCGGAGCACCTCGTACTTGCCCTGCTCGACCTGCCAGATGCAGGTGCTATGCGCGTCTTGGAAGACCTTGGAGCCAATCTCACATTCTTGCGCCGTCAAATCATGCAGTTCATGGCGCACGATTTGAGCTTGTATCAAGAGTTGCCGTCACTGAAAGATACGACGATAAACGGCCTTAGAGAGCTTATCGATCGCAACTATTTCGGTGTTACTCAGTTGCAAGAACTGTCAGGAAAGAGTCGTCACCCACTGCAACACTTGCCTGCACGCAGCGAAATTGTGCACATGGTTTGTGTTGGTTACTTCTCCGACTTCTTGTTCAATCAGGTCGCATTCCGCCGATATCTTCTCGAAGAAACTTTGGAATTGCTCGGACAAAGAACGGGGCCACTCGACAAAGAGCAAACTGCATCAATCGTTTCCAGCAGCGCTCAGAACCTGCGCGCGGAAGTTCGCGGAAGCATTGAGTATATGCTGACCAACGAATATCGAATGTTCAATCACATGATGGATGAGGCTGAGTATGACCTCATCGGCAGTGTCATCGAAGATTTATGGTGGGCGCAAGGCGAAGAAATCGCAGTGCACGAATTGTTTGATGAAGCGCTTGATGATCACAGGCGCAAGCACTTGTTGAACCTGCAAAAGAGAAGGCTGGAGATCTCGCAACGACTCTCCAAACTCAAAGAAAAACTTGACGATACGATTAGACAGTGTTTCTGGCGTCGATCGGCTTCAGCTTAGATTGAGTCGGTGCTGCGTTTCAACATAGGAGAGCGGTAACCCATGTGGCATCGGATTACGCCCGTTTCCGTCGTAGTTATGTCCTTCGCAATCGTCTTCGCGATGTTTTTAACTTTCATCGGCGCAGTTCATAGTCCGGCTGTTGCCGCCGAAAGAGTAACTGAAAGCGGTGCGAAAAGTTTGCTCCATCCGCTCGATCCTCTCAGTAAAGAGGAACTGCAAAACGCGGTTAGAATCTTGAAAGCAGAAGGCAAATTCGGCAAAGATTGCTCGCTGGTGTTTGTCGGAGTGAAAGAGCCCACAAAAGAAGAAATCCTCCTGTTTTCTCCTGGCGACAAAATTCTTCGCAAAGCGTTTGCCATCATATACGATATCAAGCTCAATAAGACATACGAAGCTATTGTCGACCTCGATGCCGGCAAGAGCATCTCGTGGAAAGTGAGAGAGGGTGTGCAACCCATGCAGCTTGAGGAAGATACACCAATTGGTGTGCAACTGCTCACAGCAAGCGAAGAGTGGCGAAAGGGACTAGAGCGCCGCGGCGTTAAATCAATGGACGACGTGCATATGGAAATGTTTGTCGTGGGCAATCCGGTTGGGATAAGCAACCCACAGAACGATAGGCTCTTGAGAGCCTATCCGTACTATAGAGTGCGAGGCAACAACTCCTTTGGAGAGCCAATCGAAGGGCTGTCTGCGCTTATCAATTTGACGACGCGAAAAATCGAAGTGCGAGACAGCAATACAGTGATTCCGCTGGCAGGAATTCACTCCAATTACTTTTCCAATAAAGAAATAGGGGAGATTCGCAAACCTGCGAAACCACTCATCACCACTCAGCCGGAAGGTCCGTCATTTGAGATTCTCGGGCACGAACTTCGCTGGCAGCGTTGGCGTATGCGTTTCGAACTCGACGCACGCGAAGGTCTTGTGTTGCACACAATTGGTTATGAAGACGATGGAAAGCTTCGAAAAATTTTGCACCGCGCCGCGATTTCAGAGGTGTCTGTGCCTTACGGAGCGCCAGGAGCCGACTGGGTCTGGCGCTCTCCAATCGATGAAGGTGAGTATGGGTTGGGACGTCTCACTACTGCTTTGCGACCAGGTCATGAAGTTCCCTCCTATGCCACCGTCCTTGATGACCCATACATGAACAGTGTGGGTGAATTGAAAATCAAACCGGGCGCAATGGCGATATGGGAACAAGATGGTGGCATTCTCTGGGAGCACCACGATGATGATGCTGAGCGCACAGACACTCGGCGCGGGCGCCAACTCGTGATTGCGCATATGTTTACCCTGGGCAACTACGACTACTTCACTCAGTGGTTTTTCAATCAAGATGGATCGATGGAAGTGAAATTGACTCTCAATGGAGATGTGCTTGGGCAGGGCGTAAAAATCGATGCGTGCCAAGTGTGCGAGCAAGAGCCCGATGACGAAGGTGTGATTTCGCCGAAAGGTGCAGAACGTTATGGAACACTGGTGGCACCGAATATAGTGGGTGTCAACCACCAACACTTTTTCTGCTTTCGCCTCGACTTCGATGTTGACGGCAGAGAGAATCGAGTCTATGAGATGAATGTTCGCCCGGTCTCTGAAGGCCGCGGCTACTCTCAACAGAACACTTTTGTCTTGGAGAGAACACTGCTGAAAAAAGAGGAAGAAGCGCGCAGAGAGCTTAACGAGAGAAGCAATAGGTGTTGGAAAGTGGTCAACCACACAGCCAAGGGCTATCTTGGGCACTACCCGGGGTATCTCTTGGAGCCGGCAACCAATGCATATCCGTATAGTCACAAGGATTCATTCAATCGCAGGCGTGCCGGGTTTTTAGAGAACCACTTCTGGGCGACGCGCTTCAACAACAACGAGATGTATGCTGCCGGAGACTATCCTACCTCGAGTGTTGGCGGGCAAGGACTGCCTGCCTGGAGTGACGACACGTCAATTGAAGATCAAGATGTTGTCGTGTGGTACACGGTTGGTATCACGCACACTCCCAGAGTCGAAGATTGGCCCGTGATGCCTTCTGCGCATATGGGATTTAAGATCCTGCCTGATAACTTCTTCAAGCGAAACGCGGCGCTCGATTTACCGGAAGCCGTGACTGAGAAGAAGTAGTCGACTTCAATGTTGATGCAATGTTGAGACGCTTAACTTCAATATCTCAAAACATAAGGGCACTTCAGACAGAATGCCTTGGCAAAACAAACGGGGCGACCATCGATGTTCAGCCCGTCTTGGAAGCTGCACTTCAGGGTGCCACCACATTGGGGGCATTCAAGATCTCTTTCACCTTCGAGAATTTTTGCGGCTAGTTCTGCGGCAATTTCTCTTTCTCGAACCTCTTGAGTGAGACTTTCGGCGCTAGGTCTCGACTCGACTTCCTGCAAGAGCTCCGGTTCTACGTTGAGTGCTTTGGCAAGCAGCTGACGGTCGCTTGTCGACATCCAACCTTCCAGTCCCGACTCCAGTCCATCAATTCTATCCACGCTGAATCGGCATAGCTTCGCCAAATCCAAAACAGTCAGATTGCGCAGTTCCCGCAACTGCCTGATGCGCCTGGAGAGCGTTTCTTCCAGTTTTAGTGTTCTTGGTAGCGGTTTGTACTGTTTCATCGTCCTCAGCTGACTTCGCTTGAGCTAATCACAGAGGAATTGTACAGTGTCTGCTTTGCTTGAATCTAGACTCTACTTCTTGATTTGACGCGGTTTTCGTGCGCTTGTGGTGACGGAAGTTATTTCATTGTTTTCGTCTACTTTGATATTTTCTTCGACGATTCCCAGGACATTGGACTTCATGTCTCTAACTACACTTCTGTAGTAGTACCCTTGAGCTGTCTGTTCTTTCGTTTGGTTGTAGCTAAGATCGCCAAGCTTAGGGTCATGAATGATGAATGTCGCTTCCAATCTTCTGTTGCCGGGATTTCCAATGTTTTCCCTGCCTGCATTATTGTCCGAACCTGCAGGTTTTGCCACGCGCAGCGGCTGCCCGTTGGGATCTAACTGATAGTGTCCGTCTTTGATGACGGCTTCTGAAATCGCCGGTTCGTACACTTGAATTGGTTTGCCCGCAGCGTCCGCTCTGGTGTACCCGACGTTGAACAAATCGGGGCGACCCATGACTTCGTCCCAATTGCTTCCTTTCAAATGGAACTTATCCTTTTCGACGCGGGCGCTTGGACCCGTGCCATGTGTGATAGTGAAATCTCCAGTGAGCTCAGTGCTAAACAGGCCCCGAGAACCTGTTGCCGTTCCAGCAACAACCATTGACGATTTGCGGCGAGTCTTGTTGTTTTCGGTGTCGACTTGGAGTCCCTTGTCGGTTTTCTTGGCGACGCTTGTATATGCCGATTCAACGCCTTCTTGAAGCAGTGCACGCATCGGTTCTTCTCTGAGTGCTGCCAGAGTAATTTCTGTACGTGCAATACCTGTCTCGATTTGCTTTTGTTTTTCTGGTGATGGTTGGTCGCCCATGAGGAATACCTGCTCGCTTGACGCTAAATATAATCGGGGGATTTCACAATAGGACTTCTTGCATCAGAAGTCAGTGGGGAAATTACGAATCCGGAAACCTTCGATTCCGGGACATTCCCGCGTCATTTACTATTTGCCACGAAGCCCATGCGATTTCACCATGCCTTGCCATTTTGGGTTTCTAAAGTCTTGCTGCGACACAGATCCGGGTGCAAACAGCTCAAAAACGCCACCAGATAGTCCAGAAGCCACTTAGGGGTACATATAGAGGGTGGAACTGTCTGAGATTTAGGATTAGGCTTGGACAAGAATCGAGAGCCGGATGTTGTTGAGGCGGAAGAGATAAGGCTTCGTGTAAACGAGGACGAACTTCCGGGCGACGGCGTTTTGCCTGGTGCGCATACGGCCAAGGTAATGGCCGGGCAGATTCAGCGGTTTATGCCTGACGCCGATGACGAAAGAACGAACCGGCAAGAGGCGAATGCGCCAAGTCAGCGAGTTCGCGATGACATAAGAAAGAAGCTGAACCTGGTAGTGCCTGACAAAGATGAGGTGGAAGAAGAACCTGAAGAACCGAAGCAGAAGAAGACCTTCGACGCCGAGTCCAGAAAGCTGCTTGGAGTCGCGTTTATGTCTAGCGTCGTGGCTTCTGTGCTGGTTCTTTTCACATACTACGGACTGAGAGAGATACGGCACCAAAGAGAGGATGCACTTTGGCGGCAACTTTCCTTTACGCCGAACACTTCGAGCTCGAACAATCAATGGGATCTGGATGACAGGCGGTTATGGTCCTCTCAAGGTTCATTGTTTGGCTTGCCGACAGAAAATCCAAGACCTCAAATTGTGCCTGATGACGGTGAAAAGGTGCTAGCGACACCTGAGAAAGTTGAGCGTGCACTGAAACGGATTGAACAGCTAAAGGGCTTGGGTCACGCTGGTGTCTTGATCGAACGCGAAATGCGCATGGTTGTTGCCCTTGGTCCGGACGCAATTGCGCCGTTGCTTTCTGAATTCACAAGCACCACAAGTTCTTCGGCAACAATAGCGGCGGAAATTTTGGCCAGGTTTGGAAGTCTCGCTACAGGACTTGTCAGCACCGCTATTAGAAACAATCCTTATGCACCCGCTGAGACCTATGTGGTGCAAGCAGGTATAAACGGCATTCGATCGATGGAAATGATTTTGCTCAGCAGTAACTCGACTCAAGATGACCGTGAGCGCGCAGTCAAGCTTATGTCACGCGGGCTGGCAAGTTTGCAAACTGATGATTCCGGACCGATTCAAATTTATCAAGTGCACCACGTCGCAGAGGAACTGGTCAAGGTCTATGATTCGACAAAGGACGATATTGTGCGAGCAGATGTTGTAGCCTGTCTCCAGTACACAGACCGTCCAGGCTCCGTGATGATCGATGTACTCGAGGATGCTGTCAAAAGGCATATTCCCAATGCCGATGCCGTTCTCGATACACTGGTTGAACGCAGAAAGGTAAGGGATTTCGATATTTAGAGTTTAGAGCGTAGAATGATCAACTAGAGAATCCGAGTCCGAAGGCATCGAGCATTTTCAAAATTGCATTCGGTTTTTCGCCCTGGTCGACGCGTCGCAATGAGCTCGTGACGAGGTTTACAGAAAGCGATCTGAGCGGCTCCGGCGGATAAGGAAACGGCTTATTCGTCACCATCTTTAGTGTCAGCAAGTCGCTGGATTTTTCCAGAGCCATGTGGGCAAGAATTTTTCCAGCGAGTCGAGTGGTTCCAATTCCATGACCTGTGTATCCGAGCGCGTATAAAATATTTCCACCATTGAGCGAACCAAAGAATGGCGTCAGCCGTGTAGTTGACGCGATTGGGCCACCCCATCGATATGGAAAATTTAGACCGTCCAACTGAGGGAAATGTCGCTTGAAACTTTTCAACAAATCGTCGTAGTGGCTTTGAGAATGATCGCACGACTCATCGACGCGGTTTGGCGCATAATACATCGCCTCGCTTGTGCCCCAGAGAAACCGGTTGTCCGCGGTCAGTCGATAGTAATTGAAGAAGGTTCTTCCGTCTGTTACACCCTGACGATTGCGCCATCCAATTGCGCGCATCATGTCGTCAGACATTGGGTCGCTCACCAAGACATAATCGTAAAGCGGGATGAAATGCCATAATAATTGAGGGAACAGGTGATGGGTGTATGCATCAGTCGAAAGAAGGATCTTCTCAGCTTGGATTGAACCACCTGTGGTGATGACTCTAGAGCCATCGAATCCGGTGACTTTTGTGCGTTCGTAGAACTTGACGCCGAGAGCCTCGGACTCTCGTTTTAGCTTGTCTACAAGTTTGATTGGATCGACTATGCCGCCACCAGGGACAAACAGTCCGCCCAAGTAAATCGGCGAGTTGAGTTCTGCCTTGATTTCGTCAGCGGATAAGAATTTGTAGCCGTCCAAACCGAGGCCGGTCGCAATCTCCGCTCCATGCTTCATCTCTTCAAGGTGTGCGGGAGTGAGTGCAACG
>CAYZJR010000078.1:0-27615 GCA_964478655.1 uncultured Candidatus Obscuribacterales bacterium
TAATCGCAGAGATATTTGCCTCGGTGCACGCAGTTTTAAATGCCTCGTAACAAGTGACCAGGAGGGCATTCAGCGCTTTACTCATTGTTTCTCTCCGTGCTCGAGCAGGTCGAGCCGTAAGATGTTTGTGTTTGACGAGACGATACTGCTATCGCTCGCCGCCTTGTTGGGTGCATGTTCTCTCCTTTGTGGAGTGGTTTGGGTTTGTTCCGTTACGTTATCGATGGCAGGCGCCAGGCCAAAGCCGCAAGCGCGAAGGCGTGCTTGTGGTGTTCTATTTGAGGTTGATGAAGTGGGGACTGGAGGTGGACTTGTGACCTGGACCAAACGATAAAAGCGGACTAGCGAAGCCTACTGTTGAATCCGCCTAATTCGTATGGTCTGGCTGGGTTTCGCGCTTCACAATGTTGCCCATTAAAGTCCGAACGGTTGTAGTAATGACAAGCAGATCCAGTTAAATGAGCCAGTGATCAGCTTTACAAAACACTCTGTCTTTATCAAATCTTTGGAATATCGGGTTAGCGCGGCTGCAAAAGTCTCTGGATGCCGGGCTGGATTGGTATATACAGCACTTATGATATTGACAGTGAATTGTTTGTCGCTGCCTGAAGTGGATAGCTAATAGCCGACCCCGGCTGGGCAGATAAGTCACTAGCGTGACTTACGGCGGCGCTTGCGCGCCGTTCAGTCCGATATAGACAACCCGGGCGACCCCGCCTGGGCATTAAGCCGCTACGCGTCTTAAAACGCGCTTCGCGCGTTGAGATCGTGTAGCCGATAATGAATATTCTGTTTCATAGTTTTCGAAACAATTGTGGTGTGTGCGCTTCAAGAGATCATTTTTGAATGCAGGGTTATCATTTATACCCAAGCTTGTATTTGGGGCACCTCCAAACCGGGATTTCACCTTACACTCGCGGCTTGTTTCTCCTACAATCAACTACGTCGTAGATCTGACAGGTAGACAACACCGTGCCCAAAGGCTCAATTCAAATCCGTTTGCCTGGCAGGTCGCCTCAGGTATCAGCATCAGCACAGTTCCTATCAGACCGACAAATCCACAGCCTTGAAGCTACCGCGCAGAGGCCGGCACGAGGCGCCAAGCGGCTACTTCGCGTCCGCTGCCGCTTTCTTCACTTTGGCGCCATCTTTTACTTCTACACTGGCGTTGCCGCTCTTGGTGACAACAGCATTTTCACTTGCTTCAACCGACGAATCATCGCTGGCAGTGACATCGGCGTTGCCGTAAGCCAAGATTTGCGCATTGTCATGGGCGATAACTTTTACGTTATTCAATGCACGAACCAAAACGTGTCCGTACGCCTCAACCGTAGAGTTGTTCTGGGCAAGCACCGTGCAGTGGTCGTAGGCTTTCACTGTGACTTTGTCATTTGCGAAAATCGAACAGTTTCCCCGCGCGACAACTGTCGATTGACCAGCAGCTTGAATCGTCACAGCGCCGTTGGCTTCGATTGTTGAAGCGTCTTGGCAAATGACACGCGTATTGTCGTGTGACTGAATCTTCGATTTGGCAAACGCATAGACAGTTGATCGGATGTAGGCTTCAACCGAGCAGTTGTCGTAAGCATGTATGACGGACTGATCGTAGGCTTGCAAACGAGAGCCGTTATAGCAGCTGACGTGAGCGCTTCCTCGCGCAATTGCTTGTCCTTCGCGAACTTCATGGCTGCCGTAATCGAGCAGTGACACTCTGTCCTGCGCAATAGCAGCACCGGTTGCGCTAATGGCGATCGTCGCCAAGACCATCAGTTCCCTTCGGAAATTCATAGAGACTCATCCTTTCCGGGTGGCTCCCGGTGTCGCACTACTTATACCAGTACTAAAGTTCGGTGAGCGAAACGTGCATCGTGGGGTTTATGACCAGCACCGCGTGCCAAAGGAAAGCCGCATCGGTGCAAGTAGTGTGGTTAGCTTAGCATTCATGGCATTTTTTTCGCTCAAGAATGTCCAAAATTACTAACGCATAAAAACTTATGATATTTCAGGTACTCACCCAATAGAAAGTGATAACTTCTACAAGCTTCTCCTGGTAGCACGAAGTGGGCTTCCGCACGGGCAACGCGGCCGGGCTGTCATGAGTCTGTAACGCTTAGCGTGCAAGACTTACCTGAGAGAGCGGAATCCCAACAACTAAAAATCGCCGTCTACCCAGAGAGCATCAGTTTCTGAATGTCTAAATACGTCACAGATTTGCGAATTGGCTACCTTTTCGTCAGAGCAGGCTTGATTTCAGCCGATCAGCTTGGCGAAGCAGCGAAGCTCGCCGATGTGCAGCGAACACACATCGGCCAGTCTTTACTCTCGCTCGGCTTTGTGCAGCCGCAAGCACTTCGTGCAGCCATCACCGCGCAGTCACTAATGCGCGACAGCATCATTGACTCACTGATCGCCGGGAAAGCGCTTACTATCGCCTGCAAAGCCGAAGTCACGCTGGAAGAGGCACTGAAGCGGCTTGGAGTCGTACAGCGCGCCGACATTCCAACGAGCAAGCTCGGCGAGCTTCTTGTCGAGGGAAAACTGATTACGCAAGAGACCCTCGATGCTGCAATCCAAAAAAGCTTTTCCACCGGACTTCCCTTGGGTCGAGTACTAGTGCTGGACGGAAGACTGCCGGAGACAACTCTGCAAGCCGTTCTTGAAGTTCAACTCAGGCTGCGCGACGGCATGCTCACAAGAGAGCAAGCAGTAGAAGCTGTGAGTCTCGGTGCCGATCAGTTTATGGCGCTGCTCGACGAATCCATAGTTCAAGAGCCGATCCCCGAGCCCACAACCCACAAGATTCGCTTGGGAGAACTCTTCGTACTCGCAGGACTTCTCACAAAATCTGATGTGCTTGCTGCTCTGGAGATGGGCATCTCTTGCAAGCGTCCGATCGGCGAAATGCTTGTTGGTTTGGGCTTCGTATCTCGCTTTATGCTGGACGCCGGCTTGAATTTACAGCAAATGGTAGACAATGGTTTCGTCACCGCCTCCCAAGCTGCGCAGTGCCTCACTTACGTTTACCCAGGCGACAAGCCAATCTCACAAGCCCTAGTTGACCTCGGATTTGTGAAAGATCCGAATCACAAAGGAGCTGGCGGCCCCACCCGCAGTATCACATCAAGAAGCAGCTTTCCACCCAAAACCGGGCAGCCGGTGGACGAACTCGAGGTTGCACCTCCTACTACCATAGAGATTCGCGTACCGAAAGACGCAATTATGTTCAACTACATATGCGCCCTGCGGCAAACATATTTGCGGCTTGCTCACTCATATCTCGAGCACGGCCGCATGCCGGAAGCCGAAGGACTCTACTGGCAAATTCTGCTTCTTGCAGAGAAGTTTTTCCAACCAGACGACAGAAAATTGGCTTCAGATCTAAGCAATTTGGCAGGAGTTCTGTTCGCGACCAACCGTTTCGATCAATGTGAACCGTTCCTCAATAGAGCAATCGCAATTATTGAAAAGTCCGCACCGATAGACGGGGCAAGGCTGGCGACCTACTACAGCAGGCTCGGCTCAGTCTATACAAAATTGAAGCGATTCGAAGAAGCGGAGAACATTTTGAAGAAAGCAATGAACCTGCGAGAGCGGCACATTGAAGGGACTCACCCGGTTTTCGCAGACGTTTTAAGAGACTATGCGAAGCTCTTGATTCTGACAGAACGCCCGGCTGAAGCCGAAGCAGCTTACAGCCAGGCGCGCAAAATTGTTTCGGCTCAAGCGCAAGAGTACAGAGGCTTCACGCAGAACACACAGAATGGACTACCTGTCCTCAACGGAAACGGGTAGCATTCTCGCGCGTTTGTAATCGTCCCAAGCGTTGTCCCCGCCCGACGGAATCAACACGCTGAACAATTGCTTGATAAAACCAAAAAACCCACCATTTGCCCTAAACATCGTCGTCGCCTCTTTCCTAGGTCCCAATACGGCTGCAGGCCTGGGGATTTGCGGTTCCCAGCCAACTGTTTCGCAGCCCTTACTCTGTTTCTATACCCGGGCAGATTACACCAAACACGCTTGACATGGCGGTTTTGCCAATAAACTTCCTGCGCGTTTTCAAGCGGAACGCACATAGTCGACACAGCCCGAGATCACACGGTCACCAATCGGCAAAAGTTTAAAGACAATCATTTGCAGGGAACAAATTTATTCGACGGTGAGGCAAAGGTGTGCCGTGGAAAACTTTCTGCGAAACCCAAAAGCAGAGTCTGAAGGCGCGGCAAAAACCACGCCGGAACAGGCTGTTAGACCCGAACAGCAAGATCGGGCTGAACGCCCATCATCAACACAACCATCGCCCGAAAAGGGGACAAAGGACAGTCTGACGATCTCGAGCATCTATAGAGCGCACGGCATTTTAATGACGCGCGATGGTGACAAGCTAGTTCCAAAACTAAAAGTGAACGGGCAGGAAGTCACACTCGGACAACCTTTCGAAAACACGAAGGAAGGCCTGGCTGCAGCAGACGCGCACCTTAAGAATCTCGAAGAACAGAAAAAGGCTGACCTCACCAAACGCTACGGTGTGCAGTTCAGCATCGAGGGCGAGGACGTTGAGAAACAAGTATTGAAGCTCAATCCAGATCAAACATTCGAACGCGGCGAAATGGTGAAGGCGCGCGCTCCAAGCCTGAGTGAGCTTTATGGAGTGGAAGCGACGCTTGCAAACGCGCAACCAAGTCACACTGCTAACGATGGAACTGCAGTAAAGTTCTACTTCCTGAAAGACAAGTATGTAAAACGAGATGACGACAGCACTAAAGCAAACTTCGTCAAGACGGATAAGGACGGCAAACCAGCAGTCTATGTCTGGCCTCGCGCAACCGATGGAATGCCTTTGACCGAGAAGGACTTGAAGGTTCAGCCCGATTCAATCGTCGAAGAATACTCTGTTCAATCACTTCTCACGCACGAACTTGGACACAACACAATTTACAGACTTGGCTGGGAAACCGAGAAGACTCTGGTCGAAGCCTGCAAGCAGCTTGGCTGGGCTCCATACGACGACCAAGACTCGAAGGAAACCATCTGGCTGATTCAAGGTAAGAAAAACGACTTCTACAAACTATTCGATGGCGAGACTTGGATCGCCACAAACGCACAAGGTAAGCCAGTCGACAAAGACGGAAAAGTCGTCGCTTCCGAAGACGACGCACATAAATTGCCGGCTGAAGAGGTGCGCCAACTCGCACTCTATCCACCTCCGACGGATTATTTCGACAATGCAGTCGAGGTAGCTGCAGAAGCTCTCATGATGCTGCGATCGTCTCAAGTCCGCCGCAACTTGCTGCTGTCGCGCAGCCCAGTCATCTACGAATACATCAAAGGCAAAGACCAAGAAGATATCGATTTGACGCATGGAAAGACCGGCAGCGGAGAATCGAAGATGATTAGAATTCCTGATGGAACAGTCGTGGCGAATACGGCAGAGCACAGAAAGACAATCAAGGACTTCGAAGACGCTGTGACCAGTGCGAAAAAGAAATCCGACGCCGAAAAGGGCGATGCCGCAAAACCATAGTAAAGCTAGCTTTGGAACACTGAGGCGCCAAATGCCCGATCTGCCACAAGTAACAATCTCCGATTCGGACTTCGAAAAGTCGGGATGGCAACCCGCTCAAGGCTGGAGCGGTATGATTCCTGGCGCCACCACTTTCGAAGACATAGCGTCACAAATCGGACAGCCGACAGACAGTTATGAACTGCTCAACGCGAAGTGCTTCGAGTTCTTCGACGGCAAGCTCATACTCACTTTCATGCACGATGCGCCGCACATAATCGCAAAAATCCGCACGCTGCCCGCCCTTTCAAGCGATTCGAAGGCAGCGCTTTTCGTTCGCGTCCCCCAAAATCTCGCCGAAGCAAAATCAGCGTTCGGTCTGCTGAAACTGACAAAGCAGGACAACTTGCACGGACTAATCTTCGAGCGCCCCGGGCTACGCATCGCATGTGATACCAACCCCGAGCCCGAACCAATCAAGTGGATTGAATTCTATCGACCAGGCATTTAGGTGACCAGCTTAGTCAAACGCCCACTCTTTCGCGCCTCATTGAACATGGCCTTAAAAAAGAATCCAGCGAACGTCAAGTAAACGACGTTAAGCACTGACGCAATAATCAAGCCGTTCGCGTCCATTGAATTGCCGCTCAATATGTGGCGCATGCCTTCAAAAACGTGCGTTGAAGGCAAACAATACGCGACAGGCTGTATCCATTTGGGCAAAACGGCAACAGGGTAGAAAACCGCAGATAGTGGCTGAATTATGAAAGGAACAGCCCAGGCAAGAGCTTCTGCATGATGCCCGTATCTGAGAATCATCGCAGTAGTCATCATCCCCAAAGCCCATCCCATCAGAAGCAGGTTGAGGAACAACGGAATTAGACTCGAACCCATTTGCACTAATTCGAATGAATACAGAAAGTGCGCCGAGACCGCCATCACTGTTCCCACAATTACAGCCTGAGCCAAACCCAAGAGATACGTCGCGGTGATGAACTCACTCAACTTGATCGGTGCAGAAAATATGTTCAACAAATTTCGAGACCATATGTCTTCCAAAAATGACACCGTAAGTGCCTGCTGCACTCGGTACAGGATATTGAAAAAGATGATCGCTCCAATGAAAAACGTCACTGCACTAGGCACTGATTTCTGGGTCAAGTAGACGGAAACATAGCCCCAAACCAGCAGATCCATAAACGGCCAAAATACGATGTCGAACGCACGAAACGTGTTTCTAGAATAGACATAGCCATATCTCAGCAATAGCGCCTTTATTCTGTGCCAGTTCATGCGGACTCCGTCTCGTCAGCGGGTTCCACTTCACCACTGCGTGCGATTCTTATGAACACATCTTCCAGCGATTCTCTTTCGAAACGAGCCATGATTTCATCAGCCGTTCCTTCAGCAATGATTTTTCCCTTGTGCAAAAACAGAATACGATCGCAAAGCTCTTGAATGTCACGCATGTTGTGCGAAGTACTCAAAATAGTGATGCCCTTCTGCTTTTGAACGGACTTCAGCAACTTCCGAACTTTGTCGGCAATATCCGGGTCTAGACTGGCTGTAGGTTCGTCCAGCAACAACAATTCAGGATCGTTCAACAACGCCTTGCAGAGATTTAGCCGCGTCGACTCGCCAGAGGAAAGAGCGCCGGTGAGCCGATCTTTGAGATGGCTTATACCAAACATCTCCATCAGCTCCTGAATTTTTCCTTTGGGATCTTTGACACAGTAAAGCTCAGCAAATATCTTCAAGTTCTCCCAAACCCGCAAGTTATAAGGGAGAGCGACATACGCAGACGAGAAATTGCATCGACCTAGAATGTCTGTTCGATGCGTTTCCGGATCGAGTCCAAACATCTTCACTACCCCGCCTGAACGCGAGATCAAACCAAGCAGAATCTGCAACGCAGTTGTCTTTCCTGCGCCGTTGGCACCAAGCAGCCCAACAATTTCGCCTTTGGCAATGCGCATAGACACGTCTTCTACGGCTACTTGTCCTTTGAACTCTTTGCGCAGATTCTCAACAACGACTACGTCTTTTTCTGTCACTGAAACCCGTTCTCCTGCCCGGGCTTGTGATTCGGCATTGGAGCGCCCCAGTTGGTCGGGTCGTTCATATTGCGTTCGACTTCTTTGTCGCCATCAAATCGATGCACGAGAAAACCATAGCGAAACATCTCTGAAAGCGCCTTCGACCAACGCCAGCCCTCATGCTTCATGCGCCAAAGAGCGACAAGATAACCGGTGCGGTCCGAACCATGGGCACAGTGCACAAACACCGGAGCTTTGGAAGGATTCTTCGATGCTTCCTCAACACAAGCGAGGAAATCGGCTGCTTGCTGCTCCGACGGCACCGACGTGATCGGCATGTGAATGTAGTTAAAACCAAGGGCTCGCGCCGTTATGCCCTCACCCATGATCGGACGCAGCGGTTTGTCGCGGACATCGATGATTGTCTTCACATCGTGTGCTTTCAACCACTGCATGCCGCGAACAGTCGGCATCGCGCCTCGATACAGATAACTCTCAACCCTATGAAAGTTAGGAATCTCGCGGACACTCGGGCGTTCAGGTTCAGCAAGATCCACCGCAACCTCGGGTGGCAGACCGAAACGTTCGCCAACCATCAATGCGATGAAGCCGACAACGAGCGTGCAGCCGGCCAGCATCGCTCGCCGGCGAATCGTCGACGACTTGCGAATCACCGATTTCGGCTCGTCAGCCGCGACACCGGCACCGGAGTTAACATCTGAAGTTGGTTGACACTGCGTCATGAGACTTTCAACGAAGCAAACCGCGCCGAAGATCATAACACAAGCCCACTAAGCAGGGTTTTACGCCTCTCAACTGGCTAGAAGATGTCGTCCGATTTCTTCGAAACGAGCAGCTACTGCCACCGGCTTTGGTGAATCGTCACTTGCTGCATCAACCAGCGGCAACGCGTCCTCTGGCCTGAGCAGCCCATTTACCAGCATGTCATACTCGGCAGGAAGATGCACTCCGTAGTGAGCCCAAATGAATCGAATGGATCGTGCAGCAGCAACCATACCGTCTTTTGCAAGACTGTCTCCAATCATCAAGACCTCATCGGGACACACATCGAAATCATTGAGAATACGATCGATGCCAGATGGATTAGGCTTTTCGAAGACCTTGGGAATTGCAATCAACTTCGTTGCTGCATCCGACGCTTCATTGCGAAGGTGCTGAATTCGCTCATAACCGAACGGCACCGCCTCAGGGTGAAACAGCTCATCGCTGGACGGAGCGACATTCTCCAGCGCGTAGACGGCATCAAGCAAGCCGTTGAAGAGCTGCTTGTTGCGAGCGATAGCCATATGTTCAGGCGCGTCACTGAGCGCCACGATTTTCAAGCCAAGCTGTTTGAGACCCTTGAGAGTCTCAATAACTCCAGGAAACGCTCTGAGATAGTTATATCTGTTTTGATCCAAGAGCGTCCAGAACGGATCCACGAACTCGTGGCGAAACTGTAGTGGATCATGCGCGAATCTCCGCGCAAATTGTGTCTCTTCGAGCGCCCATGGGTGCTCGTGAGTACCGCGCTTGTGCATGACATGACCGATTTCTTTCGCGAATATAACACCATCATCGCCAAGCTTATCTCGCAAATACACAATGTACTCACGCATAGCAGGCGCGAAGTAGTCCCAAAAGGAAGCCAGCGTGCCATCAACGTCGGTGATGATCAGTTTCACGGCGCGAGGCAGGTAATCCAGTCCTCGTGAGCCAGGTTGCCGATCATGTGATTGAGAATTGAAACCATCCGGAGATGTTCTGCTCATTTGTCAGTTCACTCCTTTCCTTGCACAGTCTAGTATTTACTCGATCAGGTTAAGAGCTGGTAAAGCTTGACTGGTAAGGTGAACCTATGTGAAGTGCGCGTGCAGTGCGCACCTCAACCGAGAATAGCCGCATCACACCAGATGTGCAAGGCGAAGCGGAGTCATCACAAGCACCTCCAAACCAGGTCCCATCAAGGACTTCCAGCCTCACACCCGTGGCATTTATGGAATCTTCACATCACCGCTATCGCAAGACTCATGGCAGATACAGCAATCGAGAGCCGCATAATTTCTAGCTCCGCAAAGAAACGTAATGATTCCACAGTGACACCACGTGCAGTTCGACACCACCGGCAGTGACAGCCCGGACTGTTCCTTCCGGAATGGATCGTCGTCTCGCTCCAAACTGGGCCCTACTTTTGCGAATGATCTAATCTCTTATAGGGCATATCCATATTATTAGATTCGTCCACGTCGAGAGAACTGCAAAATGTCCCATGCCTTTCGCGAGCCAAACAAGGTCGAACTGGCTGAAGATACACCGGACAAAATCAATATTCTGCAGTCGGATGCGGATTCCGCAGATGCAACAAAAGCGCCTGAGAACGGTGACTTGGAGATCTTCTCAGAAGATAGAGAAGCCGAGAAGAAGAAGAATATCGAAGCCGACAAACGAGAGACTGAACGCATTCAGAACGTTCTGGGCACAATCATTGGCGGGAAATACAAAGTTATAGAGATCATCGGCTCCGGCGGAATGTCTGAGGTCTTCAAAGCGATTGACGTGTCAACAAAGCGTACAGTGGCATTGAAGCTCTTACGCCCGAAGTACATGACCAATCCCGAGTCCGTCAGCAGATTCCAACTCGAAGCCAAAGCAGCGAGTCGACTCGACCACAAAAACATCGTGCACGTCTATGAGTTCGGAATGACCGAGCAGGGACAGCATTATCTGGCAATGGAGCACGTCTCGGGTAAGTCCCTGTCGAATCTAGTTAAAGACTCGGGAAGGTTGGCTATTGCTCGAACATGGCAGATTTTGTTGCAAACCTGCGATGCCCTCACACAAGCACACGATAAAGGCGTGATTCACCGTGATCTAAAACCAAGCAACATCATGATTCTGGATGATGGAACCATAAAGATTGTCGATTTCGGCATCGCGAAGGTTCTTTCCAAGGACGATACGGCTCCGATTGCTTTGACACAAACTGGCGATATCTTTGGAAGCCCGCCTTACATGAGCCCCGAGCAAGGGCTTGGTCGCGAAATCGATACACGTTCAGATCTTTATTCTCTGGGTTGCGTTATGTATGAGTGCCTGACCGGCTCTCCGCCGTTCATTGGAGAAACGGCTCTGGAAACACTGATCAAACATCAAACGGAAGCGCCGATCTCGCTGGAGGCAGCATGTTTCGGCACGGACTTTCCGCCGGAAATTGAGAAAATCGTGGCAAAGCTTCTGGAGAAGCTGCCGAAGAGACGGTATCAAACGGCTGGAGATCTAAAAATCGATCTACTGGATTATGAGCAAGGAAATTTAGACATTGGGAGATTTCTCAAAGAACCTGTCGAAGAGCAGCTTCAAGCAGGACGACAAGATCTTTCAGACTTCTTCGACCGCGTGCATCGCCATACTCGGCACTCACTCGATCACCTGGAAGAGGCACCACCTGCGCCACCAAAGTCATCAGCTGTCGAGAAGCTCACTTACGCATCGTTCATCGGGCTGTGCCTTTGCGGCGTCATTGTGATGTTCTGCCTGGTTTCCGAATTGACTCATATGTCTTTTCCCGGCAGAAACTTCGTAGAGTCGCTGACACCGACTGCTAGTGCTCCAGACCCGCTAAACTCTAGAAGTTTGAACGAGAAGGACGATCTTAGCGATGAGAGAAAGGCGCACGTCCAACAACTTCTCAAATCGGGCGACTTCGAACTCGTTCTGGGTCGGTGGTCTTTCACGCCAGAACAGTGGAAACAGCTCACCACAATCAAAGATGTTCGATATCTTGACGCGCAAGATTCGTTCGTTACAAACCAATGGATTGAAGAAGCAATTCAGCGATGGCAGCTAATTTCGCTTGACTTGTCCAACTGCAAAAACATCAACGAGTTCTCGCTCAGCAAGTTGCGTTCCAACCCATATCTGCAGCGACTCAGCCTCTCAGGCACCGACATGCACAACTACACTCACGACTCAATTCCACCGAATATCGAAGTCTTGGACCTAAGCAAGACTCCGATTGACGACCGAGAACTTAAGGCAATGGTTCGCAGCGGCAGACTACGCCATCTGAAGTCACTCAGTCTTGTGGATTCGCATGTGACCGACCAGGGCTTGGAGTACTTGGCGGACCTTCCGGCGCTGAGAAATCTCGCACTTTCTAAGTATTGCATTTCACCAAGAGGAACTTCTGCTCTGGCAAAAATCAAATCACTGGAACTCCTTGCTGTATCGGGCAGAGCAAGCGGACTAACTCCGCTCTCTTCGGTTAAGCAACTCCGCCAGCTCAACGTATATACCGATTATCCAATTAGTTACTTAAAGGACTTGCAACTGCTTTCACCAAAGCTTCTCATTTCGATCTCGTCTCAGAGAAAGAACGAGCAGGAGCCGTGGTTCTGGTCATTTGAATGAACCCCGAGTTCGCGCCAGTCAACCGATCTCAGAAAACGCAATCAGCCACCATCACTGGTGACTGACTGACCCTCCGCTAAAACCTTAATCAGGGCAATTCCACACAAATCCCCTTTTGTCCGCTCGACCACCAAATGAGCTTCGGAGCCCAACCATTGTCGGCAAGCGTTTGCACAAGCTGTTTTTCAGACGCATTCAGTCTATTGATTTCAGAACCGATCTCTACCACAACCACAGAGGGTCTCTGCCTTGAATCGTTCTGCCTCGGCGAAGTATTTACAACTTGGCTTGGAGCATATCGCGGCGGTGTATAGTTCGGACCTCGCTCAGTCATCAAAATCGGGCGCTCAGGAATGTTGTAAACCACCGCGTGAGAATAACCCTTAATTGCGGCATCTTCTAAAGAGTTTTTGAACGAAGACAAAGCCGATTCAACCTTCACTGCCGTCGCTTCATCAAACTTGCCAATGATCTCTTCATTTGTTTCTCGCAGATTGTCCTGGCGCTGGCGGCGCAATTCATGCCTGAAGCGCGCTTGCTCATCCTGTGCATTCTCTCTCATAGAGGTGAGCCCCACCAAATCAACTTCAGGCAAAACAAACGGGCTGCCACTGAGCGTTTCCGGAGCGGATGAACTATCACAATTGATCTGGAGTTTCGGCAAAAGTTGATTTGATGCCGCTTGATCATGCCTGACTGTTCCAGTTCGAAAATCAGACGCAGCATCTTGGTAAAGCTTGGATTGAACGCCATCACTGGCTCGAGAGAGAGGCGCATCTGCTGTGCAAGTCGAGTCCATGTCTGCTCCTTGGTTTAATCGTTGCGGAATGTTCGTTCGAGGGACTCTCACACAATAGCCAGACGGTTTGACATTGGTTGGACAATCGCATGCTAAGGCGATCATAAAGTTCACAACATTTTTGGATGCTGCTATAGTGCATGCGTGCATTGCTGCGTATAAAAGGCTCTTTTCGATGACAAAAATCCTGGTTGTTGAAGATGACGAAGTGATTTCTGGAAGCGTCGTCGAGATGCTGGAAAAGGAGCATTTCACCGTTGAATCCGTTGCCGATGGTGCTGATGGTTGGGAGCGGCTCGAGAGTCTCGACTATGACCTTGTGATTTTGGATTGGAACCTGCCTTCACTCGCTGGAATCGATATTCTGAGCCGCTTCAGAGCGAAGGGAAAGAAAACTCCGGTTTTGATGTTTACTGCAAACAGCAGCACCAACAACAAGGTGACAGGGTTGGAAACAGGTGCAGACGATTACTTAGCCAAACCATTTGAGATGATCGAGCTGCGCGCCCGGGTGCGAGCGCTTTTGCGCCGCCCTTGCGAGTATACGGGTGAGGTGATTACAGGCGGCAGCATCATATTGCAGATAGCCGATTTCAAATGCTATCGAGAGGCGGAAGAGATAAAACTGCATCCTAAGGAGTTTGAGCTCTTGGAGTTCTTGATGCGCAATAAAGGTAGAGTGTTCAGCGTTGAAGAATTATTGGATCGTCTGTGGTCTTGCGATTCGGACTCCAGCATCGAAGCCGTGAGAAAATGCATAACAAGGCTGAGAAGTAAAATTGACGTTCCAGGCAAGCCCTCAATTGTAACCACGGTCATCGGCAGAGGATACAAGTTTGACGGCTGACCGCACATGACACTAAAGCGCACATGACTGCAAAACTTTCTCTGCGTGCAAAAGGCATCCTGATTGTCACAACACCTGTGATTGCCAGCCTTGCCTTCATCGGCGGTTTGATTTTCGCACTCAACCAAGCAGAGCAAGACCTCAAACACGAAATGTTTGGACTGCGGCTTACCGCGCTCTCTTCCAATATGCTGTCCGGATACAATCGCGCCGTTTTGGCAGCCCGCGTCTGGCACTCTACACGCAGCCCGAGCGCAGGCGAGATCGTGGACAAGCAACTCGTCAAACTGCACGCGCAGGAGGAAGAACTAAGAAAGCTGGTACAAGGCTATCCCGAAATAGAAAAGCAAGTTGCGATCACTCTTCAAGATTCCGTGCCGGCACGAGAGTTTCTGATCAAGCTGCGCAACGGGGCCAGTCGGCATTTCGGCGGCGATTTGGACCCGCGCATTTTTCACAAGAACAAGCTGATGTTTATGGAGTCGCTCGTCGATGATTTCGGAAAGCTGACAGAGCGTGGGGAAGACATCTTGCACTCCAACAATGGCGGCGACAACAGATCGACAACCATGGTTTTGATGGCGATTGGAGCGCTTACGAACATTGTCGTGGCGGCGATTCTCGCTGCTTATTTTTCGAGGAACATTACAGGTCGCCTCGCAGTAGTGAAAGACAATGCCAACCGCTTGGCCCTTGGGCAGCCGCTCACAAAGCCGCTCGGCGACGGTGACGAAATTTCGGACCTAGATCAGAAGTTCCACCAAATGGCTCTGGCACTCCAAGAAGCTGCAGGCAAAGAGAAAGCACTGCTGGACAATGCAACCGACGTTCTGTGTTCCATCGATGCAGATCTGCGCTTTGTGCGAGTCTCCGCTGCATCTGCAAGAGCTTGGGGATATCGCTCGGAAGATCTCCTGGGCTTGCGAGTTGCACAGATTCTTTCAGGCGAGGTCGACTCAACGATTGCCGCGCTGGCAAGTCTCACGAAACCTTCCGCGCAAGGCGCAAATTTTGATGCGCAGCTCCAGCGAAAGGACGGTCGCATCATCGACACGCAGTTTTCCTGCTACTGGTCGCAAGCAGAAGCCGCGCTGTTCTGCGTCGTGCGCGATGTAACCCGCGAGCGAGAGTTCGAGCGCATCAAGCAGCAACTAATGGACACCATTGCGCATGACCTGCGCTCACCAATTGCATCGATAAAGGTGGTGCTCGATTCACTCATTTTGGGAACAGGCGGTCAACTCACCGACGCCGGGCTGCAGCGGGTAGAACGTGCGGAGCAGTCCGCCGATCGCCTGCTCAGGCTCGTCAACGATCTTCTCGACTACGAGAAGTTCGAATCCGGCAAGTTCACACTCAACCTTTCAGAACGCTCCGTGCAAGACATCATGCACGAGTCGGCACTAGCAGTTGAGGGACTAGTGGAGAAGCAACAACTGAACTTGAAAATCGAAGGCGACGACTTCGGCATAAACGTTGACTCTGACAGGATTACACAAGCAATCGTCAACCTTCTGGCAAACGCCATCAAGTTCTCCCCCAAGGGCGAGGCGATTACCATGACTTGTGCAAGAAATGGAACGCATGCACAAATCGAGATTCGAGATCGCGGACCGGGCATACCCGACGCCGTGAAGGACCAGATTTTTGAACGCTTCAAGCAAGTCGAAGAGACCGCACATACTCATAAAGGAACAGGTCTAGGATTGCCGATTGCCCGACAGATTATTGAGTCTCATAGCGGAAACATTGGTGTGAAGAACAACCCAGGCGGCGGAACGATTTTCTGGTTCACCGTTCCACTCTCGAACTCGGATGGAAAAGCGCAGGCATGAAGAGCTGGATTTTGAGCGTTGTCGTCACAGTGGCTTCCGGCACATTTGTATCCGCGAATTTGAACACGGCTTGCCATGGCGAACCCGCAGGGGTACGCACAGTTCAGTTCCCGGCAAAAGCATCCGAAAGTCCGGGGACGTTACTCGCGCTTCCAGTCTCAGAATCCGGGAACGTGCTCAAAAAACAAGGCCGCCTTTTGGGACCTGCGGTGGGCGCGATCTCCGTTGCCAAAGACGAAGTTCTGTATCTCATCGTCACCCCGGAAGGTGCATCCAAACTCAGCTGCCTTTCGAAGCTGAAACCGAAAGACCTGCACCAGATTAGAATGCATGACGTGCACCTCGCAAAGAACTCGCTGACTGAGATCTCCAAACTGAAAGGGTTGCAGGACCTCGATTTGAGCAACACTGATGTCGACGATAAAGGGCTGAAGACAATCGCGCAATGTGCCGATTTGAGAAAGTTGGATCTCTCGAAAACACTTGTACAGGGCGCAGGAATCGGAGATCTTCGAGGACTTACGAAACTGAAAGATCTGGACATTGGAAACAATGGAGTCAATGATTTCTTCGTCTCAACTCTCGTTCGGTCTCTGCCCAAGCTCGAAGCACTCAACCTGTCCGAGACAAAAATCAGCGACGCAGCTCTTGCGCATGTGGCTAAACTCAAGCATCTCCGCAAACTGAATGTGCAAGGAAACAAAATAACAGACACTGGTTTGAACGCACTTAACAGTTCCACCAACCTGAAACTACTCAACTTGAAAGAAACATTGGTAACGCCGCAAGGCAAGCGCAACTTTCGCCAATCGCTTCCGAAGTGCGAGGTTCGAAACTAAGCTTGCAATCGGTCAGGTGTTCACCAAGAAACTCAACAGCTCGCAAGCTTGAGCAAACAGACCACTGTGCAACTCCCGCAAAACCTTCTGCAAGCCGCGCTAGTACACACTCCGGGTGATTTTAACGCAGGCTTTGTGGGTTTTCCCACTCACACGACAAAGTGATCTCTATTTGTCTTTCCTAAATGGCCCGCTCTACTTGGCTTTTAGCGTTTTAAAGCACCATAGATGCTCTAATGAGCAAACTTGGACCTGAGATTGAGTTTATTTATATTGAGTTATCCATTTGTTCTCGCACAGCAAGAAGCAGACCCTACCAAGACAATAACGCTCTCTACGCGTCTTTAGAGAAAAAGCAGCCAGGCACGGCTGCCGCGATGTCGTCTTGGCGTCTGTGCTGGGTGAACTTTGGGTTCTCGGTGCCGGATTGGCACTAAATCTAAAACACAGGAAAACTTATGGCACACAAGCAATTGTTCGGTCTCAAAGATCAACTCGGTCTGGTTAACTACCAACTCGGCGAAGTGGCGAAGCTGGAAGCTGAAGCACCCAAAGCAGGTGATTCGGCGCCCTTCCCGGTCGTAATGTCTGCGACCGTGGTCGACCTCAGCCTCAAGCAAGCACGCAACCTCCTCGAGGATGCAGCGACGACCTTGAAAGCGGAGATCAGCTTCTACGAAGAGTCCGATCGCGTCATCGCAGAACTGCAAGCAGGCGAAGGCGAAAACAAGGCGACCGCTATCGATGCGGAAACCAAGAAAGCTGCGGCTCGCGAAGCCCTCACTGCAGGGCGCGCTGCTTACTGCATGCAGGCTGTTAGCGCTGCGACCGTTTTCATGCTCAAGGGCATGGAGAAGGCGCGTTCTTACCGCAGCTAAGTTAGGCAACTGACTAGCGTTTCGTGTTTCTAACCCCTTTGGTGTGACGGTCTGGCGCGCGCAACTAAACGGCGTCAACTAGTCATGGACTACTGGGAGCAGCTAAAGGCTCTGATTTGAGAGTTACCAGGCAAAGCGCCTTGTTAGCTTTCATGGGTCGGGGCATCTTTTCTGGTGAAAAACGAAGCAAGCGTGTGAGACCAAATCGAGCGGTTCGAGTAGTCTGTTCAATCAATTCCTGTGGGTGGAGCTGCTGCTGATAGGTGCTGTTTCAAGTGTGTGGATGTGCCGCCACGCATCAGATTGAGCGCAAATCGGCTTTGAGACGGTGAAATCGAAAACGGAAACGTGCGTGTGCCTTCACGTTTTATCGAATCGAAATCCCGTTGACTGAAGTGAGCGAATGCTTCTTCAGCGATTCTTTCTGAATTCTTAACGCCAAAGATGAAAGGAGTAGATATGGCAAAAATTCACGCCACGTCGAAACTAGGTGATTACATCGTGGCGTTCAAAATCGCCACGAGGAGCCAGGTCGACTCCATTCGGAAGTCGCTCGCTCCAACACAAATGCTTGGTCAGGCTCTGGTTCAAGCCGGAGTCTTGGACAAGGCACTGTGCGAGCGAATCGCCTACGTTCAACGTCTCATTCGCGACAACGGAAAAGTCCTCGCCGAAAAGGGCGTCACCATAACCCTCGACGAGAAGACTTTCGTTGGAGAGATTCTAATTGCCCTGGGGTTCTTAACGCCCGAGCAGAATCAACACTGGTTGCAATACCAAGCAGCAAAGCGAGCCAATGGAGAAGATCCTGGACGTCTCGGCGAGCTATTGGTGACCAACAACGTCTGTCAGGCTCACGAACGTGACCTGGCCATGCAGGTCCAGAATTGGCTGCGCGGCGCCAAGTGATGATTGCTCCGGTCGGGAGCGGTTATCACTTGCGCCCGCAGCTGGTCTGGTAGTGCATTATGCTTTGCGAAACGCCTCGAAAAATTTTTGTTTTCGAGCTATTGCGACATGGTGTAGTATCTTCGGAATCTTGAAAAAGTTCGCGAGGATTTCGGCTTAACACGGAGCCCAAGGGGGCGACGCCCAATTGCGTCGCCCCCACCAAACGTCAGTCGCTCACGAGCGTTTACTCAACAAGCGAGCCCGCACGCACGAAGCTGAGGCCCAGGCGTTCTTTCTGCACGTCGACGTCTTTGACACGCACTTCGACGACTGTTCCGACAGCGAGCTTCTTGCGCGCCGCTTCGAAGGTCGCGTCCACTTCGGAGAAGTGGAGGAAGCCGCAGTAACCCGGCTCGATCTCGACGAACGCGGCGCAGTTGATCAGGTTTTGCACACGCCCGGTAAGCGCCTCGCCGACACTGCCGGCATGGCGAGCCACGAACGAACGCTTGCCCGGACGAGCAACGCTCAGGGACACCTTGCCCTGCGCCTGATTCACGCCCACGACTTCCACCTCGATCTCGCCGCCGATCTCAGGCTTGATCCAGCTGCCGGTAGGCAGCTCGGAGATATGCACCAGACCCTCGACCGGTCCGATCTTGACGAACGTTCCGAACGGCTTGGTATTGCATACGGTGCCTGTCAGCACCTGTCCGACCTTGAGCTGCGCGATATAATCTCGCGCGCTTTCCTTATTTGCCTCGGCGGTTTCCTCCAGCACAGCCTTGCGGCTGAACATGAGGTCTTTCTCCGCGGCGTCGGCTTTCGCGATCTTCACGTCGAGCGGCTTGCCGACGAGGTTCTCGATAGAGCCAACCGGTCCGAGCATCGATTTCGGGATGAAACCCTCAACGCCGTCGAACAGAGCGCGCAGACCGACGACGTTGCCGTCGCTCTTGCGCTTCGCAAGGGCTTTGACCTCGACAGTCACCGTGCCTTTGGATTCCACCAATTCACCGGCCGTCTTCCAGACGCCTTGAACGCGACGAACCGAGCGGGCTTTGAAATAAGAGAGTTGGGCGAGGCAGCCCTGTTCATCCTCGTCTTCGCCGACGACGACGAAGAATTCGGTCTCCTCGCCGTCCTGGAGGTCGCAGTTCTCGCGGTCGTGGGGGGTGAGAATGCCGTCGGATTTACCGCCGTAAGAAACGAGTCCGGAGCGATCGTAGGTGCCTTTTATGATCAGGCCCTTGGTCGCAACGACCGCGTCTCCTTTCCTGGCGAGCAGCTCGGCGAAGCTGAGAGAAAGGGCTTTGGCTGAAGGAGTAACAGAAGAAGAAGTAGAGTTCATTTCGGTAGAGATGTAGTTGTCTTTTTTGAATTGCATTTCTTGCCAATTGGGCAAGCTATGCCAGGAAGAAACGGGACGACGGCATGCATCCGAGAACGAATGTTCTGCGAAACAATTCCTGAATGTTCGTGGTGTCAGGGTTGGTGCGATCGACCTCAAGGTTCTGGGAGAAAACGAACAATGCCCTGACCTTACGCTGCGCTCATGTTGAGAGAAACCGATTTGCGTGATTCCACCACAGCTTGCACCGCACATTCGTATCGCGCAAAACCAGAGAGAACTTGTTTGCGTAGTTCGCGTGAATTGTTCGGGTCGGTTTGCTACTTAGGCGGCGCGGGGTATCAATAGATGTAGAGGCGAATCGAATGAAAACTAACGTAAGTTCGAAAGAAGAGATTTTGGCTATGGCGAAACGCCTGCAGTCGGATATCGTCAGGAACCGCAGATATCTTCACGCCAGACCCGAACTCAGTTTTCGCGAGCACCAAACTGCCGCCTTTGCCGCCGACAGGTTGGAACAGTTGGGTTTCAAGACCACCAGAGGCGTGGGCGGAACTGGAGTGGTCGCCGATTTAGGCGAAGGCAAAACTGTCGTTATTAGATCCGACATGGACGCATTGCCTGGATTCGAAGCAAACCGATGCGATTATGTCTCTCAAGTAGACGGCGCAATGCACGCCTGCGGCCACGACGCACACGTGGCGTGCGTTTTGGCGGCGGCTGAAATTCTTGCAACCACAAAACCACCTGGTCGCGTACGAATCTTGATGCAACCTGGAATTGAGATTCCCGACTCAGAAGGACACACCGGTGCCACCTACATGGTGGAAGCAGGCATCATGCAAGGCGTTGACGCACTAGTCGGAATGCATGTCGATGCGACACTGGCAAGCGGGCATGCCGGCATCATTGCCACGCCTTTGAGCGCCCTAGTCTCAGGCTTTCTCATTCGCGTGCGAGCTCAATCGTTCGACAACGGACATCCGGAAGATGCTCTTCCTGCCGCCATCTCGCTTATGAAGGACTTGTACGATCTGGCGCGTACTTCAGCGACATCAGCCAATCCCACGCCGCTTACAATCGGCTCCTGCCGTTCCTCAAGCACCCAAGGCGAAGTCATATCAGATGAAGTCTTCATTCGTGGCACCGTCAGTGGTTACACAGATGGTGAATGCATCACACTGATAGACAAGATCGAGAAGCTTGCAGAATCACACGGCAACGACGACATTGCAATCGGTTTGGAGTCCGAGCCCTTAAACAGACCGTCCACGCGTAGTGCCCCTCTAATCGAAGCCCTTCGCCAGTCAGCAATTGATATGGTGGGAACGGACAAAGTGGAATCGATCAACCGAAAAAGCTGGACAGCCGATTTTGCGTTGTTGGCAGAGCATGCGCCCGCTGCATTCATCTACTTGGGCGTGGGCATACCTGGAAGCCGCCGCATACATCATGACCGTTCATTCGACTTAAACGAATCGGAACTCTATCTAGGCGCCGCAATCTTGGCTAATTTTGTTCATCGCTGCTTACAAAACTAAAGATTGTTCCAGGCAAAAGTCCCACTTCGCTAATCATTTTTCTTCTCAACTGTATTTTCGAGAGTGAGCGGGCGGGCAGACCATGGCAGCGGCTGTTGCAACATTTTTTTCGACTCTTGCAACAATTCCTTGGCGCGCGCAGAGTTCGGCGGAAGCTTTGAAGCGAGACCGTCCAGCAGCATCGCCAGAATCGTCGACGGCTGCGGCAGTTTTCTGGCTTCGGCGATCGCTTCCTCAAACTTTTGCCGGGAGTGCTCCGGAGATGTTTTGCTGTAGTTGAGAGCAAGTGCATACAATGCTCTCACCTTAAGCTCTCGATGATGCGGCATTTCGATTCCACTATCCGATAGGACGCGTTGAAGCGCACGCTCAGCTTTCGTGGTGTCGTCGGCGAGCGAATAAGCCTCCGCCATTTTCAGTCGCATGAGCAAAACGTTGTCGCTACGCATTACATAACCATGGTTGTGCAGCGCATCTTCCGCGATCTTGACGGCTTCTGCAAACATTTGAGCTGCTTGGGCGAGGCGATTCAAAGTCATCAAAGCATCGCCGGTTAGAACATAGGCCGAGATTTGGTCTGCTTTGTTGCTCGAGGAAAGGAGCGGCTTGGCACACGCTATGGCATCGTCAATGTACTCTCGCGCTGCTTTCTCGTCCCCCAGCGCGTGTTTGCAAATACCGAGCTTGAGCAGCACACTGCCTCTGGTTACGGTGTTATTGATGTTGCGGCGGTCCAGATCATCGAGAACTCGAAGATACCGATCGCAAGCCTGCGGGATTTGTTCTTTATCCATCAGCGCGTCTGCGGCACCAATAGCCGGCTTGAGCGCTTCCTCATCGCCGCCGAATTGTGTCCATGCAGCAAGTGCCTTTTCATACTCCGCAAGAGCTTTGTCGGTTTCGCCATCAGTAAGCAACAAGTCGGCATAGGTCCGATGCGCTTCTCGAAGCTCATAAGGTTTCGTCTGCGAGGTCGACGCTTCAGCGGCTCGAATACGAGTGAGGGCTGCGAACTTCAGCTCCTGTCCCCATCTTTGATGAAGGTTCAAGACCGGACCGTCAAACAACAACCGATTGTCGTACTTCGTAAAGGGAAGCATGTTCGATGGTGCAATTACAGGAGAAACTTGCGATTGGTTTTGAGTCGGCGGCGCAGAAGCATTTGTCGTCGAGTTGTTCGGGTTGGTCATGCTTTGGATGAGGAACAGTCCTGTAATCGCCTGGGCAAGAATCAAGAAAACGGCACCCACAGTCATGTATGCACGTTGAGAATTGCTCAACGATTTGCCGTCCGTATTGCCGGGCGATGGTATCGATTGTGGTGGCGGCTGCAGAACATTCCGCGCCGCAGGCGACTGTCCCAGCACCCTGTGCAAATCGGCAAGAAGCGAACTTGCGTCTTGGTATCTTTCGTGAGCTTCCTTCTTAAGCAGCGTGTCGAGAATGGCTTTTACCGCCATGCTTGCGGAAACATCCTCAGGTTTCCTCACCAGGTGAAAATGCAGCGTCTCTAGAGAACTTTGACCTTTGTGCGGGGGGTTGCCGGTGAGGAGTTCGTAAAGGAGACATCCAAGCGAGTACAGGTCCGAACGGTGATCGACTTTGTGACCCAGGCATTGCTCTGGGCTCATGTAGAGCGGGCTTCCAAAGATGTCGCCGGTTTGAGTGAGACTCTGAGTCTCATCGGATCGACTCATCTTGGCGATGCCGAAGTCAACGATTTTGCAGGATTCTCCTGCGGTCGTCTTTTCGACAATGACATTTGCCGGCTTTATGTCGCGGTGAATGACACCCTTAGAATGCGCATGCGCCAGGGCTTCTGCAATTTGCACAGTCAGCCTCAAGGCTCTGTCTTCACTCAACTTGCCTTCTTTCTTGATGATTTCAGCAAGCGTTTGGCCCTCAACCAAATCCATCACTAAATAGGGTTTTTGGAGTTGTTGCTCGATTCCGAACTCGTGCACACGAACAATGTTCTCGTGTTCAAGACTGCAAACGGCCTGTGCTTCTTGCTGAAACCGGCGAGCGTCTTTGGCTCCGCGATCGGTTGCTTGGTTCGACTTCAGAATTTTTATCGCGCGATGGCAGTCAATCAGTTGATGCTCGACTCTGTAGACACTGCTCATTCCACCGGCACCAAGTAATGACTCGATTTTGTAGTGACCGGCGATTGTAGAGCCGATAAGATTCTTTTGTTCCAGCTCTTCAGAATCATCGCCGTGAAGACTCTTCTCAAATGAGTCGTTGACCTTGAGTATGACTTCGTCTTCGAGTTTGGTTTCTTTTTCCACCATGCAGGTTCTATACCCACAAGGCCTTGAGGCTCTCAAGGCTCTGCTGAGCGCGCCAAAGGTTTTTCTCAATTTCATCGACTGAGGCGAACCTTGGCAACGGAAGCGTGTATTCGGGTGTGTTTGGGTGTATTCGGGTGTGTCCAAAGCGACGGCGAACTCTACTATACACCATCGCACGATGCGCACGAAAACGCAAAAACGAAGAATGAGAGAGCGAGCCGGTGTGGCCGCTCTCCCATCTTCGCTGCCGCATAGGCAGATGCTGTTGTTACAGCACCAGGCCCACAGTCGCACACGCCGAGACGATGGCGATGTACAGCGGCACGTTGGCAAACCGAGTGCCCTGGAGCAGTGCCTGGCTGACGACTGCCAGCGTTGTGACACCGACTCCGACGGCAGACAGAGCCATTCCGAGGAAGCCCGCTTCCGGTCCGGCGCCGTCCAACGAGTTGCCGAACAGGAAGCCGACGACGAAAGAGATCGCTGCGCAAAGCAGCATTTTGGATCGAGTGCTCATTGTAGTTCTCAGAAGCTTGTGACAGAGCCAATCATTTAAATTGAATTCCTTGCGGCGTGCACCGTATTTGGTGACTTGCTCCGCCTGCAGGAAGGCAAAAAGGTGAGAAAGAGGAGGAGGCGGCAAGAGCCACCCCCTCCTCCTCTCGAGCAATCAGTCGCAGAGCAGAATCGCCAAGTTACCGCGTATCGCGGTACTCAGAAATTGCCGTCTGATACCAAAAGCCTTGCTTACCGCTTGCCGCGGAAGCTCTCCCAGGCCTCACGGATGGAGGTCCAGATGGCAGCGATGCCACGGAAGAACCAGCCAAACCAGGGGGCGATGAAGTTGAAGACCGACTCGTAGACCCTCACGAACAGCTTCCAGAAGCCCTCGAAGGTGCTCCACACGAACTTGTACAGTCCGGTCACGATCGGGTGCAGCCAGCCAGTCAGAAGCGGGTTGGCAATCGCCTTGACGATGACGTAGAGAACCGGGAAGACGATGGTCGACGCCACGACGAACGTGACGATGCCCGAGGGCACGGCGACGAGCCAGGACGGGTTGACGCCCCATGCGACGTTGCCGACGTAGACGCCGGCAGCCAGACCAGCGATCAGCCCAACCGCGTCGGTGTCGAACCCGATGAGGGCCTTGCCGAGGATCAGGTAGACGAGGTAGGCACCGAGACCCGCCACCACGAAGTACAGCACGCCATTGAGACCCAGCCAGCCGGTCACCAGGGGCGACGCGTTGAAGAGCGCGAACGTCACGATGGCGATGTTGACCAGGTGCAGGAACAGCTCACGATAGTTCGAGCGGTCGTCGTAAGCCAGCTTGCAAAGATCGCCGATCTTGTCGGAGACCTTGCGCAGAGCCTTCTCCGCACCTTCCTGGGGCGACGTCAGCGCCTTGCCGGCACCGGTCGCGAAACCCGCAGTGAGAACGCGGATGAGCTGGTAGAACAGCGGGAAGACGAGGACGAAGACACCGACGGCGGCGCCGATGGCGCTACCGATGATGGTGCCCCAGCCGGCATCGAGCGTGCCGTAGACAGCGAAGCCACCGGCCGTAGCCGAGACAAGACCGCTGAGCATGGCGTTGCCGCCGCTGTGGTCGACGATCTCGAAGGTAATCGCGTAGGCGATGAAGGCCGCGAGCGCGAAGGCAGCGACACCCAACGCAACGGGCAGGGCGAGCGCAGTGACGAGCAGGTAGCCGAGGTAGCCAACGGCACCGGCGACGAGGATGTTGACCACCTGATGGAAGAACTTCCGGTAGTCCTTGTCCTCTTCGTCGTATGTCTTGTCGAGCAGCGTCTTGATGCCCGTGAGGACAGCCTTGAGGAAGCCGCCCAGAAGCAGCGCGTAGAAGCCCGAGAAGACGTAGGCGACGCCGAGCAAGAACTCGACGGCATACGCAGCCCACAGACCTGCGGTGCCGAATTCCCATCCGGCGACGAGAGACGCCGTCAGAGGAGCCAGGAAGTAGACGCCGACGAGGCTAGCGGCGACAGCCTGGTAGGACTGCTTGCCATACTCGTTGAAGCGGTTGAGAATACCGAACGAGATGCCCCAGGCGACGAGGCCGACGAAGCCGGCAGCAGCCTCGGGAAGACCGGTGAACCAGGCGGGGACGAGCGGCTGCAGCAGCGAGTACACCGTGTAGCCCGTGTACACCGACAGACCGAAGCCAGCGATGTAGAACAGGGAGGCGACGAGACGATGAGCCTTAGCCGACTTCTTCTCTTCCGACTGCACCGAGTTCCAAAACAGACCCGCACCAGGCAGGTACTTCAGAACGTTGACGAAGCCGTCGAGCACGGGCGCGAGAACGCCCTTGGAGAAGTCCTTGGCGCGATCGAGCACCCACTCGCCGAAGTTCCATGCGGGCTTGGCGAGGTAGAGGTAGAACGCCGGAAAGACGATGAACGTGGTGAGGAGGAAGCCGACGAGTCCGGCAGGCAGCCAGAGCAGGACGCTCAGGTTATAGTGCCAGCCCACCAGCTCCGCGGCGCCGATACCACCAGCGATACCAGCGCCGAATCCCAACAGCCCGGTGAAGATGCCCTTCCAGCCTTTGTAGGCTTCCTTGCTGAGGGCCTTACCGAGCTCGTATACCGGCATCACCGTCAACGCGGCAATGATCATGAGAAACTTCAGGAACGGATTCTTCGGTCCCGAGTTGCTCCCAGTGTTTGAGTTTGACATTAAAGTGACTCCTTAGAGTTCGTTGGGTCGCCTTGTCATTGGCGACCGTGTAGTGGAGTTGAACCCGACTCAAGAAAAATCGGGCGTAAACACGCGACAGAAGCCGGAGTCCCAAGCAGGAATTTGCCGAGAACATCCGGTGTCTGTAGAACCCACACCTTCGTTGCACCTGATCGTCCGCCCGACGTGAAATCGGAAAAAGACGATTTGATCTGAATCAGCTATGGAGTAGTGAAGCGGATCTCAGGAAACGACAAAGGGCAGAAAACATGGCTTCAACCTAGAGAAATAGAACTCATGAAAGAAACGGTTCGTGAAGATCTCTTTACAGCTGTCAAGAGCTTTTTCTTGTGGCCATTGCCGCGAACTCCACTAGCCGCGCAAGCACTTGGCAACTACAAAATTGGCGAAAATGTTCATATTGCCTTTATTCCGAGCGCTAGCTTAGATCTTCTTGGCATCCCTTAACGACAGTTGACACAAAAGGCAAGGGGATTGTGCAGAAACTATTAAGGCCTCTAAAAACCTATGTTTACCAACGGTAATGGTTGTTGCCGGAGCTTGACATGGTTTTTTATGGTGTACCTGCAACTTATCCCCCGTTCCTTCCAAAGAAACACCCCGAACCCAGCCTCATCGCTCTCTCAACCTTCCTGCTTGGTCTGCATCGCAGTACCTGATTTCGTCCAGGTTTGATCTTGCGGCCATCCGAGCAAATTCTAGGCAACCACCCTCGCCTCACAGAGCCCATCGGCTTTGGCGAGGGCGAAAACACAATAGGATCAACGACACATGAAAATGCGCAAGCGCCTCTCTATCGCTTGTTCTCCTCACTATCAGCTGATTCTCTCAGCCAGTGACCTTGGCCTCGCTCAGGCGCGTCCGGTCACCCAGGTGTCTTACCCCGATGGTTCCACCCGTCTTTTCGAATACGACGGGCAGGGCACCTTGGTGAAGATCACCGAACCTGACGAGACAGTTCTGACCCTGTGCGGCAACAACATCTGGTGCTCAACCGACGGCTCTCAATGGAAAGGTTCCATCGCCGTCGTTCCGGAAAATGACGCACACGGACTCCCGGGCACGGTGATCCAGCGCGTCATGGACGGCTCGTTCTTGAAGACCGAGATCATCCACTTCCCGAACGGAATCTCCGTCGAAAGCACCTACACCACCGACTCGATCGAAGTCGAGCGGAAGGTTCTCTGCCTCAACGGTCGCGCCCATCTCTTCCGCCGCGAGTCGCGTCACGACTTGTGGTACACGCGCGACAACGACATCGCTCACCTGCCCGAGAACCCTCTCGAGTACGGTGAACCCTGGAAGCGTCCGATGCTTCTGGCGGCTCTCTAAACACACGTGGGTGCGCGGCCTTCTTGAACTGAATTGAACTCAGTCATTGAATTGAATTCCGCGCATTTACGAGGTCAATAACCATGGAATTCCTCAATCCGCTCATTCTCGCAGTCGCCGGCATCTCCTTCTTGTATGGAGCCTATCAGCTCTTCAAGAACAAGGTTTTGCCAGCCGACTACCTCTCAGCCCGACTCACCTTCATGCGCTTTGGGCCGTTCCTCTACGGCGCGGCGCTCATCGCGGTGACGGGTCGCTGGCTTCTGGCAGTCGTCGCCCTGGCTATCGGCGCTGTTCTGACCGGTCTGGAGTATCTCGGACGTTCGTTCGAA
>CAYZJR010000078.1:27715-32789 GCA_964478655.1 uncultured Candidatus Obscuribacterales bacterium
GTCGATAGATTGCCGTGAAAAGTGCACACAGTCCCATTCTTCGTCATGCCACTAAGTGGCGGAGGACTCGCGAAGAGTCCCCCGCCAGCTTAGAAGCAGACACCAAGAAGGTTTGGTTCGATTCCGGCAGCACTACTGCGACATCTTCCGAGCGGTGTAACCCGCCAAAAGCATCGCAGCAAGACCTGCAGCGAGCCGATAGATCACCACGGGCGTGATGAAGTAACCGGCAACCAGCACCGCGACAAAAAGACCCATCCAAGCAAAGACCGACACGCCGCGAATCTCTTCGACAACGGGTCGCTCGAAGCTTTTAACGAGCTTATTGTCATTGACCCGGGCAAGCAGCTGCATAATCGGGCCAGCACCACCTTTGGTGCGAGACACGACGATGCTGCCGACAAAGCCCGGAATCATGAAGCCAAGGAAGCTCCCCAGTGAGGCGCCCAGCATGTTGTGCTGAGCGCCTCCAACGAGAGCCCCGACTACGGCACCGAGGAAAATCGATGCGAACTGAATGAACAAAACTGCCTTGGCAGTGGAGTCGAGTTTCATATGGAGTATTTCCAGGTCTGTGCTCAACAAGAAGACGACTTAGCGCTGCTTGTTTGACAGCTTCCGTTTGACCGCATTCTCGAGAACGACGGTCAAAGGAATTGCAAACAAGAGCGCCAAGAATGTGACGGCGGTTTCGCCCACCAAAAGATACGCGAGCAGGTAGCCGGGAACGGCCGCCAGTGCCTCGCGAATCAGGTTAGCCAGCGGGTCTCCGTTGTAGAGAAACCCTTTGGCTTTGGTGAGCCCACCGATTAGACCCCAAACGAGGCCCCAGATCACTCCGAAGAGGAGCGTTGCAAACACAGGATTCATGGGCGTTTCCTCTGTTAGTAGTTGGGCGGCTGTGCCTGCGACTGCGCATCGCTTGCCGGAGGATTCTCCCTGCCAGCTTCCGATTCTGGCTTCTCATCACGCTTTTGCACGCGTGCAGGCGCCAGAAAAATTTCGCGCATCGTGGGCTTGTCGCCTTGGAAAAGAAGTGACGCGTTAGCCTCGGTTCGATCGCAGCCGACAAACTCGAGTGAGTAACGACACGTCGCGACCTTGGACTCGGGCTTTTCAACAAAGCGACCGGTCTCTCCCCACAGCGTTTCGAAGCGATAGAAAATCTCTTGCTGGCTTCGAAGAGCGATGCTGTAGGTGTCTCCGCTGTCGCTTTCATCGGCGTAAGGGCTCGATCGCGCTTTGTAGAGCACGACAAACAGCCCCTCGTCATTGAGAGCTACGAGCTTGCTGCCGGCAGGTCCGTGAACGAACTCCGCCAGGCTAGTGGCTTTGATTCGGGTCGTGAACAGTTCGAGACGCGCCGGATTTCCTTTGTCATCGACTCCGTTGGCGCGAAGGACGACCAACACTGATTTTCCTTCGCCGACAACGGCATCGACGGCAGGAACTACCCCGGGCACTCCGTACTTGTTGATCAAACCCATGGCTTTCTGAATCGCAGACGGCACAAGTACCATCGCAACGATTGCAGCGCCAATCCAGATGATGGGGCTGGACAGAAGCGACTTCTTGAACTCTGCGTCCCCATCAGCAAGAAACATCAGCAGGTGTTGCAGTGCGAAACGCGCTACGAACCCTGCGACTAGAAATGTGGCTACGCCTGCAATCAATGCAAACGTCCACCTGATTACCTGATTCATGGTATAGCTCCACGCACGGCGCGGTTGACGCTAAGAAAGAGACGAAATTCGAGTTAGATGCTCGTTTCGGGGAGACTAGAAGCGAGTTTGCAGTTAAAGTTTCAAGACTCTAAAAGCCTAATGAGCTGCAATCACGTATTCAAGAGAACTGATCTCTTAGCGCGTTTATTCGAGCTAATACGGGCACCAAAGATTGCGCTAGCTGGCCTAAGAAGTGCAAAAATGCCCCTTCCGAAAGCCGCTAGCTGAGAGCGTTTTCACAGAAAGGTTTTCAAGCGGAACAAAATTGGTTGGTTCCAATCAAAACCTGAATGCAGACTTTTCAGAGTCTTTTAAGTGGTCCGCACGGCACCGAACTTCAGTGCTCTCGGTAGCGAAGACGCTTGTCTCTCGGGCTTCCAAGAGACCTCGCAAACTCCGTTTACGCAGTACGAACTTTCGTTTCTCAAGGCCGGCACGATTTGGTTAGAACCAATCGCTTGATCCGTCTCGAGTTTTTTGACTCTGCGGATGCGCATTGTTTCGCCAAATACGCGAGATTCCGAATTCATGATGACTCCTACTAGCCTCTTTGAAGAGGAAGAACTTTCAGCTTCGTTGAACAGTTGGTAAACATCAAAGTGAGCAATGTCGGTCTAACAGAACCTAGGGTTGAGGAAACCTCACGGGACATTGAGAAATTCGCCTGCTGCGACCCAGGCACGAGCCTAGGCACGGTCGCAATGCGAACCACCCCCGTCCGAAATATTACCAGCGATCATCCACGTACGCACACGATATCCAAGCGTTATCAGACTTTTATCTCACCGGTTTTATCTCCAATGCATATAGTTTTCACATCGATTCAATTCTTTATCTTTTTTTGCGATCTCGAAAACCGTTGCTATAACTGCAATTCAGGCGACGACTTTGCGCAGTGAACTCGGCAACATTTTTCAGGCGTTCCATCTGAAAAAATCTTTGATCGATAAGGCACCATTTTTAGTATCAGACAGACAGTACCTCTTTACCTCCAACTTTTCACGTGCGTTGCCGCGGGTGATTGAAGACTGATAAAATCCAAAGTATCGCCCAGCGTCGGAAGCTCTTCGTTGAAAACGTGCCCCCTGTGCGCAAACGGTTTAAGTACTGCCGAAATCGGCGGCAGAGACAGGCTCGTGTGCATTGCCTGCGAGTTCGTGCATTGGGACAATCCGAAACCCGTCACCGCCACCTTGGTGCCCACGGAATCAGGACTGGTCTTAGTCAAGCGCAAATTCGAACCTTTCGTTGATGATTGGTGTTTGCCCGGAGGCTTCATTGAAGCACGCGAGAGCCCTGAGGAATCGGCTGTACGCGAAGTCTATGAAGAGACTGGGTTGACCGTAGAGATAAGCAGGTTATTAGGAGCCTATTCGCCGGGCAAAGGCATAAATGTAATCATCTTGTTCTATCTCGCCAAGACAGCAAGCGGCACCATGAACCCCGGAGACGACGCCAGCGACGTGCGCGCATTCATGCAGCACGAGCTCCCCGCGAACATCTGTTTCGATCTCCACAGAATGTACGTCAAACGCTTTTTCGAGGGCAACGGCTCGCTGTCGACCTGACACTACAGGTAGTTGCACCGCCGCTACTTTTTGGACTTCTTGTCCTCGGCTTCCGGCTGATGAATTTTCGCCTTGATTGCAGACAGCAGCTCATCTGCCGAATCCATGCCCTCTCCGACAAGAAATGAACCCTTTCCTGTGGCAATCATGAACCCATCGGGAAGCAAAGGAAACGGCGCCCCCACTTTCTTCACGCTATCCCACGGTACGTTCTTCACAAACCAGAAGGAGCGAACTATGAGTTCTGTCGGAGTGAGTTCGATGCTATTAGGCATTCGAATTACAACGAAGGTTCGCCAGGCAAGAATTACGCTGGCGACCACGCAGAAGCCCAAAATCAATGCTTTGTCTGACATTCCCGTGGTCGTCGACGCAGCGACCGAAGAATAGAACACCCAGAAAATCGTCACGAAAAGCACGCCGGCTGCCGCATGAATCAATTGAAATATAAATGCCGTAGTGTCTTGTGCGAATTTGCGAAAGGGATTTCGCGACTGTGCTCCCGCCGGAAGATGGGCGCGAATGTTCTCAACGAGTACTTCGCACGACTTCAACCAAGCAGGAAATGAGAGTTCTCCACCTTCGAATTCAACCACGTATCGAAGCCAGTTCCAATTCGATCTTCGAGTCAGGGACTTAATTTGCGACCATTCACATCCTTGCTGGCGAAAAAAAGACCTCGTTTTGAGCCCCTTGTCGTCGATTTGTGCTTGATATGTGATGAATCCATAGGCCGGCAGAAGAATCCCGGCCATGGCTGCAAGCACAAACAGCACCGCCCGCAGCATCACCGGTACGATACCAATCTTGCCCAGAATGAAGAGAATAGCTGGTGAGAGCATGAGCAAAAGCAGCACGGTAGCTTCAGCAAGCACACGCGCCAATACCATCGTTTTGAGACGGAAAGTCTGTTTCGTGTCGCCGGTATTGTCGGTATTTTTGGAAGTTTTGGCGGCCAATGTTGCTCCGGTCTGCGGCTCAAAGCTATCACCCATTTTTTGCCCAGCCGCAAGACATATGATACTCCCGCATACGTGCACGGAATGTCCGGTGCGAACCGATATCGTTGTTCAATTGCAGGACGTATGCGGATAACACCGCTTGCCAAGCGCTCGCGCTAACTTCACGGCTATATTTTTATTCGTCACTTTTTTGAAAGAACACAATGGGCTAAGCCTGCAAGCTGTTTAGTTAGAACTCAGATGTGTTTTGATGCGCAAAATCTTTATCTTTTAAGATTGATATTTAGATCCTGAGGTAGCTAGGGTTACCAAGCAATTTCTTAGATCTTATCTCCTACACACGCAAGCGCGTAATCACGTCACTCAACCAAATCGAGCATTTCCCGGTCAGCAGCGCTGATTCGGAGATGTTTGATTTTCGATTTGAACGAGAGGTTATCCATGAAAAAGCGAAGCACGCGTGCGGGTTCTTCTGTGAAGAACCTCGCGACTCGCACTGTTTTTGATTCCATGGGACCCATGGAAGTCCCCGCTGCTGCCTATTTCGGCGCCAGCACTCAAAGGGCGGTTCTTAACTTTCCCATCTCGAATCTGCGTTTCCCGCGCAGTTACATTCGCGCTCTTGCGCTCATCAAGCTTTACGCCGCGGAAGTAAATCTTCAACTCGGCAAGCTCGATGCCACCGTCGCCAACGCAGTCAAGCAAGCTGCTCGCGAAGTCGCAGATGGGAAGCTCGACGACAACTTCATCGTCGACATCTTTCAGACCGGCTCGGGTACGTCGACCAACATGAACGCGAACGAGGTGATTGCCTCGCGCG
>CAYZJR010000079.1:0-1963 GCA_964478655.1 uncultured Candidatus Obscuribacterales bacterium
GCTCAATCAACAGGGCTCGTCGCGGGCTCAGAAGAGGCGCTCTTGGGCGATTGTTGTTCGTCTTTCGAAACTCGAATAACTCTCCTGCATGTGTTTTGCGCAACGTTTTCTAGGGGCGCAATGTCGTTTTTCCAACGTGCAAAGCGGGATATCCAATTTCCCTTGCTGTTAGGGCGACCAGGAACGAGTGATAGACCATCGCGCGGCGCGCCAAACCTTGCCATATCCGCAATCAACTGGAATTGGATTCTGTGCCCGTAGAATCCTTCGTCGATTCCAGTGAAATCGATTCTCTCCAAGTCGGGAGTGAGTTGTTCGCCACCCGGTGAAGGGGTTTCTGAATCAGCGGCAGCTGTTACGGTTGGTGTCGCAGCTGGTGCCTTGCTGTTGCTTGAGTTGCTTGAGTTGTTTGAGTTGTTTGCAATATTAGCCTTTTTACGTTGAACTGCGGCCGTGGTCTTTAACAGTTTTGCCTTTGCATTTGTCCACACTTGCTGCGGAGCCGACCACATGGTCAACATCGCTCCCATGCGCTCTCCAAGCCGGTAGTAACCACCGTAAAGCCATTGCGTTGCTGACAGAATTTTGTCTTTGTCGGACAAGTACAATCTGGCCTTCACCCCGTGATTTCTGTAGTGCATCACATAATGAGCGAACGTCTCTGCATCAATATCTGGTGATGCCAGCTCCACATCTTTCAAGAAAGCTCCGCCGTTCTTCAGGACACCGACGGAACGCGCTACAAGCCTGTTTCCCATGCTATGAGCAACCAGCGTAACATTGATTTTTCGATGTTTGGAGAACGCTTCTAGATCTTGTAGAAACGCATTGTAGTGCTCTTGCGACCACTCTGCATTCCCTTCGTCAACGCGGTAGGAATCGAAGTTTCCTACTGATGGCCAAGAGTACAAAATCGTTGGACATGCAAATTGATACTCAAAATTCGCAGCGTCCCATGCACAATCCTCAAAGGGTGATGCGCCACCGTGAACGTAGACTACCAGACTGTCGGTCTTTGCCTTATCTAGTTCAGCTTCGAGGCGTTCGAAGAATTTTGCTTTTTCCGACGCGGGCGACGTGTCTTTGATTTTGTCCTTTTGCGATTCTTTGTCCGCATACTTTTCAGTCAACTTCCAATCGAGTCGCTCAGAGTCAGTCTGAACTGAATTCTCAGTAGAATCATTACCACCCTGGACTTCATCCTTTGACGCCAAATCGCGGGTGTTGGCGGGGATTTCGACAAGCGCAGTCCCATAGTACATATCATGCTTGCAACCAAGCGGATACTTTCGCTTGGACCCAAAAGTGGAGCCATCCTCGTTTCTGTCAGTGACATAGAGGACAGGAATCACGATTCCCTTTTTGTTTTTGGGACCTGCCTTCGCATCAGAATACAGTCCGGCGCCCATGCAAAGCGCGACGCTAAGGATTGCAGAGAGTTGAAGTCGTTTAAACATGCAAATATCAAGACTTTTGGCATGGTAACGATAAGGCTTCAATGTGCGAACTGTCAAAGCTATTCGTCTAATGCGGCACTGCTCACCCGGTTTCCAAGTGAGACTGCCGGAGGACCTGCGTTAATCATCAATAGTGGCCGAAGTTCCCATTAAACGGCTCGACGGAGCCGATTCGAAACAAGACAACAAAGTTATCATCCAACATGGAAATGTATTGGTGGAAAATGCAAATTCCGTCCAAGATGCCTGTTCTCAATTCAGGAGAATCGTTGAAACCGTTTCTTTAAGCCACTCGCTAATCTCGGACTCATCGTATCTCGCCGGTCTTAGTCTCTCCAAATAGCTATGCTGAACCTTCGTGTCAAAGAGATACCAGATCCAACTTTCGCCGCCAGTGTCCCAAGTGGAGCTGCTCAAGTCGACTCCATGCATCGTGCTTAAGTACACCATAAGGATTGCCAACATAGATCCCGACCATTTGTATTCAAACGGTGCGCTACCGTTCT
>CAYZJR010000079.1:2063-6647 GCA_964478655.1 uncultured Candidatus Obscuribacterales bacterium
CTGCAACTATCAAAATGAGTTGTGTTACTTTCATAGTTGTTGCAATTCGCCAAGTTTCAGACATTCTTCAGTCTAGCAGCGTCCGCAATGATGCGCTGAAATGGCTTCAACGCCTGTTCTTCAAGCGCCTCTACCACAGTTTACAAAACTTCTTGAAAACTTTCACACACTTGATCCGTTCCTTCAAAAAAGGACTAGGATGGATTTGTAGACTAAAAATTCAAATTTACGTCCGTCCCTCACTTCACACGGGGTGGCTCAAATGAAAGCAAGAATGCTCGACAAGGCTGTCGAGGAAGGTACTTACACATGCATTCGCTGCAGCTCAGATTTTGATCTGCGAAACAATGCCATCAAATGCACGTGTTGCGGAAACACTGAATCAGACGAACTTGTAGCAATCTACATCTTAGATAATCAGCTCGAAGAGATAATGTATTGCCCTATCGACTGGCACGGCGGATAGTCCGCCACAGCCACAAGTGGCTACCGCACGAATAGTTTCTCTGGCACGGCTAGGCGCAATCCAAACCTGCTGAACTAAACATCCACAAATTCAGGAATGATCAGTTCTTTGAGCACGCCTTTCTCGTAAGCACGCTTGAACAGTTCATCTACGGCGGCTCTTCCCCGGTCGCCGTAGTCGACCGTTAGATCGTTTACGTACATTCCGACGAATTTGTCAGCAAGTTCTTTTTGCATGTCGCGTGCAAATGTCATTGCGTATTCGAGCGCTTCTGGTCTGTGTTCCAGCGAGTACTTGATGGCGTTTCGGAAGAGTTCGGTCACTTGTTTGATGAGTGGCATTCCAAGATCTTTGCGAATGACGTTGCCACCAAGCGGCAGCGGCAAGCCAGTTTCGGTAAACCACCACTCGCCCAAATCAACGATCTTCTTCAATCCACTTTGCGCGTAAGTCAGCTGACCTTCGTGAATAATAAGCCCTGCATCAACCCGTCCACTCAACACGGCTTCGATGATATGGTCGAAGGGCATGACTTCAATTTCCAAACCCGGTTGCCACATCTGCATGGTCAGATACGCAGTGGTCAATTTGCCAGGAACAGCAATGCGTGACGATTTCAGCTCAGGAATTGTGAGTTCCTTTCTTGCAACAATCATCGGACCATACTTGTCACCGATGCTTGCCCCGCATGGCATAAGGAGATACTTATCGCGAACGCTCGGATACGCCGCAAACGAAATCGCCGAGACTTCGTACTTCTGATTGATGGCGTCTTGATTGAGAGATTGAATATCTTTCAAAACCTGATTGATTTTGAGACCGCCGGTGTCGAGCTTGTCGTTCGCCAGCGCGTAAAACATGAACGCGTCGTCTGAGTCTGGGCTATGAGCGATAGTGAGTTCATTCACTTGAACCGGCATGCTTAACATCTCCTCATCTGTACTCGCTTGAGATGGTCAATTCTCGCGCATCTGGAGGTGCAAATCACCAACTCTCTATATATCTTTAACCTCCGTATCAACTTGCCTTCCACAAAAATCTATTCAAAGCATCAAATGGCTGACGGGTGCTAGGATTTGAAAATCAACAACAGGGAAAGCCATGTCGCAGCGCACACAGCACAGCACAAATTTCAACCTAGCAATCGGAATTGGCATAGTTGCGACACACATTTTGGTTCCGTCGGCTCTCGCACAGGGCGACGTATTCGAAGGAAGCGGCGGCTCCACCAGCAATCCCTACCAGCACGGCGGCTACAACACTCCCACTACGCCCACCTATGACCCGGCAATTCAAGGAAACAGAGGCTACACACGCTTCCAGAAAAATCCCGAAAACGACGCAGCAGACAGAAATCAGCAAAGGAACAGTGAAATAGTCACTGGACGCTCAGGTCAAAAACGAGGGCCAGGAATTGTAGGCAAAGCTGGAGAGGCAGCGAAAAAAGCAATCCAGGGCGCGGGTCGCTATGGACCAATGGTTCCCGGAATCATGGACACGCCAGATCCCTCAACTGGTCCGCAACGCCTCCCAAATGGTGCGTTTCCCATTAGCGTCAAAGACAATCAATTCATCGTCGATACGCAACAAAATGCGCCCTTAACAGGCATCGTGCCCGGTGGACCAATCTACGACGTCGCGAGTTTCACTCACGGTCTGCACACGATAACTTGGAAGTACAAACGTGGTGGCGGTATCAAAGGCGATACACTCCAATGCCCATTCACAGCAACTTTCACTTGCAGAGTCAAGGAAGACAGAGGTTCCGCCTCAAGACCGTACACGTACATGAAGGGTCGCTACACTCGCAACTCAAATGGTTCCGGTTATCTCTCAGAGCTTGAGTACAGCTATGACGGCTACACATACGAAGCCGATAGTCGCGGAAGAGACCATCTCGTGCAGTTCCAACAAAGTTCATACTAGGCTGCAGAACTATGCCTCGCGCATCTTCTTGCGCTCATACTCTTGCTCCAACAGCTCAAATGCTTTTCGCCGAATCGCTTGAGGATTCTGTGGCGTTCCGTCACTTGAGCCTCTGAAAATCATCAAGCGCGTTTTGTAATCATTGACTATGCCACCATTCTGAGGGTCAGACGGAATGCCCAATGCTTTAGCCGTGAACACTCCGACTTCGCCTTGATTTGACATTTTGCCAACGTCGCCAAAGACGCAAGGAACCAAAACACCGTCTCTCTCAACAATTCCCAAGTCGCCTGGTCGAACACCTTTATAGTTGTAGCGACCGTTGCCTTGAAGCAGTGTGCCGGGCATCACGAAAATCGGATGCTTGCTCGTGTCAATTGCTTTACGGTCGGGATGCGTCAAATAAGTGTTGGGACTGTAGTGCTCATCATCTTTCCTCGAATGTTGGGTGGAACCATCCGAACAAATTTTCGCCTTCTGATATCGCACCAAGACACTCGGCGAAACCTCCTGGAATGCGGCTTTCTTCTCGACAGCTCCACTAGCGACTTCATTGAATTGTTTGAGTTGCTTGGGATCTGTCGAACGCAATTGCGATGGTGTCAACTCACCTTTATCAGCGCGAACCGCAACTTCCGTCTTACTCGAACCTGGCTCAATGACTTCCTTTCCATCATTCGGTGAATTCTTCTTGTCTGGGCTATACCTTCTGTTCACATCGTCTTTTTTAGCCAGGTCAGAATTTATTGGATTATCAACTTGTTTGGATGGAACATACGAAACATCGTCGGCGCCAGCAAGATTCGAGGTCTTCATTTTCGATGACCAAACATCACCAACAAACGACATTTCACGACCGCTGCGATCGCGTTCTTTCTGGAATGTGCCGTCCGCATTCGCAATGCCGCGCAAAACAACTCGTGACTTACCATTGTCATCATCTGCGTGCAAGTGAACCAACTTTCGATCGCGTCCAATTTTCTCTACATCGATTGTGCACTCTCGTGTTTTGCCACCGTCTTGAATCGTAACTCTTCTCTTTCCAGCTGCCGCCAAAGCCTCAACAGCAGCCAGCTTCGATTGAGCCGAAGCATTCGCATCGCTGAGGACATCTTCTGGTTTGGACGACTGGCTGTCGATACCAAGCTGCGGTAATAACCCTTTCTGTTCGAATTGCTTCTCTTGTGTTTTGATTTGCATGTCGAGTCTCAGTTTCGTATCTGCAAAATCTGAAGCAGACTCGCGAGACATTACATAGGGTGCAGAGGCAAATCGATATTCGGTAAAGGTATTGGAATCGGACGCATTGCTAGCGCGATCAAATGGCAGTGTCATAGATCACCTTTTGGGATACGCGCGTTTAGGAGGTCTTGGAGCCCTCACTAAACGGCGATTGAAAACTGGTAACTGGAGAGGAGCGGACGATTGCATACTACGCCCGCGGTTCTGAACAAGTCCTGAACTTTGCAATACCGGCGAGTGGACTCGAACCACCAAAACATCGCTTCTAAGGCGATGATGTCTTCCAGTTGCATCACGCCGGTACATTTGAATTTGGTGCCGGTGAGTGGACTTGAACCACCAAAACACTGATTTTGAATCAGCGATGTCTGCCAATTGCATCACACCGGCATTGGTACCGACGAGTGGACTCGAACCACCAAAACGCTGTTTCTGAGACAACGATGTCTTCCAATTGCATCACGTCGGTAAATTTATGGTGCCGGTAAGTGGACTCGAACCACTAAAACACTGATTTTAAGTCAGCGATGTCTGCCAATTGCATCACACCGGCATTGGTGCCAACGAGTGGATTTGAACCACCAAAACACTGCCTCTCGAGCAGCGATGTCTGCCAATTGCATCACGTTGGCGTCATTAATTTTTCAATACAAATCCGATCGGAATTGCACACACACAATTCCAGTACGGTCCGACAATGTCACCACAGGTAACACCACGGCTTCGCCCAATTCTTGTCAAACAAGAATTCTAATCTACATCAGATATCGCATCCAAGGTCACAATCCAACATTGAATCACCTCCCAAAAGCCAAACCCAGTGCCCTTAGGCAGCCTCGTCGCTTGTTACGGAGATGAACTAAAACTCTTTGTCAAACTCTTATGCCGCAACCACGACGAAATCTACTGCCTAACCTAAAAGGCGCAGTTGGAGACTAAGTCGTAGTGTA
>CAYZJR010000079.1:6747-32699 GCA_964478655.1 uncultured Candidatus Obscuribacterales bacterium
ATCCAAGCCCCCTCAAAAACTTCGTCACCGCTTCCACATACTCTTTCACATCGAGTATTCCAACTGTATCGTGTCCTGCATTCGGAAACTTCACTAACGTCTTCGGTTCTGACGCGGCAGCATAGAGTTCATCAGTAAATCGCGTGGGCAATGCGATGTCCTTTTCTCCGTTGAGAAATAGCAATGGCGGATGCTTTCCCTTCACCAAAGGAAGGTTATCCATTCCACTCAGTTCTGAAAACCAAGAATTCGGGAAAAGCCAAAACCATGGCAGTCTGTGCCTGGCCGCTGCAACTAATGACGTAAACGGATTTTGAATTATCACCGCTGCAACTTTACGTTGAGTCATCACATTCAATGACACCGCGCACCCAATCGATTCACCATACAAGATGATCGACTCGGGCGTAACGCCGCGCGTATTCGAGATATAGTCATATGCAGCTACACCATCCTGACACAGATTTTCCTGCGATGGATTTCCCTCGCTCGATCCATACCCCTGATAGTCATAAGAAAGGATGGAAACCCCACACTGTGCAAGCGCTGCAGAGAGCAAAATGCGCCCGTCAGCATTGCCGCCGCTGCCATGACTCAAAATGATCGTGTATTTGGCATTCGGGAAATTCCAATAGTGTCCGCACAATCTTTTTCCATTCAATGACGGAAATTCAACAGCCTCGTAAGTGCCACCATAGTGCGAACCAATTTGTTCAAACGCCTTCTTATCGATCTTTGTGTGCTTGTCGGGAGCGTATACAAAAATCTTGTAAAACGGCAACAGAACCGGCGGACTAATTAGTGCAAGAAGTACGCACATTTTTGCAATCTCAATTAACAGCCCGCGTGGAGTGAGTGTCTTTTTGAAATTGTTCCAGAGTTTTTGCAAACTACTCTTCAAGCTTCGAAGCCGCATGAATGGGCTGATGCAATGAATTCAAAAATCCAGTGACACCACCGACATATTGAGGGAGATCCACGACATTAAGATCATTATGTCCCGCATGCGGCAACTTGAGAATCGTCTTCGGCTCCGAGGCACCAGCATACATTTCATCAGCATATCTAACTGGCAAAATAAAGTCCTTTTCTCCATGTATTACCAATACTGGTGGATGTTCCCCACCCAATGCAGCTACATTATCAAACTGCACCGGAAAAGCCGCTGCGGGAAACAGCCACAGCCATGGCAATCGATCTCGCGCCGCGGTCACTAACGAAGAAAATCCAGATTGAGCAATTACGCCGCCTACTTTTCGATGTTTCATTGTGTTCATCGCAACGGCGCAACCAAGCGACTCTCCATACAAAATCACAGACTCAGGCGCGACATGTTTTTGGTTCACCAAGAAATCATATGCTGCCAGTCCATCATCCGAGATGCCTTCACAAGACGGCTCACCTTCGCTCTTTCCATAACCCTGATAATCAAAGATCATCGCCGACAAACCGCACTGCAACAAATTTGCAATCAGAAGCGATCTGTAATCACTGTTCCCTGCATTGCCATGACTGATCAATGCTGTGTACTTGCTGCCGGGCTGCACGAAATAGTAGGCGTGAATGCGTTTTCCATTCGCCGATGGGAAGTAATCCTCCTGCCATTTCGCCTTGTAGTGCTCGGCGATTTTGTCGAAGACCCCTGCGGGCAGCTGCGTTTTCTTATCGGGGAAGAACAATAATTTGTTGTACAGTGGCCACGATACCATTGGACTAAGCACAAGCAGCAGGCAGCTCAGCTTAATTGCTTCAATGATAGCTTCACGGCGCGTGGGCTTGCGGAAGAATTTTTTTCGCTTATTTTTTTGCGTTGTATCGTGCATCGTCTTGCTGTCGGTGTCGGACTCATCGGTATGTTCCCCGAGTGGCGAAGCACCCATCGTTTTTGGAGACTGGCGCTTTACGAATGAGATCATTTGCAATCCTCCACACAAGACGCCCGCAGAAAGCCGGATTCCCATCATCGCCGCAATGACGCGCTCGGTCAGACTCAAACAATCAGTTAAGGAACTGCGCGGCGGGTGGCATACTTATTTAGGGAAGGGACCAACCCGCCCCTCGGAACCCCAATAATGTATATTTGTGCCGCAGACTGGGCATTACCATAAATAATGGAACGGCCCAGAGCCGAGAAAGCGCTTCATATGGAAAATACCGAACTTACCGAAGTCGAATCGATCAGTTGGGAAACGTATCAGGATGCCGGAACCAAAGCATTTCAGCTAGGTCGCTACTCCGACGCTGAGAAGCTCCTGCAGAGGGCTCTTGCCGAGTCTGAGCGACAGTTAGGCGTAGGGCGCGACACTCTGGTCGGCGGCGATGCTGTGCCCGCGCTGGGAGCAGCAATTGCCACCTCAGCCGAGGGCGCAGCGGAAGGCACAGAAGGAGCAGAAGCCAATGGCTCGAATGGCGCCGAGATCGACGCCACAGCCAAAGCTGCTTCGCAGGCTCAAATTCACTCTAGCCTGGGCGATTTGTATTGGGTTCAAGGCTGGTATGCAGAGGCGGAACAGTCATACAGGCGCGCCTTGACACTCAAAGAAGAGGTATTCGGCAAAGACAGTCAGGAAGTGGCTGCAACTTGCAACAGCCTCGGCATGGTTTATCGTGCGCAAGGAAAGTATTCGGAAGTCGAGCCCTATCTGAGAAGAGCGCTCACGATTCTAGAGAACGCACCAGACTCGAATCGGCTCGTTGTTTCATCGACGCTGGAAAACTTGGCTGACTTTTACAGGGCGCACGGAAAGTATGCGTCGGCAGAACCGTTGTTCCAAAAGTCGCTCGCCATCAAAGAAGCAATGCTGGGTCCGGAACATCCGAGCATCGGTCCAAACCTCACAAACCTTGCATTGCTTTATCATGCGGATGGTAAATATCAGCAAGCAGAGCCACTCTACGATCGCGCGCTGCGAATTTCAGAACAAAACTGGGGACCAGATCATCCGAGCGTCGCCACGGTGCTCAACTATCAAGCCGAGCTTTTCCGCATGATGGGCTCGTTTCCGAAGGCAGAGAAGATTCACTGGCGCGCGCTGAAGATCCGACAAACATCATTAGGACTCGAACATCCCAGCACTGCACAAACCTTGAGCAATCTCGCATTGCTGTTCCACATTCAATGCAAATACGATCAAGCAGAACCGCTCTACAAAACGCTTCTAGAAATTCGTACCAAAGATTGGGGACCGAAGCATCCACACGTAGCAGAGGTGTTGAATAGTTTGGCGGAGGTCTATCAAGACCAAGGCAAGTACGGTGAAGCAGAGCCTCTCTACTGGAGATCTTTGTCGATTGTTCAAGAGAATCTTGGGCCGGAACATCCGAACGTTGCGAAAGCGCTGAAGAATCTTGCAGAACTGTACGAGCAGCAAGACAACTTCCAAGAAGCAGATAGGCTCTATAAGTGGGGCTTGGGTCTAAGCGAAAAAGCGCTTGGCGCCGAGCATCCGGATGTTGCCGCGTTGATGGCCAGATACGCAAGTTTGCAAAAGAAAATGTCATCGGATGAAGAAGATGATGACGATACAACGCACATTCTCTGGCAGAGTTAAGCGAATAAAGCGAACACAAAGCGCCGTCGACTATCGACTGCAGAGTTCGCCGCTTACTTCTTTGACGGCTTGGTGCCTGGCGCAGGCTTAACTGCAAAACCCAGGGACGTAAGTCTATTCGCAAGCAGTACGACCAGCTCCCGAGCTTGATCCAACGCTTCTCGCGTTCCTAATAATTCGTCGAAATCAATGCAAATCATCGCGCCGTTGGAAGCACCGGGCGCCACCAAACTTGCAGATTCTTTCGCTACTCGAATCTCTCTAAACGCAAGTGCACCTATCTTTTCACGCACACTTTCTTCACTGACAAGTTGCTGCAACTTTTCTGGTGCATCACTTTCCAACACGTACTTGCGATCGAAAACACGATCGCCGGACTTCACAACACGAGATTCCATCGCCTTCTTCTGCGTAGAAGAGGCTGGTCGAAGAGAAACAGTAAATGGTTCTACGGGTTCGAATGGAATCCAAACCGAAGTGTCGAAGCGGTATTCCGTTTCAACATCGACTGCACCTGCTGCAAAAAAGATCGAGAAACCACTAGTAGGAATCGCGATCTTCATCATCGCGCCTTTTCCGAACCCGGGGATTGAATGCAGATGGAAAGAGCCACTGCGGGATTCGCTATATCTCCGCCAGAGATCCAGCCACTCACCATCTTCCTTGTTGTTCGCGTCGTTAGGTGCCAGCACCTGATTCTCCACGAGTTACCGAGCTCCTACTGTGTGCGCATCCTTCAACTTGTGTTTTACACCTTCTGCGGCCAAGAGTCCACTGGTTGCAGCCTGACCTACTCCGCGTGTCCAACTGCTGGAATCTCCGATCACGTACAAGTTGGGTATGTTAGTTTCCATACTCTTGCTTACCACAATAGAGTCCGGATAACTCTTACATTCGGGTGCGTACAGCAAAGTTGAATCATCCGCGACGCCGGGGCAAATCTTGTCCAGGGCTTCAAGATACTCAACAATGCCGGCCAATATGCGATGTGGATATGCCAGAGAGATGTCTCCACATTCAGCTTCGAGCGTCGGTTTGATTAGGTTGTTTGTCAAAGACTTGGTTCGGCGTCCGGACTTGAGGTCGCCGAGGCGCTGAATAAGCGGACCTCCACCTGCAAGCATGTTGACGATTTTCGCAATTGTTTGCGAGTACATTTGCGGATCTTTGAATGGACGGGTGAAAGTCTTGGAGACCAACACTGCAAAGTTGTTGTTCTCAGACTTCTCATACATTTTTGAGTGACCGTTTACGAGAACGTACTCACGGTGGTTCTCCGGAGTGACAAAGCCTTTCGGGTTTGAGCAGAAATTGCGCACCACATCGTTTGCATGCCTGCTTCTGTAATACAGTTTAGGCTCGTAGAACCGCCTATCGACCTCTTCCGTGTAGAAGCAGCTTGTTTCAACACGAATGCCAATGTCGACTTGTCCGGGATAGATTTCGAGCGCCTTATAAAATTCCTGCTGTGTCAACCAGTGCGCACCACCTCTTCCGACGGAGACAATGCAGATGTCGAACAGCTCTTCCTTCTCATCACCAGGTTTGCGATATTTGTCGTAAGAGACGGCAAACTGCTCACCGCGTCGCGAAACAGAGAGCACCTTCGTGTCCCAATGAAACACGATGTTGCTGCCTTTCGATTTCAATTCTTCAAGGATGCTGGTGTTGATCGCGGGCGCATTATCAGAACCACAATGCAGCAATTCTTGATAGTGATAAGTCATGCCCGCCAGTGTGGCTTTCTTTTTGATCCACTCCAAATCGTCCTGATTTGGCGTAACCACCGGAATTTCGACAGGTGCGTGCGTTAGAATAGTGGCTCGAACTTTATCAAGACGCTTCTGCAGTTCCTGCTCACCAACTAAGTCATAGAGCCGACCTCCGATAACCGGTGAGGCCGAGAGAATGACTTTGAAGTCGTTCCAACTGCCTGCTGACTGACCCGGCGCACAATAGCTGCAGGCCTTCGGCGGGCACACTTCCAGTTTGCCCTGATCGATTGGACAGGCATAACGTTTTTCGTAGGTTGGACCCACATCAAACACGTGTACTTCGACGTCTGCTCCCGCTAGTTCTGTTAAAGCGAAGAGCCCTGAAGCACCCAAACCTATAAGCGCAAGTCTTTGCATTACCCCTTACAGCTCAAAAATAGTCGTCGTTTCAGTCGTGTCGCCCTTCGACACCCTTCAACAGCAAACTGCCCGAACCCGGACGCAGCCATTAATAATAACATTGACCTCAGGTTTCTAAGAGATCAATGAAGCGTAAGTAACTTAGTCGATTTTCATATTTTGGGGTTGCAAGTTTCAATACATCTTCACTTCTTGCGTGTTGAATCTAACTCCGCAATGAGAACAAGCGGGTCAACGGACGCCGTGCGTGCGGCGTGACGGAAGCTAACCAGTTTGGGAATACGCTTCTGAGCCGCATTAATCCTTCGTCAGATATGCCCTTGCCATTACATCCAACTCCCTTAGACTCTTCAGCTTATTGAGTGAGTCAACACAACCGTCGGTTAGAAGTCATCGAGGCGCCCTTTTGAAAAGGCTTGCCACATCTGGAACAAATGGGCTCAATATCAGCGGTCATTGTTCAAATCCAAGTCTTTGTCTGATGGCAACACTTCTTGAATTTCTAGAATGTTGGGAGTGTACTTAACTTCGAGATTCTCCTTGGCGGCGCGCAATTTTTCGATGCTCGCTTCGCTTATGTCTGTTCCTGTCAAATCGACCTTGTGAAGTTCTTTCATGCCGATAAGAAAGGGCACACTCTTATCAGTGATTCCCACTCCTCGAGTCAGATCAAGCGCTGAAATCGTTTGGCTTTGGGAAAGCACTTTTACACCCTCGTCACCAAAGTGAGAGTAACCGACGATAAGGCTTGTAATACTTGGCGATTGAATGATGCTCCGACAGCCGTTTATCGAGATTGACTTGTTCTCGTGCACGATCAATGTGTGCAGGTTCGGAATGCGTGAAATTCGAGAAAGACCTTTATCTGTGATTTGAGAGCGAATCAAACTTAGAGTATCGAGTTTCTCCAGTGCTGTCATCTCGACGGCATCACCAATTGCAGTATCATCAAAACTTAGCCAAGTTAGATTTCGCAAGTTGGAGATTCCATCTAGCGGTAGCGGTGTAAGCGATGCACCCTCAACCTCCAGAGACCTCAGCTTAGTGAGTGCACTCAACAGGCTGATTGTTTTTTTCGGCACATGCGTATCGCCAAAAGTCAGTGTAGCGAGATCGCTGAGAGTAGCAATCTTCGCCACCGCATCTTCTGAAACGGGCACACTGAGGACGACGAGATGCCGCAGATGGCGAAATTTCTCTATCCCATCCAATCGATGTTGCGCATAGTTTTTGCTTGCTTCATCAATCGCTTCGGTACCCGATTGTTTAATAGTGTAGCCATGACCGAGCGACAATCCCGAAACCACTTTGGCATCGAGCGCGGAGAGAGGCTGATCGGGAGACAGTTCGTGCTCCTTGCCACTAGCATCACTCCATGTATCCGAGTACCGGGTGCCTGAATTTTTTTGAAATGGTGAGGGAGTATTTGGAACTGTTGGTGGCTTTGTCTGCACGCCGCCGAGTCCACTTTGAGGAACCAATGGTGCAATGAACGCAGCGCCAATCGCTACAATCGCGAGGACACCCGCAAGAAGCTGCCATGGAAATTTCTTGGGCGCAGCAGCAGTAACTGCATATTGCTGAATCGAGCTGGGGACTGAAAATTCGAATGTTCTTGTACGTGTGCGTCTCTGCTTGCGACTTGCTTTGGAATAGAGCGCTTCTTTAGCTTCTTCAGCGCTTTGGTAGCGCCGAGTAGGCTCTTTTGACAGAAGCTTCGCAACACAGACTTCCATTCCGTGTGGAAATATTGCGCCGCCGGAGGCTTGCTTCAGAGACGGTGGATCTTCGAGTTGATGCCGCATGACCACCGAAAGAGATCGCCCGACGAATGGCGTTCGCCCGGTCAGAACTTCGAACAAGCTGCAACCAACCGAATACAAATCCGATCTGAAGTCAACTTTCTCACCCGTGGCCTGTTCGGGGCTCATGTACAAGGGACTGCATGCGAGATCTTCAGCGCGTGTCGCCTCACCTTCATTGTCGACTTCCTTTGCCGTTCCAAAATCAATAATTTTTACGGTCCAACCACCGCCGTTCCCTCGCGCCAACATAATGTTATTCGGCTTGATATCTCGGTGAATGACTCCGCGATTGTGGGCATGGGAGAGCCCATCGAGCACCTGCGCAAAGACCTCCTGGGCCGTGGCCACAGGCAACATTCCCTTTCGATTGACGTATTGCCCGAGAGTGATTCCTTCGATCCATTCCGTTACAAGATACTGTCTTCCATTTTTGGTTTCACCGTAATCTTGAACGGTCACGACATTGGGATGATTCAATTTGGAGGCGGCGCGGGCTTCTCGCAAGAAGGTCTCACCGGCCCGCTCCTGGTTGATTCCGGGCTGCAGAATCTTGACCGCGACGAATCGTCCCAGCTTACGGCTCTTCGCCTTATAGACCGTCGCAACGCCACCGCTGCCGGTGACACCAAGAAATTCATACGGCGCACCTTCTATGATGTCATCATCAGGGAGCTCCTGCGTGTCGAGATCTTCGCTGTTCTCATCGGTGACTAGACATTCGCAAGCATGAGTCTTAAAAATCCAGTGCGTTAGAGAGCCGGTCTTTGTTCGTACGGGCAATCCGCAAATGGCACAAAAGTTGATTGTCGCTTCTGTCTTTTCACCTTTCGGCGGCGCAGCGGCACGGCACTTGCAGCTTGTTGTGTCGAAGATCCATTGGGTCATCGAGCCGCGCTTCTGAAAAGGCTTTCCGCAAGCTCCACAATGTGAGTCGGTTTGTATATCAACGTTTGCCATAGACCGCCGGTCTCCTGGTCGTTAATCAAACTCAATTTGCATAGCGGGTGTCCGTGTTTGGTCTCGCTCCTCATTAGCACGTGCTTGCGCCTTGCGTGCTCCCTTGCGAGTAACGCGCTTGCAATCGGACACATTTACCTTTTCCAAAGAGCGAGAGGTCGCGAGTATCATCAAACCTTCATCGCTGATTTTGGTATTGCGCAAGCTCAACTCAGTCAAGTTACGCATCTTGGCGAGAGCCTTTGCCGAAGCATCGGAGATGTTGTCGTCATCGAGCTCAAGCTTAAAGAGGTTGGAAGTGTCTTTCAAATATGGAATCAACGCGTCTGAAACGTTCGTCTGGCTGACATACAGTTCTGTAAGTTTTTCAAGTTTGGCGAGTCGGCTTCCTATGCCGTCTCCCACTCCAGTACACGAGAGATCTAAGTTCTCAGTGACCGGGTTGAAATCAGAAACGGTCTTGTCTGTGAGACTGGTGCCCTTTAGATCGAGCTGCAGTAACGACGGTAGTCCTTTCAGGATGGAGAGCGCCTTTCCGTTTACCTTTGTATAACTCAGATTCAGTTTCTCCAACCGCTCAAGGCGACCAATACTATCTAAGCCCTTGTCGTCAATGTCGGTAGAACCCACGTCCAATGAAGTCAGAGTCCGCAATTCTGCAAGCTGCTGCAACCCTGAGTTATTGATTCGAGTGCCTCGCAAGCTGAGTTCTTTTAGACCTTGCATCGAAGCAATTGCCGAGCAGGCATTGCTGGTTACGCGCGTCCATGCCAAGTTTAACTCGCTCAGCCGTGGACATTGAGAAAGATCTCGAACGGTGATGTCTTGTATTCCAGTGCTTTCGAGAGACAGTTCTTCAAGGTTTTTCAGTCTGGCAATCAACATCCCGTCTGCGTCTTTTACGTTAGTGTTCTTGAGCTTCAGAATCTGAAGGGTAGGCACATGCAAAAGTGCTGCACACGTGTCTTTCCCGACTGCGGTGTTGTCTAAATTGATTTTCGTGAGAATGGAGAACTTGTTCTTGCGAAGGAAACTTGCCATGCCGGTGTCACTTACCTGAGACCCGCTCAAAGGTAACTCGGGCAGCGAATCGGCGACAGATTCGCACCAAATCAAATCTTGATCGGTGACTTTGCGCATATCAAGCTTCGCCAACATGCGTATCTTGTCTCGTTTTTTAGCATCATCATCCGAATCTGGTCTTTCAAGGCTCGACGAACGTTCAGTCGGGGTCACAGGGTCAGACTTCTTCGGTTCCATCATAAGAAAGAACGCAGCACCAGATGCAAGCACGACAGACCCGAGCACCACGGACGCCACCATAATCATCTCGCGATCGATCTTGATTCCGCGATGTCTCTTTGATCGCTTCTTCGCTTGCGCCTTCTTTTTCGGCAGCTGATCGGGCATGGTCTCTTCGAGAGCTAACAAATCGACCTTAAGCTCGTCTACGGTCTGGTAGCGCTGATCAGGTTGCTTCGCAAACACTTTTTTGAAGATATCATCGAGAGCCTTAGGCACCTCAAATTGCGTCATGAAGCTCGCCAACGTAGGCGGCGCGGTCGAGCGATGATGCATGATTATTTTGAGCGAGCTCTCGGAGACGAACGGCGGCTTACCCGTCAGTGTCTCAAACATGAGACAACCAAGAGAATAAATATCCGAGCGGTTGTCCACGTGACCGCCCGAACACTGCTCGGGACTCATGTATGCAGGGCTGCCCAAAACCTGCCCAGTGCGCGTAATTTTGCCGTCATCATCAAGCACTTTAGCGATACCGAAGTCGACGATCTTCACGACTTCCCTTCCATCATCCATCTGCGTCAAAAGAATGTTGCTGGGTTTAAGGTCTCGGTGCAGAACGCCGCGTTGATGCGCATGCGCAAGCGCATCGCAGATTTGCACGAAGATTGGAATCGCCCGCTTCAAAGCGATTGGAGACCTTCGAATTTCATCTGCCAGCGAATAGCCAGGCACGAACTCCATCACCATGTACGGCTGGTTTGTATCGGTCACTCCCAACTCATACACTTTGAGCAAATTCGGATGCGAAAGCTGGCTCGCTGCCTTGCCTTCACGCTGAAACCGCATGACGAACGCGTCTGAAAGCATGTGCGCATGTAGCATCTTGATGGCTACAGTCTGCTCGGTTGTTGCGTCGCGCGCCTCGTAAACCAGACCCATTCCACCAGAAGCGATGACTCGGTTGAGCTCGTAAATGCTCTCGAACATAGTCCCGACCTTCGGAGGCTCGGGGATCGGTCCGGGCTCTTTGCACGCGTGGTCTTCTCCAGCCACAGACAATCGACACTTCGGACAAATTCTCAGAGTCTTCTCTTGGATGTCTTCAAGAGAGTCGTCAAGGATTGTGTCCTGAATAGGAAGCGGTGTCGGTGTGACTTGTTCGTCTTGCACGTGGTTCTGGCTCGCATCACTCCCGGCGCCCCGAAATGGGAGGGAACGTCGGGTTATCGGCAAAAATGCCTCTAAATCACCTTTCCCGGTTTTGAGTGTGCTTAAAACGCCTAAAAGGCTTATTGCGCCCGATATTGAAGGTTAATTGAGAAAAATTGGGGTTCTGGACTCTTCGAGCTTAGCCAGCATTGCAGAGATTTGCCCGAAAATTTGCTCGGTAACTTTCGCCGACTCCGCCTTCTTGTTTGCCTTGTAGCCATCATAGTGTTTCTTCAGATCGATCGCCTCACCGACGTCGACGAGCACCCTGCGCGGACCTTTGAAGGTAGGCTCACCTCCGAATACTTCCGTCTCAAAACGGTCGAGCATGTCTGCAAAACGCTCTTGGGTCATTCTGTCTCGGAAGTAGCCTTCATAAATGGCGATGAAGTTGACGACGCGATTCAAATCTTTGTAGAAGCCTTTGATCGTCTTCGCTTTGTCTTCATGCACGCGCTTCTCATAGTCAGACACTTTCTCATCGTCAAAGATGAAGTCATCCATCGCGTTGCGGAGAATGCGCACAGACTCCAGCTCTCGACCGCCTTTAGGAAGATCGATTTTCAAATAACTGGCGATGTTGGAAAGAATGAATCCGCGCAGAGTTACAACGCGTTCGTTCATGGTGCTATTTTCCGGCGTCTTTAGTCCATACTCTCTTTCGAGCGAAATAAGGAGCTTGTCGCCCAATCGTCGCAGTCGCACATAGAAGCTGTCGGTTTCCACGGAAGGAACGCCTAACTCACTCTCAAGGTTGTGCAGACAACGCCTGAATGATGTGGAGATATCTTCAGGGTACGTGTATTTAAAAGCCATCGGCATGATGTAAATCGATGCTTCCGGATTTGTTTTCTCCAAATCTGTCATTGCCCAAAAGGCCATTTGAGCAGCACCAGATTCAAGCGCCATGAGTGTGTCGTTTTGCCTGGAGATTTCTCCTTCAGGAAACAACACGAGTTTCTTTTTTCCTTCAGACAAAATTCTGCGAGTGGTTTTGAATGACTCTCTATCTGCTGCTCCGCGAACAACTGAATATGTTCCTAGATGTTGCAGCCACCATCCATTCAAACCATGGTCATAATCAAAGACTTCGCGCGCGGCTACAAAGTTGAAGTCTTCCTCGACATACTTGGAGAAAGTAAACATCACTTGCGGGTCATGACGGTTTGCATGGTTTGGGCAGATCAGTGTTCGTTGCCCTTTCAACTTATTGAATCGCTCGATTGCACCTTCGGCGCAAAAAACACTGGTTTCATGCAGAGTCACTCGCATATAAAGCGGTAGCACGAACTTCACAAACGAAATCAGCGCCGGTGTGTCTAGAGGTGGGCGAAAGTCAAGCACAATAATCGTTCCAAAGATTGCGGGTGTACCATTTTGGATGCCAGTATAGCAGTCGTCACATCAAGTGAAAGACCTTGCCAACGTAGCAAAAATCAGCGAGTTCCTTTTGACAAAAAGCGATACGATTGGATTCATGACACAAGGTTGAAATTGAGCCCCTGAGCCTTACAGCGGCGAATGATTTCGCGCGTCGCGTTAATCGTTTGCTTGCCCAGAAGCTTGCCTTCATGCAAAACAATGACCGTGCCCGGAGTGACAGATCGCATCAGCCGTTCAACAACTTTGCGTTCACCGATTAGAGCCCAATCTTCAGTAACGGCGCCCCAATAGACAGTCTTCATGTCTCTTTCTTTCAGACAATCGGACGACTTTCTGTCGAGGATTCCAAAGGGCGGTCGAAACAAAACCGGGCTGTCGCCGGAAACTTCTTGAATGCGATTGTTGGTCTCCCCGATTTCATGCTCAATTGCAGAGACAGGCAATGATGGAAGGAACAAATGATTCAGACTGTGATTGCCCAATGCATGTCTTTGTTGCGCCAGCTTTTCGACCAAGTGTGGATGTTTACCCGCACGACTTCCAAGCAGAAAGAATGTCGCCTTCACATCCTCTTCTTCGAGCAAATCCAAAAGCCAAGGCGTCGTCGAAGGGTGCGGACCATCATCGAAAGTAAGATACACATCTGATGAACCATCAGAAGTGCCGCTCCAGAATCCATCCGGCAAAAAGCGTTTCGCCACATCGGTGATCACCTGCCATCGTTTTACAGACAACGCATCACTGATACCATATCTAGTGCCGCTCAAATCAGACATTGGCAGTCTCACTTAATCGGGTAGACTGTTGAATTATCTGATGAATAGCACGCCTTGCTTTGTCGCCGACCTCAGCAGAGCGGCGATGCGCGATTGACTCGATTGCGCTGGCGAATGCGTAGAAACGTTCTATCGAGATATGTGTTGCCTTGGGATGCGGTAACAAGCTGCGCATGTAGCCGCGCAGGTTATTCATCTCTTTCTCACTGAGAGGCTGGACTATGTCGAGAAGAGATCTCAGCGAACGCAGAGAAACAAGCGGCGTTTGATAACTCATCACGCCTTTCGAGAATGCTCTGTGAATCAACGCACATTGAGGCAATGGTGCTTCCTTGTCCTTCTCGCCTTTGGGAACTGCTTTGAGTTCCTCCTCATACTTTCCGAATTCATGCAGCACGTGCAAAAGCGAAGGGCTGTTCTCTCCACTCTTCCCACCGGTAACCGGCAACAATCCAAATATGTATGGACGTGCGTCACATTTATCAACGTCCTTTGACACGTTGAGCAAGGTGCCTGAGAGGTTCGATGCCCTGACTATGACCGCCTGCTCGTTGAGCTGGTTGATTCTCCCCGGTGCAAAACTGACTTCTTTTATCGCAAACTCCTGGCACAAAAGCAGGTCGAGAACCGCGTCTCCGACGATCGCTCCAAACTCAGCCGTTGTAACGCTGCCAGTCACGAAATAGATGGTTACCTCGGGAACGTGCTTGCCAAAGCGAACATTGAGAATGCCCGTTACTCTTTCCAGGCTGAGGAACTGCATCACATTGAAGATGGTTCCTTCACGGACCGATGTAATGTGAAAACTAATCCCCACTGGATTCCTCGAACCTGGCTTTGCAACCCCGATGATCGTCAATTATACGTCGACATGGTGCATGTCGAGATAGTTGGCCGGTGCCAAGGAGCTGTTGTTCAAAGCCAGATATGCATCGATTATGCAACGCGAATTCGCAAGTAGGGCACACGGTTAAACACTTCCAGCACTGTTGTTGTCATTGTGCCCGGAATACAACGAGCACATCGATCCGTACTGATTGATAGCACTATCGGCTGCGAAGTGCGTTCATGACTTCGATGCGGTCATCAAAGTCGATGGTTCGATCTTTCAGTATTTGGTAGGTCTCATGACCCTTTCCGGCGACGACGATGACATCGTTGCCATTAGCCAAATCCACGGCTTGCCGAATGGCCGAGGCGCGGTCAGGCTCGACATGAACGCTCTTCAGGCGTCGAATGCCCGCTAATATGTCCGCAATTATTTGCTGCGGGTCTTCGGTTCGCGGGTTGTCAGAAGTCACAAAGATAACGTCAGCACGGGTTTCAGCAATCTCACCCATCTGCGGGCGCTTCGAGGAGTCGCGATCGCCGCCACAGCCGAACACGGCAATTAGCCGTCCGTCCTCCGGTACGAGGGTTCGAGCCGCATTCAAAACATTTTCCAGACCGTCAGGAGTATGCGCATAATCGACGATGCATAAAGGTTCTTGCTGTTTGGAACCGCCTGAAGTTGCCGCAGACACCACTTCGAATCGACCCGACACACCCGGGAAACCTTCGAGACATTCGACACAGGTTGCCAGCGGAATGCCTTCCGCCAAGCAGACACCTACCGCCGCCATGGTGTTGTATACATTGAATGGACCATTGAGCTGCATCTGCACCTTGGCTGTTCCATCCGGAGTTTTGAGGGTCATCTTTGTTCCGGCAAAAGTGAACTCCAATGATTCTGCCGTTATGTCGGCTCTGTCCGAGAAACCATAAGACAGGGTTTTGACCTTAGTGCCTTTCACAACCCGCTCAAATTCAGGGAAGAGTGGATCATCCATGTTGATAATCGCCGACAGATTCTGCTGCTCGCTTTCAAGCAATTGCTCGAAAAGCAGACGCTTAGCACGCCAATAGCTATCCATCGTCTTGTGAAAATCGAGGTGGTCTTGCGTGATGTTGGTTAGAACAGCGCATGAGAAGTGGCATCCCTCTACGCGCTTCAGTGCCAGCGCGTGACTCGACACCTCCATCGCCACGTGGCTGACGGAATCCTGAGTCATCGCATCGAGCAGTTCTTGCAAATCAGAAGCTTGCGGAGTGGTGTGCTTTGCATCTTGATATGGTCGGCCCGTCCATCTTGAGCCGAGCGTCCCGATCAAACCGACCTTTTTGCCGGAGAACTCGAGAATTTTTTCTACCAAGTGTGTGGTTGTGGTTTTGCCGTTGGTTCCTGTGACTCCCAACAGTCTGAGTCGCTTGCTTGGTGTGTCGAAAAGATAATTGGCTGTCTTTGCAAGTGCCGAACGCACATCGCTTACGTGCACAACAGGCACGGCTTGAGCGCCTACATCAGACCGTTCCGTAAAAAGAACCGATGCACCTTTGCCGATTGCATCGCCTATAAATGCGTTGCCATCTTGCTTTTCGCCTTCAATACAAAAGAAAGCATCGCCTTGTTTCACTTTGCGTGAATCATATGCGATGCCCGAGATATCTACTGATTGAACAGGCGAATCGTCGCTTCCACTGGAGAGCTGTTTTACCAGCGGGGAAAGCGGCTTCGAATGCGACTTTGAGGACACTTAGTGTAAGAACCAGCCTATTGAGGATAAACGCTGATGAGCTTTTTGCCTCTCTGGGACTCGAACTTCACGATGCCTTCGATGATGGAGTAAAGAGTGTCATCTTTACTACGCAGAACGTTGACTCCAGGATGGATTCTTGTGCCGCGTTGACGTACCAAAATGTTGCCGGCAAGTACTGCCTCGCCGCCGTAGCATTTGACGCCCAAGCGCTTGGGTTGGCTGTCTCGACCGTTGCGTGTCGAACCTGCTCCTTTTTTATGTGCCATAACGCCTCCAGATCCTTCTCAAAAAACTTCTCTCGAAGTGGGCTTTGCCCGTCAGTTACTTGCTCTTCTTAGGGCTCGCCTTTTTGGCTGGTGCAGCCTCTTTCTTGGCTGGAGCCTTTTTCTCTTTCTCAGGTTCTGCAGCTTTCTTTGTTTCTTTCTTGGCTGCAGGTGCCTTTTCGGCTTTGTCTGCTTTCGCAGCGGCTTGGGGCTTATGAGCTTTCTCATCAGCCTTTGCCAACACTTTGTCGTTCAGCTCGATGCTGTCAACCAAAACGCGCGTGAAGTGCTGTCTGTGACCTTGCTTCTTGCGGGTGCCTTTCTTCGGCTTTTGGTGGTAGACAATAATCTTGCTGCCTTTTCTGTGACCAAGCACCTTGGCGCTGACTTTGGCGCCTTGGACGTACGGAGCGCCCACTGTCGATTGGCCGCCGTCGACCAACATGAGCACTTTGTCAAAAACCAGGACTTCACCCGGGTCGAGTTCAGTCAAATCGACGTCGATAAAACGTCCAGCTTCCAGCTGATACTGTCTCCCACAGGCTTCTACGATGGCGAACATCTTTGGCTCCAATTGGCTAAGAAAAATCCGGATAATTTGCCCCGCCCTCTAAAGGACGGAAACATCGCGCTGCGCTATAACCGAGACGGTGAGAGAGAAGGAAACCTTCGAATCCACCGCAGCTGTGCATTATGGCAGACAAGCGGTTAGGAATAGTACCAAATAATAGGCTTTAGGGTCAAATTCCGCGTTACATCAAGTTGCATTGCTCAACTAAAACCCACTTAATACTTGCGCCGTTCCATGACACAACCCCGTCGCCTCGGTCTTGATGTCGCCCTTTAGGTCGTACAATTAGGTGCAGGAATGGCGAAGCTCAGCCAATCGCTCGCTCCAGGATGGGCAGAAATACAGGGTTTCGAGGGTTTGCACGATGTCGCAAGATGCAGTCAATGAAGCAGAACTGGGAAGGAGCAAGCAAAGCACTTCACCCGGCGATCATTTGATTCATCTATTAACGATTGGTTGGAGCCCGACCAGCCCGCTCATTATCAAGTACGTTCAGACCCATAACTTGCAAAAGGCTCTTGCAGACTGGCAAGCAGCGCGTAAGAAGTAAAAGGTAAAGCTGAATTGTATAGGTTCCATTAAACATATTAAGGAAACTGGGCTCTGAGGCTAACATTTCCTACAGTTTCCCCACCAATATAAATTTGGAGTTGCCTGTATGTTGCAAGTTGGAAAAAGAGCTCCTGACTTTGATATGCCCTCCACCAAGGATCTGAAGACCTTGAAGGAGAACGTTCGCCTTTCCGATTACAAAGGAAAATGGCTTGTTATCTTCTTTTATCCTCTAGATTTCACATTCGTTTGCCCGACCGAACTCAGAGCTTTCAGCGATAAGTATGAAGAGTTCAAAAAAGCCGGCTGCGATGTGTTGGCTATCTCGACCGACAGCGTTTACAGCCACCGCGCATGGATTCAAACCACTGAAGACAAAGGCGGACTCGGCCCCATCAAGTACATCCTCGCTTCAGACATCACCAAAGATGTCAGCCGCGACTACGGCGTCTTGATTGAAGATAAGGGAATCGCTCTTCGCGGTCTCTTCATCCTCGATCCGGATGGCGTTCTCCAGTATCAAGTTGTTCACAGCCTCAACATCGGTCGCAGCTGCGAAGAAACTCTCAGAGTTCTCGAAGCACTCAAGACCGGCGGACTCTGCGCTGCTGATTGGAAGCCAGGCCAAAAGCCTCTTACCGTTTAATTCAGAAGCAACGAACACTGCAACAGAATTGACGAAAGGGCGCGCATGTCGCGCCCTTTTTTCTTTCTTTCGACAATCTTTCGGCGTTCCATTTCGCGCCGAAAGATTTTTGCGAAACTTCCTTATTCCTTTGCTTGGCTTGTGATTTGGAGGTGCCAACAGCGTTAAAATATGCACAGTCGAAAGGGCGAAAACATAGACAGTATTTCTGCAATGTTGCGCTCAGGTTTTTCTTCCTCGTCCAATGGGACAAAAGGGGGCTAAATGGCGCTTCGAATGGACAGTCCGATGCCATCTCTCGACGGCGGGACTGATTGGTTTAACTCGCAAGGAGTTAAAACCGAAGATCTAAAAGGCTCGACAGTGCTCGTGCATTTTTGGTCGATTAGCTGCGGTATCTGCAAGGAATCATTGCCCGACATTCAAGGTTGGATCGACAAATATTCATCGCAAGGTCTGAAGGTAATTGCCGTACACATGCCACGACAAGAATCCGACACCAATGTAGATGCCGTCAAAGAGGCAATCGACGAGTACGAAGTCAAACAGCCGTGTGTCATCGACAACTGGCACACCATCACTGATGCGTTCGAGAACAAGTACGTGCCCGCATACTACATCTTCGATTCCGAAGGAAAGATGCGGCATTTTCAAGCCGGCGAAAAAGCAATAAAAATGGTTGAACCGGTTTTGGAACGTGTGTTGAAAGCAAGCCAGGCAGTCTAGTGACTGCTGAGACCGCTTGTTTCGATAGTTCACCATGCGTGCCTGGGACCAAGGGACCACAGTTGCGATACCAAAGACAGACGAGGCTTGACTCAAATGACTCCGACCACTGCATCAAGATCAAAACAACTGTATGAAAAAGCGACTGCTCTGCTTCCAGGCGGAGTCAACTCTCCGGCTCGTTCGTGCCGCGCAGTAGGTGCCGACCCAATTTTCATAGAACGCGCAGACGGCGCCTACATGTTTGACGTCGACGGCAACAAGTACATCGATTATGTCGGCTCGTGGGGTCCGATGATTCTCGGTCACCGCCATCCTCGCGTGTTGGAAGCGATTGAAGGCGTGCTGGAGCTTGGCACCAGCTTTGGTGCACCGTGCAAATTGGAAGTCGAACTGGCGCAGTTGATTTGTCAGATTGTTCCATCCATTCAGATGGTGCGCATGGTCAATTCAGGAACCGAAGCCTGTATGTCCGCCATCCGCCTGGCAAGAGCTTTTACGAAGCGCGACATGATCATCAAATTCGATGGTTGCTACCACGGACACGCCGATTCATTCTTGGTGAAGGCAGGCTCCGGTTTAGCGACATTGGGAATTGCGAGTTCTCCCGGCGTTCCGGAAGAGCTAAGCAAACTGACAATTTCAATACCATATAACGACATTGATGCTTTGAAGAAGGCATTGAAGGAACATTCTGGAAAGGTCGCCGCAGTCATCATTGAACCGGTCGTCGGCAACGCCGGATTGATAGTGCCGAAAGAAGGCTATCTCAAAGCAGTGCAAGAGGCGTGCAAGGATGCAGGAACACTGCTCATCTTCGACGAAGTGATGACCGGCTTCAGAGTGGCGCTTGGCGGCGCGCAAGAACTTTATGGGATCACCCCGGATTTGACTTGCCTTGGCAAGGTCATCGGCGGTGGACTTCCAGTCGGTGCATATGGTGGACGCAAAGACATCATGGAAATGATCGCACCATTGGGACCTGTCTATCAGGCCGGAACCCTCTCAGGCAACCCACTGGCAATGGCCGCAGGACTGGCTCAACTGCGATCGCTGCAAATTGCAGGAACGCACGATCTTCTCCAACAAAAAACAAAATTGCTGGCCGACGGGTTGAGAGAAATTGCAAAATCTGCCAAGACAAAGATGCAAGTCGTCGATGTAAATGGCATGATTGGGCTGTTTTTCACTGACAAGGAAGTTTTGGATTTTGAATCTGCACAGACATCAGACACGAAACTGTTCGCCAAAGTATGGCGCGCATTGATTGAGAAAGGTGTGTACTGGCCACCGTCTCAATTCGAAGCATCATTCATGTCGGTTGTACACACAAAGCGCGATATCGACGAGACGCTGAAAGCAATCGAAGAAGCAATCTCAGAGTCGCTCTAGCTATCACACCTCAATACTTCCGTCTTTTGTTGAAGAGAAATCGCTCTCTTTCAAGCGCGTAGCCACCGTCAAGAAACGTCTTCCATTCTGACGAGCTGTCGACTCTGAAGGATAGGTGGGTTTCGGCCGCCCACTGCGCGAAATACTTGTCCAGATCTTTTCGAGACATACCGCTGTCTTCATAGTCCCATTCATCGTCGCTCGCCAACTGCGCATCATTAACGTGCGCAAACAGAGGCTTAACTTCGGACAACTCGGGAGCGCCTTTCAATTCACATGGACTAATGAATCCATTGCGGTTTTTATCGATCTCCTCGAAATCAACTTTCGTGAATTTGATTGCGCGCTTGAGCTTCGTAGCCTCAGCAGTCAGCTTCGCACTTTCTTCAGCAAATCGCGCAGCACTGTCCAGTGAGATTTGCGCGATGAAGTTTGAGTACTTCAAATCGGCTTTGGCGATGGCGCCATAATTGGCGATCGTCTTATCCAGCATGACCTTGTCATACATGCTCGTCGCTTTGGTTTCTGCTGTTTGCAATTCAGAGATCGACAAGAAACCGTTCTTATCATTGTCTATTCGATCAATATTCTTGTCCAGATACCGCTTCATCGCATCAGCAGAAATTTTTCTCGATACTTCGGACCAATATTCTTTGCTGTTGGGATCTGATCTTTCGGAACAATCATCGATTGGTTTATCGGGCATGCTTTTCTCTCCGCTACGTCAGTTAAACTCAGTCAATACGACCAAGTTTGACTATTCATCCGCCTGACTGCTTGTACACGGGCATTTGTGTTTTTCGACAAACATTAGATTCCTGCAAATATCAAAAGTTTCTTCTCAGGGCGCGTGCAATGGTGAGTGCACTCACCTTCGACGCGCCTTTTGCAGTAACTGCATTGGCGCATGAAATCAGCGTTGCACCGGAGGTGCAAACATCATCAATCAAAATGACATGTTTGTTGCGCACAACTTTCTCATTAGCATGGAACGCAGACTCTACATTCTTAATGCGATCCTGCCTGCTCAAACCACTCTGCGGTTTGGTAGCCTTTGCGCGGCGCAGACCATTACTTCGAACAGGAACGTTTGTACTCTTCGATAGTTTCGTCGCAAGTACAAGTGACTGGTTGAATCCTCGCTCTTTCAAGCGCGATTGCGAAAGTGGAACCGGCACAAAAATCATTTGACGATGCAACTCGGAGATCGACGGAGAATCTGCATTTACGCGCGAAAGTAGCATGCGCCATGCCCTGGCTAGAAGCAAATACAAATCTTGCGCCAACAGTCGATCGTCATCGAATTTGAATCTTCTGATCAGTTTTTTCACTTGCTTTTCGTACTGAACAGCGCTAGAAACAACCAATTCATCAGGTCCGAGCTCTGCACTCCAATCGTTTGACTGCGTCAAGTCTTTCGAAATTCGACAAGTCGCAAGGTCATCTTCTAAGAGCCATGTTGCTGTCATCAACTTCCAACACTCCTCGCAAAGGCACTGCACATCACCGTCGCCAAATGAATGAATTGCCGGAATGTCATTGCGGCAAATTCTGCATCGTTCCTGAAAGAGAGTTTGAATGATATGTCTATATATGGAACGTCTAAAATCTATCGATCGACATTGGTCAAGCGATCTGCGCAGCGAACTCTCAACCAGCCCCAAACAGTTCAGCACGTTGTGTTTCATGGCTGTTCCTCCTAAAATTCGCCTACTTATATAACGCTCGAGGTTGCCAAAAAGTTCAAACACTTGATGAAGTGAATCGCAGGCGTTAGATCATGGCTAAAGGATTTGTATGCTGTTATCAGTTAACAACTTCTCCCCTGAAAGAGGACTGGTCATGAGTAAATCACTGGTCGCGGCGTTGCTCGCCGCGTGCACCGCATTTGGTTTCAGTACGAGCGCAGCACTTGCCGACACAAGCAAGGAAGTAGCAAAAAGTGCTTTGGAAGAAACCACATTGCTTCCGGTAAAAGTGTTAGGAGTCGCAACGGCATTGGTCGGTGGAGTTCCCATCAGTGTCTTGAAGAACACTGCACAAAACCTGAATACCTATACCGATTCGGTAGCAACCGAAATCAAAGATTACGAAGGGTTGTCACCGATGGTGGCACTCTCACTACCTGGAGAGCTAATCAGCCTCGGAGGCTCATGCGTAAAGGGCGTCATAGATGGCGGAAGCAATGCCTTCAAAAACTGGGACAAACCGTTCTCAGCAGAAGCATTCAGTCTTGAAGACTAATAGAAGTTTTGTTCCGAAGGCACATTTCCAACACACAACAGCGGGGGTGTTCGTGCACCCCCGCTCTATTTTTCGGGAAGATCCTGGATGCAATGCGTCGCATGTGACATGGATCGCACGACATGGATCGCATGACATGGAACCCATGTTTTATACTGAGCAAATGCAAGAAAAACGAAGTCTTGGAATTGAAGACGTACGATCATTTCTCAAGCAACGCGGTTTCGACAATAAGATTGTCGAACTAACAGACTCCGCTCGAACTGCTCAACTAGCGGCAGACGCAATTGGCACGTCCGTCGCGCAGATCGTGAAGTCGCTCATTTTTAGAGGTTCGGAATCAGGTGATCCAATTCTGGTCCTTGCCTCCGGCGCCAACCGCGTTGATGAAAAAAAGCTCGCACAAGTCATCGGCGAGAAAGTGAAGAAAGCCGATGCTGATTTTGTGCGCGAACGAACTGGCTTTGCGATTGGCGGAGTGCCACCATTTGGTCACTTGGAACAAATGAAGACAGTCATCGACGAAGACTTGCTCACCTTCACCGACATCTGGTCAGCTGCAGGTCATCCACACGCAGTCGTGCAACTGCTGCCGAATGATCTCGTCTCAATAAGCCAGGGACAATCAGCAGACATAAAAGTATCTACAGCGCATAAATGACACCGCTTGCGGTGACTGAGTGTCAGCGCGTCGAGTTCCTCGTCGAAATTGGCCAATCGATCTTCGCACTCCGCAGACAGCTTCTGCTAAGATCAGCGCGTCCGCACGTTTGAAAGAGCCAGACGCAATGGAAGCCACAAGCATCGAAAACGATGTAGCAAAACTAATTCAAGACACCGAAGACAGCCTTCGCGAGGCGTTTGCAAAGATTGACGCAATTGCCATGCACAATCAACGCAAAGTGTTGGATGCATTCAGAGAGCATAGGTTGACGGAAGAATATTTTGCTGAGCGCACAGGCTACGGCATCGACGACCCAGCCCGAGCAGTGCTGGACGGCATCTTCGCATCGGTATTCGGCGCGGAACAAGCAGCGGTTCGCATGCAAATGGTTTCAGGAACACACGCTCTTGCCTGCGCGTTACTCGGAAACTTGCATGCCGGACAGCGCATGGTCAGCCTGACAGGCGCACCGTACGACACTCTCAAAGAAGTAATCGGAATTGAAGGCGACGACAAAAGGGGCTCACTCATCGGCAGTGGCGTCAAATATGTCGAAACAGAAATCGCCTTTGCCGACAAGAGCGAATATGCCGCAAAGCTTGCCAATGTTGGCGCGGCAGACATGTTCTATCTTCAAAAATCTTGCGGCTACAGCTTCGCCCGTAAGACCATGAGCTGCGCACAGCTTGGTGACGTAATCGCGGCGGTGAAAACAGCCTATCCCAATTCCATCGTCATGGTGGACAACTGTTACGGTGAATTCGTCGAGGCGACCGAACCCACAGATCACGGCGCCGACCTGATCGCCGGGTCACTCATTAAGAACCCAGGAGGCGGTCTTGCCATAACAGGCGGATACGTCGCCGGTCGCTCAGACCTCGTGGAAGCGGCCCTCAAACGACTCACTGCACCCGGCATCGGCGGGCACCTGGGCATCACGTTCAATCAAACCAGGCTTGTTCTGCAAGGCTTGTTCCTTGCGCCGTCCGTGGTGAGCCAGGCAGTGAAAGGCTCGCTCCTGGCTGCCGGATTGATGGAACGTCTCGGATTCAAGGTCAACCCCTCAAGCAAAGACAAGCGCTACGACATCATTCAAGCAATAGAGCTCGAAAAGCGAGACAGGCTCATCAATTTCTGCCGCGCGCTACAGCGTTGGTCGCCCGTAAACGCCCATGTTTCGCCAGAACCCACACAGATGCCGGGATATCAGGACGAGGTAGTGATGGCAGGCGGAACCTTCGTGGAAGGCTCCACCATCGAGTTGTCGGCAGACGGTCCTCTGCGCCCACCCTTTGCAGTTTTCTTGCAAGGAGGTCTCTCATATCTGCATGTTAAGTGCGCCCTTGAAGGAGCCATAAGGCTCTCCAGGAGCGGCGAAATGCCATTTGAGTAGCGCGGATTATCATTTTAATTTTGCTCATTGACTTTTCGAATCCCCTTTTCTTCTCTACAATGTGGCTGGATTGATGGGAATTGGTTTGTCTCGGAGGTTACTGCATTGGTCGCTCAAATCCCCGCCAGGCAAACCATTCGAAACACCGGCAAAACAGTGTTGAAAATTCTGTCGGGCACAGCCAACCCCGAACTCTCAAAAGAAGTCGCCGAATATTTAGAACTGGGCGTGGTCCCGGTCAAAATCGTGCCCTTCTCGGACGGCGAGATTTACGTCCAAGTTCAAGAGAGTGTAAGAGGCGTTGACTGTTTCATAATTCAGCCGACATGCCCTCCAGTCAATGAAAATTTGATGGAACTGTTGATCCTGTTGGACGCACTCAAGAGAGCGTCAGCTGGGCGAATCACAGTCGTAATGCCATATTACGGTTATGGACGGCAAGATAGAAAAGCCGCCGGACGTGAGGCGATTACAGCAAAGCTGATTGCCGACTTGCTCACTACTGCGGGCGCACAGCGGGTCGTCGCAATTGACTTGCACGCACCGCAGATAATGGGTTTCTTCAACATCCTCGTCGATCACTTGTACGCAAGCCCCGTGCTTCTCGAATACATTCGCTCCCTCGATTTGAGCGACATCGTACTCGTCTCTCCTGACGTGGGCGGTGTGTCACGAACGAGAGCATTTGCTAAGAAGCTCGATGACGCGCCAATCGCAATCATCGACAAACGCAGAAGCCAACACAACGTAGCTGAAGTGATGTCCGTCGTCGGCGACGTGAAAGGCAAGACAGCAATCATGGTCGACGACATGGTCGACACCGCAGGAACCTTAGTCAAAGGCGCCGAACTCCTCAAGAAAGAGGGCGCTCGCTCAGTCTATGCATGCGCAAGTCACGCTGTGCTATCTGGTCCTGCAAACAAACGCATCGACGAATCTCCGATTGAAAAACTGATAGTGACCAACTCAATTCCGCACGATCCAAAGGCAATATCGAAGAAGATCGTTCAACTGAGTGTCGCCCAACTACTTGGCGAAGCAATCATCAGAATTCATGACGAAGAGTCAGTCAGTGAGATGTTCCTGTAGAGCGATGTTCCTGGGGAGCGATGTTCCTGGGGAGCGATGTTCCTGGGGAGCGATGTTCCTGTAGAGCGATGTTCCTGGAAAACGATATTTCTGTATAGCGAGACGTCCCTGTAGAGCGAGATCTTCCAATAGTGTCAGTAATCATCGAAAGTTTCCCGGTTGGACCACTGCAGTGCAACTGCTCGATCATCGGTTGCAAGGAAACCGGCGAAGCTGCGGTCGTAGACCCAGGCGGTGACACCGATAAAATCATAGCTTTTGCCGAAAAGCTCGGACTGAAAGTGAAGTGGTTGCTGCACACCCACGCACACTTCGATCACATTATGGGTTCGCGCGCGATGCGAGAAAAGACAGGTGCACAAATCTGTCTGCATGAAGGCGATCAATGGCTGTACGACAACCTCCACAAACAGTGCGGTTTGTTCGGGTTCAAAGCAGACGACACCTTGCCCGTCGATCACTATCTGACCGACGAGGAAGAAGTCTCAATCGGCAAATTGAAAGCCAACGTCATTCACACACCCGGACACACTCCGGGCAGCCTTTGCTTCTCCGTGCAAGACAAAGACAGCGTCCTCTTCTCCGGAGACACACTCTTTCAGCGTTCAATTGGACGCACAGATCTCTGGGGCGGTTCATTCGAGCAAATCGTGGACTCTATCAACGATAGGCTATTCGTTCTCGACGACAGCACTCGCGTTGTGCCAGGACATGGACCCGACACAGATATCTGGTCTGAAAAACGAAGCAACCCATTCGTCGGCGCCTAGACGCG
>CAYZJR010000080.1:0-31444 GCA_964478655.1 uncultured Candidatus Obscuribacterales bacterium
GGTCGTGTTTATCTGAAAGCCATCCCTTCCAATAGAGATAGCAAATCAAACTCATAGCAAGCAAGAACATGACACAGATTGCTGCAGGGTATCCGAAATACCAATTAAGTTCAGGCATGTTCAGCGGTGACTTTTCACCGTTGAAATTCATGCCGTAAACTCCGGCAATAAAGCTTGGAGGAATAAAGACGGTTGTGATGATCGTAAGAACTTTCATCACTTCGTTTAGACGATTGCTCGCTCTGGTGAAGTGTACTTCCATAAGTGCCGATGCGACTTCTCGATACATTTCGACCAAGTCGATAATCCGCACAGAGTGGTCGTAGCAGTCGCGTAAGTACAGTCTTGTAGTGTTTGAAACTAGTGGAATGGTGTCACGATATAAGGTGCTTACAGCTTCACGAGTCGGCCAAATCGCACGGCGAATCGAAAGAATGTCGCGTCGCAATTCGTACATTCTGGCTGGCGTGTCTTTTTCAAAACCGTCAATAACCTCGTCTTCCATCTTGTCGAGCCGATCGGCAAGGCCGCTGAGGAGAGGAAAGTATCCGTCGACAACAGCATCGATGATTGCGTACATCAAATAGTCTGCTTGTTCATTTCTGATACGACCGCGACCTTTTCTGATTTTGTCGCGGACTGGATCAAGACAATCAGTAGCTACTTCTCTGAATGTGACCACGAAATTCTTGCCGAGAATGAGGCTGAGTTGCTCGGTATCGGTTGCGTCTCGAGATACCATCATGCGTGTCACGACGAACAAATGTTCACCGTACTCTTCAACCTTCGCTCGTTGATGAACGTTGACCAAATCTTCGATTTCTAATTCGTGAAGGCTGAGGATTTGTCCAAACCGTTCCACCACACCAGATGCATTAGTCGTGGGATCGAGTGGGTCGACCATGATCCAGGTGACTGGCCACTTTGCGATGTATTCGATCATTTCGACAGGATCTGCAATGTCTTTCTCGACGAACCCTGTCGGACTATATGCAAAGACATGCATCTTGGGCATTGCAACAACTGGAGTTTCACCGGTTCGAACGTCCGTTCGTTTCCCCGGCAAATTGAACTCAGCCGTTATTCGCTCGTGAGGGCGTTTTGTTCTGGGCGAGTCTGACACCGCTGTCTCCGTCTAAGCTTTTGAGCCGGATGCGACAATGGCAGCCATCGGAACCTCCAAATGGTCGCCGACAGCAAACCGAGATACATCTTCTAGCACAGCCTGGCGTATCTTTTCCAGATCTGTTTTGGATTGGGCCCGAAGCAGTCCGCCAGTGCGCGGAGTGCCGAGATAGAAGGCTTCAAAAAAGTTTTGGCGCGATGGAACCTTCCACGTCATGGGCACCTTGTCAATCGCAATATTCTCGAAACCAGCGGCTTTCAGGCAACGTTCAGATTCAGCAGCGTCACTGAACCTGAAAAACGGAGGTCCGGCGGGCAGGGTGATTGAGGCATCTCCGTAGTCGTTGATTGCTTTAAGCACAATTCCGAAAGCAAGAGCTTCTTGAGGTTGCGCCCAGACTGAAAAGGCAAATCGGCAGTCCTGTTTCAATACCCGCGCTGCCTCTGCTAGAGCTTGTTCTGGACGGTCGAGGTGCAGGAGCCCAAAGTTCATGCTCACAGCGTCGAATGTTTGATCAGTGAAGGGAAGCCGTTCGGCATCACCTTCTTTGAATTGGATGTTCGGATAGTCTTTACTCGCCTTCTCAACCATCACCGCTGCAAAATCCAGACCGGTGACGATTGCGCCAAGTTCTGTCGCGCGAGCAGCCACATAGCCAGGACCCGAAGCAATGTCGAGAAGCTTCTTTCCGGTAGATACTCCAGCCTTTTCAAGTAGCTTCTCAATCGATTGCTTGGTTAACGATTGGAAGTGATCGTGATACTTGTTGGCAACTTGCTGCCAGCCTTCATGTTCAAACGCTTTGAAAGATTGAGGGTTTTCGCGGTCGGTTTTGCTTGTCAAGGGTGCACCTGTTTTTGAAAAACAAGTCTAGCGGTTAAAAGACAATCGCGTGAAGCAAAATTGAGTCTGAAGGCGTTCACGGAGTCGTGATGACTTCTTTTGATCTTCTATAGCGCTCCATCTCACGTCTATATTGCAGTTGTTTGAGCAGATGGTCGCTCCTGATCAGATCACTCTTCAGGCGTTTGTAGATTTCTTCGTGGTTAAATACTGGCCGATGAGCTAATAGGGCTTCGACAAAGCTTTGTTCGAAGGCCTTCTTATTTGGAGCCAGTTGCTCTGCTTTCTCAAAATGTAAGTCCGCTACCTCAGGGAGTCGCATGGTGTTGAGCAAAAATGCACCATAAAAATTGTGGAGCGCATAGTCGTCTGGATACTTCTCTAGTTGCTTCCAAAGCCAAGCATCTGCCTGTGGTGGTTTTCGTCTATAGCAAAAGTATTTGAGAAGCAGATAGTCGTTATGGTGCTTGTTCAGCAGCCAGCGAGCCTCTGAGTCGGCCTCGGGCATTCTTCCAAGATGGATGAAGCTACGAAGTAGATACCAGTGTGCTTTCTCCGTCCTGACCTGTGATTTCAATTCACTCTTTGCGTAGGCGTTTTGCGTCCCAAAGATGAGGAGGAGCGTCATTGCCAGTGAAATCGCGTGCTTCAAAACTGCCGCCATGGTTCACCTAAACAGTACGAGGTTCGGCTGAAGAACATACTAACTAGCTTATCACTCGATGCTCGGCTCGAAGAACAGAAAAAACTCAAAATAAGAATGACACTATATTTGGTGTCGTGAAGTTCAACAACAAAGTTAAACTTGAAGTTGCAGTTTTCTGAGCCCTTTTGCTCGATTTTCGAGATTTGGCAGTGAGGGAATTTCGGGGAGCGTTTTTTCCTTGGCGGGTTCGGTATGCGCAAAAAGATGAGGCTGGAAACGCTGTATATGCAAGCCTTTCGTGGGGCGAAACTGTGCGCATACCGAATCGGCACAGGTAAAACGTTACCTGGATAGGTTCGGTATGTGCAGAAAACTGTGTCTCGAAACGCTCTCTACAAAAGACTTTGCGGGCGTGAAATTGTGCGCATACCGAATCCGTACAGGCAAAGGGACTGTCAAAAAAAGCATGGGCATAACCGTGTAGTCATATCCTCAAATTGCTCTTAATCTTGTAGATTGCAGACATTATGAGGTTCTGATGATGGAATCGGGAATGAAAAAGTATCTTCCATACCTGGTTGGCGGGCTGGGACTGCTGTTCATCGGAATTGCCGTCATATTGAGGAGCGGTACGGCCGACGCGGACACCGCCATTACCAATGTTGCCAGCACATTCATGCTCATAGCGGGCGCCATCAGCTTTTTGGCAGGAGTTGTTACTTTCTTTTTGCGACATGACGAGAGCGTTTGGTAGACCAAACCTCCGATCTCTACGTTTTTTCATGTGAAACAAAGTAATCTAGGCAACATCCTTGTTGTGCTAAAATTCCGGCGCGATTAGGTCTGGAGTAGTCTTGTGCGAGCTGCATTCTTTTCATTTTTGGCTCTTTCTGTCTCGGTAGGACTCGGCGTATACGCGCCTCAAGTAGCGACCGGACAAGATGCTGGACAGGCAGCCGGTACCGAAATCGTCAATACATATCCACATGTCACTGATCTCGAGAACGCAATTCTTGGACAAAGCTATGTCAAAGACTCGCTTTCTGTGCGCCTCGGTAGGATGGAAGCAAAAGCTTTCGGCGCTGTTTCCAAAGATCCTGATTTGAGCCAACGCACTGATGCACTCACAGAGTACGCGGACAAGAAGCTTGGGAAAAAGACCGTTTATGCAAGCAGTTCAGATAGCTATGAATCAGTTCCTTCAGACGCCGGAAATCCAACAGATGGCGGCAGTCCCTCTGACAATCAAGCTTCAGTACAGTCAGACTATCCTCATGTCACTGCACTAGAGGTGGCAATTCTTGCAGGGGAAAGTTTTCCGAAGGAGCCAATAGCAGACCGGCTGAGCCGCATGGAAACGAAAGCATTCGGCAAACCATCGAGCGGACTTGACTTAAGTGACCGCACGGATGCATTGGAAGCATATGCGGAAAAGACATTGCATGTAAAACCGATGGGACAGCAGTCACAAGACTCAGAAGGCGGTGGCGCCGCGGATTTGTCGGATGGTACCGCAAGGCAGGGTTCCGGGCGATCAAAAGCACTACTTGCAGCCGTCGGTAGTTCTTTACTCGGCATGGCAGTTCCAGGATTTGCAGGAGTACGCATGCGCCCACGCCAAGCGGAGGAGCAACCAGAACAGCCTGTCGAGAGACAGGACGATCCATTAGTACATGCGGCAACGCCGCCGCCTGCTGGTACGAAGATGATCACTCAAGTTGGTTGGTGTGAGGTTCAAGTGTTCGGACACACGTTTGCCAATCTTCACTTAGCCAAACGGTTGGAGCAACTCAATTCCGAATTGAAGTTCGACACAAAGAAAACCGGCTTTGAGCTCATGGACGATGTTCCAACGATAGTAAAAATGGTGCAAGCGCGCAAACCAGGAGCGAATTGAATCTGAGCAGTCACGGAGCAGTGACGCTCAGGGAAAACCCTATCGTAAAATTGACTGGTGCGCTCTAAGATCGGATTGCCTGAATTTTTTTCCAGGCCTCGCGCACTTACCACGCAACGTTACTACCAAATTCGCCGCTTTCGCGTGCCAGGTTTCGAGCGCCCTCTCGAAGGTTCGCGTAAGAATCGACAATGCGGAATCTGTTTGCACAGAATCTCGGCGTCGAGTGAAACACGCACGTGCAGCGGATAGAAATCTCTGCTTCATGGAGTATTACTTATGGACGAACTCGATATTGGAAACTTTTCTGAGCCCAATAGAAGTAATGGGAAACGGGACGACTCGACTGCGGAAGGAAATGACACTTCCGGAGTCGCGACGTTGCCACCACCTGCGACATCGGAGCCTCATTCCCTTGATGAAGATACTTTGGCTGATGATGAGCAAGACGATGTTGAGCAGGAATCGACGAACAAAACTGCTAACGAAACTTGGGCGGATTCGTGGGAAGAAGAAGACAAAGGTAAGCTAAGTGACAAACAGCTGATGTGGAAAAAGCTGGAAGGCTTTACCGTGATGATGTTTGGAGTTGTGTTTCCATTCCTCTGTATGCTTTGGACTTGCCTTGCCTGTCCGAAGAGAATGACCTTGGTGATTCTGAATCATCCCGTCGAAACGATGTTAGAACTTACGTTGATCTTGCTGGTTCCATTCGTAAATTGGAGAGTCTGGAATGCTCTGTCCAATGGATACATTCGCTACTCTTTTGCTCGCGGCGCGATCATGGGAGCGACGATTGGAACTTCATTGATCGTTTCCGGAATATCATTTGCAGGACTTTTGTATGCCACCAAAGATTTGCAGGAAGCGATCGGAACTGATTTTACCACTGGGTTTTCCATCATTTCACTACTATCATTCTGTGCCGCCGCATCTGGTGTCTTCATTGTAAATAAGGTTCGCCTGACAAGAGACTTTCGTGCATCAAGAGCGAGGGTTGTGGCGTACACCGTGGCTGGTATCGTACTATCGTTAGTTGCCTTTACAATTTCGGAAACGAGAGGTTGGTACATTCGCATTGCAGAAAGAATGGCAGCGTCCAGTCGACCGCAAGAAAGACAAAGTGGTCTTGAACTTCTTCGAAAAGTAAATCCTGAGAAGGAGCTGAAAATGGAGTGCGCCGATGCGCGTGCTACGGGACTGCCTGGATTGTTTATTCCAGTCAAATCCTCGACTCAACATCAGTTGTATTTTGCTCTGACCGGCAAACCGTACCGTGACGACAATAGCTCCGACATATCATCAATGCCGGATGACTACCTGAGCCGACATGTTGTCGGTCCTCACATGGACGGTCTTTCTCTATTGCGTTCGTCTCTGACTGGTGTTGTTAACTCTGATACTTTGACCTCGACTGTGAGCTGGACTTATGTGTTCAAGAATGATTCAGCCCTCCCGAGTGAAGCGAGAGCGGAGATCGCACTTCCTAGAGGTGCAGTCATCACAGGCATGACTGAATGGAACAATGGTCAAGCAACGGATTCAGCATTTGCTGCAACTGGAAAAGCTGAGAGCCAATATGGAAACTCGATTAACGTGACTCATTGCAGTCCAGCGATGCTAACTGAGTTGGGCTCCGGTCGCGTGTTAATGCATTGCTACCCGGTTAATGCAGGTGAAGAGCTAAAGATTCGTGCCACTATGGTTATTCCGATGAAGATGGATTCCATTGATTCGGCATCATTGGTGCTACCACGATTTATTGCAACTAACTTCGATATTCAAGGTGAGCATGCGGTCAGACTTCATTCGGAGCATGCGCTGAAATCCGGAGTGAAAGGGTTGAAATCCGGTAAGTCACCATCAGGACAACAAGTTCTCAGCGGCACGCTGGAGAACGAGCAACTCAATGGCTCTGAAATGCTTTTGAGAGCAGCTCGCCCTGCGTCGCTAGCACCAGTAGCGGTGCTTGATCCACTTTCAGTGCAATTGAGAAGAGAAGTTAAGAAGGAGGTCAAACCACAGGAAAACCAACAAGTCGTTGTAATGATCGACGCATCGAAGGGAATCAACAGCCAGCTCGATAACGTGACGAGAATGTTGGCTCAAAGAAAAGCCGCCGAGCAGAAAGCAGCTGCAGCACGAAGAGCAAAGGAGCCAAAAGAAAGTTACATCATCGAGAGCATCCAACGAGTATCTGCACCATCACCTAAACATCTCGTCGTTGTTGTTGACGGTTCGCAAGCAGTCAAAGAAAACATCGACGAAATCAAAAAGGGTCTGGAGAGTCTGCCGAGCAATGTTCCTGCTTCTTTGATCATTGCATCACAGGAAGAGCCGAAGCTCATGGATGCCGTGTCAATGTCGGATGGATTGAAGAATCTTACATCAATCAGATATGTCGGTGGACAAGACAACTTGCAAGCCGTCGTGAAAGCGGCAGAGGTTGCAGGTGAAACCGTAGGTGGTGCAGTCTTGTGGATACATGGTCCTCAGCCAGTGCTAAACAAAGAAATCTACATTATGGCACCGTATACAGCTACTCCTAGTTTCTATGAGCTTTCGCTGGGTTCCGGAGAAACCGACACCTACGAATTTTTCAAGAATCACAGTGAGATTGGACCGTTCAATCAGGTTCCTCGCAACACTGGTACCGCCGATGATCTTTCCCACTTCTTCGCGAGATGGAAGCCAGGGTCTAGCGATTACATCGTGACCTATCAAGAAACTACTGAAAAACCGAATTGCAAGATTCTCAAAGATCGTCAAAGTCTCGAACTGCTGGCATTGCACGCCAACGAGCAGTGTGCGAACTTGATCGCTAATCGCAAGGTTGGTTTGGCCGCAAAGCTCGCGGTGTCGTATGGGCTGGTGACACCAGTCAGCTGCGCGTTGATATCTGAGAGCAACGTCAACGAGACCTCAGCAACCAACTCGACGACAACGACCGAGTCTTACAACTCTAATTCACAAGAAAATCAGGCATACAACGGAGGTTACTTGCAAGGCGCGACCAATGGCACCATCGGACCGCAAGGAGCAGATGCAACGATCGTAATGGGCGTTAACTCTGCTGGCACGGTACGCGTAAACAACCTGGCCAACTTGGAAGCGCTGCTCAATATCTTGTGCAATGGCTTTGAAGTGGTGGCACTCATTTTCGGAGGCTTCATGATTCTCAATGCAGCAGTCTTGAGAGCACCAGTTTCCGGATTCATGGGAATGCCAATCACTCTGACCGCCGCTCACCGTGTTGCCATCGGTATTGGTGTCATCACAGCCGGACTCATGTTTCCTGGAATCGTGAACTGGTTCGTTGCATCTGCTAGAGATGCCAACCTCTTCAGCTAGAGAAATCGTTCTGCGGAACTGAAGTTAGGTTTCAACACAAGGCAGAGAAAGGAAGTCGGAAGGCTTCCTTTCCTGTTTTTTTCGATGTAGTCGCAATTGCTGCTTGATAACGAGCTCGCGAAGACCCGCAGCCCATGAGCGTGCCACGAAAATTCCACGAACGTATGAAATAAAGGAAATAGGCTCAAAAGCGGCAGTGCTTCCCAGTAGAGCCCACAAGACGAATAGCGACGGTTCACACCGCCGGCGGCAGCATGTGTGATGCTTCCCTCGAGGTGTGCCGATTTCGTTCGCCTTGTTTGAACCAGTGAAGAGTCTCTCCGTGATAGCCACTTTGCGATCGCGCGGCTTACCGTGCGCGTTTGTTGACGTTTATCCGGAGCGATTTCGCGCGGTTCGAATTCGACGTTTCGAGTTTGCATCTTCCATCCCATTGAGAATTTCGATGTCTTCTGGCTGTTCCTTTCAACCAAATTGTGTCATTTGCAAAATTGATATGTTCGGAACGATTGTGAGTGTCGGTGCCGGATCTTCCGATTTGCTCGGTTATGAGCCATATGAGCTGATGGGAAAAAAACTATGGAGGTTCATCTCAGGTGGTTCGAAAGATGCCGATCGAACAATGATCGTGCAATCGATTCGCTCAAACGGAAAACATCAGTTTGAGTTTCAAATGCAACGAAAAGATTCGTCGATTGTTTCGGTGGTTTCATCCAACACCTGGCTGTCAAATGAGGCGAGGATGCTTTGTCTGATTCACCCCAAGCAAGCTTCTGCCGATGTGGGCTCTGGAATTCCTGAAAATCGTTCCTAGTTGGGCTTTTGTGGATTGTCACCCGAGAGGCGAGCCCGACAGTTATTAACCTAGGCGTCGGAAATGTCCCAAACACTAGTAACAATGTGAAAAATGTCCCTCGTTATGGGTACAGTAGTTTTATGGATTCTGAATGGCAACATTACAAGACTGCGGGAGAACAGGCTGCCGCGCAACGCAACTTTGCGGCCGCCGAGGCTATGTGGTGCATGGCTGTGTTGATCGCCGAATACTTCGGTGAGCAAGACCCCCGCTTGGTTTTCAGTCTTGATAATTTAGGACACTCCCTTCTGCGCGAGCAAAAACTGAAGTTGGCTAAGCAGTTTTTGGGTCGTGCGTGGCATCTCAAGACTCGCGTACTGGGGCTGCCGCAGAAGGAGGTTGCGCGCACGCTCAATCTGATTGCAGAAATTTGTTTCCATGAAGGCAAATACTCTGAGGCTGAACCCTTGAGCAGGTGGGTTTTAGAGGTCTACGAAAACGCCTACGGTAAGGAAGACCCGCGTACGGTTGGAGCGGCGAATAATTTGGCAGTTCTGCAGAGAATTGTGGAGCAAGCTCAGGCCCAGGCGCCAGCTGCACCGGTCGCGGACCCGCAACAAGCTCAACCCCTGCAGCTCCAGCAGCCACAAGCGCTCCAGCAGCAACAGGCGGGCTATCCACCACAACAGCAGATGCAATTCAATTCGCAGCAGAATCAGCAGGTTCAGGCTCAGCAGTCTCAGTTTCAGTCACAGCAGAATTCAGCACTCACCGCGCAACAGCAAGCGCAGTACCAGGCAATGCAGCAGCAGGCGCAACTTGAGGCACAGACCCAGGGTCAATCAATCAAGGAGTTTGAAGCCAAGCAGCAAGCCTATCTGCAGCAACAAGCCCAATTGCAACAAGCCCAAAGAGAGCAGCAGGGTGTGCAAAACAAGGTTCCGCAGCGTTTCAAGGTGCAGTACTGCGAGGTTTGTGGCAACAAGATGGAAGCCGAATGGTGCATTCGCTGCACGGGCACCTCGCTCAAGCCCCTCGGCGGACCTCTCGATAGGCTGACATAACGAGTAAGTTTGCTCGACTTGATTGTGCCGCAACTTCGCAATTATTGACACGAATGCCAATTCGGGAGGCATATGCCCTCACGAATCCTTTATGTTGGGCGCGAAAAATGGTATTTAGAATGAACCAAAAAAGGAGAGTTCGAATGCGAAGCAAGAAACTTTTGACCACCATAATTCTGCTTTGCGCGTGCCTGTTCTCCCTTTCGCAGCCCGCGCAATGCTTGGACAGAAAGACTCTTGCCCAGGGTGGCCCGTACATAAGTGAAGACACCTCCAAGATTCAAAACTTCGCAGCAGAGTTGACCGTGCCGAAGGACTATCTGTCGATGCCATTGTGGTTGACGTTTTATAACGGATACGACAGCCAGCCCGGATACGGCTGGTTGAGAGCGTTTCTGGCTCCACCCGGGACGACCGGCGTAGAAGGTGAGGTTCTGGTCGACGAGCGACCATTTCATACAAAGGGTGCAGTAACGGTAGACGTATCAGGCAAGATATCGCCTGATGGAAACCGGCTGATAATCGAAGCCGGAGGCGTTAAAGGGGCGATGTGCAATTGGGTTTTGACAACGGTGTTGTCGAAACTTTCGGTAATTGATGCAACTCAAGTGACGCCTGGTAAAAGCTGTTTGATCCATGGTACCGGATTCAGTGCCGTTGCTGAGGACAACAAAGTTCTTTTCAATGGGCAGCCTGGTAAGGTTGTTTCTGCAACCGATCGCATTCTTGAAGTGATACCACCCGAGACACTGACTGATAAGAATGTCTCGCTAACCGTCAATGCGTTCGGTGCAATCAGCAACCCGCTCGTTGTAGGTCTGGTCGCGCGCAAACCTCACTTGATAAATATGAGTCCGTATGGAGGACCGGCAGGGGGTGTGCTGAATATCAGAGGAGCGAATTTCTCGCGAATTGCCAGCCAAAACGTAGTCCACATCGGACCATATTTGGCTCCGGTGATCAAAATAATGGATGATGGAACGCTTCTGTGCGGCATACCAAATTGGGGTGGCTCGGGTGGGACATTGCCTGTCACTGTCGTGACCAATGGCGTACCATCCGATAACCAACTGCAGTTTTGGTGCGTGCCCCACTACTATGGTGGCGACCCGAATGCTGTTGAGTATCAGAACGACTAGCCAACGTTTCTAAAGTAGCTCTTATGTCTTGTTTTGATCGGCCAGTGGTGTTGCCGTCACCGGTTCTCCGTCGCGCAAATCATCGGATGGGCTGACGATAACTTGCTCGTCACCCTTGAGTCCAACGCGAACTTCAACTTCGCTGCCGTAGTCGCGTCCGATGTCGATTTTCTGATAACGCACTTTTCCATTGTCGACCACGACAACATATTGACCATCGGTGCGAGTCACCAGAGTAGTTCCTGGCACCCGAATCCATGGGTACTCTCGAAGCGCAAGCAATGTCACTTCGGAGTACATTCCGGGCAACAATGCGTGATCAGGATTATCCATTTGAATCTCGGTTTGCCTGGTGCGAGTTTCAGGATCGAGCGCGCCACTAACGTTGGTGATCTTTCCAATGAACTTTCTTTCTGGAAATTCGGGCACGACAATTTCCGCCTCTTGTCCGGCTTTCAGGTATCTGGCAACGCGCTGCGGCACCTGAATGTAGATGCGAAGTCTGTCGATCTTCGCCATTTGGTACAGCTCCAAAGATGGTGTCATGCTCCCTTGCGTGATCAACGCACCGGGATCGACTTTTCTATATGTGATTACACCGTCGAATGGAGCAAGCACCTTTTGGAAACCCTGTTCTGCCTGCAATCTCTGCACGTTTGCCATATTGGCTGCGACCTCGGCCTTCGCTTGATTGATCTCTGATTCAGCGGCGCCGACTTCGGCTTTGGTTGCTTTCTCCTGTGCAACAGAAGCTGTCAACTCAGCGGTCTGCGCATCCAACATGCGCACTTTCTCATCGCGACTCTGCAGGCTGACTGCTCCGCGTGTGGCTAAATCCTGCCACCGCTGGGCAGTGATTTTTGCGTAATCGACATTGGTTTTGCTCTTTTCGATTGACGCCTGTGCACTGAAATCTTGTGCCACTGCCTGCTTGTACTTCGCTTGTGCAGTAATGAGACCAGCTTCTGCTTTTGAGAGATCTGCTTTGGCTTGACTGAGTTTTTGATCGACTGTCGGTGTGTCGATTACTGCCAACAACTGTCCTTTCTTGACGTTGTCTCCAATGTCTACCAATCGTTCCTTCAAATAACCATCAACGCGTGCATAGATAGTCGTGTAATAAATCGCGCCGATGTTGCCGGGCAAAGTGACTGATTCAGTGTGCTTGGCCGGGCGCGCGAAAACTGTGTGCACCACCGGTACGGCACCCACTGTCTCGTCGTGCATCTCTTTTAGTTCTTTGTGTTTAGCCAGTCGAGGCAGTCCTCCGACCACAAATAGACCGGCGATAATCAATACGAAAACTATGACGAAAACAACCATTCCGATCTTGCCGTGGGCTTGCCGAGCATTGGTTGCCAATGGAATTGGACTATTTGGAATGTGTGGAATCTTCTGCACTCTACTTACGTGGTGGGGGGTGATTCATCGGCATGTTCGGCCCCAGTTACAGGAACTGCAGCCTTATTATCGCGCTTTCTCAGCAGGCTAAAGACAAGAGGAACAAACAATAACGTTGAAAAAGTGGCGACGGTAAGACCGCCTATAACAGCTCTGCCGATGGGCGCGTTCATCGAACCACCCTGACCGCTGCCGATTGCCATGGGGATCATGCCGATAATCATGGCAGAAGCGGTCATCATGACTGGACGGAACCTCTGAAAACCTGCATTGAGTGCGGCAGTCTTCGCGTCGAAACCTTCCTGCCTTTGTTCATTGGCGAAAGTAACCATCAAAATACTGTTTGCCGAGGCGACTCCCACGGTCATGATTGTGCCCATCAGGGCCGGAACAGAAAGTGTTGTTTGAGTTACGAACAGACTCCACAGAATTCCGCAGAAAGCGCCGGGAATCGCCATGAGAATGATGAGTGGATCGGTCCACGATTGGAAATTCATAACTAACAAAAGATATACAAGGACAAGAGAGAAAATGAGTCCACCAAGCAGGGCTGCGAAAGCGGTGCGCATGCTGTGCACCTGACCACCCATCGATAAGAAACTGCCACGCGGTAAGGTTGGCTCGTACTTCTTGATGATTTGATCGATCTCGCGGGCCACGCTTCCCATGTCGCGAGTTTGGCATGCGGCGTAGATATCGAACACCGGCTGCACGTTGTAGTGATTCACCACCGCTGGTGTCGGTGTGCGCCTGTATGTGGCGACATTCATCAGAAGCTGAGGGCGTTTTCCTTGATTGTCTTTATCTTGTTGTCCGGTAAGCGCAGTGATTCCCATATCGTTGAGTGCGCTGATTTTGTATTGAGGCGTCTGGGCCGCGAGATAGTAGTTGACACCATTTTTAGCGTTTAGCCAGAAATTCGGCGCGACCTGAAAGCTAGAACTCAGCGATGTGAGCACCGAATTTGATATATCCTTTTGAGTCAGTCCAAGCTGATCTGCCCGTGTTCTGTCCACGTCGTAAACAAACTGCGGTGCATTCACTACTTGGTGAACGCAAACGTCGACAGCACCCGCAATCTTTGCAATGTCTCGTTTGATATTGTGTGCGATGCGATAGTTTGCTTCAGGATCGATACCGGTCAATCTGACGTCAATCGGCGCCGGTAATCCAGCGTTTAGAATCTGAGTGACGATGTCGGCAGGTTGGAAGTAGAAGACGGTTTCCGGATAATCATGAGTGAGCATTTTGCGAATTTCTTTTTGATACTGGCTGGTGGATTTCGATCTTTTCTCCTCCAGCCCTACTAGAATTTCGCCGTCGGCTTCGCTGATGGTCTGGCTGTCTGAAAATGCGTAGTTGACACCACTAACGGGAATACCGATATTGTCCGTAATGATTTTTATTTCGTCGGCAGGAATGAGTTTCTTAATAGAAGCTTCGACGCGTTTGAAAATTCTCTCGGTTTCTTCGACTCGCGTGCCTGGTCTGGCATTAACGTGAAGTCTCAATTGTCCTGCGTCAATAGTCGGAAAGAAGTCCTGACCAACAAACGGAAGCAGGCAGAACGAACCCACATAGAAGACTCCGAAGAATGCCAGAGTTACGGCTGGATGATCGAGACAGAACTCCAAACCACTCTTATATAGGTGCCGGAGATTTTCGAATTGAGTATCGATCGCCTGGTGAATCTTCCCAAAGAAACTCGGTTTTCTTTGCTTCGGAGATTCTTCACCTTCTGATTTGTGCTCGTGAGACAAGAGCGCTTTAGACATAAGCGGCACGACTGTTCTCGACAAGCCATACGATGCGAGCATTGCGAAAGCCACTGCCATTCCGAGTGGAACAAACAGAGACCTTGATGGTTCGGACAGAAATACGACCGGTACGAAGACGATGCAAATCGACAGGGTCGACACCATGGCCGGTACTGCGACCTGGTGAGCCCCATCCAGAATTGCAGTGACTATATCTTTACCCATGTCCATATTGCGGTGTACATTTTCAATCTCCACTGTTGCATCATCAACCAGCATTCCTACCGCAAGAGCCAGCCCACCAAGCGTCATCGAGTTAATGGTCTGCCCCATGATTTGAAGACCGATTACAGAACACATCATTGCCAGTGGTATCGATGTCGCAACGATTAAGGTGCTTCGCCAGCTTCCCAAAAGCGCCAGCATCATTAATGCCGTCAAACCTGCAGCGGTAACCGCTTCTCTGATCACCTCGCCCACGCACTCTCTAACGAACTTTGACTGGTCTGTAAGGACTTCGATGTTGACGCCTTCCATGACGATTTTGCGAACTCTGGGAAGTGCTTCAATAATGCGATTGACAACAGCCAAGGTGGAGGCATCACCGTTTTTCAAGATGTTGAAGAGAACAGCGCGGCGTCCATTGTGGTTGACCACGTTCATCTGAGGCTGATAGCCGTCATGCACGTAGCCGACATCTTTGACGAATACGACCGTGTCTTTGACTGTCTTGACCGGAACATCATTCAATAACTCAAGCGCATTTGGAATATTATTGAGTGTCATGATGTACTCATAGCTGCCGATCTTTGCTGTTCCGCTCGGGGCGATGATGTTTTGGCTGTTGATTGCGTTGACTACATCCATGGCGGAAACGCCGTGGCTGACAAGGGCTGTGGGGTGCAGGTCCACCATTACCTGCCTCCATTTGCCTCCATATGGAAAAGGAATCGTCGCACCTTGGATGGTGGCAAGCTGACTTCGGACAAAGTTGTTAGCTTGGTCGAAAAGAATTGCCTCACCGAGTGTTTTGCTGTTGATGCCGAGCTGTAAAACAGGTACGTCCGTGGCGCTCGACACCGTCACGAACGGCGGTGTTATTCCCGGCGGCAGGTAGTCCATCACGGCGTTGCCCATAGAAGTCACCATGGCTACGGCCTCGCCGAGATTTGCGCCTTGATGCAGGAAAACCTTGATGATGCTCAGTCCGCTGATCGAACTCGACTCGATGTGTTCAATGCCGTTGACGGTCGACGTCAGCCATCTCTCGGTAACGGTTGTAATCAGGTTTTCAATGTTTTGCGGCGACATTCCGGTGTAGGTATACACGCAGCTCACGATAGGAACATTGATGCTCGGAAAAATATCCACTGCCATCTGCTTGATCGACAGAACGCCGAATATAGCGATGGCCAGCGCCATTACAATAAATGTATGAGGTCGAGTCAGTGCGAGTCTAACGATCCACATATTATTTCTCTGCCCCGCCTGCGGCTTGTGCCGTGCCTTTTCTCATCAAACTGAAAATAAGAGGAACAAACAAGAGTGTTGAGAAGGTCGCCACAGTCAGACCTCCGATCACCGCTCTTCCGATCGGTGCATTCATCGAGCCGCCCTGGCCAGACCCGATTGCCATCGGAATCATTCCGATTATCATCGCAGTTGCAGTCATGATGACAGGGCGGAAACGCTGGTATCCTGCATTGAGTGCGGCGGTCTTACCATCAAAGCCTTCATGCCTTTGTTCGTTTGCAAAAGTGACCATTAGAATGCTGTTGGCAGAGGCCACGCCGACTGTCATGATTGCTCCCATGAGTGCCGGTATGCTGAAAGTCGTCTGTGTTATGAAAAGACTCCAAATAATTCCCGAGAAAGCACCGGGAATTGCCATCAAAATTATCAGAGGGTCTGTCCAACTCTGGAAGTTAACGACCAACAAGAGATACACAAGAACAAGAGCAAATGCTAATCCGCTCAAAAGGGCAATGAAGGCGAGAGTCATGCTCATCGCTTGCCCGGCAAGAACGGTAAAGCAACCATTCGGCAGTTTCTTTTTAAGCTCCTCAACGAGCTTGTTTACTTCAAGCGCAACAGATCCCAAGTCTCTGTCTTGGCAGGCCGCGTAGATATCGTAAGTCGGCATCGTCATCATGTGACTCACCGCCGCCGGTGTCCGGACTCGCACAGGCGTAGCCACGTTGGTTAGCAGCTGCCCGTGCTGCTGCTGTTTGCTCGTTGGTTCTGACGGTGTTACTGAAATCAACTTGAGATCGTCAATTGACGCGAGCTTGGCGGGCGGTGTCTGAGTGGCAAGATTGTATGCAATACCATTTTTTGTGTTCACCCAAAAATTTGGATTTGTCTGGAAGCTCGAACTCAAAGCAATCAAAAATGAATTGGAAATGTCTTCTTGCGTAACACCGATCTCGCGAGCCCTTACTCGATCGACATCCCAGCGAAAATGCGGCGCGCGGTTTACCTGATGGAGACAGACATCCACAGTGCCCGGCACCGCCTTTACTTTGCGCTTCATTTCCAAGGCAAAGGCGTAGTTGATATCGCGCCTGGTGTTATTGCCAAGGATTTTCACGTCAATCGGTGCCGGCAGACCCGCATTTAGAATCTGCGTTACTATGTCTGCCGGTTGAAAGTAATAGGTGCACTCCGGAAATTGCGTTGTAAGCAGACGGCGAATACGTTTTTGATACTCCTCCAGCGGCATCGTTCGACGCTCTTCATCGAGCGTGATCATGATTTCGCCGTCAGCTTCCGACTGGGTTTGACTGTCCGAATAAGCATAGTTGATACCACTTACGGGTAGTCCAATGTTATCTACGATGGTTTTGATTTGCCCAGGAAATTCCTTCCTAAGGGCGACTTCAACTCTGCGAAAAAGCCGTTCTGTCTCTTCGATTCTGGTGCCCGCAGCAGCGTTTACATGAAGTCTGATCAGCCCGGCATCAATAGACGGAAAATAGTCTTGTCCAATAGTTGGCAACAAGCAGAATGAAGCAACGTAAAATACCCCAAAGAGTGAAAGCGTCAGCTTCGGATGATCGAGCACGACACTCAAGACATTTTTGTACGCTTCGCGAGCGCGCTCGAAGTTGCCGTCGATAAATAAATGAATGCTGGTGAAAAAGCCTGGTCGAGCCTTTGCCTCTTCAGACTCATGACCGCCAGACCCATGTGACTCCGAGGCTAGAAGCTTCTTTGTCATCAATGGCACCACTGTTCTCGACAGTGCGTATGATGCCATCATTGCCAATACCACTGACAAACCGAGAGGAACAAACAGAGATTTCGATGGTTCCGTCAAAAATAGAAGCGGCACAAACACAATACAAATCGAAAGCGTCGAAACAAGCGCGGGCATTGCCACTTGCTGCGCCCCGTCTAGAATGGCTGTGACGATGTTTTTGCCCATTGCCAAATTGCGGTGAACGTTTTCAATCTCCACTGTCGCATCGTCAACGAGCATTCCGACTGCCAAGGCCAGACCACCAAGAGTCATTGAGTTGATCGTCTGTCCCATGATGTTCAAGCCAATCATTGCCGAAAAAATCGCAAGCGGAATCGAGGTCGCTACGATAAGCGTGCTGCGCCAGCTGCCCAATAACGCCAACATCATCAGGGCAGTCAAACCCGCCGCGGTTGCTGCTTCGCGCACTACTTCCTCGACGCACTCTCTTACGAAAAGAGACTGATCAGTAAGAATTTCAATCTTGCATTCGGGCGGAACAATTTTTTCAACACGCTTCAGTGCTTTCTTGATTCCGTCGACAACCCTCAGAGTCGAAGCGTCTCCACTCTTTAAGATGTTGAACAAGACGGAGCGCTTACCGTCCTTATTGACGACATTGAGTTGTGGCTGATAGCCGTCGTGCACGTTGGCAACGTCTTTGACGAAAATCGTGCTGGTGCTCTCCGTATTGGCGGTCGAACCGGTAGTTACCGTTTTGATCGGCATGTCGTTGAGCTTTGCGATCGCATCCGGGATGTTGTTGAGCACGACCGTATATTCGTAGGTTCCAATCTTGAATGTGCCGGATGGATCGATGACGTTTTGATTCTTGATTGCGGTCATCACTTCATAAGCAGAGAGACCGTGCGCAGACAGAGCTTTTTGGTCCAAATCAACCATTACCTGTCGATACTTTCCACCATAGGGAAAGGGAATCGTTGCACCTTGGGCGGTGGCAAGCTGACTTCGCACGACATTGTTGGCGATATCGAATAGTTCTGCCTCATTCAGTTTGTCGCTCGACAGACCCAATTGCAAAACAGGAACATCGGTGGCGCTGGTCGCTGTAACAAAGGGCGGGCTGATGCCTCGTGGGAGCTGGCGCAATATCGCCGTGCCAACTGAAGTCACCATGGGCACGGCTTGGCTCAAGTCCGCGCCCTGATGGAGATACACCTTGATAATGCTCATGCCGCTCAAGGACACGGACTCTATGTGGTGAATTCCGTTGATTGTGGATGTCAGGGCCCGCTCGTTGATCGATGTGACCAGGTTTTCCATGTTGAACGCCGACATGCCGGTATAAGTCCATATACAACTGACTACCGGTATGTTGATACTTGGAAAGATATCGATAGCCATTCGCGCAACCGACAAAGTGCCGAAGATAGCGATGGCTATTGCCATTACGATGAACGTGTGTGGTCGCCTTAAGGCTAATTCGACGATCCACATTTGGCAAACCTGCTCCTGATCCCAAAGTGGAGAATTTTGCCAGATATGCGCGCAACGTGCCATAGGCTGCGGCACATGCTTTGTGTATATTCTTCGGAAACTTCAGGAGCGGCAAAGAAGATTAGACGGGCTCACGTGGGAAAGCCTGCTGGCTACCTTATACTGATGCCGATTTGGTGCCTGTTTTAGATTAGACCTTGGAATCCTCAATTCGACAATCTCGGAAAAAGACTCGGCGGGTTCTTTATCTGCTCGTGTGCTTCGGGCTGTCCTGGCTGGGGCTGGTCGCGATGGTCGCACCATGCGCCGGACAAACAAGCCAAGGTCTTCTGCCGCCCCGTAGAAAGCTGGCACAGACTAACGGAACTCAAGCGCCGGCACCCGGCACGACACCGGCTCAGGGAATTGGAGGCGTCAACCCTGATGAGATTCCGAATCTGCCGTTGCGAGGACCCCTCGGTCAACCAGGAGTCAAACCACGAGATGTTCAATTGACACCCGATGGAGTCAAAACCGACGACTTGCCACTGCGAGGAATTGGACCGGATACAGTTAAGCCTCGCGATATTCGTCTCACTCCCGAAGGTGTGCGCACTCAACCGACGCCTCCGCAGGCAATCACTCCCCAAGACATCGAAGCACAGAAGAAACTTAGAGAGATTGCTGACGATTCCACCAAATCCAGCGGCGCACTCTTCAAAGACAACGAAAACATTTTTGTAAAGCCACCGTTGCTCACTGCTCTCATAACACTGCAGCGCAATAGGTCGCCATATTCGTTGGACGCAGACTCTGAAAACCCCGTGAATTTGCGCGACGTGCTCATCGCATCGCTCACGAATAATCTCAACATCAAGATCGCACAGACAGAGCAAGACATTCGAAAGTGGCTGTACTATTCGAAACTCGGTGCGTTCCTGCCAAATCTAACAAATGAAGTTTCGATGCAAGCGCTTAACGGCACCTATGTCAGCCCTGCAGGGCTCCCCATTCCCATCAAGAATCCGTTTTTGAACATCAGCGATTCGTTTCAACAGTATGTCTACAAGGGCGGTGGTATCGTGCATGGTGCCCTCAAAGGCAAGCACGATTACAAAGCATCGCAGTATCACCTGAAGGGAACAGTCAACGACAATCTGCTCGAAGTCACACGCTTGTACTACGACCTGGTTTTGAAGGAAGTAATGCTGCAAGTGAGGATAAAGGGCGTGGAGACCGCCTCGGCGCTTGTAACAGTTCAACAGGATCTCTACGACAATGGAGTCAATACGCAGCTTGATGTGTTGCAGTCGAAGTATAGATTGTCGGCGGAGCGTCAAAAACTGATAAAGGAACAAGTCGAACGTCGCGAGTCAGCAGTGAAGTTAGCCGCTGCACTCAACGCCGACACGGGTGTTGATCTGACTGCGAAGGATGGCTTGGTGGGCAAGATTCGACTGGTTGACAGCAGTTTGAATGCCAATGATTTGTTGAAAATTGCAATAATCAATAGACCAGAGCTGAAGCGATACGAACATCTGCGAAGAGCAGCAATCGAAGAAGTGAAAGTAGTCAGGTCGAACTTACTTCCGCAAGTTGCTGCAGTGGGGTCTGTCTATAACACTGGCACGAACGCGCGCAGTCTATCGTCGCTGACTGGAAACAACAACAATAATTTGAATCAAGGTGGAACAGCATTGGCATCGGGTGGACCAGGAGTCGGTCCTGTGTCTGGAGTGTCGTCATTGCCATTGACTGGAACCGGCAACAGCAATAATCCGAAGTGGACGACGCGATCTCTGTTTCTTATAGGCGTCGACGTTCAATGGAACCTCGGCGGCATGGCCGTCACTGAAGCTGCGAAGGTGCAAGCGGCAAAGTCTGAAGCGCGCCGCGTACAGTTGGAGTTCAACAAAGAGCTGGAGAACATATATAAGGAAGTGCGCGATGCTTACCTTAGTTCGATCTCCGCTGAGAATTTGATTGACGAGACTAGTTCTGCCGTTGTGTTTGCAAAAGAAGGTTTGAGAGTGGCGGAGGTTCGACTTAAAGACGGTGTAGGAACCACGCTCGATGTTTTGGAATGCCAGCGCTTTTACATCGACTCACTTATCGACAAGGCGCATGCAATCATCAAATTCAACAAGTCGCAGGCAGATATTTTGCGCGCAATTGGAAGAGTTTCGGTGAATACTTTGACTGCAAATGTTCCTCTGAAAAATTAGTGTAGGAGCACAGGAAGACCTTCACAGAAAAATGCAAGGGGATGCAAACCTAAGTTTGCATCCGCCCCCATCCTCATTAAAACTGAATCAATACGAGTCGAAAGGTAATGCTGACTCGAGATAGTTTCTATGTTGTGGACGTTTGAACACAGGCTTCGGTCCGTCGACTTTGATGTGGTCAAACAATGATTTTGGTTTGACTTGAGACCGGTCGTGATGGCTGCGAGCGTCAGTCACAAGGTTCATTGAAAGTCCTCTCAACGCTGCGTCTGCAGATTGACTTACAGGACCCACAAACGCAAGTCGACCATCAGTGGTTGGAACAGCATCCAGTGCCGATGCGGCACCAGTTGCTAGATTTATAGACACCGCATTCTTGCCGCTTTGATCGGACAATTGCACTGTGTCTCCGAAACGTTGGATACTTAGACCAGATCCGACCGATTGCAAATCTTTCTCGATTGCTGAGAAAATCGCGTCGCTGCTTGCGTCTTGGGCCGCAGCTCTCAAGGTGTCGGTTAGCTTGCTGATGTTTTGTCCGTCAACGAGTGCTTGCGCGACATCATGTGCCTTGCTGCTTTGATCTGAAGTGAGTCCCTCATGGTTTTTCATGCCTGCTTGGAGCAATAGCACACTTGCTTGTTCGCGTTCTTGCGGAGTGGGTGTAAGACGGTTGATATCCGGCACGAGTTTGGGACCTTGATCTCCGACTTGACCATCGCCGGCTTTGTCTCTGGGATCTGCATGTCCGGATGTTTTCCCACTATCATCGCGAGGAGTCCACTTAGCCTGGATGTTGCCGTCACTATCGCGTGGAACTTTCGGCGGCGGTGGAACCGGCTTAGGCATTGGGTTCTCTTCAATGATCACTGGTTCTTTTTTCGGCAATGGTTTCTGTTGCGTTGGATTTTCAAAAGGATTTTCCTTGCCGGCAGTCAATGCACCACCTGCAGTCTGACCTCGATATTCTGCCGCCAATTTGTGTACTGCATGATTAGACAATCCTCCGAATACAGATTCAGCAGTCTTTTCGTCAGGGCTGACTTCTCCCGGTTGAACAGTCACGTTTCCGTCTGCATCTCTGGTTATGCGACGAACGCTTGTGCTTCCATCTTTGGCGACTTGAAGAGCATAGTTACCGGTGTCGCTGTAAGCCAGTACGTTGTCTCCATCTTTTTTGAGATTGATTCCGGCGTTGCCGTTGTCGAGGCCTAACTGGGCTCCGCCAAGCGCGTCAAGTCGACCGTTGCTACTTTGACCGGCGTCGTGAAGAGCTTGCGTAAATGCTTCGAAATTGCCGTTGACCAGACTGTTTTGAATGTTCGCGATTTGCTCATTTTGCTCGCCTGTAAACAGCTTCGAGAACAGGTTGCGGCTATTGTCCAAGTCTGCCTGAGCGACTTTGCGATCTTCTTCAGAAGGAGTAAGACCATTTTGTTGGTTCGGACCCTTTTTACCAGTGTCTCCGGCAGGCAATGTGTCTTTCGGTTTAAGAGTTGTTCGTGGGTCTTGGTAGGGAGGCTCGTACTCGGAGATGATAATCGGACCCTCTTTTGTCGGCTTGCCCTTGACGTCAGAATCAGTGCCAGTGAGCACCTTGCCACCACTGTGTGTAGGCGGAGCTTCTGGTGTTGGCGCGTCGCTTGGACCCGGCATTTCTGGCGGATGAGTAAGATCGCCAGCACCAGGGGTGGTGTAGGGTGTTTTCAGAAACTTCTGCCACTTGTCTGCTAAACTCGTCGATGGTCCTTCGGTATCGAAAGATAGTGCATCATTCTCCGTTCGGCTTCCCGGGCGAGCAGACATCGTGCCAAGAATGTTGCGTGTAGAGGGATCGGCAAGATTTACGCCGAAGTCTTGTGTGTCTGATCCGCCATGTTTCGTCGATCTGTCGGTCGAATCAGATTTGATTGGCTTCTCTGTTTTGTCTTTGGTCGACATAGCATGTTCCTCCTGATGGTTCATCCACCAGCAATTAGCTTTCTGATAAGGGAAGGGTTTACGTTAGTTGTTCAGAAAATCAATTTGGGGAGTTGATTTGTTCAGGAATCAATTGAGGGAAACAACTACAACTATTACAGTGTATGCAAGGTTAGTGACAGTTTGGTATCGGCGGCGTCGGGTCGGTGAACAATTCAATAGTCAAAGGTTTCTGAAGGGTTGTCTTGCGTATCTTCAATGGAGCTGTCTGCAGTGTGGTTTAGCACTGGCGGTCGTGCTTCGGGAGTCCTTCCTTTTGGTACAACATCCTGTGCACTTCCCGGTCGTGGTCCAACTGGATTCGGATTGTTTTGACCTGCTGAAGGCGTCGGTCCTTGCGGAGGTATTGCGTCTGCCTTGCTTGGGTAGTCATAAATTTGTGGCGCACGTTGAGGTGGCTGATCTTGTTGTTTTGGCACTTCTCTCTGTATCGGAGCTTGCGGAACATCCTTTCTCGGTGGCGATGTTGGATTGTTTAAGTAGTCCATCATGTTGCGAAAAGCATCTCCAACCTGGCTTGCGGTGAAGTTAGACAAGTTATTGAAGACCGCCTCAGGAGTCATTTCAGAGGCCGGAACTTCACGCTCATCGACAGAGACGTTTCCTTGTTCGTCTCTAGATAGAGCGCGCACGCTCGAAGTGCCATCCGGATTCACTTGCAATGCATAGTCCGAGTTGTCTCTGTACGCGAGTACATTGTCGCCATCTTGTTGGAGATTGACTCTTTCGTAAGGATGGAGTCCTGGAGTGGCACCAGCCAGTCCCATTTCAATGTTTTGTTGTGCGGCATTCAAAACTTCATTTCCTCGGACTCCATCAGACGGATTTTGACCGGCAGCTTGGAGTGCTGCTGTGAATCCTTCGAAATTTCCGGCCGCGAGATTGTTTTGAACGTCGGCTATCTGTTGGTTTTGTTTGTCGGTGTAGCGATGTTTGATGCGGTCGTGACTCATGTTCAAATCAGCCAGTGCTTGACCGCGAACTTCAGCAGAGACATCGGAAAGTCCGCCGATTTCAGATCTTGCTGCGTCGATTCTGGAGATATCCGCAGTGCTAGGAATTGAACCAGTATTAGCGATTACATCCATCGCGGTTGAACCAGCATCTTGTGATGTTCCAAGAAACTTTTGCTGCCAATTGTTTTGGAAAGATCCTTGCTCGCCACCTGGTGCAAACGAGAGGGTAGCATTGCCGAATTCCGCTGGCACTGTGCTGTCTCTAGATGTTGCGCTGGCAAAATCGCGATTGGAGCTTGGATTGCTGAGATCCACCAATGGACCACTGCCTTGAGAACCACCACTGAGGGATTTGCGTTCGGTTGCTTCAGCGCCGTTTCCAGTTCTTTCTACACGATTGTTGCTAGTACCCATGACGATCTCCTTCTGATGGGACTCCATCAGCGTTACTGTTCAAATAGGGGGGAGGTGTTGTTCGTATGGTCAAACTATAGATATTGTTCGTGACAGTTTGGTACCAAACGAAAAAATCCCAAAATTGTGCACTAGCTTAGGTTTTCAGTCTCGGTTCGACTGGCCGAGTCGAGTTTGTTCGCAAAATAAACGCATATAAAAGGATAAACGGGCTCCGAAGAACCCGCTCACCTCACCTCAAAAACTGTGAAAGACTGGACTTAGTCAGTACTCAGCGGTACTTCCGCGGAATCGGATCCATTTGAATATGAACCGGGGGCGGAATTCGATTCGGCAGATATATATTGATGTTGCCTGTTGAAGAAGCTTTCTGCTCGATGATAGGCAGTGGTGCAACGCCTCGCACTGCATCATCACCAATCGCTTTGAATTCTGCTTGCGGCGTCTTGCTTATGACCTCGCCGCTGCCTACAGTTACGGCTCCATCGGCGCGAGTAATCGGCTTAACGGCGGAGTTTCCGGTTTCGGGGTCGACTTGCACAGCGAACTTGGAGTTCTCACCATAAACGTATGCCTTTCCGTCCGAAAATGCCAAGTCAACTTTTCCGCCTGCGAGTTGAATGTTGCGCTGAGCTTCTTCCAATGCCTGGGAAAGCTTTTCTGGATTGTTCGACAGTCCCTGAATGGCTGTCGTAAAGGCATCGAATGTTCCGCCCAAGAGAGCGTTTTGAATATCGTGCACAGCCTTTTTCTCTTGCTCGCTCAGGTTTCCGCTGCCCCACTTCTTCTCGTTACTTTCGAGTTCAGCTTTTGCCAATTCGCGTTGTGGACCCATCACCGGAAAACGCCTGTCTCCGTTCACGAGAACTGAGTGTTCTCTTCTGCGCTGAGGCTGATCGTGGCTGCCTTCCATCGCGTTAAGTGAGTTGTGCTGACCAGATGCATCCGGTGTGTGGCTCGGTGCATCGCTGGGAGTGTCGCTCACTGCATCATTGTGGCGGTTCATTTTTTCAAAAAAACCGTTCCTACGCGGTGCAGTTCCACTCAAGTCCAGAGGTGTAAACTCCAGCTCTTCATTGTTATTTGGAACCCCACTTGCTCCTGAATCAGCGCCGCTTGTCGAACGCATGTTTCTAATGGCTCTGTTTGATTCGCGGCTCGTCAAATCTGCGTCGGAGTTCGCCGGTGGGTTAGCTCCGTCGGGCTTGCTGCCTTCGAAGTTTTCCTTGATAGTCATGAAAAAAATCCTCCTGCTGGCAGGTCCGGGGTGGATGCCAAGCTGGGCAAGTGGGAAGGTGAGCTTTCAGCCTATTCCGGTTTAGTGACAATTTGGTACCAACTCGAAACAAACCTGTCAGGAGACACTGGCGCACTGTTTCCCCTTCCTTTTTGCTAACATTGTCTGCCAAGGACAGATTCGTGACAGAAGATAAAAGACAAGATAAGAGACTCGGCGACCTACTCATAGAGTTTGGATTGGTCGAGAAAAAGGACATCAGCGAAGCGCTCAAGATAGCTTCGGAGATAGGCATGCCGCTTGGTCGAGTCATGATCATGTCTGGGTTTCTTACCGAAGATCAGCTGCAGTCTGCTGTGCAGTTGCAATCAATGCTCAAAGACCACCTAGTTGAAATGCCTGTAGCTGTCAAAGCGTGCCAGCTCATGGTGAAGAAGGGGCTCAGCCTGAAGGACGCGCTCGATCAAGCTGGATGGGCGAAAGACGCAAAAGAAGCGGAAGTCAAGGCAACCAAGCTAGGTGATTTGCTGCTTGCAGCGCAATTTGTTTCAAAGGAACAGTTGGAAGAAGCTCTCACCAGGAGCTTTTCGACTGGCTTGCCCTTTGGGAGATTGTTGGTCCTGTCTGGGAGTTTGCCGGAGCAGCTTCTGGAGTCAGCGCTCAATGCTCAGATCTTGATTCGAGATAGACGAATCACTCGCGAACAAGCAATCGATGGTCTTCAGGCGGCGAAGACAAGGCAGATTGCAGTGGAAGTGCCGCTGATGGACAAGGGCTTGTATCGGCTGCCTTCGCAAAAGACCATTCGACTCGGCGAGCTTTTGGTGCTGGCATCACTTATCTCCGAAGCCGATCTAATGTATGCAGTCGAAATGGGGCTCGTCAATCAGAAGCCAATCGGCAAAGTGTTGATCGAACTCGGTCTTATCACAGAAGAAATGTTGAATGCATCATTGCGAGTGCAAGAAGCTGTTGGGCACGGCGAAATGACGCCAATAATGGGCGCTCAATCTTTGCGAGACCTGAAGAGTGGCTTGGTTCCTATGAAACCGACGCCACCACCGGATTTCATGCCACCGCCGCCTCCTCCGCGTAAACAGGAGCCGGAATACACGCTTGGGCAATTTCTCAAACTCGCCGGTGTCATTTCAGATCAAGACATCGAAAAGGCAGTTGAAGTGAGCATTCAAAACGCTCAGATTCTCGGAAGAATGCTTTTGCTTGCAGGAATCGTTGAAGAATCGACTTTGCAAGCAGCATTGCGATGTTTGGTTCTTTTAAAGGAACAGTCAATAAAAACAGAGCAGGCATTCATAGCCTTTAACTACAGCCAAAGAAGCAGATTGACAATTGATGAATCGATGAGTGAACTTGGCTGGATAAAAAATTGATACACTCTATGGTCGCGCTCTAATAAGGAACTGTGGAGTTGTCAAATTGGATTCAGATCTAGACCAGGCGTTACAAGTCGATGTGCTGGCAAGAATGCTGCAAGCAGGGCAGCGTGAGGCGAGCGAGTTAGTCGAGCTATTGGCGAAGATGCTGGAGAGTGCGCTGCCCGATCGAGCGAAGGTCACACGCGCCGGGTGGTTTATGTCAAAAACCCGTCCTGTTGAGACTCTTACGGTTCAGTTTGAAGAAGTCGGCTATGTCATCAACAAAAGCAAACACGGCAGTGTGAGCGTTAAACAGCAAAAGATTGTGCGCGGTGTTGCGCTCAAATCTTCAGACGTGACGATGGAACAATGCATCACCGACATCGTAGCTGAGTTGCAAGCTTTGTCGCAAAAGAATTCTGCCGCGCGGCAATCGCTAAACAAATTTCTATCCGGGGGCGGCTAAGAGTTGTTCTTCTGGAGAAAAAAGAGTGATGAAGAAAAGCGCCGTGACGAGGCGCGTAAACATGCTGAAGAGGTTCAAAAACGCAGCATAGAAGAACTGAGCCGCGGAGGAATTCCTATTCTTGCGCGCGAGCGCTTGGAAAAACAAAGCTCAATGGGTTCTAAGTTCTTCAGCAGCGACCTGACGGCACGCGAGTATTTGTTGACTAAAGAAGCAGGCATCACAACCATCGGACAGGTGATGGGAACATGCTTTTACAACATAAGCTTGGTGGGCATGATTCGCTCCGGAGCACTTCGCACCACCAGCGGTGAGATGGTTGAACTGAGCAAAGCTCGTCTCGACGCCCGCTGGCTTGCAGTAAACAGAATGCAGCAAGAAGCAAAACTGCTTGGTGCAAGTGGTGTGATTGGAGTGCGTGTACAAACCGGAGCGCGTTCTTGGAGCGGGCAGATGGTTGAGTTTACTGCAATAGGAACAGCAGTGCGCATCCCGAATTGGCCTGATTCGGAACCATTCGTATGCGATCTCAATGGTCAGGAATTTTGGCAGCTGTATAATGCAGGATTCAAACCAAGCGGTATCGCATTTGGTATCTGCTCATATTACATTCGTCAAGATAATGCCACGCGCATGATGATGACAAATTGGTGGGGCGGCAACAACGCACAAAACCAAGAACTGCCAATCTACACGCAAGGCTTCTATGATGCGCGTCACGAAGCGATGGCACGATTAAGTCGAGACATCACCGACCAGATTGCAGATGGCGTTGTCGGAGTGGAAGTCGACTACGATGTCGATCATTACCACTATGAAATAAACAATCAACGCTGGCACGACATGCTCATTCATTTTGTTGCAATGGGAACAGCTATTACAAAGGATGAACGCATTCCAGTCAATGCCGGAAAGCTTAAGCCTCTTATGGTAATGAACCTTTCGGTGAACCCGATTAAAAGCGGCGGTTTCAGTCGCATGGAAGAACTTGGACCCACAAATAACGAACAGTTCGAAGACTATGACGATGATTTTGACGATGACGATTAGCTGAGGAACGCACAAAATGCCCGACAATCAACCCCCGGAAATTCCAGCTCACGCTCACGAGCGACTCGCTCACATGCGTGGAAAAGGCGATCAGCGTGTGCTGTTTACCAGTGATCTTTCTGTAAACGAATTTCTTCTGGTGAAGGAAGCAGGCTTTGAACCTGCAGGACTTGTGGTGGGAACCTCCATTTATCACATCGGCTATCAGCAAACGCGGTGGACGAAAAACGAAGAGATGCAAGTGCTGACACAAGCGCTTTATCATGCGCGTGAACTGGCGATGACCCGCATGGAAGAGGAAGCCGCAGAACTCGATGCCGACGGTATTGTTGGTGTGCGTCTCAAAGTCAAACACATGTCGTGGAATTCAGATCTTGCTGAATTCGTTGCGATTGGCACCGCCGTCTATCACAAAGATGGCGACAAGCGTTTCCGCACAAAACAAGGAAAACCGTTCACCAGCGATCTCTCCGGTCAGGACTTCTGGACGCTGTTACGAGCTGGTTATCGACCAGTTGGAATGGTAATGGGAAACTGCGTTTATCACGTCGCCCACCAAACTTTTGGGCAGTGGTTCAAGAACGTCGGTCAGAACGTCGAAATGACCAACTTCACGCAAGGACTCTACGATGCGCGCGAACTCGCGATGGAACGGATGCAAGCCGAAGCCGAACATGCGCACGCAGAAGGCATCGTTGGCGTCAACATTCATGAAGGAAACTACGGTTGGAGTTCGCACGTCATCGAGTTCTTTGTGGTCGGCACCGCGATAATTGCAATTAGCGACGATCACCATATTCCGGCACCGCAACTAGTGCTTTCAGTGAACGACTAACCTAAACTCAGCTTCACAACATCGTTAATAATTACCTGATGCTCAGGTCATTGGCTGCATACACTGATAGAGTTTGATCAGGGGCGCTTTGCAACTCGCCCATGACATTCGGTTCATCCAATCAGGACAACTCTCCAGGATTACGCAAATGGCTAAAGGTCGCGGACAAGCTCAAAAATTCGTTAAGAAGAAGATGTTTGACGGGCCGGCAGAACTGCCCATTAACACAGCGCCCAGCAACGAGACCGGCGACCGCCTGGCGATGGCTTCGACCATCGGTCTTATGGTTTTGTCCGGTTTAATCTGCGGCGGTGGCATTTGGTTTAGCACCGTCCGTTTCATGCAAGCAGTGACATCCAATCCGATCGACTACGTGTCCTGTGTGCTCATGACCGGCCTTCTCTTTATTTCGTTGCTCGTTTCTCGCAATTTGCTTTGGCTTAGTTTCTTCGGAACAGTCATGTTGTCGGCGAAGATGGGAGCCTGGAAATCGCTTGAGGGAACATCTCGCAGAGCATTGAAATATCACAAATATCTGCCTAACGGCAGTGCGTGGGCGAGTTTGGCGTTGACGCAAAGTCTTGCCAGCAGAGGGTTGTTCAAGGAAGCAATTGAGCTCGCCGACAAGGAGTGGGAGCGTTCAGGTGAAGTACCCGGACAAGCCCACAATATGGGGCCAATCTGCGTCACAGCAGCAATCTCGCATCAGTCTGAAGGGGACTTGAGCAAAACCATTATGTGGAACGAGCGAGCAATCGCCACCCTCAACAAGTCATTGGAAGACATGAGCAAGCCGAAAAAGGGTTTGTTGTCTTGGGCTCAGGCTCCGCAGTCTGAACAAATGATCGGACAGATTAGGTTGCAATTGGCCGGCGCTCACTTCAATTTGGCAACGTTGCAGTTTAACAATCAAGATCACAGACGAGCCAAAGAGAATTACAAAAAGGCAGTGGATAACGCCCATAAATCGCCGGACTTTCCACAGAAGTCAGAAATCCTCAAGTACGCGGGTGAGCAGTTGGCCCGGCTTAAGCACGCGTAGAGACAGCCGAACCTTTTGAATCATTGTAATTATTGGAAGGTATTGGAACCTTTGGAACCTGTTCCAGCTGCGGTGCGTTCCATAAAGCAAAACATTAGCAACATGATCAGCGCTGCAATCGGCAACATTGTCATGCCATGCCGCATTCCGGTATTCGTGAGCAGGTGTCCCAGTGCTTGCGGAAAACAAATGCCACCAAGTGCTCCGCATATGATAATGAATGATACCGCAGCTGGTGTTGACGGAAATCGTTTGCTCACAGTCGCCAGAATGTTTGGAAAAATTGGACCGTAACCCAGACCGATTAACCCAATAACTGCTATGACGATGGCCGCCGGCAAAGTCAACAAACTTAGCGCGGCAAGCCCACTCATGGAAAGTAGCATCGCAATGGAAGTCACAACCGTCGTCGAGTAATTCTTACAGAGCACCATTCCGGCTAAACGACCTGCCGTTAGTCCTCCCCAAACGACAGACATTCCTATCGACGCGATTGGTGATTCGATATTAAGGGCTTTCGTCATGAAAATGAAAAGGTACGTGGCAATTGCGGCTTCCAGTCCAACGTAGATGAAGTTGATCAACGCATAGACGTATAAAGATGGCTTTTTCCAGTTGAGAGGTTTTGCGCCAGCGTCTTCAGTTTCAGCTTCTGCGCTTTTTGCATTTGCCGGAATGGATAGCAGAAACAATGCAATCACTGCTCCAAACGCCCCACCGAATACATAGACCCCATGATAGGACCAAGGTGATATGGTTCCTGCCCAGGCGATCAGAGGACCAACCAGCGCACCTGCACCGAAGAAGAAGTTGAGCCTATTGAGTGACGACGCACTGTCTGTAGTGTCATATCGAAGAACGCAAGTCGTGCTCGTGATACTATTTAAACCGGCGCCGAAACCTAGAATCGCTCCACTAATTGCAAGTGGAATTTCACCATAAACAAATGCGACCATCGCGAGACCGATGCCCATCATTACTGCTGATACTGCAGATGATGCCTTGAGTCCGATTTTCTCGATCAAAATTTTGCCGAGGCACATTGCCAGCATGCTGGCAGAGTAGCAAAAGCTGACGAGCACGCTGGCGTAGGTGAAGGGAAGGTGTTGCGCATTGGCGACAACAGGGATGAGCGGGCCGAACCAACCGTTGTTTAAGCCGGCTA
>CAYZJR010000081.1:0-17828 GCA_964478655.1 uncultured Candidatus Obscuribacterales bacterium
TCCTGTATTGATGCGGTTGGATTAGAAGCGCACGGGCACTCTGTGGATGCGCTTCTTGATGAAGTACTTCAGGCTGCGAAGTTAGAAACAGATCGTTCGCATGCTCTTCGCCAAGCGATCAAAGCTTGCCGAAACGGTGGCACGATTTCGATTCCAGGGGTCTACGTGGGCATCCTTGATAACTTTCCGCTAGGTGTTGCCTTTGCAAAAGGGCTTACGTTCAAAATGGGACAAACGCACGTCCAACGCTATATGAAGCCGCTTTTGAAGTTGATTCAAAAAGGAGAAATAGACCCGACTTTCGTCATTACCGATCGAATCGATCTTGACCAGGTACCAGATGCATATGAGTCATTCGCGAAGAAAGAACATGGGTGCATCAAATACTTGGTGACACCAAATATGGCGGCATAGCCGGAGCTCGAGCGAAGGTGAGTGCTTTGCCTCAGAGAGCGCACACCTTGTACATTATTTCGAGGGTTTGGGCGCACTCTTATTGAAATAATAAGAGTATCCTTGACTTAGGGCCGATGTCACCTTTGGAACTCGACAGACACAAAAGCGTATGAAATCATTTTTTGATGCAGTTGCTTTAGCGTCATCAGCAGGCGGACTAGCTTGTTTAACTAAAATTCTTTGCGACCTGCCAGAAACCTTTCCTAGCCCCATCTTGGTTGTGCAGCATCTTCTGCCGACGCACAAGAGTTACATGGCAAGCATTCTTGCTCGACAAACTACGTTGAGCGTGAAAGAAGCGGAGGATGGCGAGCCAGTCGACGCGGGTGTCGTATACATTGCTCCCCCAGATTACCATTTGCTGGTAACAGAAGACAAAAAAGTCCAACTTACGCAATCAAAGCCAGTTCATTTTGTCCGCCCATCCGCAGATCTCCTATTCGAGTCGGTAGCTGCAGTTTATGGTAAGCGCTCCATTTGTGCGGTGTTGAGCGGTACCGGAAGAGATGGAGCAGCTGGCACGAGGGCCGTGAAACAGGTAGGCGGGTTAGTAATAGCACTCGACGAAAAAACATCGGAGTATTTCGGAATGCCAGGGTCAGCGATTGACAGTGGCACAGTCGACTATGTTCTTCCAATAGCGGAAGTCGCGCCTACATTACTTCGTCTCGTCACAAAAGGAAGGATGACTAGTGGGTGATGCACACAACCAGCCTCGGCAAGCAGTCGGAATGATTACAAAACGGTAGGCTAGAACAACGAGCGCAAACCATATGCGGTGGCATCCAACGGACGGTGAGAAGATTCCAGGGAACATCGACTCGCATTCTTTGTCTTAACATCAGCACGGGCTTAGAAAGAAGCTAGGGGTAACAACTCACCAAGTTCTTAGCAGGCTCTACGGAGAAGAAAATGACATCAAGTCGAAAACCGCCCAAAACCCTCCCACCACAGCAGCAAGATAGGCAACCTGGTATTGAAGACGATATGGTGCCGAAGCCGCAAACCATGCCTCGATACGCCGGCGCGGACAAGCTGAAGGGCAAGGTGGCTCTGATCACTGGCGGGGACAGCGGCATTGGAAGAGCCGTTGCAGTAGCTTTTGCACGCGAAGGCGCCGATGTAGCGATTGTGTATTTAGACGAAAATCAAGACGCAAATGAAACGAAAGCGTTAGTCGAAAAGGAAGGCAGGACTTGCCTCAACATTGCGGGCGATATTGTCAGAGAGGATTTCTGTCGTGGATGCGTCGACAAGGTGATTCAAGAGCTCGGAAGGCTGGACATCCTGGTTAACAACGCAGCAGAACAGCATGAAGTCAAAGAACCAGAAGACTTGTCCGCGGAACAACTTGAGCGAACCTTTAAAACAAATCTCTTCTCGCAGTTTTACTTTTCCAAAGCCGCGCTTGAGCACATGAAAGAGGGCTCCACGATAATCAACACAACCTCGGTCACCGCATACAAAGGAAAATCGGAGATGCTTGATTATTCCTCTACCAAAGGTGCAATTGTCGCATTCACGCGCTCGCTTTCGGAAGCGGTTGTCGAACGTGGTATCAGGGTGAACGCAGTCGCTCCGGGCCCGATATGGACCCCACTCATTCCTGCGAGTTTCGATGCCGAACACGTCGCAAGGTTCGGAAAAAATACACCTATGAAAAGAGCTGGACAACCAAATGAAGTTGCGCCGGCTTATGTCTTCCTCGCGTGCGAGGAGTCATCTTATGTTAGCGGTCAGGTGCTTCACATAAATGGTGGCACTATCGTCGGAAGCTAACGAAATCATCACGCTGATAGGTTCTACTGTTCAGCAGTAATAAGGGGTATCCAACCATGGTTGATCACTATAACGAAAGAGAAGTGCTTCCCCTCTTTGAAGCAGAAAATCTACTCAATGATAGCGCGATTTTTCGCAAACAAAACAGGCACGAAGATGCAATCAGAGCATCGGAGGCCGCTGTGGTACTTCTGCGCCAAAACATACCAGGCTTCGAGTTCGATGCGCTCGACGAACTCGGCATGGCATTTATGCAGGCTGGCAAGATGGAGGCAGCAATTCCCTGTTTTCGCGAAGCGACGGAAATCGTAACCCGGCAGTTCTATCCTAATCATCCGCGAATGGTCAATGCACTAGACCATTGGTGCCAAGCATGCATAGCGGCCGGTGATTTTGAATTGGCAGAGCAAATATGTCAGCGCTCACTCTCAATCAAGCAATCGAGTCAACATCCGATGGACACTCATACACTCGAAACGATGAGAGTGCTTGGCGAAATTCAAAGGAAGCTACACAAGTTCAACGAAGCAGAAGGTGTTTTGAAGAAGGCTTTAGCTGCGACGCAACAAAGCACAATCGGTCCGTCAGAGGAGTTCTTGCTCGAGCTAGGACTCGTGTATCTCGATCAAGATCGTAAAGAGGATGCTGAGTCGGTTTTGTTCGATGCATTGACAATCTTTGCCGGAAGATTGGGTAAACATCGCAGATTTGCTATGTGCGTCCAGGCATACGCCGAAGCGGTAGAACGATTTGGAATGAGAGAAGACTCGATACGCCTGCGATCGATGGCAAACAAGATGATGGCACAGAGCACGCTCAACACTAGCGTAGAAAACAAGCCCGGAATGTTGTTCTTCGAGCGCGGGCTCTACCCAACAACAATTTTGCACTAACTAATTTTGTAGTTACTCTGCATCAATCCTAGTTTCTTCTCATCACATTCCATCAAACTTGCCATCGACGTTTATCAATCGTTCCAAATAAATAGTGATCATTTGTATTCGCGTTTTCTGGAACAAAGCGATGCGCTCTTGGTCATCTCAAACGGGAATTATAGAGAGGTAATGCTTATGCCGAGAGGAAAAGCCAAGAGTACTATGACTCAAGAAGTTACAGAATTGCTGCATCAAGATCATCAAAAAGTGCGAGAACTTTTCTTCCAGTTTTCTGCGACGGAAGACGGTGATGAAAAAGAAAATCTAGTGAAGCAAATCCTAACCGAGCTGTACGTGCACAGCACAGTTGAAGAGGAAATCATATATCCGAACGTGAAAGAAGAAGCTGACGAAGGTGAAGAGCTGGTCGACGAAGCAGAAACGGAGCATCGAGTGGTGAAGTTTCTAATGGCAGAGCTCTCCGAGATGAGCGCGGATGAAGAGCAATTCGACGCGAAAGTGACAGTCTTATGCGAATTGGTCAATCACCACATTCGCGAAGAGGAAAAGGAAATGTTCAAGAAGCTGCGTGAAAGCGGAGCTGATCTGCACGAGCTCAGCGAACAAGTTCAAGAACGCAAACAAGAGCTGCAAGGTCAGCCACTTCCGTCCATGGAATGCTCATTGTCGATTGGCGACGAGAACGAAGATGATGACGACGAAGGGGATGACGAGGAAGAGGATGAGCGGACAGCACGGCGTTCTATGCCTGCAAAAACTCGCGGACAGAACGGCCGCAGAAAGAGCGCTTAAGTTCGGATCCAATTTAGAAATCAGTACCACCGCCTGGCGCCCGTCCGGGAGGTGGTATTTAGTTCTTCGGGGTGCGCCAGGCAATAAGGGTTCCGCCACTCGACCTGATAGAGGCTAGCGCTTGTGTCACCGGTTGCGCACCAAGATTAATCCGAACAGTAAGAGAACATCCGTGCTTCTGCGCTATAGTGAGTAGGTCAGGACCATAGCGTCATCCCCGCATTGTCAAGCCTTTAGATGGACGTGACCTCAGACACTTCTTTGTTGATTTCTCTCGGGCGGGTTTTTCGCGCAGAGTTGCTCGCTAAAAAAGCAGTGGACCAAGCTACGGATAGATGTTCGCATGTTCAAACCAAACTTTTTTTGAATCGCTTGAATTTGATGCATTCTGCAAATCAACATCAGCTCCGCGCTATTTGTGATGCATTGTCGTTCAGTCCGGCAGATCATTTTGAAATTCCTGATTCCATCGAAAAGCTGATGACGAAAAAAAACATCCCTGAGCGATTGCTACTATCGTGGCTGAATCAATGCGAAACCATGCTAGGTCATTTATACGAAGACGTTGAAGTAACCGAGCTTCCGGAGCCCGCTGAGTTTCACAGGATAAAAGAGCGCTTGAAGTCGTACGCAAAAGAGCTGCATCTAATCACGTTAGATACCACGGAAATTAACGATATGTCGGTCTGGAATCACGACGAGCCGGTGTTAGAGCTTTAGACGCAAAAACAAAGCTACAAAATTTTCCATTTGTCCTTTGAATCTTCGTCCCAAACTCGGAAACCGCCGCGAAACGCGGTTCGATTGTTACCCAATCGTACGCCAGGAGGCAACGAGTTTAGTAGTTTTGCATTTCCGCCTCCGACCACAAGATAGTCAGACACGAATGAATGCATCAGACTCTGCATTATTTCGATCGATGCCTTGCGCCACTTTCGAACACCTAATTTCGAAAGCGACCGCTTCGATAGCAATTCACCGCAGGTCATACGAGAATTCCAGCGAAGATTTCCCAGCTCAAGCATCACGACGGAATGGTCGACTATAAAAGAAGAACCTACGCCTGTTCCAAGCCCAATAAAGAGCATTCTGCCCCCATCATAGCTGCCTATTGCTTGCATGGCAGCGTCATTCAAGACTTTCACAGGCTTGCCAAATGCATCTGCAAAGTCGAAACCGACCCATCCAGCTCCAAGATTTCCAGGCTCTCCAACGGGTCCACTGCGACCCACTAGGCCCGGAAATCCAATTGTAACCACTTCATATTGCCATTCTGAGGGCAATTTCTTGATTGCCGCAAGAAGGTTAGCCGGCGTAAAGTCGGGACCCGACTGCATCTTTATTGGCTCGACTTGACCCGTTGCTAACATTTTAAGACTTGATCCACCAATATCTATTGACAGAACCTTGGGAGAATCAGAATTAGTCGCACCATTCACGATGGCACTTTCTGCAACGCTTGGCCGTTCCGTATCAACATCGATAGCAGCCTTACTGAATCGTTCTGCGTTCATAAGCTTCTCACATCCCATGATTAGGCAATTCACTCGACGCGAGTTGCTCAACGTGGTTCCAGCAAGAGAACTCGCACGCAAAGTCATTTTGACAGGCTCACAATCGAAGTCTTGTATGTGGCTGCTACAGTTATTCTCAGGAGGCGGGAACCGCATAAATCAAGTGCCCGTCGGATTTACGGTATGGAGAATTGGGCACTGACTATGCTAAACGAGTACAAGCGGAAAAGAGATTTTAATGTCACGCCTGAGCCAGCAGGCTCAACCAAAGCAGCCAGGTCAAAGAAGAAAAAGGCATCCCTCTCATTTGTCATACAGAAACATGCGGCGCGTCGACTGCACTATGATTTTCGCCTTGAGATAAATGGTGTCATGGTGTCATGGGCGGTGCAAAAAGGTCCGGCGCTCAATCCGTCTGACAAACGTCTTGCTGTCATGACGGAAGACCACCCTATGGAGTATTCAGATTTTGAGGGAATAATTCCCGAACATCAATACGGTGCGGGGGAGGTGATTATTTGGGACAGAGGAACATACTCGCCCGACGACGACGCTGTCTATTCTTGGGACGACAAGGAGGAAGCCAGTCGCAGGATGAAAGATGGTCTGAACAAAGGCAAGCTATCGTTTAGCTTGAGGGGCGAAAAACTGCACGGGTCATGGACTCTCGTCAAACTGCGTGACAAAGAGAAGGATTGGTTACTGATTAAACACAAGGATGAGTATGCGGATGCGAAAGCTGACGTTACTGAACTAGATGCATCCGTTGTTTCCGGGCAAACGATTGAGGATTTGCAAGAATACGGAGCCAAAAGGATTTGGACATCGAAGGGAGAGCAGAAAGCCGACCCAGCGACCACCGGAAAGAGTACAAAGTCCAAAAAAGGTTTGCCAAAGGGAAAAGTTGTCCAATTTCCGAGAATCAAAAATCGAGTCGACCCGGCGAAGCTGAAAGAAGATCTCGATGAGTCGATCAAAGCCGGCCGAAGAGCTGCTTTCCCGAAAGACTTTTCACCTATGCTGGCGACTTTAGCGGACGAACCGTTTTCCAAAGAGGGCTGGATTTTCGAGCCCAAATTGGACGGTGTACGAGTTCTAGCTTACGTAAAAGATGGGAACGTTCGACTCTCATCACGCAGAGGGCTAGATCTGACTCACAACTATCCAAGCGTAACTCAAAGCATGTCCAATTTAGAAGGCAAGTTTGTGTTCGACGGTGAAGTTGTGGCCTTGGATGAAAATGGACGACCATCGTTTCAGTACTTGCAGCAAAGTTCAGGTCGACTGAAGTCATTTGGCGACAACCGCGATGGAACGACAAGTCGCCTGATGTATTACGTTTTCGATGTGCTTTTCGCAAACGGAAAAGACCTGACCGACTTACCTCTTGTGCAGAGAAAGAAAATACTAACTCTTGCATTGCCACCAGGCACAACCGTCAAGATCGTCGACTCTCTGGGCAGTGATGGCGCAGTAGCATTCGGAGCTTGCCTCGAACATGGTCTCGAGGGAATCATCGCCAAGAAAGAAGGTAGTACTTATGAAGTCGGCAAACGAACTCGGTCCTGGTTAAAAATCAAAACCTCTATGTCCGCAGAGTTCATAGTTTGCGGCTATACCGAGGGCACGGGCTCTCGAGGCAAAACTTTCGGATCGCTATTGTTGGGTGAGTACAGTAGCAACGGACAGCTGCAATACGTTGGCGGGGTGGGCACCGGATTTAGTGACAAGCGGTTGCAAGCTCTGCTCAATCGAATGAAGCCGTTGGAGGTGAAAACCTGTCCATTCAAACGAAAGCCCAGAGGTAAGGTCAATCCCACTTGGCTCAAACCCGAGCTCGTTGCAGAAGTGAAATTCATGGAGAGAACACAAGACAACCAGCTAAGAGCACCGGTATTTATGCATTTGCGTGAAGACATTGAACCGAAGGCTGTAAAAGAGGCACCTATAGTTCACATCGAGACAAAGCCCGACCCAAAAAAGTCCAATCGTTCAACTGCCGACAAAAAGCCGAAGGGCAAAGTTGTGAACTCGGAAGTTGTCGAGTCGGTGCTTTCACAGCTCGATGGTGAGCAGGAAAAAATGACGTTATCTGTGGATAAATTCTCGGTTCCACTAACAAACTTAAACAAAGAGTTTTGGCCAAAACACGATGGAAAGCCAAGAATTACCAAGCGAGACTATCTCAGGTATCTCGCCCAAGTATCACCGTTCCTCATACCGCATCTCCAAGATAGACTGATGACTTTGGTGCGATTTCCAAATGGCATTAATGCCGGACGTTTCTACCAAAAGCACTGGGAGCATAAGTTGCCGGAATTTGTAGAAACAGCAGTTGTTTTCACAGAAAAGGAAGGAAAAGATCAGGACTTTCTTCTGTGCAACAATTTGCCCACGCTTTTATGGTTAGGACAAATTGCAGATCTGGAGCTGCATACTTCGCACACGAGAGTAGTTGCAGAGCCTGATGCTACGCATATCTCTGCTGACATGACTGGTTCAGTCGAGCAACTGGACAATTCGATCGGCAATTACCCGGACTTCATCGTGTTGGACCTAGACCCGTATCTCTACAGTGGCAAAGAAAAGACTGGTGCCGAACCGGAATTGCATAGAAAGGGATTCGAGAACTGTAGAGAGGCCGCATTGTATCTAAAAGATCATTTGGATGCTTTAGGTATAAACAGCTTCGTTAAAACAAGCGGCAAAACCGGTTTGCACATCTATGTTCCTATTCTGCGAAATGTCGACTATGACACGGTACGCAGCTTGTCTCAAATTATCTGCAGTCATGTTTTGAAGGAACATCCTGACGAAGTGACGATGGAATGGGCAGTCAAAAACCGAACCGGGAAGGTGTTTCTCGACCACAACATGAATGCGCGCTCGAAGAGCCTTGCATCAATCTATTCGGCTCGTGTATCGCCGGAAGCCTGTATTTCAACTCCAGTGGGCTGGGATGAACTTGAAGAGATCTATCCGACAGATTTCGACATGCAAACCGTTCCGCAGAGACTGGCACAGATCGGCGATTTGTGGAGTGACATTCTAGATCACAAAAATGATCTAAATGCGATTGCTCAGAAGGCTCCTCCTGCGCGATCTAGGCGAAGGAGACGCTAGCGATGCTAAGGCGAATGCTTCACCTTGTCCTGTCTTGTCCAAATACGAAGCTTTCTGCAAGCTGTAATAAAGGAGTCGGAATCAGCCTCTGTTTTTACTTGCACAACTCCATCTTCGGATAAGGGCACATTCGCCTTGTCGAGAAGCACAGATGCAGCGTCGTTGTAGGCGATGTATTTGAGATGCGCATAAGCGTCAGATACAAAATCTTTGGCGGTAGACTCGGTGACAAGCTTTTGCGCTCCTGCTGGAGATAGCAGAATGGCGACAGCGTCAAACAAAACCGATGGTCCACCGTTAATTTTGAAATCGGCGTTTACGTGACTGCCGTCGCTGGCATCCACGCCTCCGATTGTCGGCGCAATTATGGCCACCTCGGTTCCTTCTTTACTGGCTGCAGTTCGTAGCGCTGCCAGAAGCTTCGCATCGACGCCGTCGGATACGAAGATGCCCAGTTTCCTACCTTTGAAGGAAGTCGGACCATTTTGCAAAATACTTAGCTTCGCAGATGGTGGCAGATCCATTTTCGTGGGACGAGCGGCTTTAGCAGCCGGTGGAATCGTCTTCAGGCCCAAACCCGAAGCAACATTTGCCGCCAATGTTTTGTCGATGTTTTCGAGATGCGATACCATGCGCTCTCGAATAGCTGGCTTCTCGACTCTTGAGAGTTCGAACACGAGAGCATCGGCGATATGGTCTTGTTCAACCTTGGTTTGACTCACATAGAACTGGCGAGCCTGACTATAGTGATCGGAAAAAGACTCGGATCTCGCACGGGTTTTGATACCAGCTTGTTGCACCGGAAAGCTCGTGAATCCCTCAGCGGGATTTTCACGCGGACCGACGCCCCATGAGTTTGGCTCGTAATTGACGCGGCCTTTCGGGTTGTCGACCGCCATGTGTCCGTCTTGTTGAAAGTTGAAAATTGGACACTTCGGAGCGTTAATTGGCAAATGCGAAAAGTTGGGTGAGCCGAGCCTCTTCAGTTGGGTGTCTAAATAGGAGAAATTGCGAAGCTGCAACAGAGGATCGTCTGAGAAATCGATTCCAGGAACAATGTTCTGCGTGCAGAACGCAACTTGCTCAGTTTCGGCAAAGAAGTTATCCACAGTGCGATCGAGCACAAGGCGCCCTACCTTGCGAATAGGAACCAGCTCTTCTGGAATGATCTTTGTTGCATCCAGAATGTCGAAATCGAACTTCCTTGCAAACTCCTCATCGACCAGTTGCACACCCAATTCCCACTCTGGGGGATTTCCCGACTTAATCGCCTTCCACAAATCGCGTCGGTGAAAATCAGGATCTGCGCCATTAATTTTCACAGCCTCATTCCATAATACGGACTGCAAGCCCTGCTTGGGCTTCCAATGAAATTTCACAAAAGTGCTTTTGCCTTGCGCGTTGACCAACCTGAACGTATTTACGCCGAAGCCTTCCATGAAACGAAAAGAGCGTGGAATCGCACGGTCAGACATGATCCACATGACCATATGCATCGATTCGGGTGTTAAAGAAATGAAGTCCCAGAAATTATCGTGAGCCGTCTGTGCCTGTGGAAAACCACTATCAGGCTCATCTTTTGCGGAATGAATCAAGTCGGGAAACTTCATTCCGTCTTGAATGAAGAAAACTGGAATGTTATTTCCCACAAGATCCCAGTTGCCCTTTTTCGTGTAGAACTTGACTGCAAAGCCGCGAACGTCTCGAGCAAGATCGGCGGAACCTTTATTACCGGCGACGGTTGAGAATCGCACAAACACAGGAGTTTTTTCTCCGGCTCGCTGAAATAAATCTGCTTTGGTTACATCTTGCAACGACTTGTAATTTTCAAAATAGCCGTGAGCTCCGAAACCCCTCGCGTGCACAACTCGCTCTGGAATTCGCTCGTGGTCGAAGTGGAAAAGCTTATCGCGAGCGACAAAATCTTCCAAAAGTGTGCCGCCGCGGGAATTGCTCTTGAGCGAATTTTGGTCGTCTGAGATCGGTGTTCCTTGCTCTGTCGTCAGGGTTGGCGAGGCACCTGTTGCAGTCTGATGCAGCTCACCGCCGGCAGCCCAAGTTGCAGATGGTTCTATTGGCGTTTGCGTACCTCTGTCACCGTATTCAGTGACTTGCGGAGATTTCGCCATAACCATTGTGACAGAGCTAATCAGCCAGATGGACAAGGCTAAGTTTGTGGCGCGCTTGACGGGTGAACGAAGACTCCTAAAGAACATAATGCTCCTTCCGCTAATAAAAGACGACTTAGACAATTGCAGAAGCATTGCACACTATTGTTTAAACAAACGCCTAAAAGACTATGGCAAACCATAGTCTCTTAGAAATCTTTGCTGATTAACGCAAAGGCACAGCTCGTTGAAACGGTCTTGCTACGCTGCGTTGCGCAAATACGGTGAAACTTGCTTGAGTATTTTCGAGCGAGCTCTAGCAATGCGAGACTTCACCGTGCCGAGCTCAACGTTTGTGACTTCTGCAATTTGCTCGTAGGAATAACCTTCCACATCGCGAAGCACTACCGCTGTGCGGAATTTCTCCGGAATCTTGCTGATTGCGCTTTCCAAAACGCCTGCCAGTTCGTCGTTGAGAACTCCATCCATCGGTTCCGGACGAGAGTCTGGCACCTCGCGTGGTACCGAACTTCCATCGTCACTCTTCACAGGTTCATCAATCGAGATCAGCATGTCACGCTTAGGACGTGCACGAAGCTCGTCGTAATACAAGTTAGTGATGATTCTGCAAAGCCAGGTTTTGAAGCAAGCGGCTTTGCGCAAGTTTTTTATGTGAAGCCATATTCGAATATAGGCTTCCTGCTCGAGATCCGATGTATCAGAGAGATCGGGAGCAAGTTTGTGAATCATTCCTTTGATAAGGCGCTTGTTCCGTTTGAACAACTCATCGATTGCACCTTGCTGTTCTCTCTGGCATGCTACAACCAGTTCTTCGTCAGATAGGTTAGTAACGTCTTGTGGGACAGGCGGTACCAAATGTAGTTTCACTGCATCGATTTTTTGTAGGGCTTTCATGTCTCTCTCTCTCTTTTCGTTCGTTTCCAGTTAATCAAACGGTCTGCTGCGAGAGTCATAACAATGTGCGGATTGCTCTCGTTGCTGCTTTCAATTGTTGTTCACGGAGCACCTAAGCAACAACCCAGACTGCCCCCATACTCAAGCGGAGTGATTTCAGCAGAAATCATCGATCAAAAACCGATGCATCCTTTTACAAATTCATGGTTACCGCGGCACAGCTCGCTTACAAATTGAGGGGCACCCATCTGTGGCTGCCCCTATATCAAACACTCAAGGTCGACCGAACGCCCAAGTCAAAACTTCGCCTATCGTCTATGAACTTTACGTATCGAGTCAATCGACATAAGTGGAACTTTGAATGATGTTCGCCATCACTTTGACAAACGAAATCGATTCGAAAAAAGAGGAAACAATGAACGATTACGAAGCGCGCGCTCTCAGCGCCGGTTTGGTTTACATTCAGGATTTCGCAATCGGCTACACCAGACGCAAATGCGGTAAAGGATTTGTCTTTTTGGATGAAAATCGAAATCGCATTTCCTGTGTCGTCACCAGGCAGCGGTTGGTCGAATTAGTCATTCCACCGGCTTGGAGAGACGTCTGGATATGTAGAACTCCCGATGGTCATATTCAAGCAACAGGATTTGATGACGCCGGTCGCAAGCAGTACATCTATCATAAGAGATGGCATGAAGCGAGCGCCGCGCACAAGTATGGAAGATTGAAGATGTTCGCAGAGTTGCTTCCGAGAATTCGTGCAACCGTGAAGTCCGATCTAGAAACCACCGAACTCACAAAGCGACGAGTGGTCGCAGCTGTAGTCCGACTACTAGATAAAGCATGCATAAGAATCGGCAACAAGCAATATTTGACAGCCAATGATTCGCGTGGCGCCACCACACTCACAGCAGAACACGTAAGTTGTGACAGCCGTGAAATCAGCCTCAACTTCAAGGGCAAATCTGGAAAGATGGTCGCACTCAAATGTAATGACGATGGGTTAGCTGCAGTGATTGACGATTGCGAAAAGAGCGACGGCGAATTTCTTTTCTCATACCTCAACGATCGCGATGAATTTGTCGCAGTCACCTCATCCGACGTCAATTCCTATTTGTTTGAGACTGCAGGAGTGCCTGTCACTGCAAAAGATTTCCGTACTTGGCGCGCGAGTGTGATTGCTCTAAATCGATTAATAAAAATGGAAGAGCAAATTAGCAAAACAGCGAAGAAGCGATTCATAGTTGAATCTGTGAAAGCGACGGCAGAAGCGCTCGGCAACACGCCCGCGGTGTGCCGCCAAAGCTACATACACTCTGCGATTCTTAGTACTGCAGAGGACGGTTCTCTTTCATCGATTATGCGCAAGCTCGAAAGGTTTGAACGTCGGCAACTCGGACTGACAAGAAACGAGGTTCGGTTGTATTCATTTCTGAATCACATAGAGCAGCTGGAGGTACGAGAAACGAACGTTCAACAGCTCGTGGCCGCATAACACACCGCCATCAGTCAGAACTCGGCTAATGGTTACTTGAACGATCTCGGGAGGATTGAACCATGACGACTTGCTCCGAAATTATGACCTCAAATCCAAAATGTCACGAGTTGGATGCCAGCATAGCGCTGATTGCAAAGACAATGCGAGACAACAACATCGGTCCGGTTCCAATTGTGGACGGACGCGAGAGCATGAAGCTTGTTGGTGTCATCACCGATCGAGACATCACTGTTAAAGTAATTGCAGAAGATAAGGATGCGAACTCAACAAAAGTTGCCGACGTAATGACGAAGTATCCGAAATCATGCAAGAAGTCCGATGACATTCAGTATGCACTTACATTGATGGAAGATTGCCAAATTCGGCGCGTGCCCGTTGTAGACGACAAAGGAAAACTAGTCGGAATAATTGCGCAAGCTGACATCGCGACCAGGTTGAAAGACTCACAGAAGATTGCTGATGTCGTTGAGGCGGTGTCGCAAGACACTAAAGAGGGAACGGTCACAGAGCCTAGGCAAGCGCTCTAAACTGTTCTGTCCAAATCAAAAATTTAGAGCCGCTCTCTGAACATGCCTCGCACACCAGACGGGTCCGTAAGGAAGCCGAATCGCTTGTAGAAGCCGTCAGTGCCCGGGTCTGCGTAGAGTGTGACGAGTGGAATTTCGTACTCGTCTAGTTCTTTCAATAGTTCATACATCACCAAGCGACCGATGCCAAGCCGCTGATAGTTTGGACGCACCACCATATCCCAAACAGTAGCGTTGAAAACTTTATCGCCTGTGGCTCTGGCAAAGCCGACCATGACTGTTCCGTCCCAGACTGAAACGACGGCAAGGCTATTTAACAAAGCTTTGGTTATGAGTGCCGGCTCGCGGCGGCTCCAGCCGACCGACGCGCAAATATCTTGAACATCTTCGGGCGGAACGTCTTTGGCGTGGCTGATCACCAGATTCTCGGGAAGAGGATCTTTGGAATTATCGTGACGTTTCCAAATTCCGGACAGAACCATAATAAAAGTGACTTCTACCGCCTGATTAGTGTGCTCACCGATTCGACGTGGTAGGTTTGAGGAAACAAGTCTACCGGTTGAATCTGAATGGTTTTATACCCATTCGCCGAATCATTCAACGGTTGCCCGGCCTCGAGCAATTTCAGGTCTCTGGCGAGCGTTGCAGGATTGCAGCTCACATACAGTATAGCTCTCGCGCCGCTTCCCAACAGCGTGTTTACAACATCTGGCGCGAGACCTTTGCGCGGTGGGTCAACAACGACAACATCGGGCTCAAACCCGCCAGCTATGAGGGACGGAAACTCATCCTCGACTCTTGCCAGCTTGAACTCAACGTTGCCAATGCCGTTCAATTGGGCGTTTTCCCTGCCGTCGGCGACTGCGGCGGCGTGTTCTTCTACGGCAACGACGTGATTGACCATTGGCGCCATCCAAAGCGCGATTGTGCCGACGCCTGCATATGCGTCGACCACATGCAGGTCTCCAACCGGTGTTCCGATTTCGTTTGCAACGTTTTGCAGGGCAAAGGAAACGGACTCGAGCAGCTTTGTGGCTTGGTCGGAATTGACTTGAAAGAAACTAGTCGAAGACAAACGAAAATGCAGTCCCTGGCGGTTTTTCTCCGGCAGATTCGCGTTATCGGACTTCAAGACTTCCTCGATGTAAGGGCTCCCAGCCACACAGACAGTCGTGTCACCAAGAATTCGATTGCCTCGGTAAGGGTTGAGATTCACGCAAACGCCTGTAACATCAGGCACAAGCGACATCAAGCCGTCGGCGACGCCTTCGATTGATTCCGGAATGGTGTCTTCCGGTGCGTTCAAAACCAGCGTGACAAGGACCTTTTCAGTAGCGAAGCTGTAGCGGAAATTGATATGCCGCAAAAGTCCTTGGTGTCGTTTTTCATCATAAGCATCGACTTCAAATGTTTCGCAGAGATCTTTCACCGCATCCAAGACGCGATCGAGCAGCTGCGGCTGAACAGGGCAGTGCTTGATGTTGACGAGTTCATGGCTGTTGACCTTGTAATAGCCAGCCAAAATTCTTTGGGAACCTTTTGGATTCTTTACCGGATATTGAACTTTGTTTCGGTAGTTGAGTGGATTGGCAGCGCCGATGGTTGGTAGAACGATGGATGGTTCCAAACCGCCGATGTGCTTTATCGTTTGTTTCAGCAGATCAGCTTTTGCCGACAGTTGATGATTGTATTCAATGTGTTGCCACTGGCAGCCGCCGCAGACATTGAAAAGAGAGCATGGCGGTTTCGCACGTTGGTCTGAGGGTTCTACAATTCGCTTGAGCGCTGCCTTTGCGAAACCCTTTCTGACATCGAATATTTCGACTTCGACCTTGTCACCGACGGCAGTGCGATCGACAAACAAGGCAATGCCGAGGTCCTTGCTGACGCCTTCGCCGCCGGGAGCCAGCGAGGTTATTGTTACAGTTTTGATGTCGCCTTTTTGAATCATTTCAGCTCCGCGAAAATCTGATTCTACAACTTTAGAGAAGAAATTGCTCATTCGAACCACGCATTTGTTCCGCCGAGAACTTTAGAGCCACCGCATTTAGTGGCACACAAAGCAGCACAATCTTTCGCTCGACGACCAGTGAAGAAATATCGTGCAATCGGGAATAATCCTATATGAATGGCTCAGGAGAAGTCTGATTGCTTACCACACGGTACATTTTGGTTATTGCCGCTTGGCTCATGATCTCCGAGAGCCAAGCTTTTGCTTCAGGTGACGTTGGTGTTGAGTATCCAGGTTTCACCCTCAGAAACATGACGAAATCATCGTGGAGCCTGACACTCGCCAACGCTTCGAGGGCAGCGCTTGCAGATCCCAACAACGAGTACAAGCAATACATGTACTGGATTGGCTTAGCGGCAAACAATCGAAAAGCCAATGCCAGAGAACTTGCAACCGCCAGCACGATTAAACACCCAGGTTGGGCGGCTGGTTGGTTCTTTCTAGGCAAATTGGAAGAATCCGATTTGGAAGATGACAAAGCGCTGGAGTATTTTTCACGCGCAATCAAGGCGCGCCCAACCTTCATTAACGCGCTTGAGTCCCGGGCTTTTCAATACGATGTGCGCAACGATCTGACACCAGCGATCACCGATTTCGAAAAATGCTATGCCTTAGCCAGAGGAGACTCAAAACAACGAATGCGAATAAGGCTCGCCAAAACATATCTCAAAGCAAAAAGGGCTTCAGATTCAATTCGATTATGCAAAGAAGCCAAAGTAGTAGACCCGCGAAACGCATTCATCAGAGAAGTAGAGGTCGATTCGCTCTTGCACCTTAAGCGCTGGCACGAGGCGCATGCAGAGGCGTCACGCGCGATCAAGGGGAATGTTGGCTCTCCACTAATGTATTTTATGAGAGCGAAAGCCGAGATGCAGCTTCAGATGTACGATTCAGTCGTTGCGGATTGCACACAATTTTTGAATGCTAAGCCGCGTGACACAGAGTTTCTTCCCGAGCAACAAGTTGCTTTGGATTTGAGGAGCGCTGCTTTAGCGAAACTTGGGAAGCCTGAATTGGCACGTATCGACAAAAGTCGAGGGAAAGTTGCGGAATCTTCGATTTACAAAGACACGATCTTCCTGCACCAAGGGAAGACCATGAAATGAAAAATCAGTGTAGACGAACCGCCTTCACATTCTTAGCAGCAACGAATTTTCTCTGCTTATTTCGCTTCGAGAGCCGCAACCTGCTCGGAATCATCGTCTTTACGATTGCATACTGATCTCGAACTGAATTCCAGTCATGTCGCCTGGCTGCATCTTCCATAGCAAGCGCATGGGCACGGCTGAGCGATATGTCGTAGCCTTGCTTTTCGAGGCTTTCGAGATCTCGCCACACCTCCTGCCGTTCCTTCTTCATATAATCACCCACCACCGCCGACGGTGCCATGATTTGCTTGTACGACATAGTGCGATAGTGGCTGGCGATCTCTTCTGACTGATCTTTCACAACTCGAAGTGATGCGAGCAGCGCGGATTGAGATATGGCACCGCCTCCATACTGACGAACCAAAGAAATAGGCACCACTACGGTGCAGAAGGTCTGATGTCCGTCACTCTCGAAAAAGTGCGTCCGCAGTTCCGTAACCATTTGATCGAAGTGCTTGGAAAGAGCGTTCGCCATCAACACCGCATCAATTTTCAAGTCTGTTTCCGAACTGCCAGGATGCCTATAAAGCGACACTGAGACGGTGGAGCCAAACACCGAAACCGATGTCTCAGGGCAGAGTCTCCATATTCCTGCTTTCTTGATGACGGTCCTCACGCTTGCAGCATTAAATAGCGCTTCCTGCGCAGCGAATGCTGACTGAACCAGGAATGCCGACGTTGCGGTTAGTGAAATCGCGCAAGCAGTGAGAGCTGCGATCGCCTTAGCCTTCATTGATAGGGGCCCCGCGGGAGATGACATTATTTTAACCGCACGATCGCGAGCTTACCGTTGTCAAGGATTCGAATTTATCGTTTGGAGCTCTGAAGTTAACCTCATGAAATCTTACTCTGGCGGGGGTACAATGCAGCCGCCAGAAGGTCAAGGGCAGGCAAGTGCATCTGTGCAACTCTCAGTAAGCTCCAATTCGAACGCTTCTTCGAACGCCATTGCGGGCAAACTCTCGAGCGCGTCTCTACCCACATACTGGCGAGAGATTGACGGGTTGCGGACAATTGCGTTTCTCTTGGTGTTTCTGCATCACTCTCCGGTGTTCCCTGCA
>CAYZJR010000081.1:17928-26393 GCA_964478655.1 uncultured Candidatus Obscuribacterales bacterium
ATAGCATCACGGGCGGTGCTTTGGTCTGACAGCCGAACAACAATGCTTTCGCAACTTCCGGCTCCGCACACTGCTTATTACCACTGCACATTGGCGCATCTTGACGGACTCATGATCGGCGCGATCATCGCAATCACTGCGGTTTACTATCCCAAAGTATTCGCGAAACTCGCGGAGTTCAATCGCATCTGGCTTGCAGGCGGAATTGCGATTCTTGCGACAATTGCGGCTTGTGCACCATCTCTGACACTTAATACAGCTTTCAATGTTCCCCTATTCACATTGATCGCCTTCGCATTCGGAATGCTCTTGATTGCCGCGTTCTCCTGCAATTGGTGGAAAGCAATTCTGTCGACACCACTACTTTCGGGTCCAGGCAAAGTGACGTATTGCATGTACCTAATCCACTACGCTGTGCTTGCTGCTGTCGGAATACTTTTGAGCGGAACCAAATTAGAACCAAGTCTGGGATGGATGCTGCATGTGTGCGGTGCGCTTCTTGCAACTTATCTGTTGTCACTGGTGAGTTGGTGGGCGCTGGAAAGCCGGTGCCTCAGCCTGCGTAAATACTTTAGGCGAGGTTAAGCGAACGCCCAAGCAGCCGCAGATCGCCAAAGGCGGCAGTTCAGGTGCAAAAGGTTTTAGCTCTGGCGCGGTTCAAACCAGCTAGAATTGTCAAACGTCTTCGGAACACTTTATCGAAAATGACGATCGATCTGATTCACGTATCGGACATACATTTTGGCTCGGGAGAGTCACACGGTCGTTTGAACCCGGAAACCGGGCTCAACATCAGATTCGAAGATTTTGTGCAGGCGTTGTCTCGAGTTGTCGACTATGCAATCGAGCACAAGATAGATGTGTTTCTCTTCTCAGGTGATGCATATCGCAACGCGTCACCCGAGCCAATTTACCAGAAGATGTTCGCGAAGGAACTCAAACGATTATCGGCGGCGAACATCAAGGCAATATTGGTAGTCGGCAATCATGACCAGATTCTGCGCTCCACTGCGAGCCATGCAATGTCGGTATTCCAGAGCTTGGAAGTCCCTGGAGTGTTGACCATCGACAAGCCGCAAATGCTTCGGCTTGACACCGCTAATGGTGCCTTCCAACTCATCGGGGTGCCTCATATTTCTCGGCATCACATGATGACGATAGAGAAATACCGCAACATGCCCAGTGGCGCCATCGATCGAGTGCTAATAGATAATCTCCACGACGTGCTGCAAGGTTTTTACGACGATTTGGATCCAAACTTACCGACAGTCACCACTGCGCATTTGGGAGTAGACAGGGCAATCGCCGGAATTGAAAGTGAATTGCTGATTGGATATTCTTTGACGTTCCCCACAGAACTTTTCATTGACAAGCGTGTGGACTATGTTGCGCTAGGACATATTCACAAGCATCAGATTATTCGCACGAAAGAGCCTGCAGTAGTCTATGCAGGAAGTCTTGAACGCGTCGACTTCGGTGAGGAAAAAGAAGATAAGGGGTTCTTACACGTGCGCCTAGAACGAGGTAGTACCAGCTATGAATTTCACAGCATCAAGCCGCGGCCCTTTGTAACAGTTGATGCTGACGTTACTAAGTCGGAAGACGCGACACAAACTCTGCTTTCAAAAATCCAAAAGCAAATAATCGAAGGTTGCGTGCTGCGGGTTCGCTATCGCATCAATCAAGAACAGCTGCCAACGGTCGATGATGCACAACTGCGTCAAGCTGCATCAAGCGCATTAACGGCACGATTTTTGCCGGAGATCGTCCCTGCAATAAATCGAGCGCGCCTGCCGCAGCTAACTGAAAGTGCAGTGTCTTCTCCGCTAACGGCACTTGAGACTTACCTAGGAGATGTCGACGAGGAGCGCAAGCAACGCCTGTTGGAACGCGCTCGCAAAGTCATGGCAGAGACCGAGCAACGACTCACCGGCGACTAGCAGCGCGAATCATAGTTTGCGGCTAAAATGAACGATGCATCCTCAGGAGCATGTTTATGATTCTTCGAAACATCGCAGTCGTGACACTGTCAATGCTTGGACTGGTGTGTATTATGTCCTCCGACGCAAAAGACCCTAAAGATAAAGTTTCCGATGATGGCTTAACGGTTTCGCATGACTGCTCGAAAGATCCGCCGTTCGAATGGACGCTTGAGCGTATGCTTTTGGCGCAGCCGATGCCGATGACCGCAGAAGGGCGCACTTTCCTTAGCACACATCCAAACCTTGATGGAATCAGAGATTGGGACGAGGCTAAGTTCAACAAATACCTCGATTCGGACTACGCAAAACAGCATGTAGCGGAAGAAGCTGTGCGGTGGAGAGATCTCGCGACGATGCTTGAAGGGCAGCTCGTGCGTGGCTCCAAGTTGATTCCTACTAGCTTCACTCTTAGTCAGAAGTCATTGCGATTCGGCGATTGGAGCAAATCCTCAATTGGTGATCTCCGCAAAGCGCTTGACGGAAATGAACGAAACAACGTGCTTCAGCAGATGAAAGCTTGGCGACAACAGATTGCAGACCAAGCTTCCAAAGTCGAATCAATGCGCAAGGACGCCGAGAAACGTGGACTGTCTGAAGAACTCGAAAAGTTGATTTCGGAATAATCGTCGTTACGATTTACCCGGTTTGGGTTTCAATCGATGCTCATTCTCACGCGCGTATCTCGTGAGGACCTGGCGCATCAATGGCTGATATCCAATACCTTCAAGTTTTGCGAACGGTTTGAACTGCTCCGCTCTTTTAGAGCGCCTTACTTTGTCTACAGGGCGCGTGAATCGACGGGCCATTGCACGCCTGATTCCTTCCTTGGTCGAAAGGCACGCTCACTCGGGCTTCGGCCGCTCTACCGTCGTGCGCTTGAAGTAGTCTATCGGGTTAATTGCTTCGTTCTCGCACGATCGAGAGATGTAATGCGTCTCCCTGCCATTTCGAAGAATCAAAGAATCATCCAGATCTCCGACATGTAGCTTGGCACCATTTGCGAATTCGATTTTGTGGCCACCACCGAAAGCTTCGGTCACACGGGGTCGGGGAGGCAGGGGCGAACCAACGTTTGGCAGCCTCACTTGATTTTTCAATCGCTCAAATATTGAAAGTTCAGGCGGATCGATAAATCTCGGGGGTTGTCCTTTGACCTCAATTCCGAGAACACCGTTTCGACACTCGCGCACGCCAAGCCAATCTTTATAGGTCGTGCGGCGATCCATCCACCTACCTTGATACTGTCGTTCGTTTATTGTTACGTCGATATCGTGATGATTTATCTGAACTTGCTTGTTGCCCATTCTTCCACTTCCGGTATCGATGGTGGTGCGCAAACCGTCCGAAATAACCTTATCTCCGTTGGCGAACCGAGTCACATCCTTACCGTCGAACGTTCTTGTGCAGGTAAACGGCGCGGCTTTGTACTGCGATTCGTGAATGACAGTGAGATCCTTTGAAAGCAGAACATTCTTATGGGGTGTTACTCGATAACACGTATCGGGTCCGATGCTATATGTGATCTTGCCGATGGCGGTAGGTTTGTGCGCCGTGCGCTGATTTGCCTGATGCAGGCGCATGACGCTTGTTGATGTTGTGCCAACCGAGGCCGCAAGTGTGTTTAACACAGAATCGAAAGCAAATCGACCAAGTTCGTTTTTCAGTATTTCTTCGTCCTTTTTTATGTTTGCATCGGACGTCCAGGCATCGCCTAGGGCATCACCGATGCGAGTGAGTTTGTCTGTTTGTGCCAGGTCAAATACTGCGGACGTTGTTAGACCAGTGTTGACCGCACAAGAAATTTCTTGCAGGCACCGCGATGTGCCAGCGACTTTCGACAAAACGAAACCCGCCACCACTGCTGTGCCGACTCTCGCGGCCGTTCCTACCGGATCTGCTTTGGCTTCTTCGATTCCATTGTGCAACCCACCAAGTACACTCGACTGAAGCAAAAGCGCTTCTCGAGCAAGTTTCGAAGCAACCGACTCACAGTGCTGCGAGTCGACCTTCCACGTTTTCAATTTTTGCCATTCTGAGCTATCTGTCATGACCGGGTTCCTCCAGTTGATTTTCTGGCGGCACTATTCAGGGAGGAGCGCACACAATTGCAGAATAGACGCAAAATTTGCAAACGCACTGTGCAAACCCACAGTAGAGCGCCGATTAATGGGCTAAGGTCAGTTTGAAAGTCCGCCAATTATCGGCGTCTGGCAAAATCGTTTTTACAGATGCGCATTCTAGAGTCCGCTATAGGGAATAACGCAATTACGTTAATTCGTGGCGAATTGAGATTGCGTTCACTTGGAGTTGGCGCTATATGGCGACAGTTGGGGTAACTGAGGAAACCTGGCAGGCTTGCGCTGCCCAGGCTGCACAGGCGGCAAAGGGCGGCAACTTGCCGCTGGCCGAGCATTTATGGACAGAAGCGGCTGAGGAGGCGGCGGCGCTTGACTCCAATAGTGTCAGGCTTCCTATGTGCCTTGAGGCTTTAGCCGAGGTTTACTGGCGCCAGGGGAAGCTCAGACAGGCAGAAAACGTTGCGCGGAAGGCGTACGACTTGTATGAGAAGATTCTGCCGGCCGGGCACACGGACATCGGCGAGGCAGCGACAAACCTCGCGATGATCTTTCACTGGCAGCAGAAATACGGGCAAGCAGAAGCGCTGTACCTAAAAGCGGTAGACATTAAAAGTAAACTGCATGGTCCTGAGCACCCGGAAGTAGCCACAGTGTTGACTCACTATGCCAAGCTTTTGCAAGATACGCATCGAGAAGAGGAGGCCACGCACTTAAAAGGATGCATCGAGTTAGTCTCAACGGGCAAGTGGAAACAGACTCAAACACTGAAGGAAGCTAGTTTGCCGGATGAACGAGCTGTGCCCTTTGCTTTTGCACCAGGCACTACTCGTTCTGTCGATAAGGCGCCGGAGCCTCCACGGCCATTATCTGAAATGAAGAAGGGACCGCAGGGTGTGCTTCAAGCACAACAATTGTCATCTTCTGCTGCTTCTGCAGCGCCACCGATGTCCACAGCAACTCCGTTTCCAGCTGCCAGGTCGGCAGCTGGTTCTGGCGCTTCAAAAGTTTCACCTCCATCTGAAGAGGTTGAGCAGTTGCGCAAGACTGTGCGGGAGCAAGAACAGAAGATTTCTCAGCTAGAACAACAAGTACGCCAACTGATGCAAGAGGTTCTGAAAGCCGGCGCTTCTTCGAGCGCGCCTGCACAGGTATCTGAACAAAAGAATTTGAGCGTTCCCGATTCAGCTCCAGCAGCCGTTGCCGTGGCGAAGAACACAGACGAAGCCTGGACCAAGTCAAGCATCGCGGGGCAAGCATTTTCTCAAAAGGAACAGTGGGAAGAGGCGCAAAAGCATTGGTTTGACGCATTGCAGGTTGCGGAACATTTCGATGCGCGAGATCCGCGATTCGCATCCACTCTAGACGCGCTAGGTGAGTGTCTTTTCCAGTTAGAGAAGTACGGACAAGCCGAAATGATGTGGCAGCGTTCGCTGCAAGTAAAGCGCGAAACTTTAGGAACGCATCATGCGCAAGTGGCACACACTGCGGATTGCCTGGCGCGGCTGCACTTCAACTTGTCTCGCTTTCAAGAATGTGAGTTTCTCGCGGGTAAATGTATAGAGATTCACACCGCAGTGAGCGGACCGGATTCGCTCGAACTTGCAACCGCTTCGCACAATCTGGCGATTGTTCTACACGTGCAAGGAAGATATGCAGAAGCAGAGCCGCTCTATAAAAATGCTCTGGCAATTCGAAAGAGAAAACTCAGAGCCTCAGATCCTGCGGTGACTAAGCTCATGAAACATTATGCAGATCTACTCAAAATCACCGGGCGCGCCAACGAAGCCGATAAATTGACTGATGCGGCGACGGGACTCGTGACCGGCAATTGGACCGTCATTGAGATCAGGAAGGAAGATCAGCTTCAGAGCTGATTTCGTTCACGAAGATTCAAATTTCGAGATTTTAAACACTTTGTTAGAACTTATGAATAAGCTTTGGCAACAGGCGAATGCTTTCGTTTACTTCGACCCGATTGACTTGAAATAGGTCATGATGGTACTACCTACAATTGGCAATCGGTATCTTTGAGCAGCTGAGTGTTTCGATTAAACCTAGTAACCCGCGGTCTGATTTTGGTATTCGTACCGCTAGTTTGTGAGTTGGCCGTTTTTGCAGTTATTGTTCCGATGCTGGAACAAGAAAAAGTCCAAACGGAAAAAGAGGCCCGAGCAAGAACGATCATACTTGCGGCCGACGAGCTTGCAATCATGCTTACAAATGCAAGCAGCCAACTAATTGAATCGTCCCTCGAGCCCGAACAAGGAAAGCAACTTCGCCAGAAGCACAAAGAGACTTTAATCGCAATCGAGGCGCGCCGAAAATCCATTGAATATGCAGCCAAAGGCAACAAATCATTTGAGGAGTTATCGAGAAAGATCAACATCGCTACAGATACGGCCTTAGTGAAGATGAGAAGGATGACCGCCGGAGCAAATCAACCACCATTTGTTCTTGCAATGGAAATTGCACCGGAAGTTACGGAAAGTGCCAACGAGATTCTTGAGGAAACAATCAAAATCGGTGGTCGCAGCAATACTGCCGATAGTGCATTTCCTGATTTTGAGCACGCAAGGATTCGCGGCATCGTGTCCATCTTATGGGGTTTTATCATAGCGAGCATCGTAATTAGCGTCACTTTGGTAGTCTTCTTTGCTGTGACGTTTATCAACCGAATCACAATACTGCGAACCAATACAGAAAGATTTGTCAGACGCGAAGAACTGCTACCACCCATGCGGGGATCCGACGAGCTCCGTGAATTGGATACAGCGTTTCGAGCGATGTACTCAGCAGTGAAAAACAGCGCGGCTGTCAAACAGCAATTTTTTGCTCTTATAAGCCACGACTTGCGCACCCCCCTTACGTCTTTGAAACTTGTCCTTAGTTTGTTGCACACCGGCGCGCTGGGAAGCTTGAACGAAAAAGGTTTGAAAAAGATCGCGGCTGCAGAAAGTGACACAGACCGTTTACTGAGCTTGATAAACGATTTATTGGATGCCGAGAGACTTGAACAAGGACAGCTCGAGATTGATCCGCAACAGGCATGGATAGTTTCGATACTGGAGCGTTCGATAAAGTCAATTCAACCGCTTGCCGAAGCAAAGAAAATAAAGTTTGAGCTGCACGCAAATCCAGAAGACTGCGTTTATGCTGACGCAGACCGAATTGTACAGGTCATGGTCAATCTACTAAGTAATGCACTAAAGTATTCGCCCGTTGGTTCTGCAATTCGCGTAACGTCGGAGACACAGAACGGCGTCGTCACAGTGGCGGTAGCAGACGAAGGAGCAGGAATTCCTTTGGCGAAACAAGAATCGCTGTTCGACAGGTTCAAACAGGTCTCACCATCAGATGCCAATACTGGCACGGGCCTGGGGTTGTTCATTTGCAAGGCAATCGTCAATCAACACGGCGGAGATATTGGCGTGGAAAGCGACTTTGGGCACGGTTGCAAGTTTTGGTTCACCTTGCCGGCATCCGCCACACACACCTATGCACAAAGTTGACTAGACCTGCTTTTTTCTGTTCTTCGCTCTATGTTTGTTCTCTCGTGGGCGTTTCCGTTTAGCCTTTGTCACATATCATCGAAGATTGGTCCAAGGCGGCATTGAGGAAGACATCTGCTTATCTTGTTTCGGCTGGAGATCGAGAGCTTCGCACATCCTGTGAGGTCAAGCCTCTCTAGATCGGTCATCTCGCAGAGAAATTCGACACCTCGATCTGTTATAAGCGGGTTGTTTGACAGACTCAATCTCTTGATTTTGATCTTGCTTATCTCGCGTAAATCATCGTCTTTTAGAAACAAATCAGAAGCGACTAGGCCTTCCAAAGCCTTTTCACCGAAAGTGTCTCGCAGTCCAGATCCAGTGACAGCAGTATTGGAAAGGTCGACAAATTCAAGATTCGGCAAGTCCTTTAAGTTTCGAATTCCGTTGTCCGTGAATCGATTTACTGACAGGTAAAGGTTTTTCAACGACGAAATATGTTTTACTTCGACTAATGCCTTATCGGTGAATCCGTTGCGGCAAATATAAAGAGTCCTCAAATGACGCAAATTAGCCAAAGGTCTTAACCCCTGTTCGGTCAACCGTGCGCTGCGATCAAGACAGAGGACCTCAATACTCGGACCCAGCTTAGAGATCAGTTTGTCGCTCGCAGCGGCGCGAAGGTTCAAATTATGTCCCTCATTCGCTGGCGCACTCTTTCTGGCACTATCAGTGGTGCCTCGTTTTCGAAACAAGTTATAATCTCCGAAGCCCAGGCCTTTGGTCATTCGGAACTTAGACGTAGATATAACTTCTGAGACGCTCACATCTGGAATATCGCCAGTTGGAGACTTCGACATCACCAAAGCTTCTCCTACATCTAGCAAAGCAATCGGTGAATACACGCCACTCGAAGG
>CAYZJR010000081.1:26493-29431 GCA_964478655.1 uncultured Candidatus Obscuribacterales bacterium
ACGCCACTCGAAGGCACGCCTACCACAGATGTTCGCTCAGCGGGCTGCGCGATTCGAGTGCCGGAAACTGCTACATAAACAACTGCTGCAGAACAGACCGCACAACCGATCAAGCCAAGCACTAAGAACGTCTGCATTTTCACTTGCATATTTTCACTAGGAAGGTGAGCAACTCCAATTGCAAGCTATGCCATTCAAGAAATGCTATCACCCTCTTTAATCATATATTCTCGATCGCATGGATCGGCGCAGTCGACTTATTGATTCTACTGGGAGGATTCTTGCTATCTTCCATTGGTAGCTCTGAGTAGTTTGGCGCTCTCTCCGGAATGGTAGCTCCCAGGTTATCCTTGAAATATTTTCCAATTTGCTGAGAAAGAGTCAAACCACTTTTGGGATCGAAGGAGTTTATGGCGAAATCGGCACCAAATCTGTCAGATGGGAGATCCTCGTAGCTATACCGAGAATGCAATGGGTCAAAGAACTCTTGCCACTCTCCATCACGGATTGCTTTTTCCGCTGGGTGCTTCTCTCCGCTTTGCTTGTAAGCCAATGCTTTTCCTGCATAAAAGAGAAAATGCACCATATCGATCCATCCACCTTTTTCGGTGAATACGTAGCGTCCTTTCTTCAAGTTGAAATATGGCGTGGTTTTGGGAGCTGGTATCCAGCCTTCGGTTTCACCAAGCTTTAGTAGAGCCTGTTCTGCTTCTGCGAGCCTTTTGAGACCGATATTGGACGGAGAGTTATCCATTGCTTGTACGAACGTCTCAATGGTGCCTGCAAGCTGTCTGTTCGGCTCGAGAGCTAACCCGGGTACATGCATACCTTTGAGACTAGAAATCAAAACAATATTCGGTCCGTCCGCGAAGGTGCTGGCTTCACCACTCGAATTCCGCTTCCAAGCGGCTTGAGCCTCTGAGAGCCAGACTGACCCGATAGTCTGTGAACCGGTACCTTGAGCCGTCGGCTCCAAAACCTTTTCGTAAGTTACGTCATCCATAAATCCCTCTCAAAACGAGTTAACGCGCCTATCTGAGCAGACTAACGCGCGCCTCTTACAAAGTCGTTAAAATGATGCCTATTACTACAAGCGGCTAACTTCTTCGCCGAATCAGTCGAGGTCTAACATATAGCCCACGCGATGAATGGTCCTGATTATCTCTCGCTCTTCTGGCTTCGAAATTTTGCTGCGCAGTCTTGCAATATGCACGCGCAATGTGTCGGGAGACGACTCGGAGTCAGTCTGCCACAAGCGTTTCTGCAGTGACTCGAGACTAAATGTTTCTCCAGGATGCCTCATGAAGAATTCGAGCAGCATGAATTCCTTTGGAAAGAGTTCAATAATTCTTCCACCTTTTCGCACTTGATGCGCTTTCGTATCAAGTTCTAGCCCTCTGCACTTGAGGATTTCACCTATAGTTTCAGCCGGTCTACGAAGTAGTGCTCGGACTCGAGCCTTAAGTTCATGTACGTCGAAAGGCTTGGTTAAGTAGTCATCGGCTCCGGAGTCGAGTCCAGCGGTCTTGTCCTGTATTGCCGATTTGCCGGTGAGCATCAAAACCTTCGCCACTCCACCGAGTGCTCGATATTCCTTCAAGAGTTCTAAACCTGTTATTCCTGGTAGATTCCAGTCAAGAATTACCAGGTCGAAGCCGCCAGTCACGAGCAACGCATCGCCGGCCGCACCATCAAATGCATACTCAACGACGTGGCCTTCCAATTCGAGACAGTCTGCAATGTTCGCGCAGAGCCTGCTATCGTCCTCAACTATAAGTATCTTGGGCATCGAATATATCTGGCTTGATAATGTTCGAAGTATTCTAGTTTGGGTCTGTCGGGAATTCAAGGAAGTCGTGGGCAAAATCATCAATAGTTATCGACCTTCGCTATTTGCAACGCCGAATCGGACATGTGCTGGATACGACCACCGGCAGCGAGTCAAGTAGACCTGTAACCTAACCGGATGCACGAAGAAAAAATGTTCCTAAACTACGATTGATGATAACGCATCCGGAAAACGCCGAAATGAAATTGGCGTGACTAGGCGACTAAGAACCTGCACATGCGAGGTTTCCAGTCGCTGAAAAATAATCATCGCCTTCGTCGCTGCACAAACGTGTCGCTTCTACCGCTTGTTGTTTAGTGATTTTGCCGTCCGCGACAAGCGACAGACATGCGTTCGCGCGATCGAGCCATTCGAGTTGCACTACGCCATCTTGAAGAAGCGCGAGAACAACATGATCATTGTCTGCGATGCGATTTCGGTACTCGCGAACTTTTTGCTCGCAAATGATTTCGGCTTGTACGAGAAGTTCGGCGACCGCGCTTAGGCGTTGGTATTTAGCTAAGATTGTATCTACAGAATCTCTAGTGCTCTCAACCAATCGCAGTATCTCCACAGCTTTGCGAAAACTCAAGGTTCCTATATTGATCATGCTCTGAAGTTGCAGCGCTGCATCAATAACGTACTCGCTAACAAGACCGGTTTCCACAAGCACCCAGCCAACTTGTGCACTATGTTCCAAACCGATCTCAACTGCAAAAACCGTATCGCTCTCCGGCAGACATCCAGCGGCACTAAGTATGGTGCCGAGCTTTACGGGGTGCCTGCCGGTTTCGCATTCGATATCGAAAGACTCTAGCGCTTGCGCAAGGCTAATGCGGTCAACGTATGTCTTTCTCAGCAATAGAATCCCTAAACGCATAGTAAGTTTGCCGTCGCGGACCAAGACCAGAATGTTTAGAGCAACAGAAAGCACCAGTGGTGATATCAGACCTTTGAGAACCAATATTCGTCCCAACGATTCACCGGTGATGCAGCTTTGTTTCGCAGCGTTTTCTATGCTAGTTGCATCAACCAGTTCAGCCTTCAATAGCATCCGTCCGAGCTGCCCGATTGGAGCCGCGTCTTCCGGCTTGTATCCGACAATCTCAA
>CAYZJR010000081.1:29531-31294 GCA_964478655.1 uncultured Candidatus Obscuribacterales bacterium
CGTCCGAGCTGCCCGATTGGAGCCGCGTCTTCCGGCTTGTATCCGACAATCTCAAGCGCCTGCTCAACACTGATGCGAGAGCAATGGCACAGGCGCAATGCTTTTATCGCATGGTCTGGAGCCAGCTCGCCGTTGCGCACCATCAGCTGAATAGCAATTGCAGCCTTAACATCTTGTTCTGCAACGTAGCCGGTCATGACCAGCACACGACCGAGTGGAAGCGCGGCTCCGCCTGCAATGCGCAGCCCTTCAGCAAGCATTTGCGGACTAATGATATTTGCTTCTAAAAACAGATCGCCAAGTCGCGATCGATACTGACTTTTCTTTCTGGTCGTGATTCTCATGAGAAAAACTCCTAGCCGCGAACCACCTGCGGCTGGCGCCTGGTCAAGCGAAGTGGCGCCTGATGTGCAGTCGAAGATGGGGTTAGAATCTTCGTGCGCGCAGGCGAACATCGTCATCTTGAAAGGTGACGGCCGCAAGGGCAATATTGAGTTTGTTTTAGTAAGGTTTTTAAAAATTGCATGGCTGAGCCAGGCAACTGATTAGTCTACGAACGATCCAGTCTGATGTCAAGTGAAATCTAAAACTGGACCAAACAGCATTGTGCGCCGAACTTGTGAACAAATGGTGACTGGCCATTTTGGGCGGACGCAAACTGCCTCAAAGCAATTAATGAAAAATGCATTGATCGAGAGTCCGGCAAGTTTTGCTGATTTCCGACCGCCTTGTGAAAAGCGAGTCCCATACAGGACTTAGGGCACAGCTTGGATTTGAACTTTTTACGGGGCCCAGACGTTTAGTTAATAGCACATGTCACTAACATCGCTTGAGGAGTCCTAGAGATGATAGACCACGACCGTCTTTTCAAACAACTCCTGACTCACTTCTTTCCTGACTTTATCAGGGTCTTTCTTCCGTCTGTCTCAGCGTACTTAGATGAGGAATCAATTGAGTTTCTCGAGAAGGAAATCTTTTCTGACATTGCGAAAGGAGAGAGGTATCACGCAGATCTTGTTGTAAAGGCACTCTACAAAAATTCCAACACATTCTTTTTAGTGCATATCGAATCACAGTCAACGTACAGCCCCGATTTCGCAAAACGAATGTTTCGCTACTTCTGTCGACTCTACGAAAAGTATGACTTACAGGTCTACCCAGTTGCGATTCTCTCGTTTGCCGAACCGCATACGAAGCAAACGTCAACGCATGAGTTGAGCTTTCCAGACCTTGCGGTTCTACGTTTTGAGTACAAAGTCCTTCAGCTCAATACCCTCAATTACACGCAGTACTTGGAGTATCCAAATCCTGTGTCTGTAGCACTCATGGGCAAGATGAATGTTGCACCTAGCGCACGCGCACAGTTAAAATTAGATTGTATAAAAGCACTCACTAGCCTGAAACTTGATCCGGCTCGGCTGTATTTAATTTCACAGTTTATAGATACGTACCTAAAGCTAACAAAATCGCAAGAAATCGAATTCCAGCGTCAATTAGCACTATCACCACAAAGGGAGGAAATCATGGAAATAATTACAAGCTGGAAACGTGAAGGAATAGAAGAAGGTCGAGCCGAAGGGCGAGCCGAAGGGCGAGCCGAAGGTCGAATCGAAGGACAACAACAAGAGGCTGCAAAGTTCGTCAAGCTAATGCTCGAAGCCAAGTTCGGGTCACTCGATGAATCTCTTGAGTCTCAAATCCGCTCCCTGTCCGTCGAACAGCTCGAGAAGCTTGGGACTGCTATTTTTGGCTTGTCGACAATC
>CAYZJR010000082.1:0-31277 GCA_964478655.1 uncultured Candidatus Obscuribacterales bacterium
CGTCTATGAAGGCCCAGAATCCACTCAATCAAGCCGGTTTGCTCACGATGAGCGAATTGATGGGGCTGGCAAAGCCGAAGTCAAAGAAGGACGATCGTCCGGAGAATTCGATTGCTCTGCGCGTCATTGCACTATTGATGGCGATCATATTGATTACAGCAGCGGCAACTTATGTTGAAACACCAAATGTGGTGACGTTTCTATACATCTGGGGTTCAGTTTGCGGAAGCTACATTTCATATGCATTTCGCAACAGCAAGCCGGCCTGGCTGAGCATCTTTCCTTTGATAGGAACGTTCATCGTCTGCGGCATATTTACCTACGAATTGGTAGGTCAATTCATGTTCGGCAAGTTCGAACCGCTGGGTCCGTTCATCCATGTCCTGACAGGACTTCAAGCATTGCATTTCTTCGACATAAGAACTCGATCTGATGTGAGCATATCAATCATGATCGGTTTGTCAGTCCTATGTTGCGTAGCTGCAGCCGGTAATGGACCGCTTTTCGGGCTCTACGTCGCTATCTATTTGTTTCTTGGATCGGTCTTCCTCTACCTCGAATGCGTTTCCCGAAGTAAGGACGTAGGTCCATCGCGCCCATTGGGCGAGGCCAGACCGGGATCGCAATCCCAGGCGGCACCGCCTAGAATACAGCGACAAGCGACAGGCAACGTAATCTTTCCGGTAATGAGTTTGCCATTGCTGACGGTACTTGTGTTTTTCGGTCTTCCGCGCGTTGACTCGATAATCGATTCAAGTTTGGCTTCTATGATGCGCTCCAAGATTGCCGTATCAGGCGGCGCAACAACTGGAACGCGCAGTGGCAGCGGCGGAGGACGGGGCACCACACAAGGTTCTGGTGGTGGAACTGGCGGAAGCGGCAGCACCGGCAAAAGCGGCGATGCGGGCAGCGGAGGGTCAAAGGACGGTCGCGGAACCAGCAGCGATGCATCAGATGTTGCCGCAGCTCAGTCAGGGCCCGGAACGGTTGGACGCGGCGGAAAGCCGGATGGAAAGGGCGGAAAAGGTGGAAAAGGCAGCAAAGGCGGTGACGATCTTTCGGCGGGCGGCGGCCCAGGAACCGGCTCCGGTGCCTCGACGCTAACTGTCAGTGTTGATGCCGAAGCGGCAAATGAAACCATGTCGCTCGACAGGCCACCAGGCAAAGACGAGCTTTTACTGCGGGTTTCGTCTCAACGAGAGACTTGTATCAGGCGCATCGCGTTCGACACCTTTGACGGTAGACATTGGCTGAGAAAGCAACCAAGAAAACTAACTGCACACATTGCGACAGCCGGACAAGGGGTGAAGGTATCAGACTTACCTGCCTTCGAGTTGGCAACTGAATGCCCCACAGTGGAAGTAGCAATGGATGTTCGTGTGGAGTCAGAAATTCGAGGAGTATTGCCGGCCGTTTGGGTGCCCAGCTTTGTATCTTCGACGATCAAGAACTTCTTCGTAGACAAGGATGGCACGATCATTGCGCGTCAAATCCTTCGCAAGGGTGCCAACTACAAAATAGTTTCTTACGTGCCGGTATACGACCTCACGACACTTCGAGGAGTCACAGATAAAAAGCCGGCTGATGAAGCCTATCTTCAGCTGCCGGAAGGCTTTTCAAAACAAGTAAGCGAATTGGCACAGAAAACCGCAGGAGAAGGCAATGCTTTTGCAAAAGCCGAGCGCATCTGCAATTACCTGCGTCAAAACTACAAATACAATGCAACGCTGGAAAGCAAAGTGGCAGACGGCGAAGACTATGTTGAAAACTTCCTTTTCAAAACAAAACAGGGCAATTGCAAGCATTTCGCCACAAGCTTCGTATTGATGTGCAGATCAGTAGGCGTCGAAGCTCGCTGCGTCGGCGGATTCTTACCTGGCACGCTCAACAAAGATTCCGGCTTCCGCGAGATTCACATGCGAGATGCGCATGCTTGGGGCGAGACGTATTTGCCTAATTGGGGATGGATAGAGTTCGACGCAACTCCCGATGGGCGAATGCCGCTTCACGAGCAGGAAAACATTCTCTCATCGCTGGTTAAACATGGTTTGGGCAGCTTTGGCTCATCGATTCAAAGCAAGAGAAAACCAATTGCAAGCAGTCCACAAGCTGACCCCAGCAAGTTCGATTCGAAGGGTGACGACAAGAAGAAACTGGATTTCTGGGCCAAACTCGACCCACGCGAACTTCTCGGAAACCTTCCTTGGAAGGCATTCGCTGTTGTTCTGACGGTTTTGTCAATTGCTGCGATCGCTTGGCACTATGTTTCGACTCGAAAGAAGGCTGAAGGATTCGCCGAAACTCGCGACATCTCCAGGCGTTCCACCCAACTCTATATGGAGATGCTCAGGGACTTGCAGCGTTACAAAATCGCACGCAATCCTGCAGACACCCCTGACGAGGTTTTGGAAAGGCTCGAGGCCTCGCTCGCGCAACCAGCCGTGGACAGCCAACCTTTGCCGCCAGAGCTGCCCAAACTAGTATCTTCCTTCATGAATGTCTACTGCATGGATCGATTCGGAAACAGCGATCGAACCCAAGAACTGGAGAGTATCTGCAATTCAATTCACACTTTGGTGACTTCGAAATAGATTAGACTCTTCATGACAAGGTCACATTTGTCATGAGAACCCTAGTAATAAGTAGAGTTACGCGATAAAGTGAATAATGATCTTGTCGTGTCGCGATTTTGCGAGCAGATGCAACTTGGCGACGCGGCCAGTACGATAGACGCGCTAGACTAAGATCCAATGCCTGGTACTCAAGAGAGAGAAACAATATGACTCAACAAGTCAGAACCGGTGTTCAGCAGCAACAGGAGTTTGTTCCTCCATACCCGACGACACTTGCCGAAACAGGTCTGAAGGAAGGTTTGCTCGAAGAACTAGTCCTCAAAGACATTTACATGGTCAACTTCGCGCTCGGTCGTGAAATTGCAGCCAGAACCATGTTGCCTTTCAAACTTATCGAAGAGATTTTGGAAGTTTTGAAACGGCAATTACTGGTCGAAGTTCGCAGCTCTGGCGGACTTGCCGACTACGAATACACACCGACTGAAAAAGGCCGCGATCGCGCCAGAGCCTATTTCGATCACAACGCGTACGTGGGACCGTGTCCTGTACCGTGGGCTCGTTACGTTGACTCTCTCAAGTATCAAACAATCCGCCGCGAATCGGTAACTCCGCGTGACTTAGAAGTCGCCTTCTCGGACATTATGGTCAACCGCCGGACAATCAACTCGGTCGGTCCCGCCATTAACTCCGGAAGAGGGATGTTCCTCTTTGGCGAAGCAGGCAACGGAAAGACCTCCATCGCCGAGCGCATCGTCCGAAGCTTCAAAGGTCACATCTTCATCCCGTACGCCGTTGAGTGCGATGGACAAATCATCCGCGTGTTCGACAGCCACAACCACGAACCAGTATCAGCAGCTAACTACCCGCGCGATTACGACCACCGTTGGGTGCGCATTCAGCGTCCTTGCGTAGTCGTCGGCGGCGAATTGACAATCGACATGCTCGAACTGCAATTCGACTACGGTACAAAACTCTACGAAGCGCCGATTCAGCTCAAGTCCAACTGCGGCTTGCTGCTAATCGATGACTTTGGCAGACAAAGAATCGACCACAAGTCGCTCCTCAACCGTTGGATCGTTCCTCTGGAAAAGAGAGTCGACTACCTCACATTGCACACCGGTAAAAAACTGGAAGTGCCGTTCGAACAGCTCATCGTCTTTTCCACAAACCTCAACCCAGGCGACCTGGTAGACGAAGCGTTCCTGCGACGTATTCCGTACAAGATCAACATTACGAACCCGACTGAAGACGAGTTCAAATGGATCTTCCTGCAATACTGCCAAAGAACCGGCGTTCCTTACAACGAAGAAGCCGTCAATTATTTGGTGGAAACGCAATATCGCTCTGGGCGCCGCATGATGCGATGCTGCCACCCTCGCGACATTTGCGACCAGGTAATCAACCTTTGTGCGTTCCTTCAAACTGATCCTCGCCTCTCTCGCGAGTATCTAGACCACGCTTGCGCTGTGTATTTCGCAGCGATGGGCAAGTAACGCAAACAACAACAAACCCTGAGAAGCTGACACCAATTACGGTGTCAGCTTTTTGTTACGATCATGCAGCACTATTCTTCAGGAAGCCTCTCACCGCTTCGAGTTGAGCGATACAGCCGAATGCTGCCGAAGGGTTTTCCTGGATCGGAAACATCAACGCGACCGTCGGAATAGACGATGGTGTTTACATCGAAATAACTGATCCCGAATGCGTCTTTTCGCAGGTTTCCTTGAGTAGTGACCACAGGATTCGCGTTTGAATCTTTACGACCACCTGTACTCGCCGCTTCAGAGGTTTTCGCAGGAGGAGGCGCGCCACTAGAACCTTCTGGAGCGACAGATAGTTTCTCCAATGGTGTAGCCAAGTTCGCAGGCAGCGAAAAGGGGAGAACGAGTGGCTGTCCGCCCACTAGAGAATCAGCGGTCACTGATTGCGAATTGCTGTCTGCGATAACTCCACTGGAGAAAGGCAAACTGGTCAGCACTCGAATCATTCTGCGATCATTCCGCTGTCCCTGCTCGTTTTTGAGCTTTTCATATGCACGCGCCCTAATCTCATATGCAGCAAGTGAAGCATCTTTGTCTAGACAAATCGTGCAATCATCAACCGCGCCTTTGAAATTTCCGAGCTTGAGCCTAAGAACTGCACGGCAGAACCGATAATAGCTATCGTTAGGTTGTCTAGTGACACACTTATCGTAGTCAGAAAGAGCTCTAACCGATTGATCAAGACGCATATAAAGCGCGGCTCGTCGCCCATATGCAAGAACATCATTCGGTGCATAGGCGATTGCCGAAGAAAGATCTTTTAGTGCCTGATTTTGATTCTTTTTGTTCTCCTGAATCAGGGCTCGTATCATGTATGCTTCAGCGCATTTTGAGTCGAGTCGCAGAGCTCTGTTGGTACGTTCGAGAGCTTCGTCCAGCTTGCCTTCACGTGCAGAAGCACGAGCGCTATACAGATTTGATCCAACTGTGTTGGGGGCGAATCCAATGGCGATCTTTTCCGGACATTCGGTCAAAGACTTAGCCCGCTCTCTATCTTTTTGCGCTTTGGCCGAATTTCCGAGTTTCTCCAACGCATCTGCACGAAGCAGATAGGTTTGCCTGCACTCATTTTCCTTGATCGCAGAGTCGCAATCGAGTAAACACCGCTTGTATTCAGCCAGTGCAAAATATGAGCGGGCGCGGGCATTTAATGCCGCCCATTGCCCATGTCCCGTTTTCAGAAAAGCTGTGAAGTCACTAACAGCAGCCCCATGCTTTCCCATGTCGGCAAGCAGTTGTCCGCGCTCGTAAATGGACTGAACGTCCTTCATTTGTTCTACAAGAATGGTCAGATCTTTCAATGCATCGGCGTATCGTTTTTCTTCTTGGAAGATTTCCGCACGCATTCTACGGCTGTTAACATCACCTGAGTTTTGAGCAAGCGTCGCATCGAGAAGCTGCAAGGCTTCAGCGACGTGCTTTTCGGCGCGCAATTTGAGCACCTGCTCCATAGTCGAAACATTCGCCGAGACCGCAGAGGCACTGAATGTAATACCAATGCAAATGCCAAAAATGTGCATGCGAGATGCCAGATACGTCATATTCATGGAAATTAGTACTTACGAGAGCCGTCAGCTCCACATTTAAACAGTGGGATTCTCGCAAAAGATCTTCCTGGTGAGCTTTGAACAAGTACGCCTCTGTCAATGTAATGAGTTACTGCAAAATAGCGCTGATCACCTTCAAGCTCTAGCCGTCCTTGCACCTCAGTCACGGCACCATGCCCAGCTATTCGACACGTTATAGGTGTACCGGGAAGCGCCTCGAACCCGAGAGGCGAGTTGCCTTTCGGGGACACTTCCACTGGAATGTCTCTACCATCCGACGTTTTGAATGATCCGGATCCGGAGAGGTATGACGGAGCATGGCGATCGCCTCCGTCTTGAGCACCTATGTTTATCTGATTTTGCTCCGCGTGCCCCTTAAGATCGCGCTTCCACTCGGTGGGTCGAGGTTTAGCTTCTGGGGCAGTAGTAGCCGCATTCGGATTAAGCGCATCATCGACAAACTTATCAGCTGAGCCGCTGCCCGGCTTCACGTCAGGTTTCGTTTGAGGTATTTCCGGCGCCCCCGGTTTCCCTTGCGCAACGTTCTCGCCTGATTTCCATTGTGTCGGCCGAGCATCGGTGTGAAGGTTTGCGACCCATCTTCCATTATGCGCACGGACTTCTTGCTCGATAAGATCCCAAGTCTTTTGGGGAAGCTTTGAGTTCAGCCTGTCTTGAAAGCTCTTAAAGTCGGCATCGTTTTGACTATGCCCGAATGTGTATTCCACCCCATTTGGAGTCATTTTGAAGACCATCTGGTAGGCATGCCCAGCAGACATCAGCTTTTCCAGTTCTTTCCTAATTGTCAGCTCGCGCGGCTCGGGCTTCTGCTGCGTCTCTGCAGCACCCTCTTTCGTACGATCGGCCTGCGCAACGACCTTTCGAGGATCATCTTCTGGCTTTACGATCTGAAGCGGATTCTGATCGTCTCCAAAGGTGAACTTGCGCATGGTCTGGATTTGCTCGGAGGTCGGTCTTGGAGTGTGTCCCCGATACTCTCCCAGCTTTTCATTTTGTCCTTCACCACTTCGAGGCGCCTTTTCTAGATTTTTCTCGTCATTGTCTGCCACGGTTCAATCCTCTCACCTCTAAATGGCAAGAGCAATATACCCGCTGATTAAGCTCCATCGTCAGATTAAATCAACCCGGCTAGTTGCCTAACGCGCGCACCTTCGCGTAGCTCTAGCGATTTTTTCGCTGAGTTCGTTGGCCTTGTTGGTTCTATTTATGCTTCTTCTCCTTGGTCTTGTAGCGGAGATGGATAACATTGTCTTTGTCTTTATCGTAGTTGTTTTCAGAATCTCGATTGACGTGGTTCTGGCACACGTCTATTTTTTCCAAATCATTTTCGTCAACGTCGATCATCTTTTGTACTTTTTCATTGGCGTTTCTATCGTTCGTCATAATCCGGGACTCCTTCTGTTATGCGGTCCGTCATCGGCTGCTGATCAGTTTGGACACACCTATTTGTCAATGAATAAGACGAAGATGAAAACTGCTGTTCCCACAATCTGCACTTATTTTTTTGCGGAACCAGCGAACGCACCGAATGTCTCTATACGTGGTTATTCGAGGAACAGAGCGATGACAGACACTCAGAAAAACGCGGCAAAAGCAACAGACACAGCAGATTGAGAAAAAGGAAAGTCATCTCCTGTCAGAAAACGGCATTGATAAAGAGGAAACTGATCAGTCACCAGATTCCTAGTGCACCAATCCTCAAAAATTAATCGAAATCGCTGAACTTTTTGGTTGCTTCGAACGTTGTATTGATATGACCCGTCAGGTCTGCTTTGACATCACATTCGGTGTCAAGGATTGGCTCGACTTCCCGTGGCAAATCATATGACTTTCTCGGCTCCACACAGGCTAATTATCGTGTCTATTTCCATCGCCGCAGCAACCTGTGTCGTCTGCTATAGCGCATCACCATGGATTTCACTTTTTGCTTTGGGAATTGTACTTGTTCCGCCTTTAGCAAAAAGAAAACATCTCTTTGCCTGGATTGTGGCAGCCTTTTTCTTGTGCGCTGCCGTCCATGCTGAATTGCGATTCCCTCGACCAGAATTGACTGACATATCTCAATTCGCCAATGCAGGCAAAATTAGATTGAGGGGAGTTGTTATCTCGATGAGCAGCAATTCAGGGGCGGCTGCAGACGCCGCTACGAGGGCCATCGTGCAAGCCACGGAGATCGTTTCTCCGTTTGCAAAACAAGTAAGTGGTCGTATAAACATCTCTGTTAACGATGACAATTTCTCATACACAGATTCATCCAGCAGCATAAGACCGCACTGTCTGGTCGAAATTTCCGGAAGAATCAGTTTGCCGAAGCCGGCAATCTATCCTTGGGAATTTGATTCGCAAAGAATGCTTGAGCGCAAAAGGGTATTCTGTCAGATGCGCGTATCCGCCTCAGAAGTGAAACATATAGAGCGAAAGCCGGACCACGGGCTGCAAGATGTGCGCGATAGAACTCTATTTGCAATCGACTCCATTCGCAATTCCATTGTTAGCACTCATCGATTCAACCTCGGTCAAGAACGCGGCAATCTGCTCTCATCAATTGTTTTGGGCGAGGCCGCTGTAGGACTAGACGATGATGTTCAGAAACTCTTTCGTGAGACAGGTCTGTCACATCTCCTTGCAGCATCAGGCTTTAACCTCACGATAATTGTTGCATCCGTCTACTTCGTGGCTCGAGCCATAACGAAAAGCATAAGTTTAATCAGTGTGTTCTCGCTAGCTGCCGTGGCAGGTTTTGTTTGCCTGGCAGGCAATTCGCCTTCCGTTATGCGTGCAGCAATCATGTGTGTACTGGTGATAGCATCGAAATGGGCATTTAGACGACTGCATATGGGCTCGGCTCTTGCCTCTTCACTTATTCTTGCAATTATTCAAGATCCGATTTGTGTTACCGATATTGGTTTTCAGTTGTCGTATGCTGCAACAGCGGGAATTCTTCTCGGTGCACAGCCGCTGTCTCAGTCCTTTCAGAAATACATCAAGTGGACTCCGATGGTTTGTATGTGTGATCTCGTCGCAGTAATTTTAGTAGCGCAACTCACTGTTCTTCCACTGCAAATGCTCTACTTTTGGCAAGTCGGAATGCTTTTTTTACCTGCAAACATCATTGTTGACCCATTTATTGTTCCGATTACGAGTTTGGGATTTCTTTCCAGTTTGATCGCCCCACTTTCAAACTATGTTGCCGGATGCACTCAAATTTGTTGGGGCCTGGACCAAATCACTGGAATCATGCTCAATTGCATTGTACGCATACTAAAACTAATGACATCAGTTGGAGAGACGCAGATTCGTGGGGCACCGCATTCGGTTGCTATCATTTTCAATTGTGTTTTCGGAATTCTGACGCTCACATCTTTGGCGTCGAACCGCATGGTTAAGCTGGCGTTCTGCCTCTACGCGCTTTCTCTTTTCTGTATCCTGCTGCCTCATTCCTTGCCCAATCTTTGCATCGCAGCAACCAAGAATCAGATTGCCATAATTGATGAAAATCGAAACACGGTCACGTTCCTCACAAATGACGTACAAGAAGATCGCAAACTCGCACGATATCTTGCATACATCGGCGCACGTCGGGAGTTGAAAATCGACTGCGGTTCCACTCAGCACGGCCAGGCCTTTTTGACAGATAGGTCTGTTCCACAGAAAGATATCCGGAATAGACGAACTCATGGAATTTCGTTTTTAGATAACGCTATTCAAGGCTACAGCTTCTACATTCTGACGCGCCCGGTCTACGAAATTGATCTCGTTGCGGCTGCTCGATTCGCTGAAACATGCAAAGCCAAGTCGACATCAAAACAGTGCGTAATTATTTTCACAGACAGCCACAAAGGCACGGCTTATCAGTTCACCCACAGCACGTTCAGTACGCGAGTCAACCTCGTAGCCGATGCGCTATCGCCTCGTGCAATCGTTCTTGTTCTTGATTCAGCGAGAGGCAAGAGCGGCCAACCACACTTCCTTCAAACTACTGAGCTAAAGCCAGATTCCACTTCCTTCGTGAGTCTTCGCCACCATTCAGTTAGCCTAGCAACCCTAAAGCAGTAGTGCAGAGATCGTGCTACTGACTTCCCCTATCTACAGCCTGCGACTCGCCCTTCGCCATCGCCGTGATGCCCATTGCACTGCCAAAGCTCATGCTCTCAACAGCTGTGGAAGGTACGATCACGGTTGATGTTCCACTCACCTTCATGACCTCAAACAGCATGTTCATTCCACGCAAATGCAATGCCATTGGGTTTTGTGTGTAGACCGAACCTGCTTCCGCGAATCGATGGGCGATTTCGACTTCGCTTTGTCCCAGCACGACACGCGCTTGTCTCTCACGATCAGCTTGTGCCGCGCGGCTCATTGCATCTTGAAGAGCATCGGGAATTTTGATATCGCGCATTTGCACCGACTGAACTCTGATACCCCAAGGTTCTGTCTGACGATCAAGCACTTCAGTCATCGCCTTATCTAGAGAAGCGCGATCTGAAAGAACGTCACTTAAACTTGTACGTCCAATGATGTCTCTCAATGCAGTTTGAGCGACGCCCATGACCGCCACTCCATAATCCGTGACTTCCAGCACGGCCAGCTTGGGATCAAGCACACGCCAATACAAGATTGTGTCTACGTTCACTGGAACGTTATCGCGAGTCAGCGTTTGCTCTGCAGTAAAGCTGCTCGTGTTCATTCGCATGTCAACTGTGTACGGCGTTGTTTCCAGATATGGAATCAAGAAGAAAACACCAGGCCCGCGCACGCCGTTGAAGCGACCTAAAAAGAGGACGACCTTGCGCTCCCACTCGCTACAAATTCTCAGTGATGCCCAAACCAGCGCAACAAGTGCGACAAATCCTATGAAGGAGAGAAAACCGAAGATTTCCATTATTGCAATCCCCTTTTGAGACGGGGTCAATAGTACCATCCAAGGGGAACTTGACTGCGCCGGAAGGGCATGCAAAGACCTTAGAGCAAGGTTTTGCGTTGCCGTGATTCATACGGTATTCTCAACGATATGAGGAAATCATCTCTGTCTCAATATCACAAGACGGGCTTAGCATGCCATTCCCCATTTTCAGCATTACAGTGGTCGCTCGCTGCTGCTGCATTTTTGTGGGCGACAGCTCCCGCAGCCGCCAAGGATGAAGAGGCTTGGATTCTGCAACAGCGGAGTCAGCTGGCCGGGAATCACACAATCTACGTGTCCTCCAAAGGCGTGCTTATAGAAAACAAGGCGAATTTTTACGCAATCCTGTTGCAAGCGCCTGATTGGAAAGTAGTGATCTACAACACCAAATCAAAAAAGGCATGCACCAAGGATGTGAAAGAGTTTTCCGGTGCACTCTCATTCGGTTCTGGCATGCTCGGCGAAGGAGGTTATCTCCAAGCACTGCCGCTGCGAAAGACCCCAACAGAAGAATCGATAAAGGGGCTCAAAACCAATCACTACACAACCGGACAGTTCGCTTCCACACCATCAGTCAAGAAGCCGAGAGACCTGAAAAACAGCATCTTTGAAGCAACCGATTTATCGAGTGCAGACTATTGGGTTTGGCCGACCGAAATTGGCCCGGCGAAGGCCGGACTCGTTCTGCAAAAAATTTATCGCTTGCCGCAGCGCACAGGCATTCCCATCGCATTGAAATACATCACAACCGCCGGCCAGAAGTTGAATGAATTAGACACAATATCCATCACCAAGTCGAAAGTCCCAGACACCAAGTTCGTCACACCGAAAGGATTGATTGCGACAAAGACTGAACATGACGTCGTGTTTGACGAATCTCGCACGAAAAAAGTAAATCGCGCCGCAGAAATGTTCGACAGTTGGAGAGACACTTGGGACCGCTGAGCTAGGGCTTCTTCGTCGCCACCATCTGAACGACAACTGCATCATATGTGCGGGTGTCTGTGCGTTCAATGTACTTTGTGCGCAAAAGACCGAAGTCGAAATCGCCTTTCAGTTTGTCGCGAAGCGCCTCAACCCTATAGAGATGATCTGACTCGGACGGTCCCACGGGCGAAGGAAGTTGTAAATTGTCTGCTGCAAACGCCTCCAGGATAAGCGTGCCACCTGGAATTAGGGCATGCTTCAGCTCAGCTAATCCGGACCACAATTGATTCGAATCCAGGTGCACGTCGATGATGCCAATCACGTCGTAGAAATCACGTTTAAATCTCGGATTTGCGAAATCGGCTAACCAGTAGTTTAGCTGAACGTTTTCGATGGCGGCCTGTCGCAATGCACGTTGCTGCGCAGCAGGACTTATGTCGAATGCATTGGCATCCCATCCGCTTTTGGCAGCGTGCAAAACATTCCGTCCAGTTCCCTCACCCGGTAGCAAAATTCTGCCGGCACCGTGATCGGACAACTGACTGAAAAGAAACTGATTAGGTTTGTTTCCCATCAAGTGTGGTCGACAACTGTATAAGTCGCACCATTTTTCGCGAGTACAATCCCTCGACATCGGCTTGCCACCTCAAGCGTTTTCTTGAGGTAACAGACCAAAACATCAATCTCGTGTTCCCTCTTCCGTAAGAGAGTTACGAAACCTTTGCCAGACTTAAGTCTACGGTGTCCGGTTTATTTCTTGTGTGTCCGGTTTATTTCTTGTACAGTCCGTCGTTCACGTTGAGCGGATTGGTTGTCGGATCTGCCAACTGAGCTTGTGCTTTTTCTCTGGCTTGGTTCGCCAATTTTTCAGCGATTGCTTTCAGTTGCGGCAAGTCAGGGTTGTTTGGATCGAGCTTTTCGGCTGCCATCAAAGCATCCAAAGCTCCGTCGTAGCCTCTGGCTTTGCCACTATTTCCGAATGCAGCTTGTCGACCTTGGTCTGTTCCAAACATCAAGTCAACCGCTCCTCCACCATCCTTGCCACGCTCCATCTTGTTGGAAGCAAGAGCCATGTATGACATGGAGAGGTCGCGGAAGAGTTTCGCAAGCAGCCTCGGGTCGCCAGTTCTATTTGCGGCGATCTTGTTATTGGTGTTATCCAAGAAGGTCTTGCCGAACGTGTTTTCGTTACCAGGAACAAACTTCTTCAGCTCTTCGAAAGCGCCGTCGATGTCGTGCTTAGAGTAGATCTTGTCGATGCTCGCATCGATTCGGCGACCGAACTTATCGAGATCAGCAATTTCAGAGGCGTTGTATTCACCGTCCGGATTTTCTTTGATCAGGTTTTGCGTCATGTGTTTTGCTTTGTCGACGCCCTGTTCTTTCGCCATCTTCAGATACATGAGCGCGTCGCCACCGAGGTCGAGCCCGTAGCCTTCCAATGCATAAGTTGGTTTGTTTTCTCTGAGAATTCTAGTGCCCTTATCGAGACGATTCTCACCCATCGCGGTCGCGAGAATAGCGATGCTGCGGAAGCCTTGCAGTTTATCTGCGGCAGGCATTTGCGACCAGTTGGTCTTCATCTTGTTGATCTCTTCGGCAATTTGAGCCTGGATAACCGGCTCACCAGTGCGGTTTGTGTTGCCGTCATTTTTGTAGAGACCAACCTTGTCGCCCTGCAGCCAGAAAGTTTCGCCGCGAGCAATCTTCTTAAATTGATTGGTGCTGTCGTTGAGTGAGCTGTATGAGCGGTCTTTCTTGTCTTCTTCCAAGCTCTTGAGCGCATCTTCGGCTTTGTCGCCCAAGGACTCGCCGCGAGTCAAGTTGTACAGTCGACCGGCGCCCCATGCACCACCGATGAGAAGAGCGCGTGCCTTCACATCTTTGGTGGGAACAGCAAAGGCTAAACCCATCAAACCAGCTTCAACAGCGGTGGTTTCGGTTGTGTTTTTGCGCCACCAAGAATCTGGTGTCACTGCGTCGATTGCGTGTGAAGCTGCAATGCCGCCTAAGGCATAGAGACCTGTCTTCGCTTTGCCCAGTCCCATTTGTTTGCCGTAGCCCAAGGCGAGTGGAACTGTAAGGCTCGTTAGAGATCCTTCTTCGGTGTTCATCATCTTTGACACACCGCCATCAAGCATCTTGAAGCCGGTTGCAGCAATGACATTGAACGCGCCGGATTTGGCATTGTTCCACATGCCGCTACCAGTCATGAACTTAACTTCTTCAGCTGCTTTTGCTTTTGCCGCTAGGTCTGCTTTGGCTGCGAGCGCCAATTGTCGGTTCTCGAGAAGCGTGATTTCAGCTGCTGTGAATTCAGTCTTGGCGAGGTTCTTGAGAGACTCGAGACGCTTGGCGCCTGTTGCTGCATCGCCCCACTCCGTAGCATTGAGCCACTTATGGCGTTCCATCAGCTTAGTCATATTCCCGCGCTGCTCGGCAGTAATGGTGCCGGCTTCTTCGAGCTTAGCGAGATCATCCAATTGCGTCGCTTCAGATTTGATGATGTCTGTGACTTTAGTGTGGAAGCCATCGAATGCCGAAGTGTGCTTTTGAAGATCGGCACTGAAGAACTTTCTAGGATCGTAGTTCGTTTGCCACCACTGAGCCAATCCGCCTGCGCGGGTCTGACCGGCAGTTGCGGTTGCGCCTTCGGCAGGCTGCGACCACTGCACGCCCTTCTCTGCAAGCCTGCTAGTCGAATATGTGAATGGTTCTGCCAAGGCACCAAAGGCGAAACCAGCAACGGCATTAGTGCCCATGCTGTTTGTGTGGTGTTTAAGACCAGCTACTGCTCTTTCTTTTTGAGCAATGATTTGATCGAGCGGTCCACCTTTGCCGGCGCCTGGACGCGGTTGTCCTTTGCCTGTGCCAGGACCCATGCCGTTCTCGGGCTGTTTGTCATTAAATGTATAAGGCGTCTTTGGATTGTACTTAGGGCCGCTTGGTTGATTGCCATTGCGGTTAGGATCTTCGACTGGGGGCTGCTGTTGCGGTGGTCGATCTTGTGGCGGTTGTTGCTGCGGTGGTGCGTCTTGTCCACCAGGCTTGAAACCATCGGCTCCGCGATTAAACGGATCATTGCGCCAGCGACCGTCTTGCCTTGGTCCGCGATAATACGGATCTTTTCCGTTGCCTTGCCGCTGTTGGCCGGTAGTCTGACCAACGTCCCCACCATACTGTTGCCGCCATTGCCCTTGTTGCTGAGGCGGATCTTGAGCTTGAATGCGTCTATAGAGATCGCCTCCTAACCCAGTGTTCTGTCCCTGATTTGCGGCTTCGCTTTCTACAGGTCTGCTTTCCGGACCTCCACCCATTATCGTAAAACCTCCAGGTCATTAGAATCGTGCGCCGCGCCGAGGGGTGCTTTGGGTCGAAGTGGGGTTTTTGACCCAATTGGCGTCTTATTATTAAATGGGATTTAGTCCGCTGGGTAAATTCGTGGAATCACGCGCGAGGATGGGAGAATTCCCATGCCCTTGAGAATTAAGGCATTCCTCGGTTGGTAACTGGGGCGAAAATTGAAGGAAGTAAAGTGTCAAGTCCACTTGACGCTTTGCCTACGAAAGAATGCGCCTTTCGGGGGTCGTCATTTTTCCGACCTCTGTTTTTTCCCAATTTTTCGTCGAAGATTTGTCTAGTGCGCTTGACACTTTTCAACAAGCGTCAATTCGCACCCATCAATTCGCAAGCACACCACAGCGGAGCGATGGAATCATATATGTTGCATTTCTCGCCAAAATGCAACACATTTGTTGCATCCTATCCCTGGATCAGTCTTTTGGGGTAATGCGGCTGATTCAGCAGACTTCTGATACGACTTCAGCTTGTCCGCCGCCGACAAATCTCAGCTTGTCGGGGCTTTTGCCTTTCTCTTCGTTATTCTTCTTGTTCAAGTAATAGAGACTATGAGCTGCAGCGGGTTGTCCGTTGTACTTCGCGCTCGGCTTTTTGTTATATGGGCGTTCGCATGCTTCCGTGAAAGTAAACACCATCTGACCTATGGCCATTCCAGCGTGAAGTCTCACGGGGCGATTGCCGACATTGACGATTTCCAAAGTGATCTGCGCAGGTGGGACGCTGAAACCAGCATCAATAAAGCCCGCGGTGACATGCACCATCACGCCTAAGCGCGCAAGGCTGGACTTGCCGGTGAGCTGTCCGACTATGTCTGCAGGTAGGGTGAAGCGCTCGAACGTCGCTCCTAAAATAAACTGTTGAGGCAAAATGACGATGCTATCTTGCACTACTTGTGCAACGTCGTGCAGCACACTTTCAGAGTCATACGGATCGATGATATCGACACCTGATTCATGCCATGCAAATGAATCTGCCAGTCTCACATCGTACGAGTTTGGCTGTATGAGCGAATCGTCGAACGGATCAATAATCAATCGACCGTCAGCCACTTGCTGCCGAATTTCATGATCAACCAATATCGACATGAAGCTACTCCTATATCGCCGTATGCAGTGCCTTTCGGCAAACTAGCACTTAGTATAACCGCACGACAGACACATCACGCATGCTTCTAATTTTGGCAAAGACCCCCAACTGTAGCCACATTCGGGGCATTTCTCATCGCATATATAAGTGCATACCGCCCGAATCTCCTGTTGTATGGCGCTTTGCGAACGGGCATCTGCGGCTTTCTCGCGGCTGAAATTGTATTCATCACGTTTTAATCTCGGGCGAACATCGAGAGTTGCCACCGATGCAGATGAGTCAGATTTTTCTGAGCTTTCTTTCAAACTATCCGGCGAAAACTGCATGCTGTGCTCACTCTGGGGACTACTCACAGTCCCCGCACGGCCAGCAAGCAACTCTTTTTTTGAGTCTTCAACCCTTAATGGATCTGTTTTGGATATATTGAGCACCTGCGAAACCCGCGATGCATCTCGATAGACCGTTATTCCTTTAAGCCCCTCATCCCAAGCGGCAAGGTAGGCGGAGCGGACATCTTCAATGGTTGCCTCGCGAGGGAAATTAATGGTTTTCGACACGGCATTGTCAGTAAATTGCTGGAACGCTACTTGCATTTTGACGTGCCACGCATAAGAGATATCGTGTGAACATACCCATACACGCTTGATGTCTTCCGGTATTCCGTCGAGCCCGGTAAGAGTGCCCTGGTCAGCAATTTGTCTTTTTAGTTCATCAGATGCCAGTCCACGCTCACTCAAAACAGATTCGAAAAGCGGATTGACATCGAGCAACTCCATTCCGCCCAAGACTCTTCGGACGAAGGAAATCGCAAACAATGGCTCGATGCCGGAGGATGTGCCTGCGATTATCGAGATGGTTCCTGTTGGTGCAATGGTCGTCACGGTAGCATTGCGCATTTGAATGCCTTTCTCGTGCCAGGTGCTATGCACCCAGTTTGGAAAAACACCGCGCAACTCTGCAAGATCTCGGGATGCTTCATGCGCTTTTTCTTGAAAGAACCGCATAAACTCACGAGCTTTAGCAATTGCTTCATCCGAATCATATGAAATTCCAAGTTGAATGAGTGCCTCAGCCCATCCCATTATGCCTAATCCAATACGTCTGTTATTGAGTGTCGCCTTCTCAATGAACGGAAGTGGATAATGATTTACCTCAATAACATCATCAAGAAAGCGTACGCAGTCTTGTATGGCTGCAGTCAACTTTTGCCAATCAAAATCTGATTTGTCCTGACGGACAAATCGAGAAACATTGATTGAACCCAAGTTGCACGCATCTCCAGGACCCAACGGTTGTTCACCGCATGGGTTCGTCGCCTCAATGTCTTCGGTCCCGGGTTTGATATTGCCGCAATCATCGACTGCTTTTTTCAGTGGATCGCTGGCGTTGATTCGATCGATGAAAACAAGTCCGGGTTCTCCGGTTGCATGCGCATTGTCGACAATCTGATTGAAGATCTCTCTGGCACGAATCGTTCTTACCGCTTTGTTCGTGCGCGGATGAATTAGATCGAAGTCGCCGTCAGTCTTGACGGCTTCCATGAACTTGTCTGTTGCAGCCACCGAGATGTTGAAATTATTCAACTTGCTCGTATCTCGCTTGCAATGAATGAACATCTCGATATCCGGATGATCTACACGAAGAATGCCCATGTTGGCACCACGCCTGGTACCACCTTGCCTGATCGCTTCGGTAGCTGCATCGTATACAGTCATGAAACTTACAGGTCCGGATGCGACACCAGTGGAGGTCGCAACTCGATCGTTTGCGGGCCGTAACCTGCTGAACGAAAATCCAGTGCCACCGCCGGTTTTGTGTATTAGCGCCGCATTCTTGCAAGTCTCGAAAATGCCATCCAATGAGTCAGGCACAGGCAGTACGAAACATGCAGATAGTTGTCCTTTCGTTTTTCCTGCGTTCATCAAGGTCGGAGAGTTAGGCAAAAACTTCGATTCATACATGAGCTTGAAAAATTTCTGCTCCAGCTCATCTATTGCATGGTCATCCAATTCCCATCGACGTTCCACTCCAGCAACAGCTTTCGCCACACGCTTAAAGAGCATTTCGGGGGTCTCAACGACGCGCCCGTCGCTATCGCGCATGAGATAGCGTTTCTCCAGAACTTTTATGGCATTTTCAGTAAACATGGCTTTTCCTCACTTCGGGTTGAGCCTGTTCAAACCGGGGTTCTTTCATTATACTACATTTGTATGGCGCTACATATAGCGTACGACCAAGCAAACGGTACAACATATAGCGTTCACTTACTTCCAGTTGGACTTGCGGGCATTGTATGACAACTAAAGAGTCGCAGTCACAAACAGAAACAACCCCGTAACGCTTATCTACAGAGCAGCAAAGCTAATGGCGGCGCGCAACACACCTGCATTACTCTTCAAGATGAAACATATTTGAGAATCTAGTGTCATGGATAGGTATGAACGACCAACTTTACGTAATTGATTTCCACGCGCACCTGCAAGACACAGGCACACAGGCAAAACTTTGGCCGCAAGAGCGGAAGAATTTGCTAAGTCAGCACGCACCGCCGATCTTCAACAAGCTAGCCGGTTTTACTGAGCCGATTCATGACTCGTTTGCAAGAATGCTTGCCCTCAAGTATCGCGGCGCCGTCAGCAGATACCTTTACGGCAGCTTTGGCAAGATTGCCTTACTTGAGGTGATGCGGCTCTTCAAGCAATACACAGTCGAGTTGCTTCTGGCAAGCATGGAGCAAAATAATATTCAACACACGGTTATTCACTCAATCGAACCGCTTACGTCAACAGCAAATATTCTCGAAATAACTAAACAGCACAGAGATCGGCTGTCGGTGTTTGCTTCAGTTGGGAAGCACCAACCTGATCCTTTCGGTTATCTTAGCCAGTTCGCAGAAGCCGGCACCATATCTGGTATCAAGCTCCACCCACTAGTGGGTGGTTACGCCTGTCTCGAATTTTTCGATAAAACGAAGGACGTTGCGGCTCTTGCGCAGCAATACGACTTACCGATCATGATCCACACAGGACACATACCGGTGAGAACACTCAACTTCCCTGGCTGCAATGAAATCACTGCGATTGAGCCATTGATTCAAACGTTCCCTCAAGTGAAGTTTGTGCTGGCGCATATTGGATGGGAGTCCTGGCGCCACATCTTGAACTTGGCGAAACAATACCCAAACACATGGGTTGAAACTTCGTGGCAGCCTGCAAAAGTCATACGTCGTGCCGTGGACGAACTCGGTTGTGAACGGGTGCTGTTTGGCTCGGACTTTCCTCTGTTCCGCCAATCATTGGCACTGAACAATGTACGAAAGGCTTTGACTCCGCGCGAGTTTGTATACGTTGCGTCAACTAATGCGATGCATTTGCTGAAGCTGACATCGAAACCGGCGCAGAAAAGTGCCGTCTAAATGCTCAGGTTCAAGTTCGAGCTGTGTCCAGGGAATGCCTTGGCTGACGGGTTGATATAGGTAACTGCAAAGTTGACCGCAGTGGCCGCTTCCGCAGCGCCGGTCGCAATCAGCTTCAACTTCGCTAAGTGGGCAGCGATGTCGCCTGCTGAGTAGACGCCAGGCAAGTTGGTCTCCAACTTCTCATTGACAGCTATCGCGTTTACTTCCATCTTCAAGCCCCATGTCTTGAGGAAGTCCAGGTTGATCACGAAACCAATGTTGATGATGATTGCATCAACCTTGATGGTTTCTTCTTTGCCTGTTCTGTTGTCGAAGATCACGCATGCTTCAACCTTGTCTGTTCCGACAATTTCCTTGAGCTCGTAGAAGGTTTTGATGTCGACTTTGTTTCGACGCATTTCCTCTACTGATGTTTGAACCGCGCGGAACTGATCGCGACGGTGAATCAAGGTCACCTTGTTGGCAAGAACTGAAAATTCATTGGCCCAGTCGACTGCGGAGTCGCCGCCACCGATGATGAGCACTTCTTTGCCTCTGAAGCGTTCTTTGTTCTTGACTGCATAGAAGATGCATTCGCCTTCAAGAGCTTTGTTGTAGTCGACATCAAGCTTCTTGGGAACGCAAGCACCGGCTCCCAAAGCAAGAAGCACTGTTTTGGAGTAGTGTTCTTGGGAGACGTCTGTGATCACTTGCCAATTGCCGTCTTCCATTCTGTTTAGGCTGAGTACTTTCTCACCCAAGCAGAGTTTCGGCTTGAACAGAGCAGCTTGGGTCGCCAGATTCTTTGCCAGGTCTTTAGCAAGAATCTTGGGATGACCGGCGACATCGTAGACATACTTTTCCGGGTAGAGTGCAGTGAGCTGTCCGCCGAGTTCAGGCAACACGTCGATAATCTTTGTCTTCAGTCCGCGAAGTCCGGCGTAGAAGGTTCCAAACAAGCCGGTCGGGCCACCGCCTATGATCGTGATGTCATAAAGATCCATGACTTGGATTGAGTCTCCGAAGATTCGTATTAATCAACCGGCTATTGTAATACACTAATTACGCTATTTGCTCTGTATTCACAAATCATGAAGAACCTGAGACAGCCATCCAGCCAGCATTACACGGATGAGCATGAAAAGACGCAATCGCGCCATTCACTAGGCGATTCGTGGAGCAGGTGCGCTCCATGACTGGAATTACAATCGCCTAATGAACTACAGGGACTTCGGCAAAACTGGCATAAAAGTCTCTGAGCTTGGTTTCGGAGCCTGGGGTATAGGGGGCAACGAGCATGGCAACAGCTATGGGGCGACCGATGACAAAGTCTCGATTGAGGCTATCAACAAAGCTTTTGAGCTAGGCTGCAATTTTTTCGACACCGCCGATGTCTATGGACGAGGGCATAGCGAAGAGCTTTTAGGAAAGACAATTAAAGGAAAACGCGACAAGGTAATCATCGCCACAAAGGTGGGAAGCGACTTTTATCAGGGCCCTGGATTCAAAACGTTCAGTCCGGAATACATAAGATTCGCTCTCGAAAAGAGCCTTGAACGACTGCGAACTGACTACATAGATGTATATCAGCTGCACAACCCGCCGATCAAGAGATTGAACGATCCATCTACGTATCAAATCATGCAAGAACTCAAGCGGGAAGGCAAAATCCGAGCTTGGGGCGTTTCGGTATTCGATCCATTGGAGGGCCTGGCCGCGCTGAGGAACGGTCAGCCAGACAGTCTCCAGGTCGCTTTCAATCTTTTTGCGGCACGTCCATACGAACGGCTTTTCAATCAAGCCCAGGAATCAGGCTGCGCAATCATAGCCAGAGAGGTTCTTTCCAATGGTTTTCTCACCGGCAAATACACGGAGCAATGCGAGTTTGAAGCTGGTGACATTCGCAGCGGCTGGCCTCGAAAGTTCATCAGTGCACGCGTACTTGCCGCAAACAATATTGCACGAGTGTTTGCAGGAAAGAGATCGGTGCTCGAGGTTTCGCTCCAGTTCGTACTTGAAAACAAGCAGATTTCGGTTGCACTGATTGGTATAAAAACGCCTGAACAAGCTGAAGAAGACTTTGCACTCGATCGAGCCATACAGCTGTCTGAAGATGAAATAACACTCCTAAATCAGCTTCAAGCAGCAAATTTCAATCTCTAAGTACTGGACTTTAGGCTTATCTGTTTACGACGGTGCGCAGTTTGGCTCCGTCAGAAGACATCACAGGAACGTTGTAAGTGTGGTGCGAAAGTCCCGGTTGCGACAGCCCTGGATGCGGAATGTAGTGATGCTGCCGTGTTTGCATCATCGTGGGTGCATCAATTTGATAAGGAGATTGCTGAATGCCGCCTGTCCAATGTTGAACTGGCTGCGACGAGTGACCGCCGCTCCAATTTTCTACGGGTGCCGCACCGCGAGCATTGCCGAATCTATTAGGGACGCCTTGCGACAAGTCAGTGGGAATGAACGTCTCCGGATGGTGCCCGGGCACGGCAGTATTCGGCGTGTAGATGTATCCACTGGTTGGGACAGTCTTGAATGGCATTGCCGAGCGAACCCCAGCTACCAACCTGCGATCGGCTGCTGCTGTAGGCGAATATGCGTTGCTTCCCAAAACCTGATTCGCGAATGGCTCGTTGTGCCGAATCCAGTAGAGGACAAACAACCAACCGAAGAATGCAGAGAACATAAGGAAGAACAAAACGTTAGGCGATATGTGTATGCCTTGAAAGAGATTCGAAAGCTTCATTGATTGCAGGGCACTGTTCCAAATGACTGTCTGCTGCGGCGCCTGCCCCTCTTTCGCGTGATCTCCGTGATCACCATGGCCGCCGTCGGCATGCCCACTATCATGGCAGTCGTGGTCCAGTCCAAGCAGGTGGCTGAGAATATTGTGATGATTGTTGTGATCGAGCCCAAGCAGTTGCCCTAGACTCATCCCGTGCTTTTGCCCGCCCTCATGTCCGCCGTGGTCATGACCATGATCGTGTCCACCGTGATCGTGTCCATGGTCGTTGCCGTGATTGTGACTGGAGTCGTGGCGATGATCAAAATGATCGTGACCGCCGTGATCATGACCATGGTCAAAACCACCGCTGTCGCTGCCACTACCTCCATCCATGAAGGTCCCTGACATACGCTCCTCCTGAGAGGTTCACATATCATGACATCTGATCTTCTAGAGATCTATATTTGTTGTTTCATTTGTGTACTCAAACCGTCGTAGAAACCACACTGAAGGCGACGAATTCGGATTAAAATTAGTTGTTCTTTATCTGAATTATGGTACCGAGCGTGGAAATCTTCGAAACCCGCCTTGCCACGGTTCCTGTTCTAGGATTTATTCCATCGAGTCAATCGTTGCCAACCATAAAAGACTGGTGGCTCAAGGCGATATATCAAAACAAAAGGCACTCAATCAGCAAGGACCCTTAAAAGGACTATCTGACTTCGACACCTTCCATCATTGCTACACGTTGACGAAGTCCTTCAACGACCTTCGGTACTTCGAACAAGGTCGGTAGTTTCTCTTCAATGCTAGTGATGTGTCGAGTGAGTTCGATATTGCGTTCCATCAGCTTAATCAGAATTTGCTGAGTCGCAATCAGTTGCCGTTGATTGTCGATCAGCTGATTAGACATTCTGCTGGCTTCCATGCGTTGATCGACGCTTAAGGTGATCAATTCACTGAACCGCTCTAGTAACTTCTGGACTTGTGCCTGCAGTTGCAGAGCACCATCTGTGGTACCACCAGCAACCTGGGGATTGCTCATTTCAGATTGTTCGTCAAAAAACTGCTCGAATCCTTCCAACCCGAGATCAGATTCTTGATTTTCTGTTGGTTTGCGCTTCGCTTCAGGCATCTGCCCAGTCCCTCCGGTGTGCGAGCCAAGATAGAGGCAGCACCAGTTATAGTGCGGCTGCTCTCCGTATGAAATATAAAAGGCCCCGTCTATGGTGGCGCCTCTAGAATTATAACTAAAGCCGATAATAAGGCAAGCAAAAAAGCGAAGATTTTATGACTGAAAAATTGTTAGATCGACGCTCGCGTGTGAACGAGCTTGCCGGCCTTGATGGTGCGGGAAACCGGGTTCTGGCCTAGGTTGTAGGGAATCTCTTCCAGAGATTGGACATCATATATGGTTATATCCGCCTGACGTCCGCGAGTAAGCTGGCCGACAGTGCCACCACGGCCGACGGCATATGCCGCATTCACTGTTAGAGCACTCAAAGCCTCTTCCGGAGTCAGTTTTAGATGGAGGCAAGCTAGACCGTAAATGAGAGGCAGAGAGAATATATGACAGGAGCCTGGATTGAAATCGGACCCGACTGCCAGCGGTACCCCGGCCTCGATCATTTTCCTGGCAGGCGCATGATGCGGCAGGTTGAGGAAAAAGGAAGTACCAGGCAATACGACGGCAATGGTATCGCCGGCGGCGAACAAGGCGATCTCTTCATCAGATATGTTCAAAAGATGGTCTGCGCTCGCTGCACCAATTTCCGCGGCCAGGCGACTGGCACCAAGATTCTTGAACTCGTCCGCGTGCACTCTGGGCTTCAACCCCAGTCGCGCACCAGCTTCAAATATCCGTCGAGTATCATCGAGCGTGAAGTAGCCTTCATCACAGAACACATCTACGAATAAGTCATCGCCAGGTCGTCTATATTTCTCAGACACTCGCACCGCCGATGGCAGCATATCGTCGATAATCTCCCTCACGTATTCAGCCCGATCGACTCCGGGCGGAAAGGCATGGGCAGGCATGAACGTAGGAACGAGTTCGATTGGTTGTTCGCGACGCAAGATATAAATTGCTTCAAGCATTCTCAACTCGCTCTCTTTGTCCAGCCCGTATCCGGTCTTGACTTCACAAGTTGTCGTGCCGGCTTCCAACATGCGACGAAGCCTCTGCCGCCCAAGCTCTACCAACTGCTCAACCGAGGCACCACGCGTGGCGCGCATGCTAGCGACAATGCCACCACCGGCCTCGGCTATTTCCTTGTACGATTTGCCCTGACAGCGCATGGTAAATTCATTTGCCCGATTACCTGCAAAGATCAAATGGGTATGCGAATCGACAAGCCCCGGAGTAACCAAATTGTTTGAAGCATCAATGACAGTCGTTGTGCCAGTCGGTTGAAACTCCGAGAGTACCTCGTCTGCCTCTCCGGCAGCAAGAATCTGATTTGCACCAATTGCGATGGCAGCGTTCTTGAGTCTTTTGACACCAGAGTGCATCTTGTTACCACGAGCAGGCCCTTCTGCAATGTCGGGAGTTGCGAGTTCGCCAATCGGATGTATCAAGAGATCGAGCTTGCTGACCTGACTCTTTTCTGATGACGTATTTTTTGATACTTCAATCGACATGCAACCACCTCGCCGGAAAGGTAGATTCGTTGGTAACTCAACGCCAGAGGATATCATGTTTATACATGCATGGTCTGATCCGACACATAGAGTTAGGCGCCCATTGGAGTTGTGAACTCGAATGGACGCCATACTCCGGTGGTTAAACTTCGCAGCTACGCGATCTTCGTCGTCGGCTCACACACAATGTTGGAGTTTGAGCTGGCGGCTATTTGAGCCTTGTTTTCCAAGGTTTGGCAGTGCGGGCAATCGTCATCCTTGGCGTGAGGCGCAGGCTCGGTGAACTGCTTCATCTCTTCGAGATCTTTCACGATTTCCGGCCAATGCACGCGAAAGATAGCATCATCCATGGTGTATGACGTTACTTGCCGCTCGGTCGGACCTAGCTTGCAAAACGTCATGGAAAGCCGCTCGAAAGGCCATCGGACCTTTAGGCGCTCAGCCAAGAACTGCTTCACCAACATGCTTGGAGCGGGCCAGGCAGGGTCAAATGGCTTCACGGGTTTTAAGGCATATTGAACAAACTCAAGTCGGCGCTCTTTCGGGTGCCACAAAATCAAGTCGAAAGTCTCTTCAATATATACGCGAAGTTGTGGTATTCGCGCCCGCACTCTAAGCGCAACTGCAACTACCTCAGCACCTGCAGGCTGGTAAGGTCTTGCAGCATACGCCGACAGTGTCTTGTATGCAAAAAGGAATGCCTTGGTTGAACCTTCGCGGCCCTTCACTTGATCGTTAAGCCGTTCAATCGGCCAGTGTTGACCCATGAACTTCTGGATCTGAGTTGCATCGCTCAACTTTCCGCGATTGATCTCGGCGAGCCCTCTTAAGATGAATCGCTTACATATAGAACTTGGGCTTGCGCCGAGGTTGCGACCGGAGAACTTATTGAAAGCAAGGTGGTAAGCCCGCTTGCAAGTCCTGAAAGTCTCAATCATTGAAGAGCAAAACAGAGTGCGGTCCATAAAACTAACCCCCTGCCAGTTGAATACCTTACGTTTGTATGTCATACTAATATATAGTATGACAACGCGACCAGTCAAATGAAAAACTCTAGCTGATAATTTTGACCCGTCCTCACAACATATAGTTCCCACCGCTCACACTACAGAACCGGCTTGACATCAGCGTTTCAGCGAAATCAGATCAAACATCGCATACATATAAAGGAAATGATCAATTGAAGATACTGATCAGACGCCGATCTATACACGACAGCAATTTTTCGAGATTTCGCCGGCAGATTAAACATGCGCAGAATCTACTATTTATAAGGATCGGCGAACTTTCCTCAGGTAATGTGTGGAAAAGTTTGAACTTTTTGGGACAGTCAAACGTTATTAAAGTAGCGCCGTTAAATCTTTCGGAGTCTACAAGATATCAGTAGGACATATGCGTCGCGAACGTCAGGCAGGTACGCCCACGGCACCATCAACGGTGCTTACACGAAGAGGTATTCGCCGTGTTTAGTGTCAAACAACCAAACTATGATTCTCTTCAACCGGTGCTCTCCGTCTCGGAGCTCACAACACAGATAAAGAATGTGTTGGAGACGGAATTCGACTTTGTATTGGTATCAGGCGAAATCAGCAACGCAAAGCTGTATCCATCGGGGCATTGGTATTTCTCTTTAAAGGATAAGGACGCGACATTGCCTTGCGTCTGTTTCAAAAACTCTTCCTTACATATGAAGTTCAAACTGGAAGATGGACTCATGGTGGTGGCGCGTGGGAAATTGAGCGTCTATCCACCACGTGGAGCCTATCAGATGGTTGTCACTTCACTGGAGCCGGTCGGTGTTGGCGCATGGCAGCTTGCATTCGATCAATTGCGAAAGCAGCTTGAAAGTGAAGGTCTGCTCGATCTGGAGCGGAAAAGAGCAATTCCACTGGCGCCCCGCAGAATTGGTGTGGTGACAAGCCCAGTCGGCGCAGCAGTTAGGGACATTATCAGCGCTTTGACTCGACGCAACAAGTTCGTCAACGTCGTCATTGCACCAGCGAAGGTGCAAGGTGAGGGTTCGGTCGAAGACATTGTGGAAGCGATCTCATATCTACAATGCCTGCCGGATATCGACGTTATTTTGGTTGCACGCGGTGGAGGCTCGATCGAAGATCTCTGGTCATTCAACACCGAGGCAGTCGCTCGTGCTGTTGCTAATTGCAGAGTACCAGTCATCTCAGGTGTAGGACACGAAACGGACGTCACTATCTGCGATCTCGTAGCCGACCTCCGAGCGCCGACACCGACTGCGGCAGCTGAGCTGGTTTCGAAGGGCAGCGCAGAACTCACCGAAAGGTGGGAGCACCTCGATCACAAACTTTGGTCTTCTCTCGAACTACGCATGAAAGATGCGCGACGCCATCTCGAACGGCTAGACCCCTGGCACAGCCTGAAGCGCTATCAAGAAAGATTGAAACGTTTGGACATGAGCGTTTTGCACAAACGCAATCAAATGATCAACTTGATGGTTCAGGCTTTTTCACAAGCCACCCATCGTCTCAGCATGAATCGAGAACGCCTTCTGGCACTTAATCCGAAAAGTGTGATGAGTCGCGGTTTCAGTGTAGTGCGCAGACCGAATGGTGAAATCGTTGTTGATTCATCGACAGTGGCACCAGGCGAGACACTAGAACTTCTTTTGCTCAACGGCAGTTTGCGCGTCAAAGTTGAAGAAGTAAATTCGCCATCTCAATAGCACCACATTACGTATACGAATCCTCTCCCAACAGCTTCGCACCCAAAACTTCCAAACTTCATGAAAGGAGAACGTCATGGCTAACCCACAAGATTTCGAAACCAGTCTGGCAGAGCTGGAGTCAGTCGTACAAGAACTTGACGGAGAGTTGAAGCTTGAGCGCGCGCTCGAACTTTTCGACAGAGGCATCAAATTATCCTCCATGTGCGAAAAGTTTCTCAAAGGCGCGGAGCAAAAGATAGAGATTCTCCGCAGATCTCCAGATGGTGAAGTCTTCACCGAGCAATTTGAAACACGCGCGGATGAACTTCTTGTCCAACAGAAATAGATTATGCATCCGTCCGCTTTGTGAATTCAATCGAAAGCCCGGTCTGTTTCGAGCACCAAATACGGTGCTCAAAAACAAACTGGCGTAGTTCTTCTCATCGCGATAATTCAACACACAAATACTCAGCCGGAGCCGCGAACATAACGCGAATCAAACGGCTGAGTTTGACGCACTCTCAGTATTTATGTAAGGTATCAATTAGTAAGACGTGGGCATGACCGCATTGGAATCAAGGCACGAAGAGCAAGCTCAGCACTACTGAAGATAAAATCTAGCGCTACTCATTTCACTCAGAGCTAATTTTGCGACCGACTGCAGTTCTTACTGTCAGATGGCAAAATTGTAGGCTGAAAGCATGAACGAAGAGTCGAATGCAACCACGGAATCAGGAAAGAGAAAGCCTCTTGTCTTGATCATCGACGACAATCCTCGGTACGCACATTTGTTCGAGTTGCTTGCAGAGCGACTTGGCATAGTTGTTCTTGTGGTCAACAGCTGCGAAGAAGGCATGCAAAAGCTCAAAAAGCAAAAGTTCGACGTGATCATGATGGACTGGCTCATGCCCGAAGTTGACGGATTAGCCTGCACAAAAAAGATTCGACTTCGCGAATCCGAAACCGAAGCAAAAAACACCGCCATAATTGGAGTCAGCGGCTACATACACGCCAACAAAAAGGCATGTGTTGAAGCCGGCATGGACGATTTCTTAGAGATTCCGTTCACGCTCGAACAACTGCACGAGAAGCTTTCGCACTGGCTTAAGAAAACCAATGCTGAAGGGCAAGTAGATTTGTCACCCCTATAGAGAAACTACGCTTCTACTGCTTCTGGGGTTGCGGCAGCTTCAGTTGGCTGTTCTTCTTTAACTTCTTTGGTCGGGTAATAGCCTTCGGGCTTCACTTCGACAGAGAATTCACCTTGAACATCCGGCGCCAACTTGACAACAACCTTGAATGTTCCAAGTGCATTGATATCGTCGACTGGCTTGACCAATCTCTTGTCAATTTCGCTTCCCAACGCTTTTTCAAGAGCACTGGCAACTTCCTTGGTGGTGATTTTGCCGTATAGCTTTCCACCTTCGCCTGCTTTGACAGTCAACACGAGTGTTCCGACTGCATTGATCTTGGATGCCAGGTCGACTGCCTCTTGATGGGCGGCGGCGGCGCGTTTTTTCAGCACCTCAGCATCTTCTTCGCGCTTCTTGAGCGTGCCTGGTGTGGCCAGGACTGCGAGCTTTCTGGGTTGAAGAAAGTTGCGGAAATATCCCGGGGAGGCTTCGACGATATCGCCGGCCTTTCCGAGTTTTTGGACGTTTTGCTGCAGAATGACTTTCATGACATCTCCCAGTTCAAGCAGGGCGAGGGTTCAGGACTATATATACGACCTAAAAATTTACCACGAGATATCCCAGTGGCCGGTAGTATTCGCCATTTTTGCTTAATCTTTCGTTCTAAAACGTCGACCTAGGCCACGTTTCGAAGACACATGAAATTGCTCTTCTCTCGAACGAGCCCATCAATTCCATATACGACGAGTTCTTTCCGCTCTCGTTTTGCCCAGGCCAATGCAGCTTCTATTGCTTGAGATTCACTGAAATAGAATCTCAGCGGTTCTTTCTGTCCCGCTACCTCAATAGCCCATCCACCGGAGCTAGGCTTGACGTGGATTTCTTTGTCGCGCATTCGTCGTTCCTCGTTCGTAGTTACGGTAATTAAAGGTTGATGGTTGAATCAGGCTCAGTTCAGCCAAACACTTCTCAACGGACAATTGGACGAGTGTTTGAATTTCCCAATCATTTTTACAGCGAGAGAAATCAAGGAAGTCTTGAGCTCCAAGCAGCTTCGCACAGCGGCCGGCAGTGGCGATAACAAAGTCTGTGACTCTATTTCGGCGTCCGGAGTACATAACCACAGGCAGCTTATCCAAGCCCTTTCGAGTTCGAATGAGTTGCATTAGTTCAAAAGCTTGTGATTCCGCGAATTGAAGACCAATGAAGCAAAGGTCGAATTCCGAGGAATTGATTAGGTTTTCCGCATCACCGAGTGTCGATGCAAATGACAATGTATGGTTAAGAGCCAGTGCCTGCCGCAAGCAATCGAAACTCTCAGGAATATCTGCAATTAGTATTTGAGCCATGTTGGCTGTCGCCTAATCCAAGAGGGTTACTCGTGGAATTGAGGCTCCTCCGAGTCGTCGGCCGAAGTGAGCCGTTTTGAAGGTTCCCCTTGCTTCTGACCAAACCTTCCTTCGGCAGGACTGTAGCCGCTTTTTAATTCTTGTTCTTTGCCGTTACTTTTCTGACAGCTATTGGGATCTGCACCTTCAGCGGAGTTACAACTTTCATTTGCAGCTTGTTTCAATCCCTTTGGAGATTTTTTCGCATTGCTTTCCTTGCATTCTTCACTTCCACTTTCAACGCCTTGCGCTTCTACTTCTTGAGTCTGCTCAAGCCCTTCGCCAGACGCAAACTGACTTTTCTGAGTCTGCTTATTTTCACACTTATCGCTCTTCATGCGCGAAAACCTCCAATCGATGCCGTAACCAGTTAGACAAAAGCAGAAGTGTTTCGTTCCCACTAAGTTTGCAAACTGGGCTTAGCAGGCTCGGCTGTGACACGTAACAGAAGATGACATGATGGGTCCAAAAGCGCCTCACACACCGATTCTTTTAGTCGGTTGATATGTTGGGAACAGCGGAGAGTTTTTATGAAAGCAATAACTTGGCACGGAAAAAAAGATGTACGTGTGAGCAAAGTGTCTGAGCCCGTTATCCTTGACGACCATGACGCAATCATTGAAGTGACTGCGTCAGCAATCTGTGGTTCGGACCTCCACATATATAACGGCTTCGTCGCATCAATGAAACGAGGCGATGTTCTAGGGCATGAATTTGCGGGGCGTGTGGTCGAGACTGGCTCGAAAGTGAAACGAGTAAAAGTAGGAGATAGAGTAGTCGTTCCATTTACCATCTCGTGCGGTCGCTGCGTATTTTGCACAATGGAGCAATACGCATTGTGCAGTGAGACCAACCCAAACAGCAAAAAGCTCGAAGACATGGTTGGCTACACGACAGCAGGTTTGTTCGGGTACTCACATCTTTATGGTGGTTATCCCGGTGGGCAAGCAGAATTTGTACGCGTTCCACACGCTGATGTCGGTGCTTTAGTCTTGCCACCGAAGATCTCCGAAGAACAGGCATTGTTTCTCTCCGATATTTTTCCAACCGGCTATCAAGCCGCCGAGAATTGCGATATACGTGCAGGTGAAACTGTGGCAGTGTGGGGATGTGGACCAGTCGGACAATTTGCAATCAAGAGTGCATTCCTATTAGGAGCAACTCAAGTTGTGGCAATCGATCGATTTCCAGAACGGTTGTTGATGGCGCAGCAAAGTGGCGCAATCACCATAGACTATACAAAAGCTGATGTTCTGGAAACTCTAAAGGAATTAACAGGTGGACGCGGCCCAGACTCCTGTATTGATGCGGTTGGATTAGAAGCGCACGGGCACTCTGTGGATGCGCTTC
>CAYZJR010000083.1:0-30617 GCA_964478655.1 uncultured Candidatus Obscuribacterales bacterium
GTTGCAGTCAAAGGAGTCGTCTTGGATTGGGTCGCGCCGTCGTTTTTCGCGACTAGTGCAGTTGATTGTGTTTTATCTGAGGATGTTCCAGACGGCGCTGATGTCTTCGGTTTCTGAGCCGTCGTTGACTGCATATCTAATTGATTGTGCTGGACCGGTGGTGAAGTTGAGGTTGTGTCCTTCGCAATCCGTGTTTCTGTTCCAACTGATTTGTCCTTCTCAATAACTGGTGCAGTTTCAGGTTTTACCTGCACCGCAATTGGTTGTATCTGACTTTCATTCTTCTGCTTGACCGGATTCACATCCGATGGTTTCTTTGCGACATTTGGAACAATACCTGGCAACATCGCCGGAGCAAGCGCTAGTGCTGCGACTGCAGCTGCGGCAGCAATTGAACCGGCCACGAGCGGGCGCTTGAACCAGACAACATTGTTCGACTTACTCAACACTTCATCTAATTCATTGGACATGTCTCGTTGCATCGTCGCCTTTGGCGCCGACTGCAATGCGGCCGAGACTTGCTTAGTCGCTTCCAAGCTCTTCTTGCAAGGCTCGCACGATAAGAGGTGCCGTTCTACGCCTTTGCGCTCTTCTTCGTTGAGCTCATTGTCGTAGTAGGCGTCGAGAGCCAGAACAATTTGTTGGCATTCTGGCGCCAAGTTCTGATTGTTTGAATCGTGTAGCTCAGCCATGATCATCACCTTGAAGTAGCTGGGAGGTTCTTGGACGCCTGATCTTGGAAGTATGGGTCGAGAATTTCCTTCATCTTCGTCCTTGCGTAATAGAGTCGAGATCTCACGGTACCAACACTGGTGCCGACAATTTCGGCAATTTGTTCGTATGAGAATCCCTCCACGTCACGCAGAACCAGAACCGTTCTTTGCACATCAGGAAGTTGCTTCAGCGATGCCAAAACTACCTCTCCCTCTTCACGGATGTCTAAGCGCTCTTCCGGGCCTATGGAATCATCGGCGATCTGCGAAACCTTTGATGTGTCCAAATGACCTTCGATTTGCTCTTTTTCGGATTGGGGATCGAAAAGCATGAATAATCGAAACTTTCTTCTTCTCTTTCTCAGCGTGTCCATACAAAGGTTGTTTGCGATGCGAAACACCCATGAAGAGAACGAGGCATGTTGCCTGTATCTATCCATGTTTTCGTGCACTTTCACGAAAGTGTCTTGCACAACGTCCTCTGCCTCCTCAGTGCTGCCCAGAATCCGCAGCGCCGCATTATAAATGCGGTTCTGATAGCGACTAACTAAAGGTTTGAAGTAACTCTTGTCCTTAGTTTGTCGGTATTTATCCAGTAGGGCCTCGTCGGTAAGGTCCACGCTCATCTCCAACCCTTACGGTTTGGTTCCATTATCTAAACGCTTGAGGGGGTCAAAAAGTTCAACGCATTAACGAGAGTTAATCTTTGAATTCAGCCAACCTAAACCTTGGCGCCTCGCAGCCGGTTAAAAATAAGAGCTGAATCCAATCGCACGGAACCTAGAACTATGTTATTCCGTTTTCTCGTTTTGCTTATGTTGTTTGCGCCCTTGTGCGGTGTGCCATCTTGGGCTAAAGGCGATGCCGCAGCCGACGCGGCTATTAAAAGGACAGTCAAAGCAAAAGAAGACCTGCCGAACTTTCACGAAGTTCATCCGTTCTTATATAGAGGCGGTGAGCCCACGGAAAAGGGACTCGAGAAAGCCAAAGAACTGGGTGTGAAGACAGTAATTGATCTGCGTGCTGCGTCTGAAAGGACGATGAATGAGAAGAAAGTGGCAGAGTCCTTAGGGATGAAGTACATCAATTTGCCCATGACCAGCGCCGCTCCGACAACAAAGCAAGTCAAAACTTTTCTCAAAGCAGTTGATAAAGCTGAAGAATCTACGAAAAGTGGAAAGCCCGAGGCTGTTTTTATTCATTGTGCACATGGTTCAGACCGCGCGGGCTGCATGGTTGGAGTCTATCGCGTGACGCATGACGACTACAGCTACGATGATGCATTTAAAGAAATGCGTAAGTATTACTTCGGAACTAAATTCACAAATCTATCTGGAACTGTGAAGAAATACGCCGACGAAGCTGCTGCTAAAAACACCGCTGCCACTCGATAAAGACAAACTTGCAGTCTTTAAGGCACGATTTTATACGGCTGCTACGACTTTTCTGGAACTGCAATGTTCGTTTCAATGTCTTTTGCAAAGTGTGTAAGATTGAACGACGAAAAATTTGCCCCTGCGCGCTTTGGTTGTGCTTGGAAACAGCCTCGCGTATCACGGCGAATCTTCGATAAAGTTCGGGTCGTTGACGATGGCTTCGTCAATATGGGACTGATGTGATTATGGTTCAAGTTAATAAAGAAGAGTCATTTAGGCTCATTACCTCCAGTACAGGTGATGAGTACTTCTTTCGGAAACTGTTCAATCTAATGCCTCAATTAGGATGGACAGCTCAACCCAATGGATACATCGATTTCTATAACGAAGGCTGGTACGAATACACCGGCACAACGTTTGAGCAATCTCAGGGTTGGGGTTGGGAAAGCGTGCATGATCCCGAGTATTTACCCGCGGCCAAGGAAAAGTGGCTGCACTCTATTGAGACCGGCGCAGCCTTTGAGATGAAGTTTCCACTTAAGGGCAAAGATGGTGTCTTTCAATGGTTTCTGAGCCGCGTCAATCCAATTTTTGACGACGAGGGCAAAATTGTACGGTGGGTTGGTGTCAATACAAATATTCAGCAAGAGCTCGATCAAGCTCACGAAATAGAATCCATAAAGCTAAAGCTCGATGCAATTACTAATAGTGAATCAATTGCACTGATGGTTGCTGCTGTGAAGGACTATGCAATCTTTATGCTTGATCCGAAGGGCAACGTTCAAACTTGGAATGCGGGCGCTAAGCGGATCAAGGGCTACTCATCGAATGAAATTATCGGGAAGCACTTTTCAATTTTCTATTCCAAAGAAGCTCGCGATTCAAAACATCCTGAATATGAACTTCAAGTTGCTCAAAGTGAAGGACGTTACGAAGAGGAAGGTTGGCGCTATCGCAAGGATGGCAGCAAGTTTTGGGCGAACGTAGTAATTACTGCTGTCAATGACAAGGCTGGCAAGTTGCTTGGTTTCGCCAAAGTTACGCGCGATTTGACGGAGCGCCGCGAAACTGAACTTGCATTGAAGCAATCCAGAGACGAGGCAATTGCGGCGAACGAAGCAAAGTCACGTTTCCTATCGACCGTTAGTCACGAAGTGCGAACCCCCATGGCAGGAGTGATCGGTCTTGTTGAGATCATGAACGCAAGCGCTCCCGATGACGAGTTTCGCACTTATTCTCAAACAGCCTTAGATGCGTGCAAACGATTGCTTCAAATACTCAACAATCTGCTCGATGCTGCAAAGCTGCAGGCAAATTCTGTTAACCTCGAATACAGACATTTCGCAATGCGTCCCGTTATCGGCGATGTGGTGCAATTAGTAACTCCCGAAGCAAACAAAAAAGGACTTGCGGTAGAAGCAAATGTTTTGCCTGATGTTCCAGAACTATTATGTGGCGACGAGCTGCGAATTCGGCAGATATTGCAGAACCTAGTCTTTAACGCAGTCAAATTTACTTCACAAGGAAAGGTTACGATTGCCGTAGAGTCTGTGAAGCAGGATGCTGGTGCTGTCACCTTGAAATTCTCTGTTATTGACACAGGAATTGGAATTGGTGAAGAACAACAGCAGAAGATCTTTGAACCTTTTGTGCAAGCTGAAGATTCGACTACTCGAGTCTATGGCGGGACAGGCCTCGGCTTGAACATCGTGCGTACCCTCGTTGAGTTGATGGGCGGCCAGATTGGTGTTACCAGTAAACTCGGCTCAGGATCTACATTCTGGGTCTTAATCACTTTTGGAGTAGATCATTGCAAAACGGCGTAGTACTAGTGGTCGAAGACGATCCTACGCTGCAAATGGTCATGGCAGCGGTCTTGAAGCGACTCGGATGTGTTGTCGACGTTGTAGGCACTGGTGAAAAAGCAGTCGAGCATGCCAATGAGTACACGTCCTTGATCTTTATGGACATCGGATTGCCTGGTATTCAGGGTGGGCATGCAACCTTGCTTATTCGCGAAAAGGAATTGAAAGAGAAGCGCAAACGCGTGCCAATAATCGCGCTCACAGGACATGCAAACCGCGAAGAATGTCTCGTCGCCGGAATGGATGATTATCTGCAAAAGCCAGCGTTGATGGGCGACTTGAAGGCAATGATCGAAAAGTGGGCGCCAGGACTCTTGAAAGTGAGTGCGTAGTTCGCTACTTCCAAAGAGTGACCATTTTCTTCGCTTCAGACGGCAAACCCTTTAGCACCTTATCCATGCACTCAACTGCGTAGTCTTTTGTTTGCGTAATCGGGTGCATTCCCATCTTGTGGAAAACCTCATAGAGACACAAGATCGGGAGTTGGTGCTTTGTCGCGCAGTAGAGTTTGATTTGTTGTGTGTTTTCTACGCCAGGACGATATCGATCTTTGTGGAACGCCAAATTTTGAAAAGCATACATATAGTTGCACTTCTGATACGTGTACTTGAAGAGCTCTTTGAGCGGCTTGCTGTGGTTAAACTCGCCGGTGTCATCAATCATGTGGAAGGGTGAATAACCAAGCGACAGATACTTGATGCCTTCTTCTTTGAACCTCTCTATTGCCTCGACGTTGATAAAATCTGTGACGCTGTAGGGGCGCCGTCCAAGCGTTCTTAGAATATTTGCAAGGTATCCGACGACCTCACCGTTTTCGTAGATGGGGTCGTAGAAAACAAATCCTTGAATCGTCCAATCCTTAAAGGCGAAGAATTTGCGCACATCGAGTTCTTCGCCGTAGACGGCTGGGCGCACAAGAAAGCCGAGTTCATTATCGTGGTTTGCTTTTTGTGTCATCCACTCATTGCTGATGTATCTAAGTTCATCCTCTGCGACTTGACCCAGGTCCAGCTCACCTACAGTCAAACCATCTTTCAACGCACGGTTTCTTTGAGCACGCAAAGTCTCTTTGGGCCCGCCTTTTATCGTGAACTTCTGGCAGTCGATGATGGTCTCAACGCCAATCTCGTTTATGTAGAAGCCGCGATCTTCCAGAAGTTTTCCGGTTTCCGGCCGGATGTGCATGAAGATGGGATCAGCGAATTCTTTGAGAAACTTATCGAGAAGGCGGCCTGCTTGTTCTTTCGCACAAATAGGGTCACCCAGGCATACAGGGGTTGTCTGTTTGTTCTTGATCGGTGAGTATGCAATGTAGCCCAGGTGATCGTCGAAGAATGATTCCATTCCGTTTTGAAGCGAAGAGTATGCCATCGACTGCCAGCCGTGACGTTGAAGGTGGGGAATTCGCTTGTCGGGGCTCTCTGTCATCGTTGTCACTCCGTGATGCGGACCTCTTTCGATACTAGTCGCTTACTGTCGCACGTTTGGCTTGTTGGGTCCTCTCACTGGCAATCCATAAGGGGTTCTCTGAATTGGTGTTGTCGCAGGTGCAGGCGAGGTTGATGGCGCTTGTGCTGCTGGGGTTTTGGGTGTAGTCGCCGGTGTCGATGTTGTGCTCGGCGCGCGAGTGTGTCCGCCGGAGGCATTTGGCACGCGACTTGATGGCGGTGTCGTAATTATCGTCGGTATAGTTCCTGGTTGAACTTGCGGAATCTTTGATGCTTGCGCCGCCGCGTTCAACATCGTTTGAATCTCATTTATCTTGTCCAGTGCGGTTTTTGAGTTCGGATAGTACCTGCGAATCTCTTTTAGAGTATTCAATACTTTCGGATAGTCGAAGAATGTTTCGCTCAGTTTCACTTGATACCAGAGTGCCTGCCAGTTCGATGGTTCGATGAATAACGCCTTTTCCAGGCACTTCTGCATGTCGGGGAATTGCTTCAGCTTGCTCAAATGAACGGCGCAGACAACATTCACAGTCGCATCTTGTGGTGCAAGTAAAATGGCGCGGTCTACCATTTGCTTCGCTTCAATCGGCTGACCGCTATCGGCGTAAAGTAAGCTCCAGTCAGCTAAAACACGTCCCTCGACATCAGGCGCTTGATACTTCCTTGCCAGGTTCTGCGCCTTTACAAAATAGTCGTATGCGGCTTTTGAGTGCTCTGGTCTGTTTAAATCCTTGGACATGATACGTCGGAGATTGCCCAGCCGACCGAGCGCACGCGCCTCGTTTCTGTGATCTCCGGATCTCATTGCGACCATCAGTGCTCTTTGATAGGCGATCTCAGCCTGACGAAAATCCATTTGAATGATCAGTTTCGTGTCGCCGGACGAAATTGCTTGATCGATTTCACTGCGAATCTTCAGCACAGGATTGGGCTGAAGCAACATACGCTGGAATTTGTAGTCGATGGTCACAATGTAGTCTTGAAGAAACGGATTGCCCAGAATTCCAAGGTTTGAATTCTCAAAGAAGCCGCCATTATTTCGTGTTGCTTCGCCTGGCTTGAGCTGGCTGTTTGCTGGTTTTTTCGCGTCAACGATATAAGTGAAAGGAACTTTTGTGCTGGTCAATCCACCAAGGGCGAGTGCATCAATTGAGACCTTGCCGAGTTTCACTGGACGAAGATCTAAACCGGTAGCTTCGGTCGTGTACTTCGTTGGTGCATCTCCCTTAACGTGCCGTGCTGCTACTGTTGATGGCAAGTTATTGAACGCGGCTCCAGTGTCGACCAGCATCTTTACCTCGTCTCTGCCATTTAGGTTTGCCTTCACCACTGGTGCGCCTCTTTGCAGGAAAGCGGCTTGTGCTGCGCCTTTAGGACGTGGTGCTGTTTCGGAATCGGCAAACGTGATTTCTGGCTTGCTGTAATCGATGGTCACTAAGAACTTCGAGATGATGTTTGTTCCAATAATGCCTGCAATTCTTCTGTTGAGATTGCGCGATTGCGCTGATAGATCAACAATGCGCGCCTCCATATCGTTGAGAATGAGGTTGTTTCCAATTTCAATTCTTTTGACGACTGTGCTTTGCGCAGTCACCACACCTCCTAGTGCTGCGATACCGAACTGTCCTTGTTTAAGAAGGAAGCTGTCGGCTGCGACGCGTCTGTCGATGATTGTGTCGCTTGCACCGGTGTCGAACATGAAGTCGAGTTCTTCAGAGTTGTTGAGTCTGACCTTCAGCAGAATTTCCTTTTGCGCATAGTCAAAAGGAATTGTGATTGCTTTGCTTAGGCGAACTGTCTTGCCTTGGACTGGGCGAGTGAACATCGCATCGTCAATCGATGTTGTGAGCGTGATATTGGAAAAATGGAGTTCGTTTACGACTTGTTCGTTTAGTTTCTGAACGTGTCTGTACGGGAGCATCGTTCCACCGGTGGGGCGATACTCGGAATATTCGACGGTGACTGTTTTCGACGGGTCTTGCGGCACGCTGTAACTCAAGCCTACTACTAAATAGTTGCTGCGGTCGATAAATAGCGTAGTCGTGTTGCCGCCGCGAGTTACTTCGACTGCATAAACGGGAATCTGATTGTAGGTAGTCTTGCCGACCAGCTTGAACGTGTAGCCGGGTTCCTGCCAGCAGGTAAGCAAGGTTGGCTGTTGATCGAATTCGAGAAGTTTCTTTTGAAGATCGACATCAGAAAGATCTACAACTTCAGATCCAACCGCTTGCCAGCCTGACTGTCCGTCGAATGCTGTTACTTTTCCGGAAGTTGGTTTTGGCGCGCTTTGATCCGGAGGTGTTGTTCCATCAGAATGTGGTGCTGCCGATTCTTCAGGGGCATCAAAGTCGATGCGCCAACGAGAGCCCTTGCGGGCAATTCTGACGGCGTGTTCGCTGTTTTCACCTTCTTGCGAATTGATCTGTTTGCCGAAACAGATTTGACTGGCGTCAAGTTGCAGCAGTGCATCCTTGCCACCATATGCGGTTAGCGCCTTCGTTATAAGAGCTTCTATTGTCAGCTCTTCCTTCTTCGAAGACTCACCGTCTGCTGTTTGCGCCGAGGCCTCTTGTGGGACTTGGGACGAGCCTGCAGTGGCGGACGTCACTGGGGTTTGGGCAAAACTCCCTTGCGTTCCACAAATCAAAATTGCCAGAGTGAAACAAACGGCTCTATGGCGGTTCCACCACCAAAAATGTTCCGACCCTGAAGCCGAGCTTCTGCCTAACCGACGATTATAGGTTGGCAGAAACCTTGTGCCGGCAAAGCCAGTGGCGGGAGTTCTCTTGTTACTTGATGCACCTTCAGGCACTGGGAAATTAGATCCTTCACTTGGGCTAGGGGCACCTGGTTTGGTCCGTCACTCTTCGCTTCATCGGGATTCGGATGAACTTCCATGAATATGCCGTCGCAACCTGCAGCCACAGCTGCTTTAGCTAGAGTGGGAATATATTGTCTTTGTCCACTAGATACGGTGCCGCCTCCGCCAGGGAGCTGCACGCTATGGGTTGCATCAAAGACTACTGGGAAACCGGTTGATTGCATAATCGGTATCGAACGGAAATCTACCACCAGGTTGTTGTAACCGAATGTGGTGCCGCGCTCTGTCAAAATGATGTTCGGGTTTCCGGCTTCAGTCACTTTGCGCACGCTGTTCACCATATCGGCGGGGGCAACGAATTGACCCTTCTTTATATTTACGCATTTTCCTGTTTCTGCCGCTGCAACCACCAAGTCTGTTTGGCGGCAAAGAAATGCAGGTATTTGCAATATATCTAAAACTCGCCCTGCCGGCGCACATTGAGCGACTTCGTGAATGTCGGAGAGAATCTCCAGACCGAGCTTGGTCTTAATCTCCTGGAGCATCGCGAGCCCTTTTTCGAGTCCCGGTCCGCGGAATGAATCAATAGATGTTCTGTTGGCTTTGTCGAACGAAGATTTGAAAACGAGCGAAAAACCTAGCTCTTTCGAGATTTCTTTCAGTCTTTGCGCGGTTGCATAGATAATGTCCCATGACTCAATGACGCATGGTCCGGCGATAATGAGAAATGGTTTTCCTGGACCGACTTCCAGCTTTCCAACCTTTACGATTCCGCTCATCAAATTTCTCCTATGGCGCACTCATTCTATTACTAAATTCGGTTGCGCCCGCCGTGCTTAGGATTTTGTAAGCGGGAACAGGAGTGATTTTGGGGGAGCTGAAACGCACGACGGGGTAACTGAAAGAGTGACTGGCGACTGGTTTATAGCATCTGCCGATGGCATTACGCTCAACGTAAACGTTAAGCCGGGAGCCGCATCGTCTTCATTTGTGAGAATTGCAGAAGGAAGGTTGGCTATCAGAATTTCGGCTAGGGCCATCGAAGGTGCAGCAAATCAGGCACTGATTGAGTTTCTCGCGAAGGAACTGAACGTGAAAAAGGGCTCAGTATCGCTCGTCAGAGGCGCAACTGCTCGCCAAAAGACAATTATGGTCAAGGGAGTGGTTTCTCAGCTTGTTCAGCGGCTAAAAGAAGTGGAAGCGAATCTTGCTAGCGAGGACCAAGATTCTTGACAAGTCTGTATACGGTATGTCCGGCTCTTTGGCTAACCGGCATCACCAATCCAAGCCGAATTGCTTCTGCAAGCATTGGTCGTAGAGTCCGAATTTTCTTGAGTTGACGCGTGCCGCCTGCCATTTCCGGAAGCGTCATTCCCAAAGGGTTTTTGTCAAGAAGTTTAACGACTTTATTGTCTTCGGCAGGTTTGTCGCCTGTCGAAGCGGGTTTCTTCCTAGGTTTTTTCGCCTGAGCCTCCAGTGGAGGGCTCAAAGGCTCTGATTGAGGTTGTTCTTCTGACATCGTGTTCAAACTCGAAAACGAAGAGCTGTGAGCTCTAACTCTACTTACATTCTGAAATGGTTGAGGGAAAAGCACAAGCGGCCGCTCCTCCGGAAAACGATTAGGTTGAAATCGAGGGCTGGGAATTGCCGGGATTTACCCGATATAGAAAGTGCTCCTGAAGAATAGTTACGGTTTTCTCGGTCCTGTCTTACAAAAACCTATATGAATTGTTATAGTCCCACTTGCCGTCGACGCAGGCGAAATGCACTTGATGTCATTTTGTCGGGTTCGGGAAAACGGACGGTTTATTTTTTTGCTTGATGCCGGCATACGTTGGCACCAATGGTGACCTTAGTTAGGACACTGCCCTTGGGCTGTTAAAGGAGTAAGGAGTGAGCATCGGTTCGTTTGTTTTCATGCTCCATAGCCATTTGCCATGGTATCGCAAGGCAGGCATGTGGCCATTTGGTGAAGAAAGCGTTTACGAATGCTTGGCTGAGACTTACATCCCATTGCTCAATGCAGTTTCTGACCTTTATGACGAAGGTTTGCCCGCAAAACTGACCATCGGTCTGACACCGATTTTGCAAGAGCAACTTGCTGACGAACATTTAAAACAGGGTTTTGAAAAGTTCCTCGATGCTCGCATTGAGGGCGCAAAGGCTGATGAAATCCGCTTCGCGCCACGAGGCGAAACTCCGAATCCGGATCTTTTGATGTTGGCACGCTTCTATCTAAATTGGTTCCAACAAACAAAAAGTGATTTTCAAAACAGATGGAATCGCGACGTGATCGGCGGTTTCAAGCGCATGCAAGACGTAGGTGCCATCGAGATTACGACGTCTGCTGCAACGCACTGTTTTTCTCCACTTTTGGAAACGGACTCATCACTGTTTGCTCAATACAAAGTTGGAGTTGATACATACAAGCGACATTTTGGACAGGAACCAAGAGGCTTTTGGCTGCCGGAGTGCGCTTATAGACCGGCTCAGGAAGGTCGTCCTGGGCTTGAAAAATGGATGTACGAAGTCGGCATCAAATATTTCTTTACTGAATCGTTCGTTATTAAGGGTGGTCAAAGCGTAGAGTTGCGCAGAGTGATCGGTCCTTATGGTTCCATCGAATACATTCCTGTTAAGCCAAGACCAGCGACAGGGCTCGATACATTCGAAGCATTCTGGCTGAAGGAATACCCTGTTGCCGTGATGGGTCGTCACGAGGCAGCCGGCTATCAAGTTTGGTCCGCCGATCATGGTTATCCTGGTGATGGCAACTACAGAGAGTTCCACAAAAAAGACGACAAGTCCGGGTTGCACTATTGGAAGCTGACATCAAAGGCGACAGACCTCGGTGACAAGCAGCTCTATAACCCTGAGGCGGCGATGAACCGTCTGAAAGAAAACTCCGATCACTATGTCGGACTCATTCAACAAGCTTTAACCGAACACCTTAAGCAAACCGGCGAGCCTGGTCTCGTGATGGTTAGCTTCGACACGGAGCTGTTCGGGCACTGGTGGTTTGAAGGTGTGGCGTGGATTAAGGAGATCATCCGAAAGTTCCGCACATACACTGCAGTGACGATGCGCACGGCGAGCGAGTATCTCGATGCGTATCCGCCGAAAACCGCAATCGAGCTGCCTGAGTCATCTTGGGGTTCAGGTGGTCACTGGCAAGTGTGGCTCAACAACGACACTGAATGGATGTGGCCGATTATCAATCGTTGTGAAAAAGAAATGGAAGCTCTTGCGCAACAGTATCAAGACAAGAATGGAAACCCGCTTCTGCACCGCGCTTTGAAACAAGCCGCACGCGAATTGCTTTTGATTGAATCTAGCGATTGGCCATTCTTGATCACGACCGGACAGGCGAAAGTGTACGCAACGGATCGCTTCCGTTCGCATGTCGAGCGGTTTGACTTGCTGGTCGAAATGGTGAAGTCCGGCCAAATTGATGAAGCAAAATTGCACGAGATTGAAGACACGGATAACTGCTTCCAAGACGTGACCTTATCGGAATTTCTGATTCCGACTGAAGTTGCACAACGCAAGTAGAGCATTCAGTCTGCTGCGAGAATCGTTTTTGCGATCGTTGAATTTTGTTTGCGACGATCGCTGATTGCGAATACTCTTGTGCGCAACGCTGTGAGTGTCTTTGGCAGCTCCATCTTCACAGCTTCTCGAACTAGCCATTTCGGTACCGGCATTCCGGTGTCGATATACATCGAGTAGCGAATCTCTGTTCGTGTTGAATTGTCGTGCGCTATCAAAATCCAGCTACCATGGAAGTCTTTGAACATGCCGCCGACTCGCCGGAAGACTACATGACTAAACTTTTCGTAGTGCGATTCCACCATATACGTAACTGATGGGATGAAAAATCCAATCTCCATACTGCACCGTAAAACGGTCTTGGATTCTTCGTCTTCGATAACCTCGACTTTGCTCATCCTGGGGCTGATTTTGCGCTCGAATTCAAATGGGTTTACCATCACCTTCCAAACTTTTTCAGGTGCATCATCAATCATGATTCGCCCCGTGACGAACTTCTTATCGCCATCTTCGGAGAAAGATGTGAGTACCTCGCCGCCTTTCAGCTTGAGGTACTCATCATCTGTGGTGGCAAAAACTTTTGGCGGAGCAATTGCTATCTGCTGGGCTTGCAGTCCCTGCTCGTGGTTTTGCGCCTGAATTTCTCCGGCGCAAATTCCTTGTGTCGCTATCCCCGTGACGACAGGCAAAGCTAAAGCGACGCCGATCAGGCGCCGACAGAAAGCTGAAGAACCCATGATTCCGGTGTCCTCTGCGGTGAAAATTAACTGATATGTGACTTGGTGTGGGAAGCGGCGCCTGGTAGCGCCTGGCATGAATATGCAATTATTAGCATAGCTTAAAACTCGCATAGTGTCTAGGTTTCCGTCTCTGGAAGAGCTTGCTGGTGAGTCGAAATTGACAGATTAAGCCGGTTTGAACCGGCTACCAACCGGTATGGTTGATATTTCTTCAAGAGTGGAGGCTAATTCACTCAACAAAACCGTGTCTGGTGTACCTTTGCAGGTGGTACATAACCGAGGTATCTAATGGTTGATTCAGTTAGCGAGAAGCAGGAAAGCCACAAGATGGAACCGACTGCAAGCGGAAACAAAGCTCAGGGGAGCGAACAGGTTCAACGGGCCGGTATCACTCCGGCGGAGTCATCAGATCGCGGAGTTATGGACCAACACAGACTGACAAGAACAAAGATCATTGCCACCATCGGCCCTGCATGCCGAGACCCTAAAATTATCGAGCAGATGGTGCGCGCCGGAATGGACGTTGTGCGCATCAATTGTTCGCACGCGGGACATGCATTTATCACCGATGTGATCAAAGATGTTCGCGAAATATCGCAACGTCTCGATCAGTCCATCGGTATTCTGCTCGATCTCTCCGGTCCCAAGCTGAGAACCGGCAAATTGAAGGGTGGGCAGTTCGTAACACTGGTTACCGGCGATAAGTTTACGCTGACGAACCGAAAGATTGAAGGCGATCAGCATACGGTCAGCACGAATTATGATGTGCTGCCCAGAGAAGTCAAAGAAGGTGACACCATCTTGCTTGACGATGGTCTGATCGAACTCAAAGTTTTGTCCACCAACGGATCCACCGATGTAGAATGCGAAGTGATCAACGGCGCATTGTTGAAGGAACATCAAGGCATAAACGTCCCTGGAGTGCGACTTTCGATTCCTGCTCTTACTGAGAAGGACAAAGCCGATCTTGTAGTAGGACTAAAGGGCGAAGTAGATTTCGTTGCTCTTTCGTTTGTCAGAGATGCTGCCGATATTCAGTTGCTTCGCGAAGAAATCGGCGATCATTGGCCGCCTCCGATGGTGATTGCGAAGCTGGAAAAACCTGAAGCAGTCGATCATCTCGATGAAATTCTTGATGCCGCCGATGGTGTCATGATTGCTCGCGGCGATCTCGGTGTCGAGTTGCCGCCTGAGAAAGTTCCACCAGTACAAAAATTGATCACGAAGCGTGCAAACGCAAAGGGCAAACCTGTTATTACGGCCACCCAAATGCTTGATTCCATGGTTGATTGTCCGCGCCCAACTCGCGCGGAAGCATCTGATGTCGCCAATGCGATTTTTGATGGAACGGATGCAGTAATGCTCTCGGAAGAAACCGCCACCGGTGCCTTTCCTGTCGGTGCGGTGCGAATGATGGATCGCATTGCTCATGCTGCTGAGGCAACACTGGATATCACCAAGTTGCACGATCACGATCTGCCCACATCGGCGCACGCGATTGCTCACGCCGGATGCGCCATGGCAGTCGATATGAAGGCTCGCGTTATCGCTGCTTTCACAAAGAGCGGATCTACGGCGATGTTGATTTCTCAATTCCGTCCACCGGCTCCGATCATCGCGCTAACACAACACGAGCACGTTTACTGGAAGCTGTCGCTGGTTTGGGGAACTACTCCTGTGATGCTCACGGAAGTCAGCGACTCTGAATCGACGCTTGCTCTTGTTGAAGAGACGCTTCTCAAGCGAGGATTGGTCGCACCAAAAGACAACATCGTCATCACGGGCGGGTTGCCTATCGCTGCACGCGGACCTGCGAACTTCGTCAAACTTTCGACAATTTCACCGAAGGCTCCATCGAGCTATTGGCAGCTCAAGGGTATCTAAGCTGGAATCTTGTTTTTCGAACTTAACTCGCCGAGACTAACCCTTGTCGTGGATTAAGTCTTGCGAGTGCACGACGTAACCGCAAACCGGGTCGTTGTTGAGAATGTATTTCTCGCGCGTGACTTTGACGCCAAGAAGATGTTCCATCAGTCTTGGCTCCAGCACGCAAAGCTGGCGATACCGATTTGCCATTTCGTGTACGGCGCAGTGTCGCTGATAGATGAGGAAGTCGCCGTCGGGGAGTGCTTCCCACTCAGTCATGTAACCGTCTTCTGAAAAAATCCGCGAAACTTCTTCCACTTTCTCGTGCAGCGGCTTGTTTGCAACGCGAGGCATGAGTCTGGCTGCACGTTTTTGATTGCGCGCGTCGAGCAAATCCATCACGCCCTTTGCACCCTCTCGTTCGTAAACCACATCGAGGATATCCATTGCCATCGTTTGAAAGCCCGATGGAAACAGGTTGTCGGCCTTATCGCTGAGTCTGTAGTGATATGTCGGACGACCGCGAGTTTGTCTGACGATTCGTGACTCAATTAAACCGTTATGCTGAAGAGTCGCCAGGTGCCTGCGTACTGCCATCGAAGTGATGCCAAGGATTTTGCACAAATCGGAGACAGTGAGTTCACCATGCTTTTTCAAATGCAAAAGCACCGCTTCTTGCGTTCTCTCTGGTGGAACTTCTCCTAGTGATTGAGTAAACAATCCAATGCTCCCTGAGGGGTCTGCTGATATTGACGGGCTTCTTCTTGATTATCTGCCTGTTTAGGCCGTAAGTGTAAACAAAGGTCACAGATTGGATGGAGCTAATTTTTTTGCTCTGGGTGTCCTTTTCATTGGTTGCGAATACTAATTGGATTTCGGTTTGTTTATGAGGGAGACCTTAATTAACGTCTGGCCGGTCTTCTATGCCTCTACTGTTCCCACTTTTGGGGTGTTGGTCTTAGGCCCTCTTTGAAAAGTGTCCGTTTCGACCAGACAAAGGGATTATTAAAACGTGGCTCGGCTTTCCATAATTTTGATACTATTTTATCTATAAAGTCCACTGTTGCGAAGGTTGGTAATCTTTAAGGTCCGTTGGCAAGAGATTTTTTCTATAAAAAGATACGATCTGATCCCGCAAGACATATACAGCACAAACGCAACACGGACACCGACAACAAAGGCGACAGAAAACCAATGACTGCGAAAACACCAATCCTCAAAGTTGAGAATCTCCACGTAAAAGTGGAAGACAAGACGATTTTGAAGGGCGTCAACCTCACTATCAACCCCGGCGAAGTCCATGCTTTGATGGGACGCAACGGCTCGGGCAAATCGACGTTGTCCTACACCATCACCGGACATCCCCGTTATGTGGTGACCGAGGGTCGCATTCTATTCAAAGGCACCGATATCTCCGAGCTCAAAACTGATGAGCGCGCAAGATTGGGAATCGGACTGGCTTTTCAATACCCAGTGGCCATCCCCGGCGTGTCTGTTTCCAACTTCCTGCGTGCAGCAGTTAAGGCTGTTCGAGGCAAGGAAGTGCCAATCAAAGAATTCCGCCAAGAGCTGAAAGCGCTCATGGCCAAGTTAGGCGTCAAAGACGAGTTTCTTTCACGCTATGTCAATGAAGGATTCTCAGGCGGTGAAAAGAAACGTCTGGAAATTCTGCAACTCGCAATGCTCAAGCCTCAACTGGCTTTGCTCGATGAAACCGACTCCGGACTCGACATCGATGCACTCAAGACTGTTTCTGAGGGGGTCAATGCATTGCTTACCGAAGAAACTGCAATTTTGTTGATCACGCACTATCAGCGGATTCTCAACTATGTTGAGCCGCAATTTGTACACGTTTTCCAAGATGGTCGCATCGTCGCTTCCGGCGGCCCCGAGCTGTCGCGCGAATTGGAAGAGCGTGGATACGACTGGGTCACCAAAGAACTCGCGCCCTCAGGCACAGTGTAGGAACCCAGTATGAAGGAGGAAGCCATGGCACCGGAATTAGCCCAAGATCAAGCCCTTCAGCAGATGGGGAATGATTATAAATACGGCTTTCGCGACGAGGAAGACTACGTCTTCAAGTCTGGTCGCGGATTGACTCGCGAAATCGTAACTAAGATTTCCGAGATGAAGAATGAGCCTGAGTGGATGCTCAAGTTCCGCCTGAAGGCGCTCGATATCTTCAACAAAAAGCCGATGCCCACCTGGGGCAACTGCAAGATGTTGAACGACATCGACTTCCAGAATATCTACTATTACATCAAACCCTCGGAGAAAGGTTCGAAGGACTGGAATGAAGTTCCAGAAAACATCAAACAAACCTTCGATCGCTTGGGCATTCCTGAAGCCGAGCGCAAATTCCTCGCCGGCGTCACTGCTCAATACGAGTCGGAAGTCGTCTATCACTCCATTCGCGAAGATCTGGAGAAGCAAGGCGTAATATTCCTGGATATGGACTCAGGCTTGCGCGAGCACGAAGACATTGTGCGCGAGCACTTCGCCACGGTAATTCCGATTGCTGACAACAAATTCTCAGCACTCAACTCGGCAGTATGGTCGGGCGGCAGTTTCATTTGGGTTCCACCAGGCGTAAAAGTGGAGATCCCGCTGCAAGCTTATTTCCGTATCAACGCAGAAAACATGGGTCAGTTCGAGCGCACGCTCATCATCGCTGAGCCGGGAAGCTTCGTACATTACATTGAAGGATGTACCGCACCTATCTATACGACCGACTCATTGCACTCGGCCGTAGTTGAACTTATCGCAAAGCCAGGCGCACACATTAGATACACGACCATCCAAAACTGGTCTAAGAACGTATACAACCTCGTCACTAAACGCGCTGTCGCGCACGAAGATGCGAAGGTTGAGTGGGTGGACGGAAACCTCGGGTCCAAGCTGACCATGAAGTATCCATCGATCTACTTGCTTGGTCCTCGCGCGCACGGTGAGGTTCTCTCTGTTGCGTTCGCCGGTGAAGACCAACACCAAGACGCGGGAGCCAAGATGGTTCACGCTGCCCCTGACACGACTTCAATCATCATCTCCAAATCGATTTCGAAAAATGGCGGTCGTACTTCGTACAGAGGACTTGTGAAAGTCTATCCTGATGCGAAGAACGTCAAGTCGAGCGTGAAGTGCGATGCGCTTTTGCTCGATGAGAAATCGCGTTCGGATACTTATCCGACGATGGAGGTCGATGAAAAGGACGTCACCATCGAGCACGAAGCAACCGTGTCGAAGGTCGGCGAAGAGCAGTTGTTCTACCTGATGAGCCGTGGGCTCACCCAGGAAGAAGCCACTGCAATGATTGTGAACGGCTTCTTCGAGCCATTTACGAAAGAACTTCCACTTGAGTACGCAGTCGAATTAAACCGACTGATTCAGCTCGAAATGGAAGGTTCTGTAGGCTAGGCCAAAGTGTGGCCTTAGCTTGGCGCACCGCCTTTCTCGAGGCGGAGCAGCGAAAGCGCCCGAGATAAATCGGTCGCAATAGAAAGATGAAAGAGTAAGGAGACTTCTTCCGTCATGTCACAAAAACCGGCAGACACACTATCAAGCGCAGGACAGCTTGCAATTGCCAGAGAACGAGTCGATGTTCTTTCGACGCGCAACGCCGAACCAGACTGGCTGAAGAAATCACGTCTAGTTGCATGGGAAGCTTATCTGCAAACGCCGATGCCAACCACCCGTGACGAGGAGTGGAGACGAACAGAAATCGATGCACTCGATCTTTCCCGCTTGGTGCCGGTAGAAGCCGCGAAGACGCAAACCAATGAAAAGGAAAAGACGGACGCCCTTCCTGCTTGGGTAGAATCGGCAAGCCGCCACATTGAAAACATTCAAGCGGTGGTTATGCAAAGTTCGACTGCTTCTTTCCAAACCAAACTCGGCGCTGAGCTGGAGAAGAAAGGAGTTGTCCTAACCAGCCTGGAAACTGCCTTTGAAAAGCACGCAGATTTGATCAAGCCATACTTCGATCAGTCTAAACTGCAATTGAGCGAAGGGAAATTTGCCCTGATGAACAAAGCGTTGTTCAACTGCGGCGCCTTTCTATATGTTCCCAAGAATGTCGAAATCAACGAGCCCGTCTTCATTGTCATCAATCTCAACGGCGATCAACTGAGTGGTGGTCATCCGGCGGCGATATTTCCTCGCATTGTGATAAAGGCTGAGGCGAACAGCAAAGTCTCCGTTGTAACGGTGCTCACATCAGAAAGCCACACCAGCGGAATGTCGCTCGTTAACTCAATAGTTGAAGTTCATACCGGTCAAAATGCGCAAGTCAACTTCGTTGAAATCGACAATTACGACTCAAACATTTTTGCAGTGACGAAAAATGACAATCATGTTGAGCGCGATGGCAAGTTGTCCTCCATCACGGCATGTCTGGGCGGTGCGCATGTGAAAACAGACATCGTGACCTGGCTTGAAGCACCGGGTGCGAGCAGCGATGTGCTTGGTGTCATTCTCGGTGACGCAAACGAACAGTTCAATTTCAACACGGTGCAAGAGCACGCATCTAACGACACTACCTCGAACATCAACTTCCGCGTGGCTTTAAAAGACCAGGCCGTGTCGGTCTATCAAGGCATTATCAGAGTTGCGAAGATTGCTCAGCGCACAGATGCGTTTCAGTCAAACAAAAACCTGTTATTAGGAACGCAAGCAAGGGCCGACTCGATTCCGAAATTGGAAATTCTTGCCGATGATGTTAAATGCTCACACGGCGCCACAGTCGGACCAGTCGACAGAGAGCAAATCTTCTACCTTATGAGTCGCGGTATGACCCGTACTGAAGCGGAAGAACTCGTGGTCAATGGTTTCTTCAGACAAATTGTAGAAGCTGCTCCGATTGTTGGAGTCGGCGAATGGATAAGCGAATTGGTCGCCGCCAAAATCAAGAGCCCAACTGACTAATCGGCTGTATCGATAGCGAATCGAGTAAATCATCATGGATTTTGTAAGAGTTGCCACCAAATCAGAAATTCCCGTAGGAACGGTGAAAGTCTTTACTGTTGGCGGTCAACGAGTAGCCATCTGCCATGCAGAGGGTGACGATGTCTTGTACGCAATAGCTGATTTGTGCACACACGACAATGGACCTCTAGGGGAGGGTGAGCTGGACGATCACCAAATCGAGTGCCCGAGACATGGCGCCCGGTTTGACGTGAAATCCGGCAAAGCAATGTGTTTGCCCGCAGTGAAGCCGGTGCCTACCTACCAGGTAGAACTGAGAGGAGAAGAAGTTTGGGTCGCGGTACCGTCCGCGGTGAGAGGATAAAGATGCTCGACGTAGAAAAAATTCGCAAAGACTTTCCAGTGTTGGAGCGCAAGGTAAACGGCAAACCACTGGTGTACTTGGACAACGCGGCGACGTCACAAAAGCCGGTTCAAGTAATTCAGTCGCTTGTTAAATACTACGAGACTTACAACGCAAACATTCATAGAGGACTTCACACGCTTAGCGAAGAAGCCACCGATGCGTTCGAAGGCGTTAGGGAGAAGGTGAGAGCGTTTATCGATGCGCCTTCCGAACGAGAAGTAATTTATACGCGAAATGCAACTGAAGCGATCAATCTAGTTGCACAAAGCTGGGGAAGACAAAATATTTTGCCGGGTGATGAGATTGTTCTTTCACCTGTAGAACATCACTCAAACCTTGTACCCTGGCAGCTCTTGGCTAAGGAGCGCGAGGCTAAACTGGTTTGGTTGGAGTTGACGCCGGACGGTTTGCTCGATCTCGAATCCGCAGAGAAGTTGATTGGACCGCGCACACGCATGGTCGCCATCAGTCAAATGTCGAACGTCTTGGGTACCGTCTTTCCGGTGGACAAGGTGGCAAAGATTGCTCACAAACATGGAGCGAAAATTCTAGTTGATGGAGCTCAAGGTGTGCCGCACCTCGCCACATCAGTCAAGGAATTAGAGTGCGACTTCCTCGTTTTCTCACTTCACAAAATGCTTGGTCCAACCGGAGTCGGCATTCTCTGGGGAAGAGAGGCGATTCTTGATGCCATGCCGCCATTCATGTCCGGTGGTGACATGATTAGCGCTGTGTATCGCGACAGAACAGTCTTCAACGAACTGCCCTGGAAGTTTGAAGCAGGAACTCCAAACATTGCCGATGTCATCGCCAGTGGTGTTGCCATCGACTATCTCACGAGCTTGGGAATGGACAATGTCCGTGCCCACGAAATTGAACTTACCGATTATGCACTAAAAGCTCTTGACGCCCTTGGCGACGTGACAATTTATGGTCCGAAAGATGCCACTAACAGAGGTGGCGTCATCTCCTTCAACTTCGAACAAGTGCACCCGCACGACGTCGGACAAATTCTCAATGATGCAGGCATCGCGATTCGAGCCGGACATCATTGCTGCCAACCGTTGATGAAGTATTTAGACGTCACCGGCACGGCAAGAGCAAGCTTCTACATTTACAACACAAAAGAAGAAGTCGACTATTTTGTCGACGCATTGAAGGAAGCAGATAAGGTACTGGGACATGTCGCTTGCAGATGATCTATATCGAGAGACGATTCTCGATCATTACCACCACCCGCGAAACCACGGTGTGATCGACGAACCGACTGTAACGGTCGAAGGAATAAATCCTCTTTGCGGAGATGAGCTCACACTCTACCTCGACGTCAAAGACGGCAAAATCAACGACATCAAATTGATGGCGAAAGGCTGCTCTATCAACATGGCTTCGGGCTCGATGATGAGCGAATCTGTACACGGGCAGTCGTTGGAAGAAGCGACAAAAATCATTGGGCTCTTCAAAGACATGATGCTGTCGAAGCACCAAGAATTAGACCTTCCCGACGAGTTGGAAGATCTGGAATCGCTGCAAGGTGTCAAAAAGTATCCGGTTCGCATCAAGTGCGCGCTCCTTCCGTGGAACACGCTTCTTGAAGGCATTCAAAATCACACGTCAGGGAGATAATCATGTCGTCTTTGCAAGAGGATGTCGTCCGCGAAAATCTTCGCACCGTCGTCGATCCGGAAATCGGGATCAACATAGTCGACCTTGGGCTCATCTATGGCATCGAGGTCAAAGAGTCGAACGTCAACGTGAAAATGACACTCACATCGCCAGCTTGCCCAATGGGCGGCGCGATTCAGGCACAAGCACATGCCGCAGTGAAGAAACTGCCTTGGGTCAAGGACATTAAGGTGGAACTGGTGTGGAGCCCTCGCTGGGACCCAAGAGTCATGTGCAGTGAAGACGCAAAAATGGAACTCGGCATTCTCTAACTGTTCCGCCACAGTGTTTCCATCCAGATTTCGCAATCTGAGAGCCGGCGCAAGTTAACTTGGCAGGAATATGTAGTCTATCTACCGAAATTCTCTAAAGAGTTTAGGGTAAATAGAAAATGTATCGAACATAGCTGCTGGTCGTTTATTCCCCGAATTCTTCCCGAATTTTTGATGCGGCTAAGAATACACCCCGAATTAAAAGCCCCTTTCGCGCGGGATATTGGCCGTCCCGCCGTTTCGCTCGTCTTTTGGTTGACCCTGATAGGCATCGCTGTTTGGGTCATTGCAAGGCGCGGAACAGTCTCGATTGTGATGGTCGCCGGAATTTGTATCGCTGTTTGGATGGTCGTGGTTTCAATCAGAGCGATGCGACGCAGTGTTTTGCGTTTCGCTCAAGCCAGCGACTTAATGTCGACAAGCAGCGGCGAGAAGGTTGAAATTGCCTTTTCGAAAACAGGGGTCGGAACAATCTACTCTTGCGAAGTTCGGTCGAGAGAAAACTTCAACCCGGAAGAGTTGGACAGAGACGGGGAGTTTGGGCTCTATTTTCTCAACGGCATCCAATTGGGGAAAACATTGGAAGAGTCGCCCTTCCCGCTCAGTGTGTTCGCCGATGCCTACTACGGTTTCGGGCCCAATGACCCATTGATGGTGCGTTGGCAACATGGCATTTTGTGGTTAGACAATAAGAACGCAGAGTGCGAGTCATACGCCGCTGGTTTGGCATTGAAGGCATTGTCGATGGCGCAAGCGAACAAGAACAGCGAATCGGTTCTAGGGTTGTTCGAACGGGCTTTGGAAGGCGACCCAAAGAATCTGGATGTGCGAATTTTGAGAGCTCGATATCTGGCTGAAAACGGCGACATGAGTGGTGCCATTGGTGATGTCAGTGCTGTTATAAAGGAATACGAACGCACTGTATCAACCAAACCTGAATACTCTGATATCTACGTCATGCGCGGATGGTACTACACCGTTCTCGGCGCGCATGAACACGCTGTGGTCGATTTCAGCAAAGCGATCTCGATTAAAGCCGATCAAACCGATTACTACTCACTGCGCGCGTGGTCGCTGCGACAGCTTGAACGCAATCAGGAAGCTGTTTCAGATCTGACCAGGTTTTTGGAACTGACTGAAACTTCACCCAACACCGAAGACCGGGCCAAGGCGCATCTCGACAGGGGATTTGCTTATGCCGCCCTAGAAGACTCGAACAAGGCGGTAGCTGATTTCAACGAATCTGTGAAACTTTACCCAACTCCATCGTGCCACTATGCGCTTGGTTGCGTGCGTGCCGCAGAGGGACGTTATCACGATTCACTAAAGGAATTTTCGCGCGCTGTTGAATTGCAGCCCGATTTTACTGAGGCTTATGCGGCTCGGGCTGAGGTTCATCGCATCATCGGCAATCCGCATCTCGCCGATCAAGATCTCAGGCAAATCGACAAGCTGCACAGTCAGGGCGTAGTCAATTACACCGATCACAACGTTCAATCAGTCGCTCCGCCGGTCGAGAAGAAGTGGAGCTGGCAATCTTTTCGCCTCGCGTTTCTTTCTGTGGTTCGCCCAATCATCACTCTCGACATCGGCAGCGCTCACAATGTTCATGCCACCGGACTCGCGGTCGTCGCCTTGTACGTCGTTCATTTCACTGTGCTCAAACTGATGGGCAAGGTCGATCAAGCATTCATGTGGCTCGTGTTCATCTGCTTTGTGTTCGGTTGTTTGGCTACATGCGTCCACAAACTGCTCAAATGGCGCAAACGAGAGGTGGCGCCGGAGGGCACTGCAATTGCATTTTGTTATGGGCAGTTCTTGTTGGTGCCACTTTGTTGGATTCCGTTTTGTGGACCTGCAGCAGGTCTCATTGCTGGTATCACAACCCTTCATGGATTGAGGGTTAAGCATGAGCTGTCGGTGGCGGACATGATTTGGGTGACTTCAGTCTTCGTCGTGTTGGCAGGTGCTTTCGGAGCTCTCGCGGGCTGGTCGTTCCTTTAATTTCCCAAGAAGACATCAAATTCCAAAAGGACCTCGGGCACTTCCGCTGGAGGACTCGGAGGGTGGAACTGCAGTTCTCATTTCTTGAAAAATTGGGAACTGCAGTTCCCGTTCCCCTAATCCCGGTGGAACTGTAGTTCTCAATTCTCAGAAAATTGGGAACTGCAGTTCAGTTGCCATGAGCTGGAGTCGCCAATGTGATGACAAGCTGTGGATTCTAGTGGAAGTTGTTTCGATTCGATTGCCGAAAGGTCACAACTAATGAAATAAACGTATCCGGCAAAGTAAACTGAGCAGACCTTTCCAGTTATCAGATTTTTTCATGCCCCCGAAACTGGTTCTTCACGATCACGACGGACACGTCGATGACCTCCTAAGCAGTGTTTTGCTGTGGTTGAGTCCTGATGTGGATTTGCAAGCCGTCAGCATTACAAACGGCGACTGCTTTGCCGATCAAGCATTCGAAGCAATGCAGAAAATTGCAACGTATCTTGATCTCGAAGGTGCGGAAATTGCTGTGTGCGACGACCCCGTTCCGAATCCGTTTCCGGATAACTGGCGCAGAGAAAGTTACATCATCAATGAGTTGCCGCTCTTTGGCGACAACTATCTCAAGAAGCCGTATCAGCAAGGTCGTCCGCGCAAGACCGAATCGGTCTTTGTGGACACTCTAGGCAACACGAAAGAACCAATTACGCTCGTCACGACCGGACCTCTTACAAACATCGCGCCCATTCTTCGAGATCATCCCGAACTTCGTTCGAAAGTCTCAGAGATTGTCATCATGGGTGGTGCCATCAATGTGGCTGGAAACGTCGAAGAAGAAGGACATGATGGCAGTGCTGAGTGGAACATTTATGCCGACCCCGCAGCATTCAAAGTCGTGTTGGAATCTAAGGTTCCAATCAAACTTGTTCCGCTCGATCTCACCAATCAACTTCCAGTGACAAAGGAGTTCCTCCAAAAATTGGAAGATCGATCTGAGACCAGAAAAGCAGCAAATCTTGCCGCGAAACTTTGGTCTCTCGTCAAAGGTTTCGAATACTATTTCTGGGATACTGTCACCACCGCCGTGGTCGTGAAACCTGAGCTCTTCACCTTCAAAGAGCTTCGCATCGATGTTGCGACTCATGGACGCAGTCAGGGTAAAACATCTACATCACTGTTTGCAGGTCGTAAGGTTCAGGTAGCCAGTCAGGTTGAGAAGGATGCCTTTGAAGACTTACTCCTTTCCATCTTCTGCATTCGCTAAAATCGCCATCGCAATTTTCGCTGTTGGTTCTGTCGCCTTAGTGTCCGTCGCCTTGTCTCCGTTCGGAACTCGCTTCCGACTCGAAGCACCACTTCTTTTTGCAGAGATGCGATATGGCAGAGGCAGCTCTCAATACATGGACGCGTTGTTGGTTCTTGCAAGAGAGTACGCAAAGCAAAAGGAGTATCTGAGCGCCGAAGCGCAATATTTGCAAGCGTGCAAAGTTGCGCAGGCAACCATGAAAGGTGACACGTTCACCATCACCAAGATCAAATTCGAGTTGGCGGAATTCTACTGGAACATAGGCGAGAAGAGCAAAGCAGCTGCAATGTTTTCGAATCAGATTGATCCCGCGTTGCATCGCGAAATGGGCAAGCTGATTAGTGAAAGACAGTTTGATAAGGCGCTGAAAGTCGGACTTATGTCGATGCGTGGCCGAGAAAAATATTCGCCCGAATTGAGAGGTCAGATTTATCATATGCAGATTTGGATGGGGATCATATCGTTTCTGGCAAAGAAGTACGATGATGCCGAGAAATTTCTGACTGCTGGCATTAGAAACTTCGAGGCGGTAGGAGTCGTTAACAATGCCGTTGTTGCGACCGCATACAGGCATCTCGCCGATACTTATGCGCTTACTAATCGTCCGGACAGAGCTGAGCAGATGTACAAAAAGGTAGTGCTCATCGGTGAGTCGACTGCGCACGTTGCCGATCTTGAGATGCTCATCAGTTACCTTCATCTTTCGATGGCTGCGATTCGCCGCGGCAATATGCACCGTGCGGAGACATTTTGGCTGAAAATAGAGGATTTCGAGCGAAAGAGACCGGGGGCGAAACCAACAGACAAAAATATACTGAGTGTCGCAATCAGGCGTCATGCCGCAGTTATGAGGAGGACCAATCGCGAGGCTGAGGCCTTGGCGTTGGAAAATGAGTTCAATCCCAAAATTGGGGGTAAGTGATTGTTGAGGGCACTTACCAGCACGGCAGGAACGTGAATGCCGAAATCCAAACGAGGCGATAAGAAAGGTTCCGGAAAATCTTCGGGTTCCGGAAAATCGCAAGGCGCCTCTGGCAAAGGGGCAAAAGCCTCCGCGAAACCGAGTTCGCCGCTGAAAGATTTCGCGTCGTCCGAGGAGACCGTTCGTATCGTTGCTGATAAAAATGAAGAGCCGGTTCAGGAGTCAGCTGTGACGGAGCCTTTGGTGGTGCAGGAATCATCGGCGGCGCAAGAGACTTTGAGTTCGGATGGAACTGCACCGAATGTGGGGTCATTGCCAGAAGCTAAGGAAGCTCCACAAATACTGAAGAAAATTCGAGGGTATCAGGCATGGTTTCGCGAAAATGTCGTTGAGAATCCGAAGTTCAAATGGTATCAGCGCGGAGTGTTTGCTGTTTTTGCAATTTGGGCTGCATTCTTAATCATTCAAAGTGTTCCTTACTATAGTGCCATTACTGCTGGTGAGACAGCGTACAAACGCGGCGAGTATGCGCTTGCGGAGAAGAGCTTCAAAACTGCCGTTGAAGAGACAAAGAAATATGGCGAAGACGATCAGCGAATTCCGAGGGCGCTGAATAACTTGGCAGAGCTCTATCGAACAACGGGGCGCTACAGTCTTGCTGAGCCGTATTACAAGAAGACCGTCGCGTTTGCAGAAAAGTATTTTTCGAAGAAGCAACAGTTGCCGATGGCTCTGAATAATCTTGGTATGGCGCTCAGAGATCAGGGGCGGTACGAAGAGTCTGAGCAAGTCTACAAACGTGCAATTTGGTTGTGGGATCACGAAATCAAAATCATTGATGATCCGATGCGTACGAAATTGATCAGCGGTTTGGGCAAGCTCTATCGAGATGAAGGGCGCTACAAAGAAGCTGAAGCCTTGTACATTCAGGCTCTGCAGTTGACCGAAAAACGCTATGGGAAAAGTGATGTTGCGATGGGGCAGGTCTTGGACAACCTGGGTGGGCTCTATCGCGATCTCGGACGGTATGAAGAATCCGGTGCTTGTTACCGGCGCGCCCTGCAAATCGATGAAGCCGGGCTCGGGCCGGAGCATCCGGATGTGGCGACGGACGTAAACAACCTGGCCGGTTTGCTCCGAGACGAGGGCAAATATGCTGATGCTGAGCCACTCTACAAGCGTGCATTGACCACCAGGGTGAAGGTACTCGGGCCTGAGCATCCACTTGTTGCAAAAAGCCTCAATGGTTTAGGAGAACTGAGGCGTGCGCAGAAACAGTATGCCAATGCCGAAACCCTGCTTAGAAAAGCGGTTGAGATTCAGACCAAGGCTCTTGGCGAATTGCACCCGGACCTTGCGACCTCGCTCGACTTATTGGGAGTCCTTTTTCTGGAAGAGAAGAAGTATGCCGATGCGAAGGAGTGTCTTGACCGTAGTCTCGCGATTAGAAAGCAGACCATCGGCGAAAAGCACTCGGATTATGGTGTCAGTTTGATGCACCAGGGCGACCTGGCCCTTGCAAAAGGCGATTCGAAGACCTCGAAGGAACTGTATCAGCAGTCGTTCGACGTCCTCACAAAGGCGCTGGGTTCGAAGCATCCGTCGACTTTGACCGTGGCCAAGAAGCTGCAAGCTCTTACTTAATGTCTCTCTGAACGAAATATTTGATTAGGTTATGAGACTCGTATAGTTTATGGCGATATCATGTTTCGTTGGGTTGTTATATGGCATCCCGGTAGGCACAGCTTGGCGGTCGGCGAGATCGCACAATGCGAGGAGAATCCCATGTTTGGCTCAAAGAAAGGCAAAGTCACGCCCGAAATGGTAAAGGCGGCATTGTCGAAAGTAATGGATCCCGATCTTCGTATTGACGTCGTCAGTTTGGGCATGATTTCAGACATCAAGATCAACGGCGGCAATGTGCATTTCAGGCTGACTCTCACGACTCCTGCATGCCCTGTGAAAGAACAGATGGAACAGGAATGTCGCGACGCAGTCGCCACCATAGATGGTGTCGTCGAAGTGGATATGATTTCCGATGCTTCCGTTGCGGGGCAACGAAAGGTCTCCGGTAAAGAGAGCGTGCCGGGCATCAAGCAAATCATCGCCGTAACTTCCGGAAAGGGCGGCGTCGGCAAAACTACGGTTTCCGTTAACCTGGCAGTGGCTCTGGCAAAACTCGGAGCCAAAGTTGGAATTCTGGACTCGGATATTACTGGTCCAAACGTTCCACTAATGATGGGAGTCGATGACTACGAGCCCACCGCTGAAAATGACCGTCTGATTCCGGCCTTCAATCATGGAGTCAAAGTTATTTCAATGGCATTTTTCGTCTCGAAAGACACACCGCTTATCTGGCGTGGACCAATGTTGGACAAGGCAATTCGTCAGTTCCTTCGCGATGTGCAATGGGGCGAACTGGACTATTTGATTGTCGATATGCCGCCTGGCACAGGTGACGCACAATTGACCATGGTGCAAGCGACTTCGCTTGCCGGCGGTGTAATCGTCACGACTCCTCAAGACGTCGCACTGTTGGATGGACGCAAGGGTCTCGCGATGTTTCAGCAGATGTCGGTGCCGGTACTTGGCTTCGTCGAAAACATGAGCTATTTCCAACCCGAAGGAACTGACCAGAGATACGAAATCTTCGGACACGGCGGCGGACGCCGGTTGGCGGAAGAAGTCAAAGTGCCGTTCTTGGGAGAGATTCCTATCGATCCCAAAGTTCGCCAAGGTGGAGACACTGGAGTTCCAATCACCGCGGCAGATCCAGACAATGCAGTATCGAAAGCCTTTGTCGAGTTGGCGAAAAACGTCGCGGCGCAAATCAGTATTCATGCGCTTGCGCCGGTTGAAACTGCTGCTGCGAAGTAATCTTCCGAGACGTGCTGCGCGCTGAAATTGGCGGCCGCTTAGTTTACTTTTTTGAGCTTAATTCAGGATTGCATAGATCCCGTCTTCAGCTATTATGTTGACGTGGGCGTGGACGGCGTTTGCGCTCGAAAAACGCATTGTGCCTCGTTTCTACGCCGTCGGGATATTTGATAGATGCTCGAAAGTATACGAATTAGAGATTTCGCGTTAATAGAAGAAGTGTACGTCGATTGGACGCACGGACTCAATGTTTTAACTGGCGAGACCGGCGCTGGAAAATCCATTTTGATAGACGCCCTCAATACTGTTCTTGGTGGCAAGGTCGGCGGCAGCCTCATTCGCGCGGGCGCGGAAAAGGCCTCGATTGAAGCGTGCTTTCGCCCCGGTTCAAACGTTCAGGCGTGGCTCAAGCAACAAGAGCTCGTAGATGAGCAAGTTGACGAATTGATTGTTTCGCGAGAGATCACAAAATCGGGTTCACGCATTCGGGTAAATGGAACGGTCGTCAACAGTTCCCTCATTCAAGAGTTGAGGCAACTGGTGCTGACCGTGCATGCGCAGCACGAAGCTCGCACTTTGATGTCGGCGCAGGCACAGCTCGAACTGCTTGATGGTTTGGGCGACAGCCACCATAAAAAAGCGTTGGAAAATGTACGCACGCATTACGCTCGCAAAAAAGATCTTTCTGTGCAATTGAAAGAGTTGCAGATGTCTGAGGAAGAGCGCCTTCGCAGGCTCGACTTCTCGAGATTTCAGCTTGGTGAGTTGCTTGAGGCAAAGCTTGATAGCGCCGACGAAGATGAAGAGCTTACTCATCGTGCAAAAACGTTGTCTAACGTCACTCAGTTGGAAGCGGCATCGACAAAGGCTCAAGAGTTTTTGAACGGTGGACAAGATGAACAAGCATGTGCAGTCGATCTGATTCAATCTGCGTTAAGCGAACTCGAAAAAGCCGCACGCTTTGATGACAAACTCAATCCAATTACCGAGTTGTTGAATGGCAGTCTTGCCAGCATGGAAGAGGCTGCGGCTGAGCTGCGGCGATATGGTCAATCGCTCGATGCAGATCCTGAAGCTCTCTCTGAAGTCGAAGCGCGGTTGACTGTACTTTCAAAAATCAAACGCAAATATGGTTCTACTCTTGCTGAAGCAATTTCGCGAAGAGACGCACTGGCAGAGGAAGTCAGCCGACTGGACAATGCCCAGGCCGCGGTGGAGGAGTTGCAGAGCGAACTGGCTGAAACCGAAAAACAATTGGCTAGTTTGGCTGATGATCTTTCGCGTCGCAGGCAGAAGCTGGCAAAGCAGTTATGTGATTCCGTGAGCGCGGAACTCTACGATCTCGGAATGAGTCGTTGCAAATTCGAAATGACTTTTGAGCGCTTGGCTGAATCGTCTGCTACGGGAGTCGATCGAGCTGAGTTTATGATTGCACCCAACCCGGGGCAGCCTGCTATGCCGCTTTCCAAGATTGCATCAGGAGGGGAACTGTCGCGAATCATGCTGGCAATCAAAACGATTTTTGCTGCAGCGGATCGAGTTGAAACTGTGATCTTTGATGAGATTGATACTGGATTAAGCGGCAAGACTCTGCAAACAATGCGCGACAAACTTGCGCAACTCGCACGCTCGCATCAGATTCTCTGCATCACGCACCAACCGATCATTGCGTCAGTTGCCGACAATCATATCTGGGTCGACAAGCGAGCGGAAAAGAACAGGACAATCGTCAAAGTCAGTGTGCTAGACAGAGATGGGCGTCTCAAGGCTTTAGCCTCGATGGCGAGCGGTAACGAAAACCAAGAAGCCTCGTTGAACTTCGCGCGCTCCTTAATGGCTCAAGCAGATCAGGTTCGCGCTATCTAGATCACCACGCGCT
>CAYZJR010000084.1:0-30098 GCA_964478655.1 uncultured Candidatus Obscuribacterales bacterium
CTCCGCGCCACGCGCTCCGCACCACGCGCTCCGCGCCACGCGCTCCGCACCACGCTTCGCACCACGCGCTCCGCACCACGCGCTCCGCACCACGCTTCGCACCACGCGCTCCGCACCACGCGCTCCGCGCCACATACTGTATACAGTCGTAGCAATCGCAAAAAAAACAAAAATGCGGTGGGGGAAACCATCATGGTTTTTTTGTTCCTTGATGGTTTCCCCGCGCAGATAGTCATGCCGATGTTGCTTGACGTGTTCTTTCCTGCCGCGCATGAGAGTAAGCGACACCGGCGAGGCGCTCGTAGTGCGCCTGCTCGGAACGCTCTCTGTCAGACTGCGGTCCATTGAACCGAAAAACAATCGACAGCCAGGTGATTGGCGAGAGCCACACCAGGAATGACAGAGCGGCTGAGACGAAGTGTTTCATCGATATTCTCCATTTGCGGACGGTTGCAGCGATAGAGAAACGCCCGCGTCCGGCGACCGACGCTTGTTAGCGGCGGCGACCGGTACGCGACGTGGGGAAGTACACGACCTGTCCAGCGTGAGGACCGGGATTGCGTCGACGCAGATACTCGTATTCGGACATGTTGACCACTTTGCGCTCGGGCCGAACCGGGCGAGCGGCTCTGCTGGTGGGTGCTGCGTGCATTGTCGGGTATCCTCTGTTGTGGCTCTGAGGGCGCATCCAGGACGTGTGGTCGCCGGAAGCAGACGAATCACGTCCGACGACCGTCGCTCGGTGCATTGCCTCGTTGGCCGATTGCTGCTGGCTGTTGTTGAACGTTTCCGGGTGATAGTCGGGCGACAACAAACCAGGGGCGAATGACGAGCGCAGCTCTTGATCGCACCAGTAGTGCGCGTCGCGGAGCTGCTTCACCAGACCTTGAGCTGCCAGCTCGAGATCTTTCCAGGTCGCGCCCGGACTCGGAGCGTGACCGTGTTCGTCGCTCATCTTGAGCTGGGAGGCGCGATCGATGATGTTTCGCTGCGTTGCCGCGGCGCGGCGAACAGCCTGAGCGAAACGATTGCGACCTTCCATCGAACCCAGACCGCCGAATTGGTCGCGCTGATCGTTGGCTTCGAGCATTGCGCCTTTCAGGATTTCGATCTGGTCATTGGCACTCTTGGCGGCGCGGAACTTCAGGTAGCTCCGCATGGTATGCGCGATTCCGTAGATGAGCAGGAGTCCGAGAAGGACCGCTGCCCAGGTTTTGAAAAACGGGTAGCCACCGAATGTGGTGGCGTAGAGCGTAGCGGCGCAGACGGCAAGAATGCCGATGCGTGTCGCGAAGGACCGTGTGTCCATGGCGATTCTCCGAATTCTGGATTTCAAATTTGGTTGAGAGGAGGGACGGAAATACAGGCTATTGCCTACGTCAAAAACCAAAATCGAAGTCTAGGCTGTCTCACACGTTTTTCCTTGGTTTCACACGAGCTTCTCCTCCAATCGCGAGTGCGACTAGATGAAGTGCTGAAGTCTAAAGCCAAGTCTTTGGTGAGCGCGTTTTGACCTCATAGAGAAAATAAACGAAGAAGAGTCTATTTGATATCAAATGGAATGGTGATCGATCACGATAACATTCATGAACCGCGATCTCTTTACAACCCTTAACACTTCGTTCCTCCAAGGCTTTTCAAAGATTGACCATTGTCTCAACCATTAGCGCATCGTTCGCGAGCAAATTCGGCCTCGAAGAACCAAAAAATCGTCGCCGCCAATGTGTTTTTCAAGATCTCACGAGTGACTTTCTTGGAAAAACTAGATTCGTAGAGCTCGTCAGGCGGCATAATGGGATAAGCGGTGGACAAGGTGGGGGCCTTGCTGTCGTTACCACGAACAAGAGCGATGACGTGCGCCGGGAGAAATAGGTGCACAAGCATAGACTTGTAGTTGCGAGCCAGCACAGCGCGCTACACATGCAGTCTGAGGAGTTCCTTATGAATGGCAACCGGATCGGTATTGGAATGGGAGTAGGCAGCGGGCCTCAAAAGGGTGGACAAACAAACGTTTTAGCGCAGCTTTTGCGAAGCGCTCACGCCATCGACGAGTTAGAACTCGAAGAGCTAATCGACGTGGCGGAACGTTCCGGACTGTCGCTTGATAGAGTCATTGGCATGGAAGCATGCGCCTCGGCAGAACCAGTAAAGCTGGCTCTCGAGGCCAGCGCTCTTGTTTCCTCCGGGAAGATGACCCTCGATAATGCCGTAAAAGCTGTTCGATTAGCCATACAAGAAAGAGTGCCGCTCGACCAAGCAGCCCAGGCTCTAGTCAAACTGCACCAAAGAACGGTATCGGTCACTTCTTTCGGCAATGAAATTACACAGCTGTTGATGACTGCTAAGTGCATAGACAACGATCAACTCGGGCGGTCTGTGCGTAAGTCTCAAGAAACCGGCATGCAAATCATCCGCACTCTTTTGATAAATGCAGAAGTTCCTGCCAAAACACTTTTCTCGGCGCTTGCTGCCCACCAGTTGGTCAAGGAAGAGAAGATCACCAGAGAGCAAGCCGTTCAAGCGCTTCATTCGGCTCACACGCGCAAAACATCAACAGAGCAAGTGCTCTTTGAGATGGGCGTGTTCAAGGCACCAAGCGGTTCCTCTCTAACAATTGGCGAACTCTATGCCATGTCCGGATTGCTTTCGGAAGTCGATCTGCTTGAGTGTTTGGAAATTCACCTGACAAAGCAGAAGCAACTTGGACAAATTCTTTTGGAACAAGGATTGACCACGCCGGCGCTTCTGGAAACTGCTATCGATTTGCAGAGCCAAGTTGCTTCCGACCTTCTGAAACCCTATCAAGCCGCGCTTGCCTTGCGGGATGTGCATGATCGCAATGTTCCTGTTTATCAAGCTTTGGCAGAGTTGAAACCTTCTCCGCAAGAAACGGCTCCACCAATGCGGCTCGGTGATGTCCTTATTGAGTCTGGAGTTGCGTCTTTGGAAGCAATTGAGGCGGTAGTTGACCGGAACATCGAATCGTCTATCAAAGTCGGGCGGATTTTGCTCGTCAATCAAATCATTAGCGAGACGATGCTCTATGCCGCATTGCGATGCCAATCATTGTTGCGTTCGGGGATCATCACCGACCAACAATGCGTGAAGATTCTCAGAGATTGCCACATTCATTGTGTTAGCTTTGAAGAGTCCTTGGCGCGGTTAGGTAAGTACATTCCATCGCGCATGCAGTGGCATTGGGTTTAGGTTCGGGTTTTCGAGTTTCCTTCGGCGACACACACACACACACATTTCTGGCACTAACGAAAAGCGAGACGAGGACAACCTCATCTCGCATTTTCGTAAGCAGCGGTCCGGCGCAATCGGCATTTGCGCCCGGCTCCCCTCAAAACCATTTCGTCGATGATTTCTAGCTATATTGCACGACAGGTTCATCGGCTGACAAAACTGAGTCTAAGGACGAAAGCTGTAAGAGTTATTAAATGGTGCTTTTGGGCAACATTTTTTTCGTACACGAGTTTTTCACGGCAGCGGATTTATATTGAAACCGTTGAAATTGCTTACCCCCCGTTATTCAAAACCGAAGGTACCAAGCCATGAACCATTACCAAGGCTATGAGCCCATTGTCGATCACAGAGCAGTAGCCACCGTTCGTCCCAACAAAAGCTGGCAGGTGAGCCGCTGGGGACGCGATACTCGAAGCAATATGCCCGCTGTCGAATCACCGAATACTCCTCAAATCAGAAATCTCGAAGAGCGGCTTCGCCAGCTGACCGGCTACTGGTTGCTGAACAATTCGAGAACATAGTTTTACTACTCAAATCAATCCATCTCATTCACACGCGGTGCTGAAGCATCTCGGTGGCGTGGTATCAAATGTGGTGCAAGTCGGCGAGGCGCACACACTCTACACACAAAGGTTTTTCCAGATCTCCGGCTCTCCCCCGCAACAGGGAGAAGAAGGGGTGTACTACTTGATGTAGCAACGAGGGGACGAAAACAGAAAGAGCATTGCGAGGGCAGCACTCGCGTAGCTCCTTCTGAAAGAACTGCATAGCCGGACATGTGGGGACGTGTCCGGCGATGCGTCTTTTTGCTTTCACAACAGGCGAGCGAGGTTACTTCTCGTCGCTGTACTTGTTCTTCAGGCGGATGTCCGAGTTGACGAACGGACCTTGCCGGAATCCCCAGAACACCACCTTCGGTATCACGCCCTTCTGAGCGGCGATTCCCGAAGACTCCCTGAAGTCCTGGTTGTTGTGCTGCAGCGTGGCGATGACTGCCTTGGCCAGCGTGTCATCAGTCGGAACCGCCGCGCCCTGACCGAGCTCGAACGCGATGGTGAGCTGCTTGTTGTGCTGCTCGTCTTCCTGAGTGATCAGGCGGAACGAGTTGTAGATCTTCGCCAGATCGGGGATCTGGAAGACCACCTTCTCGATGTCCGTTGGCGGAATCTTGCAGCCGAACCACGAAACCGCGAGGTCGGAGCGGCCGTAGTGGAACATCAGCGGCAGGTTGGCGATGGCGGGCGGGAGCGTCGCAGGGTTGATGCCCTCTTCGCGCAGCATCTTGATGGCATCGTCGTAGCTCATCACGTGCCCGTTGTCGTGGATGTTGTACTTGATGCGCGGCGAGATGTTGCTCGCGCGGCACAAGGTAATGAGCAGCTCGCCCTGCTCATTGGATTCCACGACGTAGTCGAGCTGGTTGTACTGGAAGATGTGGGGAAGCCCGTCTTCCAGACGCTCGCAGCCTGCGAGATGGGACACCGCATGGTTGAAGCGGCGGCGCACCTTCTCGTTTTTCGCCATGAGGCGGCGGAGTTCGACGGTGAAGGCGTTCTCCGCGCCGATGTTGATCTCGAGGTCGGAAGCGCCGTAGTCGCCGTAGACCTCCTTGAACGCCGTCAGCAGGTAGTCGCGCAGACCTTCGGACATGCCCTCGCCGCCGTAGAAGCCGATGGCTTGGAACTTCTTCCAGTCAATCGCCTTGTTGTCGACCAGCATCTTGAGGAAAGGCGGGTAGCCTGCAACTACGTACATGAACTGGTCGGGACCGAAGTCCTGCATGGTGCCAACGATCTTGTCGATGTCAGGACCGCACGAGATGAGCAGGCACTCGTCCACGATGGAGTTGCTGACGCACATGCCCGTGGCCCAGGGACCAAGAGCGAAGGCGTTAATGAACAGAATTTGCTTGTCGCCGCCGACGAGCTGGCGCAAGGCGAGCTGCATCGTACGCGCTACAGCCCTGCGCTCTTCCGGTCCGCGAACCCAGTTGGTCGGTTTGCCGGTCGAGCCGGACGACTGGTCGATGACCGAACCGCGCACCGGCAGCTTACCGCCGCGGCAGCGATCGGCCATCGAGTAGACCTTGATGAAGTTCGGCTTGTCCATCATGGGGACACCGGAAAAGTCCGGCGTCCAACCGTTGAGGACAACGCCGCGAGCGCCTTGCTGGCGAAGGAACGAAGCGTAAGCCGGACACTCCCGCTTCGCCTTTTCGAAGGCGTACCACGCCTTCCAGAGTCCCATCTTCGTGCGGAAGCCCGATGTGCCCGGCAGAAACAAGAGGCTGAAACTCAGCCGGCTCATCTCCAAAAGGCGCCGAATCAGTCCTGCCACGATGACGAACGTGAAAATCAAAGTTTTCTTCACTGATTCTTCTCCTTGTGATTATTTGGTCAGGAGTTGTTCCAGGGTCAGTCGCTTGGCCTGGGGAGGCACATCGCTGTGACCGAGACGCAGAAGCAGCCAGAGATCGTGCTGGCGGGTGCCGTTGGCGAAGTGATCTGCCATCTGTTTGTGCGCTTTGGTATTGGTGATGACCGAGCCGAAGGGGTGCAGATACACCCCGTGCTTGGTCATGGTGAGCCAGAGGCGCGCCAGCATGCGGCCGGCGCGATCCCACTCCGAGTGGTTGTCGTAGGGACCGGAGATCCACGCGACAGTGCGCGTTCCCCGCATCTTGTACTCGTAGATGAACCGCGTCAGGTGATAGACACCCGGAATGCGGAACATCCAGTTGTGCTTCACGAAAAACCACATGAGCAGCCCCGGAAACAGCATGGCGTAGGCTGCCAGTCCGTCTGCCTTCTCACGCGCTTCCTTTTGGCTGAAGCGAATCCAGCCCCCGACTTCGTTGCGCGCGAGTGGTTCGGACATGTCGTAGAACATCGTGTCCGCGTTGAGACGCACGACCCAGCGAACCTGAGCAGGTTCGTCCGAGTACTCCAGCTTGTGGCCGAAGGCTTCGGCAATCTGGGCGAGTTCGGTCAAAACGGAGGCGGCCACCGGCTTGTCGTCGTACGGCATGCGAGATGTGCGGCGGTCGAGAATGAGTTGGCGATCGAGAATCTCGGGTGTGGTACGCGGCACGAGCGTGAGCTTCGCGTACTCCGTAAGCCCGATGGCACGGGGATCGAGCACCTTGGTCAGGTACTTCGTCTTGACGTCGAGACCGTGTGGCGCTGCGGCGATCGACAGCATCTCCAGGAGAATTCCGAAGCCAGCGGTGCAGAAGCGACCGGTGGGATCGGTGTCCGGAAGAAGTCTTGTCGGGTCATACAACAGCGTCACGCCGCCATCGTCATCCAGTCTGAATCGCCAGGACTGAATGTTATGCGGCGACGGTGCCCAACGCCCGTACTCCAGAATCGTCTTCCAAAGTTGGGTGTTTGACATACTACTGATGCTCCTTTCAGTTGATCGGCCAAGACACGAGTCCGCAGCAAATGAAGTTGTCTTGGCCCGTCCAAGATCGCTTCGCACAGCCGCATTTCTGCTGCTGCTGAGTATTTGCTGAGGTCGGCGTTACGTTGTGAGGAAAGCCTGCCGTGTCTGGAAAAGAGATAGAGAACAGTTGAACCTTAGGTGGATGCAAAGAGATGGATCAAATGAGCAGATCTCAATCAGGACTCATGAGAAGAAGGATGTGATGCGCCATTGAAGAGATCATTTGATCGACTAAATGAAGTAATGCAAACTGACGCAGCGTTCAATCTTGCTGGCACAGCTTGCGCGAGGCTGAGCCTATTGTGCGGAATGCATCGACGTTTGCTTTGATATTGCAAGCGATGTCAGATCAGTGCTGCGATTACTTGCACGATTTTTTCACGGTGAGCACTCTATGGTTCTCTTGTCGAATTCAATCAGCCTGGGCTTCCCGTCCAGGATACCCGGCTTTGGGGTGATACCGTGGGTGGTGTCAACTGCGCGAGCTGTGTTTGGCGTTCGCCTGCTTTGGATTTTCCAAAAACTGGCTTTAGATCTTGTTTGAGCGAGAATCTGTGTGCTCGACTATAGACATATTCTGTTTCAACTTCGATACGAATTCTTAGGCTTTTAACTCACCAAAACAAGTCATTTTGCGAATCCGGCTTTACTTCTTTCGTGCACGTGCGCACGACGGAAGATGTCGGCACAGGAGTACCATGAAAGACAGCGAAATTTCTGTTGGATTGCCGGTTGCAGTAGTTCTCCGCCTGCCTCTTTTGAACGTCACACTTGGCGCCGATGTACTCGCGCGTCGAGCGGTGAACGTCACCGGAGTCGTTGCGAGCTACATTCCGAATCAAGCTGGATGCGGTATGTGGTTCGTCAGGCACAGCGACGGAGTCACGGCCCCTTACGTGTCGCATGAGCTGATTCGCGTACTGTCCTGGTTGGACGTGCGCGAGGGGAAAGCGGTGATGGTCGTCCGGCTGCAGCCGGACATCGCCGAGAAAGCCAGCTGGCATCAGAGTTGCTCCAACCGCAAGGCGAACGCGCGCGGCACCATCCTCGGTTTCGTAACCGACAAGTTGGTGTTGGTGCGCCACGAGAGCGGTGAAGACGCGGTCTACGACTTCCAGGAGCTTGCCCTCGATTCGGGCGATAGTCGCGACACGAGGAACTCCGCGGGATGACCCTCAAGGTTCTTTTATTCATCGTCGTGATGGCACTCGTTATCTGGTACACGGACGACGACTGCCTGTAACGTGCCTGCGCGTCTCGCCAGGCACTCGAAGGAGGTGGGCAATGGAAACAATGCTTTTTGCCCAAATCATTGACACCATCAGTTCGATTCGCACTGGGCTTCGTGAAGGCATCGTTCTTCTGAAGGCGAGCGGGTCGGAATCGGTGGAGGTTTTTTCGAAGACTGCCGGCGAGCTCGAGTTGGTTGAAAGCACCGTTCGCGATGCAATCGGCATTCGCATTCTCAAAGGCGAGACATCGTCATTGCACATGGCGTTGTCTGTAGCGCATGACGCCTACTTGTGGCTTGCTGCTTTTGCGACCATCGAGTGGTATCACACCTTCGATGCAGAAAGGAGAGCCAAGTTTCGAGGTGTCGCCGAAAGTTGCGAGGGGTTGCTCGAGCTCATCGACAAGACGCGGGCCGTTTTGCCCTACGACAAAGTCGCAAAAGAGTCGCTGCACTGAGGCGACCCCGGAGCGGAACTGCCAGATCCTTTGACTCTGATCGAAACTTTTTCACAATTGGGGATTACCATGTCCATTGTTCTCATCGCACTCATCGTTCTTCTTGCTGTCTCTTTGCTTACTTCGTTCAAGGAGCTGTCTCGAAAGCGGTCGGGTCAAGATCACAACTTCGACCAGGGCGTGAAGGCGGCCTTCGTGACGGTGGTCGGCCTCGTTGCCATCTACTTCGGGCTGAAGATCTTGCCGATGGTCGCTGCCGTTGCGACGATCGTCTTGCTTTTTTCGACGTTGCAGGCGCGGCGGTAAGAAGCATTCGCTGCAGCGGGTCGCTTGCGAAATGTCTTAGTTTGAAAACGAGCTAGACTTGTGCGAAACTCAGGATTGGAGCACCACATTCGGTGCTCCAGTCCTGGGGCTCTTTTTCTTCTATCGGTCGATACTATCGCAAATCGTAGAAATGGTGCGAAGAGCAAAAGGCTGAAGCGCGAGACGCTGTTGAGCATCTCGGTTCCAGCCTTTTGTTTTGAAGAGCGTCAGGCGCCTAGGTCGAGCGCGAGTGTGATGTAGACGGCTAGAGCGACTGCAATTAGGAGTGCAGCCACGCCGCTCAGCCCAAACGCCGTGAGAGCGCCGGAGAAGATCATCGCGCTTCCGACGAACGGCGCAAGCCAGGTTGGGGAGTCGGATTCGAGCCTGGGGCGCGGTTCCGACTTGCGACCTTCGGAGCGCAGTGCGAATGCGAACATCCCGGCAAAGCTGGCGGCGGCAATCAAGCCGAGCAACAGAATGGGCGCGTGAAACAGCGACGCCACGATGGTTGCAATCGCAGCGATGGTCAGTCCGAACGCGGACGCGACGAAGCCTGTGCGAAGCCGGCTGTGTTGCCACAACCACTTGCGAACTTTGCCGATGGGGCGAACCTTCGGCGGCAGAGGCTCGAGGTAGTGCCGCTTCTCGACGAGAATACGGTGCACGCGCTCGTTGACGAGATACTTCACTGACCTGCCTTGGCGAATCCAGTCACGAATGATCGTGCTGGAGACGAAGTTGGCTGGGCAGTCGATGATCTCGATGTCGGCTTCCGGAAGAATGCGCTTCCACTCTGCGAGCTGAGCCGGCGATGCCGTTTCCCGCGGGGAAACCAGCAAGCGGCACAGCGACAGCAGTTCTGCGCGGCGGTTGTAGTCGCGCAAAATCGGCAGGTTGTCTTCGCCGATGATGAAGTTGATTCTGACGCCGGCGCCGTATTTCGCCTTGAGCTCTTTCAGAGTATCGATTGTCCAGGTAGCGCCTGGGCGGTCGATTTCGATACGAGAGGCTTCGAACTGCGGGTTGTCTGCCACAGCCGCTGCCACCATTTCGAATCGCTGTTGTTTCGGCAGCAGGTCCGCCTTCTTGTGAGGAGGCTCACCGCTGGGAACAAACAAAACTCGCTCCAGGTTGAACTGGTCGAGTGCACTCTGGGCGACCATGAGGTGCCTGGTGTGTATGGGGTTGAATGCGCCCCCCATCATGCCAATTTCTCTCATAACTGCCTTTCCTCGGGAGCGCCTTGCCAGCACGCTCTTTCTTGTTGAAAGTCAAAAAGTGATGAAAGCATCAAGAGATATGCTTCTGGTCGAAGCGCATTTCTTGAGGCTTTCAATTCAAAAGACTCAGTTGTAGTATGGCTGGCACTGCCGGCGATACCACTTGGAGAAGCGAGTTAAAAGCGCTTCCGGGGAATCCGAAGGCGGGATTCCCGGAAGCATTGTTGCCGGTAGATAATTCGCGCTGCGCGAATTCTAGCCGGCGAAACTAAGAGATGCTATTGCCTTCGCATCTCAGAGTTTCTGTGAGCGCCGGAGCGCGACGAGTTACTGCTTCGCCTTGTCGGCCGCGCACTTGTGGGACGTGCCCAGCGTGACGGTCGCATTGACTCCGCACTCGTCGCCGTCGGTGCCGGTCACGGTCAGGGTCGCCGTGGCGGTCGCCTGGGCGTTGTCCTTGCCCTTGATCTCGGTGCGCGCGTGGTTGTTGGCCAGATCGAACACCTCGTTGAGGCGGGCGTCCTGGGCGTTCACGTGGGCGGCGGTCTTGGTCTCGGCAGCGGTGTGCTTGGTGGTGTTGCTCATGTCAGTCTTCCTTTTCGGTTGATTCTGAGGTTTCAGAAGTTGAACGAATCCTTCATCCCGGTCTTCGCCTTCCAGCCCGATCACTTGCCCTGTGCTGCTAGGTACTCTCAAACTGAAAGCCCTTTGTAGCTCAAGGTTTGCTCCGAATCGAGTTGTGATACGTGTTGGGAGTTAAAAAACTTCGGTGGAAGGAAGTGGATGAAAGAACATCAGTAAGCTAGTAATCGAGACACCCTGATCTCAATAGAGTAATCATTTGATTTTTCCAAGCATATGCACCATATTTCGGGCACGCCCGACGATATCAAAAGCAATTTCGGGGCATCGCAAGCCCTGACTGGGACTCGCTCTTGACAACTTGCGCAAAACAAAGTGAGTTAGCGCCGATAGCGCGATGCTTCACAGGAGTTAGGTTTTGAACAGAATTGTGAGTTGTATCTCCAATATCCTCAGCTTTGGGGCACTGCAAAATTGCTTCCTGAAGAGCTCGATTTAGTATTTACGTGAGCTAGCAAAGAGAGTGCTTGCGGATTCGCGAGAGTCCAATATTGTTCATTCAAGCCAATAAGGCTGTGATTGAACCGGGGATAGAGAATACTCTGTGGTGTTCCTCCTCCCATTTCTTCTCAACCGTTCTCCCGAAAGAAACAGCACGCATTAGAGCCAGGCTCCACTCAATGACCACGCAGCCCTCAGCACATCTGCGGTGGCGCACTGTCTCATTTCATCTCCACTCAATGACACCATCGAACAATAATCAGCCAGATCCTTCTTCTTTTCGTGGTTTTCTGCGCAGCCTGAAAGACGGCAAGAGCGAGTTTCGTGAGAGCCTCGGATACTGGCTCGACTGCGCAAAGCAGATCTTCCGCGACTTCATTCACGAACAGACGCGAGAAAGACTCAGCGTCTTCACATTCCCTGACGAGCAGACAGCCAGGCGTCTCTCCCAAGAGGTTGCGGAGTCGATCAATGCCGACCCTCTGTGCCAATACAGCGCAGAAGTCGCTTCGCCCGAGCGCGAAGCTTCCTTTCATGCATATTTCGCTGCTCGCATTACAGTCACCAAAGACGGTGCTTCACCGCTGACCGGTGCAATTGTTATCTCGCACAATACGTTTCAGCCATGTGGCATTCGCGTCGACGGTGCGGTAGTGAGAATTCCATTTGAGATGTCCTCGAAACCCGCACCGCAGCAGACTCGCGACTGTGAATGTTGTGGGCAGCCGTTGATCGCCACTAGGCAGTAGTCGCTGCTTCTTGATGTGTGGTGTTCTTGCGTCCGATCCGCAAGAGCACTTTCACGGCTTCGTGCGTTTGGTTTTGTTCGCGATGAAATCAACCAACAAATTCGTTGCATTTACCGAAGCGTTCGAACCGGCGCCACCATGCCAATCATGCCCCTCAAATTTCGGAAGATAGACGCTCTTTACTTGGGCACCGTTATTTTGGTTGTTCCACGTCTGAATTTTGGCTTCATCCCAATCCAAGATCTCGGGAGTGGACGTTGATAGGCTGTTTGCGTTCAGATAGCGATTGATCGTCTTTTCTTCGCTATCCATGTGCAATCCGAACCAGCGACCTTTTGCCGGTGCCACCTTGTCTTTGCCTGACTGGATCGTAAGCAAGCTCATACCTTCCGGCGCAGGGCGCTCTTTTCCGGTCGTCCAGCCACTTACGTCGATCAAAGCTGCGGGGCGATACTTGTCGGGCAGTTCGGCGGCCACCTTATGGGCAAAGCTGGCGCCCTGAGAGTAGCCCGTAACATGAATTCTGTCAGTATCGATGCTTGCGTTGGTATCTAATGCGTCTAGAACTTCGGTAGTAAATTTCACATCATTGGTCTTGGAGAACGGGTACTGTCCGTTGTTGTATGAGAGATCCTTCTTGGGATTGCCGCTCATGTATATGACAAAGAATCCCTTCTCGTCCGCCTTTGCGTCCAAACCAGTAAGATCTGCTAGACCTGCAGCTCCGGCTTTGGTTCCACCTGGACCCGGTTTGTCGCCCCAGCCGTTGAATACCACCACCACTGGTGCCGGTGTCCCAGGGAAATAGTCTTTGGGAGTATGCACGTAGATTTCGCGTTTTGTGCCTTCGACACATGCGCTGATTGCTTTTGTCGTGCCCGGGGTCAAGTCAGCCGGTGTGACGTTTTCGAGGTTTAGGGGCGGCTTGCCGGAGGTTTCGCGCATCGCATCCCACGCACTCTGAGCAAGGCGGCAGTCGCTGCTTTCGTTCAACTCTGACCTGAGTCTTTCGTGGGATTCCCTGTTCATAGTGGACACCTTTTTCAGAGGATTCTCGGAGGTGAACCCATAGTCTCAGACAGTTCTGACCGAAATGTGAAACGGTCAAAAATCTCTTTGGGCAATTAGCGCGGCTTGCGAGGGAAACTTGAGCGGGTGTCAGGTGTGAAATGCTGTAATCCGCCAACTACTGGCTAGTGTGACGGGATGTAAAGGGGTTGTCTTTTACAAAAGTTTTGATGATCTGAAAAGCCCTTTTTTGTAGATCGGAAAGCATTCAATTGTTCATCCCACTCTGTTTGAAGGATTACTCACCGCCTCTATTTCTCACTCAACTATTGAAGTCCGACACGCGTCTTTTTTGACGTTCGACCTCAGCACCGCTTGTAACCAAGCCCGGTCTGCAAGCGGATTGTGCAACACTGTTTTTACGGAGCCTACCATGGACGTAAACACAACCACTCTCGAACCATCGATGATCTTTTCCGAAATCGAAGGGCTCGCGGAAATGCATCTCCACGAACCTCGAGTGGGTGCTCAGATGAGAGCCCACGTCATCGGCACGCATCTTGAGCGGCGTGGCAAGGTGCCCGGTCGCATCTGGGCTTTGCCTCCCGAGAATTCTGTGATCGTCGCGCCCCTGCGCGGTCCGGATGGGCTTCACCTGAAGCATGTCGATGTCGACGAGATGTTCACTGCTGGCATCACTCGCCGCGATTCTGAGCGCAGCTTGATGTGGAACCACCATGTCGCAGCCTGCGACATGACCGATCGCTACAATCCGACCGTGTACGATCCCGTTCTCTTCAGCGGACCAGTGTCGTTGTCTCGATGGATGGCTGCTTTTCGCAATCCGTACATCAGGCGGTTTGTCATGCCGACATTCGTCTTGTGTGATTGGGACGCCGGACCGTTTGGGCCGACACCGCTTTCTGCGAGGGATGAGGAGTTTATTGCACAGATGAATCTCGTGTGCATGCGGCTTCAGAGCTGCCATACCGCTGTCGAGTACGTTCGATCGAGCCCGGCGTGGCCTGGCGAACCGCCGCCTCCACCGTTTTGGGTCGAGGCGGACTAGCCGGAGCTGACTGTTCGAGGCTCTGGAGAAGCCAGTGAAAGCCGGCTTCTCGCATCCTCGTTTCTTTGCTTGATTGACCGACTGTGAATCAAACTCAATCAGGAACTAACCATGAACGCACGATACGATTTCGATAATCTGGGTGTAATCGAGCATGAAGTTGGCGATTTATCTCGCCTGGGGCTGATGACGGACGGCGACTACCGTCATCCGATCTTGCGCCCTGTAAACTTCGGCGAGAGCAGTTGTTTCCACGAGTCGTTTTGCGACGACTTGTTGGTGGTGTTGTCCTGCTACTCACCGCCGATCGGAAACGCCCTCGATAACGGGCTCAATGGCTATGCGCTCCGCGCCGCTCTCGTCTCCGGGCTTGACTGGGCCGTTTTGTCGAGGGCTCTGGCTCTCGGGCTGTCGGCAAACGACGCGAACTTGCTCGTTATGGCTGTTGACCATGACTCGATGAACGCGGCGCTGAACTCGTTTATCGATTCTCAGAGGCACTGAAGAGAACAGCAAAACTGTCGCACAACACTCAGGGATGAGTCTGTGCGACAGTTTCCCTGATCCTCGCTTCAAAAAAGGTCAAGATACTATACGAAATCGGAGAGATTGGCTAAAAAATGTTGGCACCAAATATGGTAGCGGCAAGCGGGTCAGTAATACGCGGGCGAGTGGCAATGCACAGCCCATTCCCGAATGTTTGAACATCTGCAGCAAAATACACTGCAAGAGATGGAATTCCGAGCACTGTGCTCATAGAACCTCCGAGCTCTTTGGCAAAGTGAATGAAGGGAGCTTTCGCCCCGCTTTTGTGGGGGGAGAGCACGGCAATGCTGTGCTCATCCCCCCAAACAAAGAACCACTACATGCACCCCGGCGTGTACGGACCGACTTGGAAGTACGGACGCTTACGCCAGAGGCGACGAGGATAGTAGGTGCAATCGAAGAACCGGTCGAAGAAGTATCGCACGACTGCGGTCACCTCTTCTTTTGTGAACACCACGTCAGTGAAATGCTTCACGTCGACGAGTGGTTTGTCGTTCGCCAAAATCTGCGCTTCGAGAGCGCTGCATACTGCGCGTACATGCAGCCGGCTTTGGAAACCGGCGTAGTACAGCCCTTCTCGCTCGAAATCACTCATCTTAAGAATCGTCATACAGACCTCTTCTGTTGGGCGGGATTTGAGCTTCCATGCCAAGTCGTTGCGTCCTTGCTTGGCTCGACTATTAGCGCAGTTACCAGATCTTGATGGTCAGGTTCACAGCACAGACTTCGGGCGGCAAGCACACGAAGTTGACACCGACCTTCTCGTTGCGAATGGTGGCAGCGAGACCGGCAACCGGAATGGGCGTGAAGTTGTTGTTCGGTGCGTACCCGGTGGCGAGACCGGCCATCCAGCCGAAGTGCACGGGACCAGCCTTCCAGGGCGTCTTCACGTACCACGCATAGGCAGTCGGCCGCCAGTTGCTGTTGTGGTAGTAGCCGACGTTCCAGGCCGAATTCTCCGTCACCGGCAGCTCCAAACCGACGCCCCAGTTGCGCTCGTTGTGCTCGTTTGTGCGGTCGAAGTGGTAGGAGAGCCCGTTGATGTTTAGGCGAGCGTTCTTGAGCGACTCCTTCACGTCGAAGTGAAACATCGAGTTCTTGCGGCGCTTGGTGCTGTCCGCTGTCGAAGGGGCGGTCGCGGCTTGCCAGAAGGTCCCGGAAGCGGCGAGCGTCGTGTCTTCGAGTTCGACTTTCCTTTCGAGTTCGAGGCTGGACGTGTCGATCGCGCTTGAAAACGCGGTATCGAGGGTGGTGCTCGTCGTGGCGACCGATGGGTCGATGACGGTCTGCGCGTGAACGTTGGAAGCGAGAATCAGTCCGAGGACAAAAGCGGTGCACAAAGAAAGACGGAGCGCCGTGTTGACGCTCGAGTGTGCGGCTCGAGCGCTACGGTCTTGGGAAAACATTTGAGTATTCCTGGATTTAGTTGAGGGTTTCAGCAGTTGCCTGCCGTCCTAGATGATGCTCGGGTCGACGGGCACCGCGTTGCGGCGCGCGTCTTCTACGATGCGCTCTGCATGATCGACTGCGTAGCTCATGTAATGAAACGCCTGCTCGAACTTGAATTGTTTGAGCGCGGCGTGCGAGTTGTTGACGCAGGTTTCGACGAAGTTCCACGAAGGGTTGCCGATGGATGAAATACCAACCAGTTCGGTGAATTCGACGCGCAGCTCTCCGAGCCGAACGCGCTTGTTTCCGAACTCCTTCATGATCTTGTCGATGTGCGCTGACTCACGCTGTTTGGCTCGGTACTGTCCGAAAGTGCCGGACGCGCGCCGAATGCTCGTCACGAGCGAGTAGACGATCAGCAAAAGAGCAAAGATGAGCAGAATCTTCATAGAGCCTCCGCGAGGCGTATGTTGAAAAGCCGAAATACCAAAACCTCAGAGCGCCAGCAATTCACCGTTTCATCGCCAACTGGTGCAACACTCATCGACGCTCCCGTAGGGAGATCGAGAGAAGCGATGAAGTTTTGAGAGGGTGCTGTGTGCTGAGGGGGTCTGGTTTTTCGGGACCAAAGGGAGAAACGAAATATCATTTCCAACCTATGATTGCGCGATCCTCTTTGCAACCATAAAAGAGTTCATATAGCGCGCACATGGTTGTGGCCTTATATATCGCAATTAGTGAAGTTAAATTGGATCATTGAAGTTTGGAACAATTGGATCACTCGAAATTACACGCGACTCACAATGCCTCTGCAATGACAAGTCCAATTCGACGTTGCGCTCGTGCAAACAAGTCCAAGTGTCAGTTGTGTGACTGTACCAATTTCGCTGCGCAACAGAATGTTCTAGAAAATCCCGCTATTTTTCCCAATTGATGGTGGTGATGCGGTCTTGTGAATTACTACAGTAGCGGTATATCTGCTCTCCTTAGAAAAATCGTAAAAGCTAAATCGAAGTCTTTCGATCTCACTACTTCGTCGTTGTTTCCACAGCCTTTTCGCTGTGGCGTTTTCCTCGGCATTCCTGCTAATAACCTATTTGAGCATTGCTCGGAGAGGAGTATGAACACTTTCGTAGTGCTGTTGATGACTGCCGTGGGCGGCATTTTCAGCGTGTTTCTCAATCGTGTGCTTTTGAACAAAACCTCGTTGGCGGCTGCGCTTTCGAACCAAAAGTCCGCAACTGATGCGGTCTGTTACGTTGCGGGCATGGCAGGAGCTATCGGTGCCCTTTTTGGTTGTTGGTTGCTCTCTTCCGAGATATCCATCATCCGAGGCGTGTACGGAGCGATCATTGGGTCGTTGTTTCTTGTCGCGATTGTAAGTTTCTTTTGGGTGCTGGGTCTTGGTGGGCGCTTAATTGGAGCGATTTTTCGGCGAGTCATGGCACTTGCCGATCGCGTCAGCAGTGAAAAGAAGCACCACTGATCTCGCATTCCGTCCCGGTTCCAGCCTTCTCATCTAATCGCATCGAACTTCATCGAATCTGATCGAATCTGATCGAATTAACTAGTCCGAAAAGTTTCGGAAGGAGACCCTTATGTCAGCTCTGAAAACTCTTGGCGAAAAGCGCGTATCGTCTTTGATCGCCGCCGTCCTGAAAGGAGAAGTTCCGAAACCGGAACTTTACGAAGTAAGCTGCCACCTCCGCTGCACGCGCACCGCGGACGGTTCAAACCTTCTGTCCGGGACCTATTGTCTTAAGCGATCTTCGGAGGTCGCAGCAGAAAGGGCGATGTCGCAGGCGGACATCTTCGACTTTCTATTTCTGGCACTCAGTGACAAGGGGTACGCACTCACTTCTGGCGACAATGCTCTATGGCGTCACATTGCTGTGGAACCAACCGGCAGTCTGGACGGTGAGGGGAACAGTGAAAGCTTCAAGGTTCGCATCAGCAACCTGATTCACTGAATGCCACGATGATTCCGGGTTCTGCTTTTCACGCGGATTGAGACAAGGAGGTCTCTTCCGCGTCGAGCTAGTAAGGGAAAATTTTTTGAGGACTTGGTTACTATGCAATGTAGCAAATGGGGTGAAAAGAGGAGAAGCCGGAAAGGCATGAGGTGGAAACTCTCATGCCAACCCGGCTCTCCAATGACCCGTCAGTGAGGTCGAGTTAACTGACTTTCGGCTTCGGCTCCCAGTCCACATCCACCACAATAGGTGCATTGGTGGGCTGATACTGTTCGGTGTTGCTTGCGGCATTGATGAACAGTGTTCCATCCACTGCCAGCGTGCCGTGGCTGTGGTGGACGTGTCCGAAGCAGTGGATGCGCGGCTTGATCTCGTTGACGCGTTCGCGCAAGAACGGGCAGCCGACGGTCTTTCCGTTAGGAATTGCGTCGAGTGCGTCCTTGGGCGGTCCGTGCGTGATCAAGATGTCGGTGTCGGCTGGGATTTTGTCCCACTCCAACTTCAACCGCTGCGAGCCGACCGGAAGGTTGAATGCAGTGCCTTTGAAGTCAGGAATCCACGGAGTGCCGTAGATCTTGATGCCTTCGATGACGACCGATTCGTCCTGCAGGTAGATTGCAGCGGTGATGAGAGAGCGCGCCCTCTCCGGTTCTTGCTGAAAAAGAAGCTCGTGATTTCCTGCGATCACGACTTTGTACTTGTGAGGCAGGCGATTCAGCTGTTCGTTGAAGCGCCTGATCTCATCAGCACTGCCGTGATTCGTGGAATCACCCGAGTGAATCAGAATGTCTCCGTCAGGGACGGTCATCTGATCCAACTTGTTGTGAGTGTCACTGATGAAAACGATGCGCATAGGCGTGTCCTGTTTTTTCGAAAATGCTTAGTCAGACTGGCTCGCGCTCGAGCTCAGCTCGAGCACGTGCTTCGTCTTGCCGAGTAAGAAAGGCAGGACTCGTTACTTCTTGCGACCGTCGTTTTTCGCTCTCCGCGCTGCTCGCATGGCAAAGCCGATGCAGACGCAGACGCTCATTCCCAGCAGCCAAGCCATGAGGTAGACCATACCTGCAACTTCCGCCGCGAAGGCGAAGCGCAAAAGCTGACCTGCCAGAATAGCCAGAAGAAGCGAGGGGAGAGTAAACGTCGGTTTAGTGCGGACGACAACTTCGAGCAAGCCGAAGCTGACCAGGGCCACACCGAGCCCGATGAGAAGGGGACCTAGCATATGTGTTCCTCCGAAAGAGACTTGTGGTCTCGACTGTTGAACAGGGATAGGTCGGCAGCGTTGGTATCACCAGCAGTGGCGGCGGGTCGCCCGAAAGCGAAAGCCCGCCGCCACGCCGGCAACTTTATCCACTCGCGTCACATCGAGCGAAAACCCGTCGTGAAACGGGTCTTCGTCTTAGTGGTTCATGCCGGTGAAGGTCGACGTCGGCTCGATGCGCCAAGTCGTGTCACCCACCAGCTCCAGGACATGGTCGTGGAACTTGAGCAGGCTCGGACGGTGGCCGACCGAGATGAACGTGCAGCCCGAAGCCTTGAGCATCGAGTAAAGATGCTCTTCATTCTTCGGGTCGAGCGCGCTCGTCGCTTCGTCGAGGATGGCGAACTTCGGCTTGTGAACGAGCAGACGGGCAAAGGCCACGCGCTGCTGCTCACCCGGCGAGAGAACGCTTCTCCAGTTGAGTTCTGCGCCGAGACCGCCGACCCGACCAGTGAGATCGGGCAGGTTGACGGCAGCGAGAACCTTCTCCAGCTCCTCGTCCGTCACGGTCGTTTCCATGCCGGGGTAGAGCAGCTGGTCGCGCAGGGTGCCGAGGCTCATGTAGGGAACCTGAGGCAAGAAGAGGACGCCGTCTTTCAGGTCGGGGCGAATCACCGCACCCTCACCCGACTTCCACAGACCCGCGATGCTGCGCAGCAAGGAGCTCTTGCCGGAGCCCGAAGGTCCGATGAACACCATGCCCTGACCCGGCTTGACCTCGAGGTTCAAGTTCTTCACGAGCGTGCGCTCGTAGTTGGGGGTCATGAGCGTGACGTTCTCCATCGCAATGCGGGGCTCATACCGCATCTTGATCGCCGAGTGCCCAGGCTGGCTGGAGACATCCGGCGCGTCGAGAGCTTCGACGAAGGAAGCCAGACGGTTCGTGTTCGCCGTGAACGAAGCCAGCGAGCGGAACTCCACGACGATGAGCGCGAGCGCGCCCAGCACCTGGGAGAACGCCATGCCGGCCTGCTGAATCGTGCCGAGGTCGGCTTGTCCAGCGAAGTACAGCGGCGCGATGATCATCGAGGGGATGACGATCACGAAGTAGTCGAAACCCGTCTGCAAGAAGTTGAGGTTTCGCGTCCAACCGATGAGGAAGTTGAAGTTGCTCATGGCGTCAGCGAAACGACCGCGGACCTGCTTCTCTTCCTTGTCCTCGCCGTTGTAGAACGCGATGGATTCGACGTTGTTACGGACGTGGATCAGGTTGTAGCGGAAGTCCGCTTCCAGCTTCGTCTGCTGGAAGTTGAGCGCCGCGAGCTTGCGACCGAACCACCAAGTGATCACGATCGAGCCGATGACGGAGTACACCACGGCGAAGATGACCAGCGTCGTCGAAATCGACCACAGAATGGTGATGAACGACACGAAGGTCAGAATCGAGCCGAGGAAAGAGAGCATCAAAGACAAGAACTGGCGCACGAAGGCGTCGACGTCCTGATGAATACGTTCGTCAGGGTTGTCGATTTTCAGGTCGTTGTTGATGCGGTAGTAGTTGCGGTTCTTGAAGTACTTCGCCAAGATCCAGTCGGTGAGACCCGTACGCCACGCCATGATGAGCTTGTCGCGCACGAACGAGTAGAACACCACGATGGGTGTACCGACGACGAAGACGCTGGCGTAGATCCACAGCATCTTCCAGTAGAACGGCTCCTGTTTGCTCGCCAGGGCGTTCATGAAGGCTCCGCCAACGTAGTTGATGACGATGTTGAGCATGTTGACGGATAGCATGAGAAGCAGCAAGAGTCCGAGAAGGACAATTGCTCTGGTGTTGGCACTCTTGCGTGCATACAGCTTGAGTGCGAAACCCGTGATTCCGAGACCGGCAAGGATAGGCAGACCCCACTGGGTAGCCAATCCGATGAAGCCCTGCGAGTCGAGCCCGGCGATGTGTTTTACCATTCCGCCCACCACGTCGATAAACGCGAAGAGGCCGAAGAAGGCAGCGATCATGATGACCGTAACACCGAGCAGGCGCAGAGCGCTTTTCTTGCCGTCAGAGAACCAGAAAGGCTTCGCAATCGCAGCAATGCGACGCAGAAGCGTCTTGTTGAACTGTTGGTTCATCGAAGACTCCTAGGTTCTAGAGGTTGTTCGAATTAGAGTTGTGCCGAAAGCAAATGCCGAACCAAATCGTTGGCCGACATGCATTTGAAGTGCTTCGAGAGAACTCGATGCTCTTCGCCAAAAGCCAATCGAGCTGAGTCACCAGAGAAGTCAAATACGAGTCACCCATTGCTGGATGCAAAGTATTTTTTCGACTGATGAAAAGCAAAGGCTTTTGGGGTTTCTCGTCGTCAGCGAGAGAGAGAATTAAGAACGCTACGGCCTATCAAAAAGCACTTATCGTTTTCAGTAAAACTTGGCAATCTCACAAAGAGTTTAAGTACATAGAAAATTACTCCAAATCGAGCATTCATGAGCTTTCTCAAGTTTTCTCTTTCATAGCTGTGAGAGAGTGGCCAATCGTTAACAGAGCGCCCCGCTGAAAACCGGCTTGTCAAGTGTGTTTTGGGGTGTCTTTCGTGTCTGTAATTCGGGCTCTTGTCATCGCCGGGCGTGTGATAACTAGCGCGATCTCTTGACAGGTTGTTGTCAGGGTGGGCGCTGTGACACCAGATTCAGTGTGTTCGAATTGCTACTGTATGTGGTGTCACTATTGCAACTGGCAGAGCATGTCTCGAGCGTTCCTGCAAAAAAATCTCTTTGTGCACTTGATTGTGATGAGAGGGAACGGCAATGGTGCTCGCCAAGTATTCCAAATTGTTTATAAGACATGGACTCCAAGCTCATGCAGGAGGACAACTTGCTTAAATGAGGGTATGTTATTGCAGGCAACGCGTAGGTTCACCGGTAGATTCGATTGATGGCAACGCTGAAAAACTTACTGATTTTGAGTTGCGCAATAGTCGGCTTGACTGGCTGTTCATCAAGCAGCACGGGCGGTGACCCGATGCATGATGTAACTTTCGATCGCCAGGGTTGGGTTGAAGAGAGGCGCACGCCCAATCAAGTAGTGTTCAAGAAAGATGGCGACGAGCTCTCCTGCATTTCGTTTTCGACTGCGCCGGAGTTGCCTTGTACTCTTGATGAGGTTCCGCGCGTTCGCGAGTTTTATCGCGGCAACATCATGAGAGTGAATGGGGCTTTGATTTGCGCCGATGTGGCGATTACCAACAATTTGAAGTACATCAAGATAATCACTAAACGACGCAGCTATCCTCGCGTCTTGCCGAAAGGAAAGCTGACTGAGCCGATTAAGCCGGCGATTATTTATGAAGGCACCTTGGTTTTTCCGTTCAAGAATTCGAGCTATGTCATTACTGTAACGTCGCCTGACAGTGAGGAAACAGGACGACGAGAAGCGGTGATGCTGACGAAATTGATCGATCAAGGCAAAGTAAGAACAGCGACTTCCGACGGTCACGCAATGGAAGGGTGGCAGCAAGACCCATATGATACGAAGGTTTCCACCGACTTCATGATGAACAAAGGCGAACAGGAAGAGTTTGATAAAGACTTTCCGAACTCACCGTTGTCGCGTGTGCGCAGAGTGTTGAACAGCATCATTGCCACCGCCGATTTTGGTAACTCATTTCATGGTCGTCCCCACTTCGAAGGGCCGAAGTAGGAGAAAACTTGCAATGGCACTTGCAGCGGAACAGTGCATGGTGGGGGGGTCTCCTGGAAATGAGCGATCGGAGCGAGAAAAAAGGCGAGATGTAAAGTGTCTAGTCGGCTAGACGCTTTCGCAACGAAAGAATGCGCCTTTCGGGGATCGTCAAAATCTCGACCTCGCTTTTTTCCCAATTTTTCGTCGAAGATCCGTCTAGCTCGCTTGACACTTTACAACGAGCAGAAATTTGGCGACCATCAGCTCGCTCTGGATTGTGGAAAGTCAAGAGGGGTGTAAAGCCTCGTATTAAGAGTCAGAACTACCTGCACTGCCGGCGCCACCAGGTTTTTTTTAACTATAAAAGATAGTGTAAATGGTTCAAAATCGAAATTCGAGAAAACAGATCCCACGTCGGGACGAGGCGAAGCAGATTTCGCTCCCGCCTCTCCCGACGTGTGTGCATAACCGTCTTCTGTGCCGCGATCGGTGGGTGCTAGATCATTTCGCCGTTGGGCAGAAGTCCCTGAAACTGCGGCAGGAGGTTGCCGCGCAATGCGCGCTGCGTGCCGCGACCGAGCTTGCCGATGATCTCGTTGGCGCAGTTCTGGCGACCGTCGCGGGTGATCCAGAAGAAGTGCGGAACCTTCCAGACCTTGAGCAGGGTGCCGTTCTTCTGTAGCGCGAAGATGAACTCTTCGAGCGAAAGTCCGTTGGCGCTCGATGAATCGAGTCTGTACGAGCCGCTGGCGTACCACGTGTCACCGTCAGCGAAGTTTCTTCCGCAGTCGAGTTCCGGCAAGGCTCTTCTTGCTGCCATGCTGTTTCCACGCCAGCAGAAATGCAGGTTAGCAGCGCCGATGCTGTCGCCGATGGTGCTCAGGTGCACGAACAGTCCATCGGACGAACGCCAGAACAGCATGATCAGCCGAGGGTCTGAGGCATCGTCCGGTGACACACGCTCCTGGTAGATGAGCGCGAAGTCGAGCCGACGAAGCTGCGCGCGCAGTTCCGAAACCGTTCTTGCTCGCGGCATCGGTTGGCGCGAACGGGTCGCCACGAGGTCGAGTACCGACGAAAGAAGTCTGAGAGGCAATGAAAGAATGAAATTCATGATGTGAAATCCTTGCGTACAGGGTGACCTAGATTCCGCGTTTAGCGGATGAAGTACGGTTGCTGTGTCACGCCCTTGGAGCCAAACACCTTGTTCCAGCCCGGGGGCAGCTGACGCTTCGCGCGCAGCTCGCCGCGAATGACATCGTCGAGCAGGAAGAGGAAGTCACCCTGCGGCGCGACGGTGCCCTTCTCGATGACACGGCCGATCACCTGGTTGAGGAAGATCTTGTTGTTGACGTCGCCATCGGAGAAGTCCACGTGCTGCCCGGCGCCGCGCTGCATGCGGTACGAACCGACTGCGAGCGTGTGGCTGAGCTCGACCTCGCCGGTCTCGACCGAGCCGTTGTGACCGTCCAGACCGGGCAGGTACAGCAAGTGCGACCAGGCCGGCATCGGCTTGTACTTCACCACCGCGCAACCCGCCTTGGCGGAATCTGACTCCGCGAAGCAGAAGAGCACGAACGTGAAGCCAGGGTAAAGCAGATCGAGCTTGGCGTAGAGGTCCTCGTTGAGGGTCGGGCGCTTGGCCGCATCGACCTGCGAAAGGACGGTGGCGATCGACGTAGCGGTCGGAGCGATGACGACATCGTAGGTGCCGCCGTCGAAGCCCTTAACAACGGTGGGCACGATGCCCTTGGAGAAGCTCATCGCCGCACGCGAGCCGCCGAGCAGCAGCCCGCCTTCGGGCTGAGCGACGGCAGTCTTGTAGTCCTCCAGGATGTGCGGGGTGCGACTGACGGCCACGAGGTTGCTCGCGTTGACGCTGCCGGGAATGGCGGGAATCGCGATCAGCATGGCGTTGCCGGCCTTGATCGTCGGAGGAGTGACGTGCCAGCCGAAGTCGCCGGCAGTCCTCGGAGCACCGACGTTCCAACCGAAATCAGGGGTGGGCGCGGCGGCGGCGACGACCTTGTTGTAGTAGCCGCAGACGTGTTCCACACCGTCGGGGGTCTGAATCTCCAGACCGAGGAGGATGGTGTCATCGAAGTTGACGCGGGCGACGGGATACTCGTTGTTGCAGAGGCACATGATTGTTTCGGACCTTTCGGTTTGAGAAGGGGGAGCTTCTCATCTGGCAGCCGATTACTGCATCTCCAAAGCCAGAATGTCGAGATGCAGCGATAGTGACCACTCAAATGCGCGAACAACGTCCAACGGCTTCACACGCCGCATTTGAGATTTATCTATGAGGGACGGAATCAGTTGGTGCTTTGATTTAAGTCTCTCTCGATAGGTCACAGGAACATGAAGTCACTTTCATAATTACCAGGTGAAAGTATCAATATCCAAAGCTGAGCCTCCAGCATTGATACATTCGTGAAAACCTTTATGAGTTCTGGGATTAGAGTGAAAAGGATGAGTTTTGAGGGAGCGAATAGCTTATGGGAACATCCCCACTTAGGGCGGAAGTTCGATGAGCACTGGCTGTGCAAGCTGGCGCGAGCAGAGCCGCTCGGAGAGCTGAGATTGTTTTGAACCGTCAACTCTGCCACCACCTGTGGATCTCAACTTGTTTATATAGTACAACAGGAGCAAAGGGCAAAAGCCCAGAAAGGTGGAGGAGGAAAGCCTGGCGGCCACAGGCTTTCCTCGTCGGTCGAACATCCGAAGGCACCGCGGATGTGTTGGTGAACTCAGAAGGAATTCAAACAGTGGAGTCGTCTGCCGGAGCAAACGGGCTTACTGTCCGGATTCTAGCTGAGTCACAGGAATTGCCGGAATTACTTCCAGCTGATCGAACCGCCGGTGCGAGCCGGACGGAACGTGAGCTCCCAGCCCTGCGCACGGAAGTTGGCTTCGAGCTGAGCCTGCGCCTCGGGCGACGGCATGCGGGTGGCGACCGGGATGTACGTCTCGCTCTTGCGCATGGCGGCGACGATCTGGTCGGTGAACGACTTCACCTCGTTGGGGATGTTGGCGATGCGCTGCGCTTCGGCGTTGTCACGGCGCTCGCGATCGAGATCGCCCTTGGTCGGGATTCCATTGCTCATTGTCTGTACCTAACTAATTAATTGCATTTTTTCGGTGACCGAAGTGACCTATTCACCTCGGCAATCCTTCTTCCTATTTCAACCGCGTCTCTCTCGCTCGGTTACAACATGCATCGCCACGGACCTAAATTTTCCTGGGCGTTGCACACTGCGCATGCGAACATGCAGAAAGCGAATTGCAAGAACTCGATGGCGTGTGGGTTTCGAGGTTTGGGCGAGGGAGCGGAAAAAAAAGAAAGAGCAACCACTTGGTAACCGATTTTTCCGAGATATCACTAGTGAAGTGTTGCTCATTATTCCGCGTAGAACCACTCAATACAAGCTGTGCAACCGGTTTGAGTTTCCTCGCGCAGATGCGATAGCTTTAGGGGTACTTTTCGTCACTTTCCTTTACAGCATCAGCCTTTCGCTCGCGCGAAGTTCGCAGTGGATTCGAAAGTCGTCAGTTTATGGTGGTCCTGTTGAGAGGTTCTTGTGCTACTTCTGTGCCGGCTTTGCTCTATGGATTACTTGCACGTACGGTTCTGCCCTTTCGCCATTGGGGCCTGTGGCACCGATAATCATCAAGCTTTGCTCGCCGATTTTGTGTGTGAACGGACCTTCTACGGCAAGGTTGTAGAACCTCTTCATGTCCAGTTCTTGAGGTTTGCCGCGTCCTTGTGCCGTGTCTTCGTACAGCACCTTTGCTGGTGTCGTCGACGTATCGATTCCGACGATTGTGACTTCGTGGGCCTGCAGTCCGCCTCCGTTTATGTCGCTCCAGCTGAATCCTACTTTGATTGGAAACCCGTAGGTTTTTGCTTCTGCTTCCAATTGCCTTTGAAGCAGGTCGGGGCTTGTCGCATACAATTTTTCGGACTGGTAATTGTCGCCGGTCAGCTTGTTGATCAGCTTCACTTGGTCGCTATTGGTGACGCCGGGAAAATCGTGCACTTTGCCTTCTTTGATGAAGCGTTCGCCTGTGTCGTGTTCTGGTTTCGGCTTGTGTGCCTCGGTGATTGCCGGAGCCTCTTTAGGGCTGTGATTTTCATACTGCCCTCCGTGTTCGGCAGCCCATACGCTTGCAACACCGGTTTGAAATACTTTGCTGGCCAGCGAGCGTGCGTGGTCTCCGTCATCTTTATGAATAGCATCGGCACCAATAGTAGTGCCATGAATTTCTCCCTTGGTGGCAAGATCGGTTACGTTTTTCACGTAGATATCAGGATGATCCTTAGCCATCACATATTCGGTCGATGAGATGGCGCAGGTGTTCTTAGCTCCTTGTTTGATGAACTCTGGGTGGGCAATTTGAGAAGCTAAGTTGTGCACGAGTTCCACTCGCTCTTTTGGAGTCAGCCCCATGCTTTGAGTTTTGTCGTTGGTATCAAGAAGGGTATTGAAGTTTCTGTAGATCTCTTCGCGTTTTGCTTGAGGAAGTTTGTCTATTTGCGCAAGCCCTTCGCTGAATCCCAGCTTGTCTTGCGTGTCTTTGAGCCTTGTTGCCTGGCGTTGGACTCGAGCTTCGAGTTGTTGAACGTCATTATTGTCCTTTGCCAGTGCGTCGATTTTATTAGCCAGCTCAACTGCCCTTTCTTTGGGCTGAACGGTTTTGAGTTGCGCGATCAATTCCTTTCGGCTGGAGTAGTCCTTTATACCGACCGACATAAGATCAGCAGTTAGGGCGCCGCTGTCGGCATATAGCTTGTTTTGCTTGGATTCAAGTTCAGCAGAATCGTGCGCCTGTTTCTTATCGAGTGCATTGAGATCGTTGCGTAGAACTTTTGCTTCGCTGGCAGAAAGGGGCTTCAACTCAGGGTGAGCTTTGAGCAACTCGTTGGAGGTAGTCGGGGCCGGTTTGTCACTTGCATCTTTTGTATCGGCGTTTGTGTCTTTGCCAGTGGTTCCGTCCACCGAGCCTGATCCATCGCCTGTCGCGATTGCCGGCTTCTGCTCCGGCGACTTCTCTGGACCCCTGACCAATGGGCTGTCTTTGAGATGCTTCGATGCCCAAGTGCCTGTGTAGGAAACTTCATTTCCCTGGTCATCGTGTTGATGAATCAACCGCCCTTTGCTGTCGATGCCGGCGCGTAAGACTACGTGAGAATCGCCATCTTCATCTTTTGTGTGCACGCTTATCAGCGTTTTGTTCTTGCCTTTTGACTCAATTACTATGTCGTACTTGCGACCGTTGGAGTCGACAAACTTCGTGTCTCCAAGCAGGCTTAGCTCGATAATCCTGCTAATTTTTTCTTCTTGTGAGGAGTTTGGATCGTTCAGAACTTCGGAGGCTGACCGAGCAGGAGCATCATTCGTCCCGTGTTTTGTGGTTGTTGACTCCGCACTTCTATTTTGAGTGGCATCTGGTTTGCAAACCAAATCGTCTCCCGAAAGCGTCAAATCCGGCAGAATTCCTTGTGTCGTTAATGCCTTGGTGTCATCAGACCTGCTTTGAAGCGACTTGCCGTCGGTAGGCGGCGCGAAGCTTTGGTTTTCTTCAATAAGGCATTGATCTAGACCGTTATTGGTCTTGTCCAACACTTTGGATGCGTAAGGAGTGTCGCCCATTTGTGCAGAACCCTGGTAAGTGCCCCCAGTCTATTTTTGTGGCTGTGACAAAGTAGGGACAATTCAATACTACGTCATGTCGTGAAAAAAGCCTGAAAAGCAAACCATGGAGGAGTTTGGGCTCCTCCATGGTCGCTCACAGCACTACTTCTTTGCCTGTTCGATCAGCCCCAGAAGTTCTTTCTCGGAGGCGACGCTCGGAGGTTTCGGGGAAGCGCTGATCTCCTTGCCGTGGTAGTCTACGACGAAGGTGGGATACTTGGTGATACCGGCAGCGGTGGCGAACAGCAGGTTGCCCAGCTGATCGCAATCCACTACGACGACTTTGACGTCGCCTGCGGTGTCCCAAGCCAACTCTTCCACGACCTTGCGCTGGGCGTCATCGGGCGCCTGCCGGAAATAGACGATGACAGGCTTGTCTTTCGAAACCTGCTCGACTTCCTTTTCCCAGTCGAGGATGGAGATGGTGTGGACGCGCCCATGTTCCTTGCGAAACTGGACGTCCTGATAAAACAGGAAACCGCCGACAGCAACAACAAGGGCAAGGGCAGCGAGGCCCAACTTTTTGAGGGACATGAGTATGTCTCCTTTTCGTTAAGGGGGCATGAGAAGCGATGTGCTCCCCATGCCCAAAGGAAGAAGATTGGAGGGAGCGGACTAACGAGGCGCTCGTTTTACCGGGCGCTTCGGAGTCTTGCGAGCCCGACGCTTTGTCACAAAGCGCGGCTCGCCCGTCGATTTGCCGACCATCTTGGATGGGTCGAGCAGCTTGTCCAGTTCGGCGTCTGTGAGCTTGGTCAAGCGGAGGGCAACGGTCTTCACGTCTTCACCGCTTTCGGCGGCATCGTGAGCGATCTTCGCTGCCGTGTCGTAGCCGACTGCAGGAACCAGCGCAGTAGCCAGAGCCAGTCCCGTGCGAACGAGCTCAGGACCGCGATCTGTCGCCTCCAGTCCATCGATGCAGGCGCTGCGGAAGTTGTCCGCTGCCGATGCGAGAATGGTGATGGATTGCAGCAGATTGTACGCGGCAATCGGCTGCATGACATTGAGTTCGAAGTTGCCTGACTGCCCGGCGACCGTGATGGCAGCATCGTTGCCGATGACCTGCGCACAGACCTGGCAGAGCGACTCGGCGATAACTGGGTTGACCTTGCCGGGCATGATCGAACTTCCGGGCTGCACTTCAGGCAGTGCCAGCTCACCGAAGCCAGCGCGAGGGCCAGAGCCGAGCCAGCGAACATCGTTGGCGATCTTCATGAGAGACACCGCCAGCAGCTTCAGCACACCGCTGGTATACACGATACCGTCGATGGTGCTCTGCGCCTGGAAGTGATTGGTCGTTTCCTGCGCCTTGATGCCGAGCTCTTTCGAAACCAGCCGCAGAACACGCTTGGCGAAACGAGCATCGGCATTGATGCCGGTGCCTACAGCCGTTCCGCCCAGGGCCACTTCCGACAACCGCAATCGAGCCTCCTTGATGTGCTCGATGGCACGTTCGACTTGACCTGCGTAGCCGGAGAACTCCTGGCCAAGCCGGATCGGTGTGGCGTCTTGCAAGTGGGTTCTGCCAGTTTTGATTACAGGCATGAACTTGTGTGCCTTGCGCCGCAGGCTGCGAGCCAGCTTCGCCAGGGCAGGCAAAAGGTTTGACTCGATTTCGTCCAGTGCCGCGATGTGAGTCGCGGTTGGAATCACGTCATTAGACGACTGCCCCATGTTAACGTGGTCGTTTGGATGAACAACGTCTCGGGCTCCCTTGTCTTTGCCCAACAGTTCGAGCGCGCGCGAGGCAATCACCTCGTTCGCGTTCATGTTGGTCGACGTACCCGAGCCGGT
>CAYZJR010000085.1:128-29782 GCA_964478655.1 uncultured Candidatus Obscuribacterales bacterium
GCGCGTGGTGTGGAGCGCGTGGTGTGGAGCGCGTGGTGTGGAGCGCGTGGTGTGGAGCGCGTGGTGTGGCATACACTTTTGATAGTGTTCTGAAACCGCCTCTACTCTTTGTAAATTCCACATAGAGTAGATGATAATTGATTTGCTGGTGGGAGCATGAAGAGTTCTGATGGGCAGAATAGCGCATGGTTGATCGTGCGTGGTGACTCTTTATTGGAAGTCGGAAAAGTTCGCGGTGCCCGGGCTGCCTACATAAAAGTGTTGGAGGTAGAACCTCACAATATAGAGGTATTGAGCAGGCTGAGCTTTATAGATGAAATTGAAAATCCCAATCCTTGGAGGCTTTTGAGCAATCCAATAATCGGAGTCCTTTACTGTCTCGTTACTTGGCCGTTATTACTGTTGTCTCTTCCCTTCTGGCCGATCCTGGCGGTTCGGTTTGAACTGAAGAACTCTGGTTTCATAGACAAGTCCGGAAAATTCGCCTTTCACGATCGCGATGTCAGGCAAAACTCACGCTTTTCGCACGGATACTGGACCAAAACACCCGACTCTAGGAACCGCGTCCAAGGAGCCACTTTTGTGGACACATGCGGGGCAAGTGCTTTCAAAAGCACTTTTGCAAATGCCGAATCCTTTTCTGAGGGTTTTGCTGCGATTCAGGTTGGAGCTAGTTGGGGTTTCATTGATGTGAATGGAGATCTCTCGATAGCGCCATGTTTTCAGGACGTTGGTTCGTTCAATTGTGGAGTTGCCGCGGCCCGGGTCGGTGAGAAGTGGGGGTTCATCAACACAGCCGGCGAGTGGGTCATCGAACCCGTTTTCGAGAGCGTGTTGCCCTTCTCTGACGGGCTGACAGCGGTGAGCTCGCATGGAAAAATTGGATTTATCAATATAACTGGCGAAGTCGTGCTTGAAGCGGAGTTTGACGAGGCGAGTCGGTTCTCGGAGGGATTGTCGAGAGTTGTTACCTACGCGAGTAAACGTACTCATCATGTGAAGTATATAAACCGAAATGGCGACACAGTAATAGATTGGAACGCCTTGTTGGTAAGCCTGGGCACCACAGGCGGTGTAAGAGGATTTGTCGACCAGAATGTCACGTCCACGCAGATGAGTACAACGTATTTATTCGCAGGGAAGAGCGTGGGTCGTAATAGCATGACGACAATTGTTGGTAGTTCTCCGGATCGAGATTGTCACTTTCATAACGGTTTGGTGCCAGTCTGGGTGAGAGGAAAGTACGGCTACATAAATCGATTTGGAGAACTAGCAATTCCGCTTGTGTTTGATAGTGCCAGTCCCTTTAGCGAGGGTTTGGCTCTTGTGTCAATTCGACTACCCATTGCGGCGGATTTTGGAGTCGGTGTCTCGAAAGAGAGATATGGCTTTATCGACACTCGAGGAAACTTCGCAATCGCGCCTGTTTATGCCTGTGCTTGCGATTTTAGCGACGGTGTTGCGCGGGTTGAGCTTCGCTCTAAACACAAAGTTGGTTTCATTGATAAAGCAGGAAAAGTGCTCTTTGAAATGAAGAAAATGGGATTGATTGGTAAGTTTCAAGAGGGCTTCGTGCCAGTGGAATCTTGGCCTTTCTGCAACCTATGAGCGCTCCAGATGCACGTATAGGATACGTGAAATACGCTTTCCTCTATCGTTTAAATAACATTGCTTTCTCTTTGAATGCGTATCGCCATGATTGACTAGTGGCGAATTTAATATCGGCATGGAAGTACTTTACCCGGTTGTCGAACTTGACAGAAGTAACCGTCGGATCTACGATAGTAAATGTCAATTCAACGTTTTCTGGTTCCTGATACACGCGTAGGAGGCACGAGCGCCATGCGTGACTTAGTTTCGCTTACATCTAAGACCTTGCTGAGAGTCCGAACACCGGAGTCACTATTTTCATACTCGCCTTCTGAAGCGAAGGCGGAATATCGCGCGCTGGTTCGGCGATGGCATCCCGACCGTGAGCCGTCGCCCGACGCGCCGATTGTTCTCGATCACATAACGAATCTTTATCGATTGGCTTGTACGAAAGTGCACGAATCGAATTGGCATGAGCCTTGCGAAAAGGTTGAGGATGAAACGCCTGGTGTGAAACGGTTTCGAATGAGGGGCGGTTCTATCAAACAGTGCGAGTTCCTCAAGGCTCATAGCTTCGAGTTCGGGCAAGCGTTCATTGGCAGCAACTATGTGACCTACGAAGTTGATGAGGAGTATGCCGATTTCTTCCGAAACGGTCGCAAGCAGATTCAGTCGTTGCGTTTTCAAAATGCGGACATGGCTGCGGAGATGTCTAAGTATTTACCGCAAATCGTAGATCATTTTTCGACCGAAAACTCGCACATCATGGTCTTGCGAAAGACACCTGACCAAGTACTTCTTGGTGATGTTGTCAGGCGTATGGGAGGAACTCTGAATCCAATTGCGCACATTGGATGGATAGTGAATGCTCTCTACAACGTCGCGTGCTACTTGGAATGGAGTGGTATTACCCATAATGCTATCGCGAAAGAAACAATTTTCATTTCGCCGTTGAGGCACAGTGTCATGCTGCTTGGTGGCTGGTGGTACTCGGCTGGCTGTGGGAGCCGTCTGAAGGCGGTTCCTAACCGAACGCTGGATTGCCTGCCTTATGACGTAATGAATACGAAGTGCGCAGACTCACGTGTGGATCTTGAATTGATCAAGCTGCTCGGACGCGAACTTCTAGGTGGCGACAAGAGTCTTGTCTGGGAGGATGATTCAATTCCTGAAAGTATCGTGAAGTGGCTCTCTGTGCCAACAAGCGGCAGTGCGAAAAGCGACTACAAGGAATGGAAGCAAGAAGTTCTCGTGGATGCATTTGGTCCTCCGCACTTTGTCAAATTGAATCTAAACAGTAGTGATTTATACAAGGAGATATAGTCATGGGTACATCACGATGGAGCCCCGATGATTGGGATGATTACGTCAGTACAACTAAAACAAAGTCGGCGGCAGAGATATTTGCGCACTCAATGCATAAGGATCTCGACCCGTTGCTCATCAAAGTAAGGGAGTCTTGCGATTCGTCGGTAAATCCGAACTCAACACCGATAATAGTTGCGGTTGATCAGACGGGTTCAATGGGATATCTCGCTGAGGAGTTGATAAGGCGCGGGCTCGGTGTGCTGTTGGAAGAAATATACAATCGCAAGCCGGTACCCGATCCTCACGTAATGTGTATGGCAGTGGGTGATGCGTGGTGTGATGTCGCTCCACTGCAGGTTACGCAATTTGAGGCGGACATCTCACTGGCTGACCAGCTTAGCCACTTCTATATTGAGGGGAACGGCGGCGGTAATAGCTATGAGAGCTACAACTTGCCGTGGTACTTCGCCGCGACTCGCACTAAATGCGATGCCATACTCAAGCGCAATAAGAAGGGCTTCCTCTTTACCGTTGGAGACGAGCCACCGCCACCTGCATTGCTCGCTAAGCACGTAACGCGTTTCTTGGGCGGTGGTCTTCAGAAGGACATGACTTCGAAAGAAGTGCTCGCCATGGCATCAAAGACATGGAACATCTTCCATATCATGATCGCCGAGGGAAACTATTTCAGAGGCAAACCTGATGAGACAAGAAAGGCGTGGCAGGCGCTTTTGGGTCAAAACGCCATCACGCTGAAAGACCACACGACACTCGCGGAGTTGATCGTATCAACGCTGCAAGTATACGAAGGAGCCGATATTGCTACTGTGGCGAGCAGCTGGTCGGGCAAAACTAGCCTAGTCTTCAGAGAGGCGTTGACGCAACTTTCGAAGACTTCGCTGGTTGGATCTAAGGGCTTTACGAAATTCTAGTGTGCGCGGAAATTCGTAGGTCTGTGTGAATGGAAGGAGAACTAAAAATGAAAGCCGGACATGCGGTGATTGGCGCTAACTATGGAGATGAGGGCAAGGGTCTTATGACCGATTACCTTGCGAGTCGAAGCGGTGGCGATGCTCTGATTGTGCGGTTTAACGGCGGCGCCCAAGCTGGTCACACGGTTGTTGCCCCTGATGGGCGCCGCCATGTTTTTAGCCATTTCGGTGCAGGGACATTCATTGGATGTCCCTCGCACCTCAGCCAGTTTTTCATTGTCAATCCAATTTTGTTCGCCAAAGAACGCGAGCAACTGCACGAAATCGGCATCACTCCGATAGTTTCGGTTGATTATCGTGCATTCGTAACGACTCCGATAGATATGTTCATCAATCAACAGATTGAAAATCGTCGAGGAAAGTCTCGGTATGGAAGTTGCGGTGTCGGTATCAACGAGACCGTAACAAGAAGCTCTCGAGCACCTCAGTTTCAGCTGCGTGTGGGCGATCTGACAAAACCGGCCGTGCTGGATAAAAAGCTTAAGTACTTGTTTCAAGAATGGTTGCCTGAAAGATTGAGCGCATACCAATTCGATTTGAAGGCTCCGGCAATTCGAAAATTTATTCAGTCGCGCGAAGCGCTAGTGGAACGGTTTATGCACGATGCTCAAGCTATGCTGGACTTTGCAGAGGTGTGTTTTGAATTTCCAAGGCACGACTATCTGATCTTTGAGGGTGCGCAAGGTTTGATGCTCGACGAACATAGAATCGATCAGTGGCCGCATGTTACACGTTCGAACACCGGGCTGACGAATGTAGTGTATTTGGCGTCACGATGCGGATTGGAACGGTTGGATGTCACGTATGTGACGCGAACATACTTAACTCGTCATGGTGCTGGTCCGCTTGAGGGAGAGTGCGATCTGACCTTTCGTGACGACACCAATGTTCCCAATCAATTTCAAGGCATATTGCGCTTCGCTCCGCTTAATTGGGCTGAGGTCAACAATTCCATAAGAATGGATCTCGCGCAGGCGAAGCGTGTCTTTCCGAGAATTTCCGCGGATGTGGCGGTGACATGCGTCGATCAGTTGTCGCTCGATTGTGATGCGGAGCCTATGCTTCCAATTGCATATCTGAGTTATGGGGCGACGAGAAACTCAGTGGTAGAAATGGCGAGGTCAAAGGCGTTGTCTGTGGCGTAGCTTGTTTCTGTCGTACCGTTATCCTGCCCTATCCGTCGTATTGAATGCGCTAAACTATTGCATGGCGGTGCGAGCGCGGACGCGACATGAAACTCAAATTGACGTTGATGCACATGGGGCTTGCAATTGCCCTTATTCCGCTCGTTTTGGAATTATTCTTTCTAGTCGTACTTGCTGTGTTGCTTTACCAGGTTGAAGTCGAGACCAAAAACTTGGAGCATTCGCGATCGGTCATTTGTGATGTTGATGCGCTTACTGGGTGCATCACTGACGCTGGAATGAAGTTGTTTGATATTGCCATGTCAGGCGATATGAGCAGCATGTGGCAATTTGATACTGAGTTGAGAGAAGGTCGAGAGAAGCTGAGAGATTTGCATGGGCTGATCACAGATCGTGCGCAGATTGAAAAGTTGAAGGAATTGGAAGCTTCGGCTATGAAGCTTATTTCGGGCTTTGAGAGCGCGCGTTATGCAATTGCGTCTGATATCAAATCTGGTGCGGAGAAACGAAAGTTCACGCGACTAACTCGAAGCAAGCAAAGTAAGTTGGATTGGAAGGAAGCAATCGACTCGATTGGTGTACTGTCCAATGAGCTTGTGGATATGGAGCTTAGAATTCACCCGGATTCTCAGGCTCAAGTGGAAGAGATTCGAGACCGGCTCAAGTTGCTAATTAGATTCGGCTTCATTCTGAATGTGGTGCTTGCCATTGGACTGGCTGGATTCTTTGCACGGAGGATTGCCGGGAGGGTTCGTTCAATTGCGGAGAATGCCAATCGGTTCTCCAGGCAAGAAGAGCTTCTTCCGATGATTTCGGGTGGCGATGAGATCGCTGACTTGGACGTGGCGTTTCATCAAATGGCCGGTGCGCTAAAAGAAGCCTCAAGGCGAGAACGAGCTGTCATAAACAACGCGACTGAGGTTATCTGTTCGTTGACTGCTGAGGGAAACTTTACCTCGGTTAACGCTGCTACTACCGGAGTTTGGCTGCGAAACCCCGAAGACCTTATCGGCAAGCATTTTTCGACTGTTGTGCATGAATCAGACGCTGAAGGCATGCGTAAGGCGCTCGCTGCAATAGTGACTGCCACGAGTGCCGGACAGTTCGAAAACCGCATTGTAAGAGGCGATGGAACCATCGCAAACATGATGTGGTCGGTGCGATGGGATAATGCTCATAGAGTCTTGTTTTGCGTCACTCACGACATATCTCAGCGCAAAGAACTCGAACGCATGAAATCCGAGTTCATGTCAATGGTTAGCCATGACGTTCGAACGCCACTTAGTAGTATGAAGAGCATTCTTACGCTTCTGTCGGTTGAAGCATACGGCGAGGTGAATAGCGAAGGCAAAGCGCGCATCTCTTCTACGGAGCGCGATGTAGATAAGGTGCTGCTACTAATCAATAACATGCTCGATCTCGACAAGATGGAGGAAGGTCGATTTGCGATTGACAGGATTGATACCACCAGTAGTGTAATCATAAAAGCTGCTCTGGATGCGACAAATGAACTGATGGATAGGAAGGAGCTTACTCTCGAGGTTCTTGATCCAGAGGTCGAGCTGACTGTCGACAAGAATAGATTGATTCAGGTTACGGTTAACTTGTTGGTTGCAGCAATTGACGCTGCCGAGCACGAATCCGAGATTATTGTTGATGTTACTGAAGAAGATGGAATCATCCGATTCGCCATGGGTGGCCGACATCTCGATCTCTCCGACAAAGACTCGAAGAGTATGTTCTCGCGATTCTCACAAGTGGCCGAAGGGAAGGTTCATGGAGCTGGGTTTGGACTGCCGATTGCGAAGGCAATTGTTGAAGCGCACGGTGGTGAAATTGGGATTTCGAACGAGGGCGTTGACGGTGTCATGTTTTGGTTTACAGTACCGGGCATGGTATTGCCGGAAGATGATCTGAGTGACGCGGATATGGAATCCACCGCAAGGAGATCTCCATGAATCCCCGATGGAAACTTATTCATACTGGGCTGATGCTGGCGATTTTGCCTCTGATTCTGGAGTTGATGTTTCTTGTCCTTCTAAACAATTTGGTAAATCAGGCCGAGGCAGAGGCAAGAGATCGAAATCACTCGCGCACAGTCATTTCAAAAACAGACGCAGTGATACGATGCATTCGGTCCGGATGGATGTGGCTCCTGCAGACTGCTGCTACGGGCGATGTGAGTTATCTTGCCCAATACGATCGGGACATCAAAGATATGCCTGCACTGTTGCTCGAGATCGGAAAGCTAGTTAAGGATAATCCTGAACACCTAAAGAGACTAAACGATCTTCAATCTACAACTGAAGGCATCAAGAATGGTTTGGATAAGCTAAGGGCTGCGCTGCATGAGAGTTTTGTTGATCCGGATATGGATGAAACTCAACGGCTCCTTGTTCTTTTGTCATTGAAGAAAGAGCAATACAGAATGAGGCGGCTTCTGACCGATCTTACGGAGGGAGCGACGGCGTTTCTTGAGTTGGAACTGTCTCTTCACAAGAGCACGCCCGAATCTGAGGCTGCGACGAGAAATCAGCTTAAGGCTTTGGTGGCTTTCGGATTCGTCTTGAACATTGTATTGGCGGCAGTTTTGGCTTCGGTATTCTCGAAGCGGGTTGCGGCGAGAGTCAATACGATTCGAGAAAATTCATCTCGATTAGCTCGAGGTGAGACGCTGTTGGCGCCCATAGAGGGTTCTGACGAGATTGCACAGTTAGACAAAGTGTTTCACTCTATGGCGGACGCACTTGCAGAGTCTGCGCAAAAAGAACGTGCCATTTTGGATAACGCTCTCGATGTGATTTGTTCGCTCACTTCCGGAGGGCGATTCGAATCCGTCAACCCGGCTGTGGAGTCACTCTGGCAGAGGCATTCGTCAGATTTGCGCGGGGTGCACTTAAGCGAGATAGTTGCGAAATCAGATCTCGAAAAAACAGAGAACGCATTGAAAGAGATTGCCAACAATCGAGCTGAGGGAAAGTTTGAAAACCGTATTATAAAAGGCGATGGAACGATAGCCAACATGCTCTGGTCGGTCCGATGGAATCAAGAGGATAAGATCTTGTTTTGTGTTGCGCACGACATTACGAAGCAAAAAGATTTCGAAGGTGTAAAACAGGAATTCATGTCCGTGGTGAGCAAAGACGTGCGAAAACCGCTTGATGAGATGCGGAGCCTGTTGGCTGAATTCTCCGCAGAGAGATTCGGCATGGTAAATAAATCAGGAAAGGAACGGGTCGCAGCAACGCAGAAAGATGTCGATCGAGTGATCATGTTAATCAATGACATGCTGGATCTAGATCAACTAGATCATGGCGGGTTTGCAATTGACCGTGCGCCGACCAGTACGGAGAGCGTGTGCAGCGCTGCAATAGGTTCGGTCCAAGGTCTATTGGACAGAAAAAAGATCTCAATAACTACTGCGGCACTCTCAACTGTTCCACTTAATGCAGATCAAAACCGCTTAGTCCAAGTGTTGGTCAATCTTCTATCGAACGCGATCAAGTTTTCTTCTGATGGCGCTGCGATTGAATTGCAAGTTACCGAAGTTGGAAACTTGGTGGAGTTTTCGGTGAAAGACGATGGTCCTGGCATTCCTGAAGACGCGCAACCATTGATTTTTGAAAAGTTCTCGCAGACCGAAGAGGGGCGCAAGCGTGGAGGTTCTGGGCTTGGGCTGGCGATCTCCAAAGCCATCGTCGAGTCGCATGGTGGTAAAATGGGCTTCGACACCAGCGTTGGCGCGGGGACGCGTTTTTGGTTCAGAATTCCGCGCGGGTAAGGTGTTCTCGGTCTCGTTTCGAGGCTTTCGCGAATCCTGATACAATTTGCGGGTGCCTCGACATATTAAGAAAGGCGCGTTTGAGAGAGGCTTCGTTTGGAGGTACTCATGAGCCGACTGTCTACGATCAACTTCAAAAAATGGATTGATGAGAATCGTCATCTGTTGAAACCGCCGGTCGGCAATCGCTGCATTTGGGAAGATCGCGAGTTTATTGTCATGGTTGTCGGCGGACCCAATGCGCGCACTGACTATCACATCAATAACGGCGAGGAATTTTTCTATCAGGTTGAGGGCGACATTGTTCTCAAAGTGATTGATGACGGAAAACCAGTCGACGTGCCGATCAAGGAAGGAGAAATTTTCCTGCTTCCAGGAAACGTTCCGCATTCGCCGCAACGTCCTGCCAACACCGTCGGCTTGGTCCTGGAAAGGAAGCGCTTGCCCGGCGAGAAGGACGGGTTTGTGTGGATTTGTCCGAAGTGTTCGAACAAGCTGTACGAGGAGTTTTTCACCCTTACCGATATTGCGAAACAGTTTCCGCCTATTTTCGATCGCTTCTATGCGAGCGAGGAAAATACGACTTGCAAGAAATGCAGCACGCGCATGACTCCGCCTGAACTGCCGAAGGCGGAATGCAAGTAATGGACAAGGTTGACATACATACGCACATCCTTCCGAAAGATCTTCCGAAGTGGAAAGATCGGTTTGGCTACGGCGGTTTCATCACTCTCGACCATCACAAACCATGCGCCGCCAAAATGTTGCGAGATGATGGAAAGTTCTTTCGCGAGATCGAAGAGAATTGTTGGGACGCAACCGCGCGCATGAAAGATTGCGATCGGCACGGCGTTTCGATGCAGGTGTTGTCGACGGTTCCTGTGATGTTTAGTTACTGGGCGAAACCGAAAGATGGTCTCGATGTCGCGATGTTTCTCAACGATCATATTGCGAACATTGTGCGAGAGCATCCGAAGCGTTTCATCGGGCTTGGCACGCTGCCTCTTCAATCTCCGGAGTTGGCTGTGCAAGAGCTTGAACGCTGTATGAAGGATTTGAATCTTGCCGGTGTGCAAATTGGTTCGCACGTAAATGATTGGAATCTCAACGAAGCGGCTCTCTTTCCAGTCTTCGAGAAGGCGCAGGAACTGGGTGCCGCAATATTTGTGCATCCTTGGGAGATGATGGGCGAGGACAAGATGCAGAAGTATTGGCTTCCGTGGCTCGTCGGCATGCCTGCCGAGACTTCGCTTGCTATTTGCTCGATGATTTTTGGTGGTGTGTTTGAACGACTTCCGAAACTTCGTGTCGCGTTTGCGCATGGTGGAGGTTCTTTTCCTGCCACTGTCGGACGGGTGGAGCACGGGTTTCAAGTTCGCCCCGATCTCTGCGCTATAGATAATAAGGTGAACCCGAGGTCATACCTCGGAAAGTTCTATGTTGATTCGTTGACACACGATGCGCGTATGCTTCGTTTTCTGCTTGAAGTGATCGGTGAAGATAGAATCGCGATGGGGACTGACTATCCGTTTCCGCTTGGTGAAGATCGTCCTGGAGAACTGATTGAGTCGATGAGCGATCTGAGTGAGAAAACAAAAGCTCGCCTTTTAGGCGGAACAGCGCGCGAGTGGCTCGGAATTCCTCAGCACGTGAAACCTTCCGTATAGGAGTGTGCTGCGCAAGAGTTGGCGCTTCGCAGCTAAAATTTTCGTTTGAGGAAAAAGACTGTGGATTTACACAGTGACTTTTGAATTTTCGCGTTTACGCTAAGAGCACCCCCCAAGCAGTAGGTGCATCATGGACAACCAACAACCACGCAGAGACGCGCAGGACAAAGCCCGAAAAGCTAGAAGAGCACCCGACACACCGATTTCTCATCTCTTTCAAGACGCATTCAATCTCAGTCATTCCGTGAAAGAGTACGCAGACGAAACGGTTCGTGATTTTCAAAAGTATGGACCATCAATGTTGAATGGTGCGATAAAAGAGGTGAAGGAACATCCGCAAGATGTCGCTTTAGCGGCGGCAGGCGGAGCACTGGTTGCAGTCGGAGTATGCGCTGAATCGCCGATTATTATTGGTGGCGCCAGCGCCGTCGGTTTGATGTGCATTGGTGGTGCAATTTTAGATGCGACAGTCTCGCATGTTCCGCCCAATAAATATTCTCGAAGACTCTAGATGCTTACAGTTAGGGTGTTTGCACATCCTCGGTAGTGATGAAGGGTTTTTCAAAGAAGCGAGCTCGATACTGCATCTGCACTTTGCAGTTCGAGAGATTGAGTTGTCTTATCAATCGCGTGACGACAGGCACCAGAACTCGTCTTTCTGGGTATGGAGGAACATTGAGGTCAACCATCGCCAAGTCGCGCATGTTTAATTTTGCTCGGCGAGGTGTGGTGTCTTTATCGATCTCGCATTGATGAACCAACTTGGCTGGCAGCGGTCTGTCTTGCGGCATGTCGAACGTCAATTCGCACTGTGGCACATTCCCTGAATAGAGCGCTGCCGATAAATAGTAATCCCACATCTTGAAGAAATTGAGAAAGGGGAAAATGCCTGCGACCAAAAGCGCAATCAATTGTGGCATCGCCTTTGGTATCAAAATGTCCGACCATTTTACGGTTGCCGAATTCTTGCCGAACAGTAAGAAAACGAGGATTACCATCTGAACGTTCCACGGCCAGATGACTTTGTTCCAATTCAAGCCTGAAGGTCCGACGCACGAGAGCACCATGAAGTGTGATAGCAGCACCATGATGATTCCCGCTTTGCGAGTTGGTCGAAAAATGAGCAATATAGCTTGCACCAACTCCAAACCGATGATGATGCAAGCGAATGTAATTGTGATTGGTTCTGGCATTTGAGGAAACACGCTGCGAAAGAACCATGGGACAGTTTCGGTAAAGAACGAACTATTTATCTTTTGTATCGCCGCCCAAAAATATGTTGCGATGATTGTGACTCTGATCGCATTGACTGAACCTGCGGCATCATTTTCACTGCGATTGCCGATTGCAAGCACTGCCAGCATAAGGAGATCGAGATAAAACCACGGCTGCAGGCGTGTCATGTCGAACAGTATCAATATGCCGGAGGCTGCTAATAGCCAGAGTGTCGCTTGATACGGGCGTTTGGAAAATGGCAGCCAAAATGTGAGTCCCAGCAGAACGCAATACATTATCTTGTCGAATGGGGGCGGCAACCATAGCGTGTCTGGAAAAATCAGCGGAATCGGCGCGTAGAGGCGACCTTCCGATAACCACAAATGATTCGAAACCAAAACAGAAAAGAACATCGCAGCGCAAATGGTCACTCGCGCGTAGGCGACGAGTGGCGTTGATTGGAGTGATGTGTTTTGTGGTGTTTCGCTCAAAGAGAAAATTAAGATGTGATGAATTCAGACTGATTTTATTCCTTTCGGCACGAACTTTTCAGGTTTGCCCTTGTAATTTCTCAGTTACCGCGGTAGTTAACTTTGCGTCGCAGAACAAAACGGAACTTCAAGTTTTTCGATGCGTCTTACAACTGAAGTCGCCGCTTTCGAGGAAAAACTGTTGAGGTATCCCATTGCTTTGGTAGCGCTTGCGCTGCTCATAACAGAACAGTCAGCCCTCGCTGCACCGCCCAATTGGCCTGGGGCGTTCGCCAAGGTTGAGATTAAGGCATCTCCCGAGCGTGTTTGGGCGGCTGTGCACGAAGAACGTGCCCACGACCCCGATCTTAGTTACAGCAAAGCAATTCAGCGCAATGACAATCGCGTTTTGCTGGAACAGAAGTTCAACTCGCTTCCTGTAATCGGGCAAGCTACTTGTTTGATGGTGCAAGAAGAAGTTCCGATGAAGCGCATTGATTACAAATTGGTTCGCTCGGACAAATTTAAAGAATTAAGTGGCAGCTGGGTTCTTGAAGCCCAGCCGGACGGTACCACTACACTTGAGCTCTATTCACATCTCGATACCGGATTGCCGTATTCAAAAGGCATCATTAACACGGTACTTCGCGATAAAATTAAAAAGCGACTGAAGCGTGTGAAGGCGGCCGCAGAGTTGCCGCTACAAACATCCGATAGTTCACATTAGGACTGTAGATAGGACTTTGCCTCACGCGTCGTCGCGATCCGTGCCCATTCGGAGGTCGCATGAATAAGAGAGCGCTTGTATTGGCCGCCGTAGCCGTCGGTTTCATGTATTCTGGCGACAAGTGTTTTGCGCAGCAGTCCTTGCATAATCAAAGCAGTGAGGAACTGTTGAAAGGTTTCGACGTTGATCCCGAGTACTTGAAGAAGTTCCCTTCAAACCAGAAGCCGCAGACTTCTCAACAATCAGCATCCTCTCCACAGCAAGCAGTTCCACAGCAGCAACAACCGACGTATCCACAAGGAAACGGTTCATTCAATATGAACGGTTCATTCAATTTCAATGGTTCCGCCAGTGGTGGCGTGCCCGGCAGTGCTATTCCAGGCACAACTATCACAGGTGATAATGTGCGCGGATTTCTGCATCGTCTGATTGATGGTGCCATGCCGTCCGTCAACAAGACCTCTGATGGGCGGGTTGAAGTGAGAGCACCATTCGTAAATGTGAACGTTGGAAAAAATGGAAACGGGGTGCAGGTGAAAGCACCGTTCGTCAATGTTGGCGCTAACGGTGATGCCAGCGTCAGTGTGAGAGCGCCGTTTGTGAACGTCGGCAAAGGTACCGATGACAGTGTGTCTGTATCGGCACCCTTCACCAATGTTGGAAAAAGTGGAGACTCCGGTGTCTCAGTTTCTGCGCCTTTCACGAACGTTGGAAGGAGTGGAGATTCAAACGTTTCGGTTTCAGCGCCGTTCACCAAAGTGAACAAGAGTCCAGACTCAGGAGTCTCCGTTTCAGCGCCGCTAACCAATGTCAATAATGGCTCGACTAGTGGTTCTTCGGCGCCCTAGCTCGCTTATCGATTGTCCAACAAGTTATCGACGATTCCAATTCCAGTGATGGTATCGGTTGCCGAAACGGCGTTCAGCATCGGACATTTGTCGTTGGATGTCAACGCTCATCTTGGCTAATCGTTGATTGAGTCTGTTGCGTTCACTAAAGCTGAGGCGATTGCCTGAAGCTCTGAGTCTCGCTTCCAGACTTGCAATGTTGTTCAATTTGCCTTGCAGTGAATTGAATTCGCTACGTGTCAAGGCGCCACTGCGGAACCCTGCGTTGACTCGCGCTTGCAGCGCTGCTTGACTCGAGTTGATTCCCCAACTTGCAAATTGCGCATTGGCCGGCATCGAGCTCAACGAGGAAGCGATGAGCATTGCCGCGGCGATTGAAAATAGACGTTTCATAATGACTCCTATTCTTTGCTTGGCGTGCGTTTCGCACATCCTTGGTCGGTAACATGAACCCATAGACGAAGCACCCGTGATTTAGATTCCATATGACAACAATTCGTAAATGCTTAGCCCGCCTGCATCTCAGTGTTTGTGGCTGCCAAGAGGATTTTTGCACTTTAATACATAGGATGAGGTAGACTTTTACTTCGCCGCCCAATCTCGCTCACAGGGCGTCACGATGAGCCTCTTTGGGGAGGTATTGAAATGTCAAAAGCCGAGTCTGCATCCTCACAAGTTTGTTTTGAAAATAGTCTGCGTTTTGCGCAGTATATGGATAGCGTTGATCCACTGGCTAAATACCGGGAGCAGTTCTTGTTTCCGACGAAAGATTTGAGCGGAACAGGCGATAAATGCATCTACCTCGCAGGAAACTCATTGGGATTGCAGCCTAAAAAAGCGCGCACGTACATCAATGAAGAACTCGATGATTGGGCGAAGCTGGGAGTGGAAGGTCATTTCCACGCGCGCCATCCGTGGTTGCCTTACCATGAGTTCGTTACCGAAATGAGTGCGCGATTAGTAGGCGCATTGCCGAGCGAAGTCGTCGTGATGAACTCGCTAACCGTAAACCTTCATCTGATGCTGGTTTCCTTCTATCGACCTACAAATAGTCGATACAAAATTGTCATTGAAGCAGGCGCCTTTCCATCGGACAGATATGCTGTTGCATCTCACGCGCAGAACCATGGGTATGATCCCTCTGAAGCGATTGTCGAGCTGAAACCCAGAGCTGGTGAGGCAGTTCTGCGAACAGAAGACATTCTTGAAACGCTCGATCAAATTGGCAATCAAGTCGCTCTTGTTGTGTTGGGACAAGTGAATTATTTGACCGGACAAGCGTTCGAAGTTAAACCGATTGCTGATAGGGCGCATAAGAAGGGCGCTTTGCTAGGTCTCAATCTTGCCCATGGTGCCGGTAATTTGTATCTGCAGCTGCACGATTTCAATGTCGACTTTGCAGTGTGGTGCAGCTACAAATATTTGAACGCCGGACCAGGCGGCATTGCGGGATGCTTCGTTCATGAGAATCACGCGCGCAGTTTCGACCTTCCGCGCTTCGCCGGATGGTGGGGACACAACAAACAAACCAGATTCGAAATGGGTCCGAAGTTCGATCCGCTTCCTGGTGCAGAAGGGTGGCAGCTGAGCAATCCACCGATTTTTCAACTTGCTGCGTTGCGCGCGTCGCTAGAACTTTTTGATGAGGCCGGAATGGCTGAGGTTCGCAGAAAAGGGGATCTGCTGACTGGCTATCTGGAGTTTCTTCTTGAAAAAATTCCTGGCAACTTTGCTACCATCGTTACACCGCGCGATCCACAGCAAAGGGGGTCGCAACTTTCCATTCGCGTCAAAGGAAATGCAAAAGCGCTGTTGTCTAAGCTGAAGGAAGCAGGCGCCATCTGTGATTTTCGCGAGCCGGACATTGTGCGCGCAACGCCCGCGCCGATGTACTGTTCTTTCACTGACGTATTCAAATTTGCGGAAATTCTCGACACATTTGCTCAAAAATCGGAGTAGCCTGCCAAATGATCAATATCAAACGGAACGTTCAGGTTGCTGTAATCGGCGGAGGATTGGTCGGCTCGCTATTGGCTATATTCCTGGCAAAGCGAGGAATCAAAGTTCACGTTTTCGAACGTCGCCCGGATATGCGCAAAGAAGAAATTGGTGCAGGGCGATCGATCAATCTTGCTGTTTCGACCAGAGGAATCAACGCTCTAAAAAAGGCGGGACTTGACGAATCAGTATTGAAAAACGCAATCCCGATGCGCGGCCGCATGATGCACAGTAAGACCGGCGAACTTACCTTCCAACCGTATGGAAAGGATGACTCCGAATATATCAATTCAATTTCACGCGCCGAATTAAATAAAGTCTTGATGACACACGCAGAAGAGACAGGCAACGTCGAGTTCTTCTTCAACTACAAAGCGACCGGTGCTGACCTCCAAGCGAACACTGTGGTGCTCCACGATCAGTCCAACAACGAGTATGTTGATCTCTACGCCGAACTGTTGTTTGGAACAGACGGCTCAGCATCAGCAATTCGCTCAGACATGGTTCAAATGCAGGGTTACACATGTTCGGAAGAGTCGCTGGACTATGGCTACAAAGAACTCTGCATAAATCCCGGCAAAGGCGGAACATTCAAGATGGAGAAGAACGCGCTGCACATTTGGCCGCGCGGAAACTTCATGCTGATTGCGCTTCCAAACTTTGACGGCAGCTTTACTTGCACACTGTTCCTTCCGTTTAAGGGTGAATTGAGTTTCGAAAAGCTTCAAACCGAAGAGGAAGTGCGCAAATTCTTTGATGAGCAGTTTCCAGATGCTGTGCCGCTTCTCAGCGATCTCGTCCAAACATTTTTCACCAACCCGACAGGGCACATGGACACGGTTAAGTGCAATCCGTGGAACTATGAAGGCCGCTCGCTGTTGCTTGGTGATGCGGCGCATGCGATTGTTCCGTTCTTTGGGCAAGGCATGAACTGTGGCTTTGAAGACTTGACTGTGCTTGAAGATTGCATGGACGATCACATCGCACAAGGCGGCAGCCTCTATCTTGATAGAAGGAACCGCGAAGATCGCTCATCGAGCGAAAGGCGAATGCGGGAAGGAACAACGAATTGGCAGGATGTGTTCACCGAGTTTGTCAGATTGCGCAAGGACAATACCGACGCCATTGCAGACATGGCAGTGGAGAACTTCATTGAGATGCGCGACAAAGTCGGCGACCCACGGTTTCTTCTGGCGAAGGCAGTCGAGAAAGTATTAGAGAAGGAATTTCCCGGCGAATATCGCTCGCGCTATTCCATCGTCACTTTCAGCAATGCGCCATATGTGCTCGGGCTTCAAGTCGGTGTTGTCTGCGACGAGATTCTTGCAGAACTCTGCAAGAACATAGAAAAGCCCGATCAAGTTGATCTGAAACTGGCGAAGAAGCTAATCGACCAAAAACTCGCACCGCTGCTCAAGAGCGCAAAGGAGTCGCTTGCTGTTCGGTAGATGAATCGGGGTGAAATTTTATTTGTCGATTAGAACACGGCGCAAAGCACGCACGTTCCAAAAAAAATCGTCCATGCTAATTCTTGAACGAATGCATGAGCACCGGTTGCCGGTTTGGGGAGTTTCGATGAGTTGGCTACCTTGTGCATATTGGGCTCCTTTTCGGCACTGCCGCTGTGTCAAAAGAAGACCTTCTAAATGAAAGAAGGCGTTTTTAGAGGAAAGATGGGTTCGCCGCGATTGCCGAGCCCTGAAGGTTCGGCGTTTGTGGTGGGTTCGCTTGCGGTTGGCCGCCACGATTCCAATATAAGTGCGTGAAAGTCAATTGGCAACGGTTTTTTGGGAGAAACCCCACCCTGAAAACGAAAAAAATTCTAAAGTTGAAAGGTGCATTTAAGACCAGGAGCGGCTTCCGGGGAATTGGCCTAGTCGGGGTGCCCAGAATTGGATCACTGTGGGATTGTTGGTGGCTGGAAAAACCCGGCAATCGATCTGTCTAGTCCGCTTTACACTTTTGCAACGGAAAAACGCACCTTTCGGGGTTTGGCTGATTGCCGACTTCCCCAAAACCCTGATTCTTTCGTTGAAAATCTGTCAAGGGTGCTTGACACTTTGCAACATGTAAGAAATTCGCTAACTAACCTAACCTGCTTTCTTTGCCGGAGCGCTCTTGTCGTTGCCTTTGGCTGGAGCTGTTGTTCCTTCGCTGCTCTTGGGTGCGTCGATCGACTTCACAAGTTCCACATCCAATGTAATGCTCACATCGTCGCCAATCATTGGTCCGCCGTTGTCGAGCAAGCCACCATATGTGATACCGAAATCTTTGCGATTGATCTTGGCTACTGCTGATGCACCTATGTGCGTTCCACCCTTCTTATCCTTGATCTCCGGGCTCGGACCGTCAACGTCAAACGTCACTTCTTTTGTGACGCCGTGAATGGTCATGTCGCCGGTCATCTTGAACTTGCCTTTTCCAGCCGGCTGAATCTTCTTTGACTTGAAAGTCATGGTCGGAAACTTCGCAACGTTGAAGAATCCGTCGCCACGCAAATGCTCATCGCGAGTACTTTCGCCCGTGTCCACCGTCGAGACGTCTATAGTCGCATCCGTTTTGATGGACTTAACATCTTTGCCGTCGTACTCGACGGTTCCGGTTACTTTGCTGAAGTCGCCGCGCACGTTTGAAATCATCATGTGGCGAACGGAAAAACCGGCTCGTGCATGTCCCGAGTCGATTGTCCACGTCTTGCCTGTGCTCGACTCACACTGCCCAGCCTGTGGTGCAGCCAGAATTGCGAAAACAGCCAAAAGAAATGTGTTGCAACGCGTTAACAGCATCGTCCGAAAGCTCCTTCTATATCTTGCCCGACGGAAGCGACCATATTAGGATGGGTAAGTATCCAAATGCAACAAGGCGCCGTGAGGATACCTGGTATACTTTTGATACCATTGACTGTCGGAGGCATACGGCGATGCGAGGTTTGCTATGAAAGACACAGTGCAGAATCCCTTTGCTGTGGCGGCGGAAAACAAGGACGGTGCAACTGTCGCGCCGGAATCGGAGGCTGGGTCTCAGCTAGAGCCGTCGGCGTCCCTCAAGGAATGCAAGACGAGCAGCGCACATAGAATGGCTTGTCCAGTCATGGCAACGATTGCAATGATTTCGGACAAATGGAAAGTGCTGATTATCTGCAAGCTCAAAAATCAGACGATGCGATTCAATGAGCTGCGGCGCGAGTTGGAGTCTGTCACTCAGCGTGTCTTGACGCATCAGTTGCGCGAGTTGGAAGCTGATGGTCTTGTTAAGAGAACGGTTTATGCGGAGGTTCCGCCGCGGGTGGAGTATTCGCTGACGAATCTCGGACTGACGCTAATTCCCGTCCTGGAAAACCTTGAAAGTTGGGCACGCGAGCACTCCGCAGAACTGCTGGAAGCGCGGGCCAGGGCGGAAGAAAACAAGCGCACCTAGGGTGCATTTGGCGCGACAGGGCTGCTGTTCAAAGCGCTAAAATAGATGGTGATGGTGGAGGAACGATGAAGAGCAAACGTGTTTTGACGGCAATTTTTGCAAGCAGCCTCGCATTGAGCGGGTCGTGGCAGAACGCATTTGCCACCACAGTAGAAGCGTCGGCGAAAGGCATGACTGCTGCACAAGCGACGGCGGCTCAATCAAGTGCGACTCAGACAAATGCGACTCAGACAAGTTCCGAGAAATCGGCGGGCACCGCAGCTGCTACCAAGTCGTATCCGAAAACGGAAGCCGGGGTTTACGCCAGAGTCAACGATCTCAGAACACTTGCAAAATCGATAAAGATTGACGGCAAGGCAAATGATTGGGCCGGGTTTCCAATGATGGTTGATGTTGCCGGTGATACCACGGATGCATCGAGGGACATTGTAAGAACAGCAGTCGCACCCACTGACGACGCGCTCTATGTCATGATTGCGACCAAGGGCGCTCCGAGCAAGGAAAATCTGGCCTTTTGGTTTGACGTCGATTATATGGGCGGCAGTTCTTACGACTACGAGGTTGGACTTACTGCCGGCAGTACCCCTAGATTCTGGATTTTTCCAGAGAAGCAAGAGCGCATAACTTCGACGATTGAAGGCGTCGAGTTCAAAGTCGATGAAGTGGTGGAGATCAAGATTCCCCATACCGCACTTGTGAAAAACCTGATGCAGCAACCGCTAACGCAGAAGATGACGCAGTTCTTGCATGGACCGATAGCGCGTTCGTGGGTGCGGGTGCGACCGGCCTCGTGGAGCACGGCGTCGCAAAGCTATGTTGATTTTGGTGCTGCTGCTGCTAGTTTCAGATTGGCATTTCCGCTTGCTGGGCTTGATTCTCACTTGGTTCATCCCGAGTCGGCGACCGCTCAAATTGAGATGCCTGTAAGAGGCAAGTGGTTTATTTTCGAAGGAACCACGCATACAGGCGAACGTGTCTATCAATGGAGCTGCAAACTCAATGTGGTTGATGCGGCGCACAATCACGCTTCCACCACCAACTATCCGACTAACGAACAAAACTTCTGCTGGGATAAACCCGTGTACGCGCCTTGCTTGGGCATAGTCAACAGAGTTCGCAGTGACCTTTCGGATTTGCCGCATGCTTTGGATCGCTCAAATCAGCCAGCCAACGAAGTCTTGATTTCTATGAGCCACAGCCATTACTTGGTCTGGTTGTCCAGCCTGCGCAAAGACTCGGTATCGGTGCAGCAAGGTCAGTCGTTGGCGCCGGGCTTTAATGTAGGAACGGTTGGAAACTCCTCAACAGTCTCGCCTATGCCGCATCTGCACGTTGACGTGTCCAGATACATTGGAGATAGAACGACTGTGGTTCCCATGGAGTTCAGAAACGTCCGAGTTGGGCTAAACTTCAGTGATGATGATCCGTGGGCACGCGATTTAAGCACTTGGGAGCCGCGCGAAGGTTACTTCGTAACCCCGCTTCCATAGTCTAGAGCACGTTTCCGACGGTCAACTTGCACAGGTAACCCCAGCTAGATGAGGGGAAAATCCGCGTTCGTTAAGTGCCAAAATCGGGCATTTATTTGTAGGTAGCACTTAATCCATTGCTTACCTTGTGAGGGGCTAGGACATGCAAAGCGCACAGCAAAAACAACCACCCAGTGTGGCGTCCAAAATCGGTCTGGACATTAGAGCGATTGAAGATGGTGATAGGGACTGGCTTCGTTCTAAGGTTCAAGAAATTTGGAACAGCCGCTTTGTCGTCAGCCGAGGAGTCGCTAGAGAACCGGCAAATCTTCCTGGTTTTCTTGCCCTCAAGGATGGAAAGACCGTCGGAGTCGCCACTTACATCATAGAGGGCGCCGAGTGTGAACTAATAACGCTTGATGCCCTGGTTCAGTGGCAAGGTGTGGGAAGCGCTTTGATTGACGCCGTTGAAGAAGAGGCGCGCAAACAAGCATGTGGGCGCATGTGGATGATCACGACCAACGATAACATTGATGGCCTGCGGTTTTACCAGCGCAAAGGCTACTTTATCTGCAATATCTATCCCAACCAAATCGAACAAACTCGCAAGCTGAAACCCATTCCATTGGTGGGCAACTATGGCATTGATATTCGCGACGAAATAGAATTGGAGAAGAATCTTTGGTGCTGGATAGGCTGGTAATGCGAAAGAAGTTTAAGTCCTCGGTTGTGGTTGCATCTGTGCTGTTATTTCTCGGACCACCTGCAATCAGTCAAAGCGCACAACAGTATCACGATCAAGGAATTCAATATTTGCAGGCCGAACGGTTTGCCGAAGCCTCCCAATATCTTTGGAAAGCCGCATCATTGGCTCCGAATGATCCTGGCGTTCACTACAATCTCGGGCTCGCATTTCTTGGTGCCAAGCGTCCTCGCGATGCGTTCGGTGCGTTCCAAAAGGTAGTGCAACTCTCTCCGAATCGGGCGAGTGGGTGGTTGCGTTTGGCTGAATGTTATGCCGAGTGCGGCGACAAGAAGCGTGCGGTGCAAACTGCGCGCGATGTGCAGAATCGTTTTCGCGATGATGCGAAGGCTCAAAAGGAAGCCATAGACATCATTGCGTACTTGGACGAGGGCGCGTCGCAAACGCAGAATTTGGCAAAGAGTTTGCAGAACAATCAAAACAATGAAGACTCGTGGATAAATCTTGCAATCTCACAAGGCAAGGGTGGCAATTATGCTGAAGCGATTAGGACTCTGAAAACGGCTCAGCCACGCTTTCCTAATAGTGCTGCTATTCGTGTTCAACTTGCGTACTACAATGTAATGGCAGGAAAATTTCCTGAAGCAAAACAGGAATACACGGTAGCCATGAAATTAGGCGCAAGCGATCCAAAGGTGTACAAGACGACAATGTACTGCCAGGACAAATGCGGAGACATTGATGGTTTGTCGAACACACGCAACTTGTTCGTGCAGAAATTTCCTAATGATCCCGATGCCTCTCGCATTCGTGATGAAATCAAATACTATGGAAGAGATTTCCAAGAAGTAAAAGAACGCGAGGCCTCCAAACAACAGTCTTCGCTGAGGCGACCGTTTGATTCTTCCGACATGCCGTTGAAAGTGTATGTGCACGATCGATTGAAAGGAAGAACGGTTTGGTCGGCAGGAAAACCACCAGCCGCAGGCAGTATCAACTATTCATATTTGATTGAACAGGCGCTCAACGAATGGTCGAATGCAACGCAAAAGAGAATTACGTTTACTTTCGCAAATGAGCCCGACAGCGCAAACATCGAGTGCTCTTGGACTGATGACCGAAGCAAACTGCACAACCAGTCATTTGCGGCAGGCGAAACGAGCTACGACTTAAATAAGAACGGAAGACCGCGTGCGAAGATTGCGCTTCTCAGCAAGACGGAAGGCAAAGACTTCAGTGAAGTGGATTTCTACGATACAAGCTTGCACGAGCTGGGTCATGCCATCGGTTTGTCTCACAGTTCGAGTCCAACCGATATTATGTACTTCAGCGGACAATCACGCGCTGCAAATCAGAAAAAGCTGCCGTCACTCTCAACTGGTGACGTTTCGCGAATCAATAAACTATACGAAGGAATGCGGTAAGCACTGCACACCCGAATAGTCCACTACAGTGGGCTTTTGGGAATTAGGCGGAGCTTTTCGAAAATATTTTCCGGCATTCGAAGGTGAATGCTGGAATGTATTGCTGTGTCAGTCTTTTGGGCTTTTCCTCTTGCGTAAATTTAGTTGTTTCGTTTGTTGACATTGTTGTCACTGAGTTGTCTCGACCCGCACCGTATGCTGATTGCATGTTGGCGACGGCGATATGAAAGCGCCGAATTATTAAAGGAGTTACTACCAATCATGGGAAACGAACTAACAGCAGATCAAGTGAAGCACGTAAGCCAAGAAGCGAAGAAGGCTTTCGAAGATTTGCGCCTTGGTGCTCAATCAAATGATCTGAAACAAGTGATCGAAGATGTGGAAAAGGCTCGTCAATCGATGACCGCAAAAGAGTACGATGCATTTTTGAAAGAACTTACAAAAGAAACGCAAAAGATGCTCCCTCACGTGGAAATCGTAGGTGTGCAGAAGGTCAATGGTGAAAACGAGCTGATTATCTCGGATCGGAATCACGAAAAGACCGATTCCGTAGACAAGGATGATGTGATGGAGCTGGCGCAAATGCGCGGTTCAAAAGATCAGGGGAAAGTCGAAAACAGAAACGGCGTTCTTGTCGAAACCGATGACAAAGGCGAACTCACGAGAATCACCAGGCAGACAGCGCAGGGCGAACAAATTTGGTCCAAGGCACCAGATGGCATGTGGATTGTTACGACGAAAGACGGTTCGATGAAGAATGACCTGATCCTAGGCGACGTAACAGTTGATGACAAGGGCGCTCTCCATTATACGATGATCGATAAATCACAAGTCATCGAACATGCAGACGGAAGGAACCAATACATTGAAAGAGATGGCTCTGGTATCACATATGGTTCTGGCAAAAACTATGCACGGCCTGAAGAAACTGCTGATGGAAAGGGACGTGGTCGCAAGTTCCAATATGACGATAAAAACCAAGTTCTCGAAATCGAAGGAAATCTCGGACATTGGGAACGCCAAACGAACGAACAAGGAAAAACCGTTTGGTACAACCGCGACAGCAAAGCGGTCTGGGAAGGCGACTTCAAAGTGCTCGGTAACGGCGATTTGATTTTCACTGGACACAGCGGAGTTCAATGGCGTTTCACTAGAAACGGCAAAGACATTCTCGAAAAGAGACGTTCTGCGTAGTTCGAGTCAAAGATGTCCGCATTGCACACGTGCGGCTGGAGGAGTGGGTCAATCTGCAAGTGACCCGCTCCTTCTTTCTTTAGTTCAGACCAACCCAATCTGCTCCGGCGTTCTGTTTCCACTTGTCTCTGATTCTGTCGAAATCCTGCTTGGGCAGCGAACCTTTGGAAACAAGACTTGCGTTCTCTTCCCAGCGACCAGGCCTTTTTGTTCCTACAATCATTGTGTGAACTTGCGGCAAACTCAGAGTAAAGCGCAATGCCGTCTCTGCTGATTGGTCTGCGTCGCCGTTGATGAAATCGAATTGCAATTTCTGCAACCGTTCCCAATATGGCTTGTGATAGTCATTTTCAGGCACCGAGGAGTATCGCCACGCAGCATTTGCAATCGGGCGTTTTGCAATTACTCCCATCTGTTTTTCGGCTGCGAGTGGCAAAGTGAGCTCGATACATTCTTGATCTGCAATGTTTACCGATGTTTGCAGCGCATCAAACTCGCCGGTCTCAATAGCGTAAAGTGCTGCCTGACTGTCGCCGCTGTATCCGATGAATCGGGTCTTTCCGGCGTCACGTGCTTTCTTGAGTGCTTCAATTGCTTCGCCTTGCTTCAATACATCCAGACTGCAGCTGTGCAACTGAACAAGATCAACGTGATCGACTTGAAGTCTCTTTAAGGAACGGTCGATGCTTTTTTCGATAGATGCGGCATCCCATGCGTCATCTGCATAGTTTTTGCCGTGACCACATTTCGTGAACAGATAAAACTGGTCGCGTCTTTTCGACACGGCTTGGCCAATTAATTCTTCGCTTGTCTCGTAACATTCTGCAGTGTCGATAATGTTCAGCCCGCAGTCGAGCGCAGACATCAAAACTGTTTCGACAGTCTTGAGATCCGCCCCTTCAAAGCCGATTTCAGCTCCTCCGAAGCCAAGAACGCTAACCTGCATTCCTGTCTTTCCAAATGCGCGCTTTTCCATGACTGGTTCTACTCCTTGTAGTTTCTGCGCCAGCCTGAGCAAGTACCGCGCTAGCGCCTTAGAGCGCCGCTGAGCACCTGCCTTGACCCGACGAGCAAGCGTGATCATCGCCCTATTTTAGCGAGTGAAATCGTGTTAGTCCTGTTCTTTGAAAGTCCGCTTCTTTGTTCGGTCGCTTCTTGGTCTGCCTGATACCATAGGTTCTTATTGGCTTTGCCGATGCGCTGAGGACGGTTGAAAGACCGGCGGTAATATTCGGAAAAAGAGATAAACAAGATGATTTGGTTGCTTTCAATTCGAAGACATAGGAGACTATGTGATCTCCCTCAAAAGAACCAATCCGTCGGAATTAGCGAGTGTCGTTTACTATGAGCAAACCAAGGCTAGTGTTGCGGAAATCCCTGTTTGTAAGCATTTATGTGTGTGCCGCCCTAGCTGCGGCAACAGAGCAAGTTTCCGCAAGCGACTTTGTGTGGGAAACGTACAACAAACTTGGCGCATCGCTTTTGAAAGATGGCGACCTGTTGCAGGCAGAAAAGGTGTTATTGGAAGCCCTGCAAGAGGCCGAGCGTATAGGACCGCGTGATGTCAGGGTAACCACGAGTTTGAGTACACTGCTGACTGTGTATCAAAAGCTAAATCGACCAGCTGATGTGCAGCGCATTGAAGCCCGACTTCGCGATTTGGGTGTGCAACCTGCTCCAGCGGCAACTCAGCCACCGGCTGGAACCGGACAACCGGCCCAACAGCCAGCACAAGTTTCGACACAACCTCCAGCACAAACACTTACGCAGCCTGTTGCGCAACCTCAGGCAGCCCAAGCTCCTGCTCAATCTGAGCAACCAATGTTCAAGCGAACTGTAGAAACAGCGCAAGGGACTGCCGCCACATATGGTGACACTTTTGATGCGGCTCCGGCCCCGGGTGCGCAAGCTCCACCACCTCAAGCTCCACCGCAAGCCGCAGCGCAAGCCCCATCGCAAGTCGCGCAACCTCCCGTACAGTCGGCATCAGACGCAGCCCCCTCCACTGGAGTCGCTCCCGCAATTGCAGCGGCACCGCCGAGCACCGCCGCCGCCGCTGGTGGCATCGGAAAAAATGCCGAGGAAGTGAAACGCCTTGAAGGTCATATCAATTGGGTCAAATCAGTTGTGTTCTCTCCGTCGGCGAGACAGGCTTTGTCCGCGGGTTCAGACCACAGCGTGAGATTGTGGGACCTTGAAGCGGGGACAGAAGTGCGAACATACTCCGGTCATGAAGCTGACGTGAATAGTGTGGTCTTCTCTCCAGGTGGCGACAAACTTTTGTCCTGCAGCGAAGATATGACTGTTCGCCTTTTCGATGTAGAGAGCGGCTCGCAACTCCAGCTAATGAAGGGACATACCAACCTGGTCAATTGTGTCGCCTTCTCTCCTGACGCCAGCAAGGCGCTTTCCGGCGGCTATGATCGCGCTTTGCGCCTGTGGAATCTGCTTGATGGAACAACGATCAAAACGCTTCAAGGACATGAAGGTACGATTCGCGGCGTCGCATTCACGTCTGATGGCAAACGTGCGGTGTCGTGCGCAGACGACAAAACGGTAAGGGTTTGGGATCTCGAAACCGGCTTGGAGAGCAAAAAACTCACAGGTCATACCGATCATGTTCTTTCAATTGCGATTTCACCGGATGGCAGCAAAGCTCTCTCTTGTGCGCGAGATTTAACTGCGAAGTTGTGGGATTTGAACAGTGGAACGTTGCTGAAGACACTCGAAGGGCACAAAGACTGGGTGCTCAAAGCGGAGTTCATTCCAGGAACCGATAAGTGCATGACCGGCAGTCTCGACAAAACTGTGCGCATCTGGGACCTGAATGCTGGCTCTGAACTCACTCGGTTCAATGGATTTTCCATGGGTATTTTTAGTGAGGACTTCTCACCTGATCGGCGACAAGTTCTCACGGGTAGCAACGATAAGAGCATTAGATTATGGGCACTAGTGGAATGAATTTGATGGAGATTGAACCAGCAAAGATTCTCGTGGCAGGTTCGCTGACGAGCAATACTGAAGTGATTAAGGCGCAGGTAGAATCGCTCGGGCACCTGGTTATACCGGCACGCGCGATGTCTCTAGCGCTTTTCCTCGCGCACAAGAATCTGCCTGATGTGATTATGTGCAACTCTGATCTCATGGATGGTTCAGTAATTGATTTCTTGAGAGAACTCAAAGTTGATGATGAACTGGCATCGATTCCGGTGCTGTTTATTGAGGATGCAACAGCACCGGCCAAATCGCGTTGGCAGATAGAATCGTTGGGTGTCGATCAGGTTTTAAGCGCGGCGAACGTTCAAACTGGACTCTTAGAACGTCTTGAACCTTACTTCTTGCTTCGTCAACAACAGCGACAGTCGCGCCCTGATGAGACGACGGAATAGCCTTGCTTGATTCAGCAGGAGAAGAATTATGCTCGTACGCACCATCGCAGTATTGTTGAGTCTTGTTTGCACGTTGGTTTCGAATCTGTATCTTTCCGCGAACGCGGATTACTATATTCCGCCACCCAAAGCGAAGTACTTTGTCCTTGTCCAAAACTGGCTGTTGAAACCGGGTGCAAGCGGTGAGATCAAGACTTTGTCCGGTAGCGTGAAGGGAACATCAAAAACCTGGGAGATCGACTACTTCTTGTTGGCTGATTCCACAGACAGCAACACAATCTGTACAGGGAGCTACAAGGAAGCAATGCGCAAGTATTTAAACTCACTGCAGTCCCTAGATTCTAAAACTGAGATGCTTGTGCAGGTTGTGCAAAAACGAACCAACTCTCCATTAGTGGTGGCTTCAATTTCTCCCTACGACAAAACGAAGTCATGGGAAAGAGAAAAGCAATTCGGGTCGGCGGTACTCAACATGAGTCCTGAGCAGATAAAGGGTCTTGGCTCGGCCGATGCCTACAATAAGAAGGTTGCCGCCATTTGCGCTGCTAATGCGACGGCGATAGCTGGCTTGTCGATCAAGTAGCGAACCTATTTCGTCTTAGGATGAAAGATTTCAACGGAGCACGGCGCATAGAACAGCACCACCCGTGATACTGCCGCTAGCTTGAGTTCTTCAATTTTGTTGAGTCCTCTGCTTCCAAGAATCACGAGGTCCGCGGGCCACTCAGTAGCGATTTCGAGAATCTTTTCTCGCGGTGTGCCTTCAAACACTTCCGTCAAAACTTTGCAGTCTGGAAACTTTTCTTGAAAGCGTTTGCCTGCTTTTTCTACCAGCAACCGACCCCGATCTTTCTGTTCGCGAAGCTCTTCAGTCGTGACGTCTTCGATTTGTTTTGGATTTAGCTGCGACAATCGTTTATAGCCACCAATGTTGACCGGCTCTACGACGTGAATGATGCTGAAGTATGCTCCCGGCGGCCACGGGCGCGAGAGTACCGACGATAGCATTGCATCTGAGTAGCTCGAATCATCTATGGGAATCAGATATTTATCTTCGTCAATTGGCTGGTTGTGCTTCAATTCCTTTTCGGCAGCTTCCGTACTTACACTCCTCAAGACTGATACCGAGCATGGTGCGCTACTTGTGACAGCATCGGTCACTGAGCCCATCAAGAATTGCGGGTTGTCACTGCGTGCATACGAACCCATCAGAATCAGATCAGCGCCCCATTTTCTTGCGAACTCGCAGATTTTTTCACGCGGATCGCCGTCGACAAGCTCTCCCGAAACATTGTCGTTTCCAAACTTCGGTTTCAATCGTTCAACGGTCTTATCGACGAAATCTTCAATGTCCTGCAGCCAAGCCTTTTCTGCTTGCGCCGCAAGAGAACCGAGCTTGAGAAAGATCCTGCTAATCAGGGGTGGTGTCCGCTCGACAACAGAGATGACCTTTACTTGTGCTCCTGCGGGCCACGGTCTAAACAGCATGACATCAACGGCGGCGTCTGCATTCGAGGAGCCATCGGTGGCCAAAACAATCTTCATTGCAACCTCCTTGCAAAGAACGCCAAAGGCATTGATACCTGGATCTCAACCTGTATATTGTTGCACGCCAACTAGAACTTGCGGAAAATTACGCGCCTGTTGCGTGCACGTCCTGCCGCAGTCTTGTTCGAAGCCGCTGGAACCGTGTATCCAAATCCGTTCGCCTGCAAACGATCGCCCGCGATACCACAATCTTCTATTAGGTATCCGCGCACTGAGTTTGCACGGCGACCCGATAAACCGATGTTGTATTGGTATGAGCCGATCGTGCAAGTGTGACCCTCGACTTTCAGCCTGACATCGGAGTTTTCATTGAGGTATCTCGATACTTCTCGCAAAATTGCCTTCGAAGTTGGACGCAATTTTGCGGAATCAAATTCGAACAGAATCAGGTAGCTCGTTGCGACACCCTTATCCTTCAGCTCTTTTACGATGCGCCGTGCTTCTTTCAGCGAGCCGTCGTCGCCGGGGCCAAGCTTGATGCGAGCATCAGTAAATTGAGGTTCAGTCCAATAGAAGGGACCAGCGCCCTGTAACATGATTGGAAACTTTGGATTATCCATAATCCAATAAGCCCAACGATTGTTCGTCACAGCTTTGATGGCGCGCACTTTGCACTTCTGTCCGTTCACCAAAACCGGGACATACTCAACACCGACACCGGTAATCTCCGATGCCACTGCATCCGGATTGCGTGTGTGACCAGTTGGAATGTCCGGACCATCCAATTCAAATGGAGTCGGCTGCCCACCGCGCAGATCTCGGTAAAGGT
>CAYZJR010000086.1:0-29668 GCA_964478655.1 uncultured Candidatus Obscuribacterales bacterium
GCCGATGCACGGCGCGTTCTCGCACTCAACATGAAGAATAGCTCCACTTGGAAAGAGGATCTTCGCGCCCCCCGAGATTTTGCTGAGTTCTTCCATCCCGGAAAAGCAAATGTTTGCCATCAACCATTCGGGTTTCACGTGCGAAACTGAGAGCTTCTCCGCAATAACTTTGAGTTCTTCAACGCTTACTGCTGACCATTGCCGCCAATTTCTTACCGGCGTTCCTCTTTTGATGCCGACATCGCGAGCATCTGCTGGTTTGACAAAGCCATAGTGCCTGTCGCCCTCCAATCCATCAAGATTCGCCTGAATTGCTTGACGATCAACACCACCTTCATCGTCGGTCGCGCCAGCAAGCCAAAGGGTTTCGACGACTAGTTTTTGATCGGGTTTGGGCTTGGGAGCCATTCTTTCTTACACCTCAAACACAGTCGGTGCGTTGACAGGTTTGTAGTCGACGTTGCAAACGGAAACATTGAGAAACGTCGTTACACCTTCGACGTGCAACCCGTATCCCTCATGAATATGTCCAAACACGTGAAATTTCGGTGGTCGAGACAGCTTCTTCGTCACAACTTCTAGCAGATCAGCACAACCCGCATGAATTCCACAAAAATCGAGAATTCCTTTCGGTGGTCCATGAGTAACCAGAATGTCGAGTCCATCAGGAATCCATTCCCACACTTCGCGGATCTCGCTCCCGCGATCTTTCATAAAAGCCCAGTTGAAGAAAGTTGGTGTCCATGGACTCCCATAGATCTTTACGCCATCAATCTCGACAAAATCGTCTTCCAAGTAGTCTGCGGCGGTAAGCGCTCCTACTGCGGCTTCTCGCTGCCGCTCAAACATGAAATCATGATTGCCTGCCACAACGAGGGGTTTGTGCTTGAACTTCGATGATTGTTCGCCAATGTACTGATTTATTTTGGCAATTTGCTCCGGTTTGCCCGACGAAGTCAGGTCACCGGCAACAATCAACAAGTCACCCTCGGGCAAGTCCACCTGATGATTGTGAATGTCGCTGATTGCAACAACTTTCATACTCAACCCATGCAAGTTCCAATAATCAATTCCGACACTATACCACCATTTTCTGTGGCAAAAGATCGTCCGTTCCAGTCGGTAGTTGCCTCAAGCCACCGTCCTTCACCAGCCAGACAGTCTCAGTTTCCACTTTTCGCAAAAAGAAACGATCGTGGCTCACCAGCAGTATTGCACCTTTGAATTGGCTTGGTGATAGCGCTTCCTCCAAACATTCGCGTGCTGGAATGTCGAGAAAATTCGTCGGCTCATCCAGAATCAAAAGCTCAGTTCCCACCGCCATAAACGTCGCCATTAGGAGCTTTATTCGCTGCCCTTGGCTGAGACTCTCTATCGGTTGAAACACTTGTTGGCCAGAGAAAAGAAATCGATGCAAAAACGTTCGAGCCTCAGAATCTGACATCAACTTCTTGTTTGTACAGGCGCTGCTTACGGCTTCTTGAAAGTACTCAAATACTGTTTTGCGCTGCGGCAATTGCTGCGTGTGATTCTGCGCAAGGTAGCTGATCATCACGCCAGGATGACGCCAAAACTGTCCTGCTAGAGGCGGCAATTCACCCATAAGTGTTTTGAGCAGTGTTGTTTTTCCACTTCCATTTGAACCAAGAATTGCAATGCGCGAATTGCCAAACACTGAACAGCTTACATCACGCAAGAGTGCTTGGTCGTCATAACCAAGCCAGATGTTCTGAGCCTCTAAAAGAACATCCGTACGGGCTCTCTCATCGCCAAGATTCAGTCGAATTCTCGGAGCGGAGTCGCGAGGTTTCTCAATTTTGTTCTCCGCCGAAAGCATTTTCGTAAGCCGTTTCTCTCTCGCTTTCGCCTTTGCAGCAACCTTCTTAGCGCGTCCGCGCAAATAATCGTGCACGGTAGTCAGTTCGGTCGCAAGCGCATGATTCTTGGTTGCCTGAATGTCAGTTCGGAGTTGCTCGGCTCTCTGTTGTTGATCGTTGTACTGACGCCATTGCCGCTCCAACTCCTGTTCCTTTCGCTGCTTGTACCAAGAATAATTTCCACTATAATCTCGAACCAGACCTGTTGACGCCTCAAGTTCGAATGTTCTCGTCGTGACACGATCGAGAAACGCACGATCGTGAGACACAATCAAAACTGCTGAATCACAGCTATCGATTGCCTCTGCCAGCCAAGCTTGCGCTTCCATATCCAAGTTGTTCGTAGGTTCGTCCAGGAGCAATAAATCAGGCTTTTCCATGAGAGCACGCGCAAGCGCAAGCCTGGTTTTCTGACCACCGCTTAGATTTTCTATTGGATCTTCCAACTCGGTTTTCGAGAGCCCCAACCCACTCAGCACGCTATGAAGACGGGCGATTGCAGCGTAACCGCCAAGGTTTTCGAACGTGTCGTACAAGTGCACATAGTTATCTTGCCACTTTTGGTACTCGTCTGGCTGGCACGATAAGTTGTTCGCCAGCAGTCGCTCCACTCTAGACAGTTCAGTAGCTGCAATAAACAAAGGCTCGGCGATAAATCTTCCCACCGAACCATCGACATCAACCTGCGAGTTTTGGCAAAAGTAACTCACCGTCTTGCCGGGCTCAAGCCATACACTGCCGCAATCTGGTTGCAGTTCGCCGGACGCTATCGACAAAAGTGTCGTCTTACCGGATGCATTCGCTCCAATAAGTCCGACACACTCGCCTTTTGAAAGCGTGAAAGAAACGCCACCAAGGACAGTATTACCATCAAATGATTTAGATACTTTCGAGAAACGAAACATAAGCAATCTCCAAGACAGAAGTGACCTAAGCCAGACCTGTTTGGTGAAACAGTCGCAACCGACCCGAAGGGCTTATGAACGCAAGTTGAAATGTGTGCGAAAATGCTCAGCAGGAGGCGCTGTTGATCTGGCTCTGACTAGTGGGATTGTGAGCTGATCATTGTGCGCGGCACCTCGAAGACGTGTAACAGCCGATGACTTCAATGTAGCAGCTCGCATTGGAATTGTCAAAGTTGGCTGATTGGGCTGTTGTTCCACAAATCTTTATGAATAAGCAAATAGGAACAATTGCTGACTCAGTTACTTATAACAACATATGGTTGAAGATCTTGCACAAGCTATATAGCATTGAGCCATTCTATTCAGAGAAGTTTCTCAATGGCTAAGTTGGGCGGCAAAGTCGCAATGGTTACCGGTGCATCCTTCTAACAATGAATAATCAATCGACAGATACAAAGCAAATGCCTGCGTCAGAGCGAACGGTTTCAATTCGACGCGCGCTGGATCCTCTGTTGGTCAACCTTTCGAAGAAGTCCGAAACTGCCGGAGTATGCGTGTTAGGAAGTTATGCATTTACCGGGCTGCGTCCCTCGTCAGATTTGTATTCAGATTTTGATATCGGTTTGTTTCTCGACATTCCATTCCCCGATGACTGGTTGACACTGCGACAACTCGAATTTCAGGCAAAAATTCAACCACTCCTGCCAAAATGGCTGCCAAACTTTAAGTTCGTGTTTCCAGGTGTTGATCCTGATGCCGAATTGAATCCGCCGCCACTTCAAATCAACGTTCATCAGCTGGTCTTACGCTATGAGGAACATCAGCAATTTTGGCCGCCCGATAGGCGAGAAGCCTTTGCTAATACTTGCGACGTGTATTTTGATCCCACCGGTAGAGTTAAGAAGCTTATCGAGTTGAAAGCTCCGCCACCGATTGAAGATCTGAAAGCGAGAGTTGGAAACAATCTAGCATTGATACCGGTCACGCTTGAGCACAGCGTTGAGAAAAGCGCAATAAGAGGCTCTCTAGGTGACGCAACACTGGCACTGGCAGAGGTCGCGTCGCTTATGCTTGATCTGACCTACGCCATCAACAAGCGAGATGTTCCACATGGAAAGTGGAGACGCAAGCTACTCGATACGGTTGCAATCTTGCCAAACAATTTTACTGCGCGCATCGATCATATTCTTCTTCATCCAAACTCATCGAAAGAAGAAGTCCTCGATAAGATGAATCAGATGCTGCAGTTGCTTGCAGAATTGAAAGAACTAGTGCCGAAAGACTTGACCCCAAGCGAAGATCCTTACCGCGTGTTAGTGAGTCAGGTCCGCCCGGGATTTCAACTCAGGTTTATTACGCACGCGGATGATTCGGTGCAAGGAGAACTCGATCAATACGAAAAGATGGCGATGAAGAAGTGGAACCAAATCAACTTCGACCTGTTAGGAGACGAATAGCATCATGGCGAAGAAAAACGGAAATGATAAGTCTGAGAACCACGATAGCGGACCTCCCTTCAAATACACGCAGCCTCTGCGCGCGCCTATTGCGGCAACAGTCGCATATCAATTCGAATCGTTCCAACACTGCGCAGATACGTATGGACACAAAGTTCGCAGCCATGCTTACTCACGCTTGAGCAACCCAACTGTCGAAGCACTGGAAGAACGCATTACTCAGAAGGAAGGGGCACACCAAACCGTCGCGTTCGCAAGCGGAATGGCCGCGATCTCCGCACTGTATATGGGGTTGTGCAGACCAGGAAACAACATAGTTTCATCCTCAAGACTTTATGGTGGCACACTTGCATTGCAACAGCGCGTTGCCGAGTTTGGTGTCGAAATTCGATACGCAGATTTCTCCGATGCAAAATCCGTAGAAAGCAAAATTGACAACAAAACAGTAATGCTCTTCAGTGAGCCGATCGCCAATCCTGCGATGGATTGGTATGATTTCGACGCCATTTACGATGTTGCAAAACGCCACAATGTTCTATGCGTACTGGACAACACAAATACCATTGCGCTATTCGACGCCATGCGATATTGCGATTTGGAGATTGTCAGCGCCACGAAATACGTAGGTGGTCATGGCGCAGGTTTGGGTGGGCTTGCGGTTTGCGGCGCATTTGAAATCTTCGACGAACGATACGAGGGAGCGAACTCACCATCAGGAGATTTCGGGGGCAAGCGACCGAGCGAAACCGGAGTAAATGCAATTCCCAATATTTTGCGCGGTTCTCAGCTTCGTAATTTTGGTGGGTGCATGTCACCGTTTAACGCATACATTTTTTCGTTGGGCATGGACACACTTGATTTGCGAATGCGCGACATATCGAGAAGAACATTGGCAATTGCTCAACTTTGCGACAAACACCCTGCAGTGGACCTTGTGTTTCACGCAGAGATTGGCCCAAAAGCAAAGGGTGTTGAAAAGTTTTTTCCAAATGGAACCGGCGGACTCTTTTCGTTCAAACTTCACGGTGACGAATCGAATGTTCGAAGATTTTTCGACGCGCTCAAAATCATTCCTGTCGCCACCAACATTGGTGATGCAAGAACAATCGTTCAGCATGTGGAGACAACCTCGCACTCCCAACTGTCGCCAGAACAATTGACGGCAGCCGGAATTCCACGCAATCTCCTGCGTGTATCAATGGGATTGGAATCGCTTGAAGACCTGAGTGATGAGTTCACACGTGCTCTAGAAAATGCTGGACAGCTAGCCGCTAAGTAACGGTCGAATATCCCCAGACAATATCAACCCACTTTTTCGCTTGTTCGCGCGACAAAATCTGCTCGACCTTTCCATTTGAGCTTATCCACCATAGGTCTGGAAGGTAGTCGTAAAATGGTTCCGCAAGGCTCCATGTATATGCACCGGCGTGGTCGATCAAAAGTCGATCTCCTTCATTCAGTTCAGGCAAAAACGTGGCGCGGCACAATACACCGGCTGGGGAGCATGTGCCATCAACTACGTCATATTCTTTAACCGTCCCCCCTCGCTCATTCAAGCAGAGTGCTTGAAAGCGAGCCAAAGGCAGCGGAATAAAAAGGTTAGTTGCGATATCGACGACTGCAATGTCCGTATTCCAAAGTTTCTTGACGTGGTTGACTGTCGTCAAGCCGATTGCAGCATCCTTGACGATTGCCCGTCCTGGTTCCAATACCAATTGTCGACTGTCGAAGGAGAAATGGTTCGACATCTCTGACACGATCGAGTCAAAGATTTCTTTAGTCGACGAACCAAATTCATTGATGACTGATTCTGGTTCGAACCCACCGCCTAAATTGATTTGTGAAAAGCATGCTCCGGTCAAACCTTCAATTTCTACAATCTTGTGCGCCATAACTCGCGCGACATCAGTCGCTAGATTTGAATCAGTTTCACGCGCGGCTCCATGGTGGTGAATTTCGTTCAAGTACGGAATCAGCGCCGGCATCTCTTTCAACGATGCGATGACAGTTTCAGGATCGATTCCGAGCTTGCTGTGAAAACGCACCGTTCCTTCAACCGGAAGAGAGATGCGAACTCCCAACTGCCATCCTGAATGTACAGTTGATGCACTTAGATGTTCATTCACGATTCGCAACTGACTCTGCGAATCTGCTATTACACGTATTCCATTGTTTAGACACCATGCAATGTCTTCCTCTGATAATCTCGGTCCGCAAATCGAGATCTTCGATGAATCCATGCCGCAACGCAATGCAAGCTCGGCTTCCATTCGTGACTGACAATCGGCGCCCCAGCCTGCTGATGCAACTTGTCGAACAACCGGAGCCAACGCGCATGCTTTCATTGCATATCGAAATTGCTTCACCACATGTGGTGCCACGGATTCATACACTTTCATATTGATCGATATGGGCTCTGCCGCATAGAAAACGGCTGGAGTCTCTTTCTCAACAAAGTGTTTTCGAAGGTCCGTGCCTAGCAATACCTTCCAATATTCGCTGAGCGCATGGTGCGTTTTGTGAGAAGACTGTGTCACTTTTTCTTGTCGCCGAAAGCCGGAAGTGGTGTACGATCGTTGTCCGCAATTTCAGCTTCGATTGCCACAGTCGGGAAATGCGCGCGGTCAAACACTTCGTGCAAATTCGACTCCGCAGAATGCGGCAATGCAATTTCTGGCCCGAGTTCGTCAGTCTTGCTCTTCGCGAGAATGAAGCGATAACTCTCACCAGGATTCAATGTCAACACTTTCCAACCTTCTGCTGTGCCAGTTTCATATCTTCTACGGTGATAGATTGAAACCTCCTTGTCTTCAGTGTTTCGTATCTGAGCATGCAGCGACCTGATGTCGCCGTGCCAATCAAACTTCCGAACATCTAAACCATTGCCTGGAACTTCCGAAACAGTTTGAACCGACTTCACCGGGCCAAGCAACTTGAAGTGGGCATTTCGATTGCACTTTTTGCAATGTCCCTTTTCGTCCAATCCAAGAATCTGTGCATTCAATCCATAACGAGTGACAAGCGTTTCGTTGCAGCCATTGCATCTGGTGGCGCTATGGGGTGTGTCATAAACATTGCCGAGATAGACATGCTCTACTCCCATGTTCATCGCGACTTCTCTTGCACGTTCCAATCTATCTACTGGCGTTCTGATCGTGTCAGTCATTTTGTAGTCCGGGTGGAACCGCACAAAATGCACGGGCACGGTAGAGTCAAGCTCAGTCAAAACCCAGTTGGCGACTGCTTTCGCAGTGTCTTCGTTGTCGCTCAAGTCAGTCACCATTAGTGTGCTGACTTCAACGTGTTTTCCAGCCTTAAATACTTGTTTTGTTGCATCCAAAACAGGTTGGAGCCAACCAGTTGTAATCTTGCGGTAGTACTCGGGGTCCATCGACTTAACGGAAATCGAGAAAATATCTATCACCGGCAGCAGTTCTTCAACCGCTTCTTCAGTAATGAAAAATGCCGATTTATACAGGTTGATCAGACCTTTTTCACGTGCCAGTTTCGCGGTATCACGAATGAACTCGTGCCACACGACTGGGTCATTGTAGGTCCAAGAAATCACTCGAATGCCGTGTCTCAATGCCGTATCTACTACTGACTCGGGTGTAAAGTAATGCACGTCTTTGTCCGAAACATACCTTGCCTGAGATGTCTTCCAATTGTGGCAATAGCTACAATTCATCATGCATCCGACATTGCCCAGTGACAAAATTCGATCGCCAGGAGCGAAATGATTTACAGCTTCGGTCTCGATGGTTTCTTCAGTCGGGTGCACACCCTTGCCGTAGTTGAGACTGACCAGACGCCCACCGCGATTGGCACGAACTCCGCAGAATCCATGACCACCTTCTTTGATCGTGCAATTGCGAGGCGACAAATGACAGCGAACTACGCCGTCTTCCAAGATCTCCTCCAATCTTGCAGGATGTGATTCCTCTCTCCACTTGTCCATCTTCTCGGCTCCAGATGAATCTAACCCACTAGGATTTACCCTTGAATCCACACAGCTAATCAATTTATGCGATTTTTGACGAATTTGATATACATATGAAAACCGCACCACCGCTTGACATCAAACATTCTGTTGCCAGAGTTGTATCCTTACACATCGGCAAATCCAACCAAACCTAATGCCACAGCAGCATTTTGAGGGAACCATGCAATTAGTCGGCGAGAATTTTTCAGTAAGAACTTGGCAATACGGTGATGCTGAATCCTTGCAAAAGCACGCTGACGACAGGGATGTCTGGATCAACCTGCGCGACACTTTCCCGCATCCTTACACTCTTGACGATGCCAGAAGTTGGATTTCGCTTGCAAACATCGCACCCGTTATGCACTTTGCAATTGAGATAGAAGGCGAAGCCGCAGGCGGTATCGGTCTGAAACCGCAAGATGGCAACCACGCCAAGTCTGCCGAAATCGGCTACTGGATTGGTCGCGCTCATTGGGGTAAAGGCATCGCTACGTCCGCATTAAAACTCACGACTGAGTACGCACTCAAACAGTTCGAGTTTGTCAGGCTGTTCGCACTGGTTTACGCGTGGAATCCGGCATCCGCAAAAGTCTTGGAAAAGGCGGGCTACACGTATGAAGGTAGGCTCCGCAATTCAGTTTTCAAAGATGGCAAGTTTATTGATGAGCTTGTCTATTCGATGCTCAAATGATTGTGGGAACAGATTAGTTCGTACCCTCGTCTGTGGGACTGCTGAAGACTGAATACAGAGGTCATTTCCATGCGCTCACGATTAACGGTATTAGTTGGAATCTCGGCGTTTCTCACAGTTTCTCTAACTGCTTGCACACAACAGCAATCCAAGGTTTCGGATGGCTCGCAATCGCTTTCGGAATCAAATAGTTTCAGAAGAAACGATGACATAAACATTCAGGTTCGCACAAATCGAAACGCAACAGATATCAATGTGCACGGAGATGTACCCCAGGCTGTGCCGCTCGAAGACAATGAACAGGTCGTGATCGAACAGTCGGAACCGAACCATCAACAATTGTATGTTGTGGAGCCCTCTGACCGTGACACCATATTCGGTGATCAGCCGGAACCTTCAAATCAAGTCAAGAAACCTGCCGTAAAAGTCGACGCAGATTCAAGACTTGGATCAGTTCACGTCTCAGCACCATTTGTGAAGATCGACAAGGACAGCAACTCGCGCAACGTGCGCATAAAGCTGCCTGGTATTCGCATCAACGCAGATGTTGAATAAGCAGCAACAAATCAACTATTCAATTTGCCAAGCATCGGAATATCTGATTGTTCCCTGCATCTGATCATGATATCCATCCAGTTTCAGAATCATGAAGTTACCGTCTTCCCAATCAACTGGCGGTCGAATTCCGTGAAGCGATGCACGCTCGAATCCGAACCGCTGATAGTAAGTTTCGTGACCTAGAAGCACAATTAGTGGCTCTTTTCGCGCGTTAGCAATCTTGATTGTTTCGCGAATTAGTGCGCCGCCGATGCCACTCTTCTGATGGCTTGGCACGACAGCAACCGGTCCAAGTGCAAGCACTTTTGCTTTCGCATCACCGCTATCAAGGTACACGTAGCTCAACATGATGAAGCCGACGACAGCACCAGCTTGCTCTGCAACAAGCGTGAGTTCGGGCACATAGTCCTGCGTTTCTCGCACTCTGGCCACAAGCGCAGACTCGTACTGACCACCAAAGCTATCATCAAGCAACGCAGCAACCATTGAGTTGTCACCGACATGCTCAGCTCGAAGTTTAAAGTCCATACTCACGCAAATCGTACCTGTTGTTGAATTGATCGCACAAATTAGGCGGTTCCAACTCAGTCTATCAGGAGTAGAATGTTAGAGATATAAAACTCCGAGCAGTCTTTAAGTGACCCCAGCAGTACGCAAAATCATTCACGTCGATATGGATGCATTTTTTGCGTCGGTCGAACAACGTGACGAGCCCTCATATCGTGGGAAGCCGGTTGTCGTCGGCGGCTCACCCGAACAAAGAGGTGTCGTCGCTGCAGCAAGCTACGAGGCGCGCAAGTTCGGAATTCATTCCGCAATGCCCTCTCGAACTGCCAAACAACGGTGTCCTCATCTTATCTTTGTACGTCCACGCTTCGATGTTTATCGACAAGTGTCAGAGCAAATTCACGAGATATTCAATGAGTACACAGATCTTGTGGAACCACTATCACTCGACGAAGCATATCTGGATGTCACTACCAACAAGCGTGAGATGCCATCCGCAACCTTGATTGCAAAGGAGATTAAACAGCGAATTTTCGAGAGAACTCAACTCACCGCTTCAGCAGGAGTTTCGATTAACAAGTTTCTTGCGAAAACTGCTTCTGCAATCAGGAAACCTGATGGGTTGTTCCTCATAACTCCAGACCAAGCTGAGGCGTTTGTCGAACAGTTTCCCATCGAAAAATTCTATGGAATAGGTCCAGCTACCGCAGAGAAAATGCACGCTCTGGGAATTCACACAGGAAAAGATTTGAAGGGATGGTCAGAGATTGAGCTCGTCAACAAGTTTGGCAAGACCGGCAGCTTTTACTACATGATTGCTCGGGCCAACGATCAGCGTCCGGTGAATCCCAATCGCATTCGAAAGTCGATTGGCGCAGAAGAGAGTTATGCGGAAGACTTGGTTGACCGCCATTCGATGATGGTGGCACTTGAAGAAATTGCGGAAATTCTTAAGCGGCGAATCGACAAGAACGACGCGAATGCGCGCACTTTTACATTGAAGGTTAAATATGCGGACTATCAACAAGTTACGAGAAGCAGGACTTTGTTGACTCCGATAAGAGAAATCTCGGAGATGATGAAGTATGCTATGGAACTTCTCGATACAACTGAAGCAGAGAGCAAGCGCGTCAGACTTCTAGGTTTGACAGTCTCAAACTTCGAGTCAGAGGCAGAGGAATCTTCAGATTGCATTCAGTTGACAATTCCATTCACATACACGTAGTTTAAAATGACCAATCTAAATACATCAAAAGTCAATGTTGAAGCCGGCACCATTTCAGCGCAAGAGATATTGCAGCACATCAAGATACTGGCTTCTGATGAGTTTGCAGGTCGCTGTCCGGCAACCGCTGGAGAAGAACTGACTCTGCAATACTTCGAAGAACATTTCAATAAATTGACGGCAGAATCTGGAGTCACTTTCGAAACACACAGACAGAAAGTACCAGCTATTGAAATTCATTCCAAGTCGGGATTGGGATTTTCAGATGGAACAATCGAGACTCAGTTGAAGGGTGGACAGGATTTTGTTGCGTCGTCAAAGAAGATAAAAGAACAAGTAAAGATCGAACAATCGCAAGTAGTGTTCGCGGGCTATGGAATCGTTGCCCCCGAGTATGGTTGGGATGATTTCAAAGGTTTGAACGTAGAAGGCAAAACACTATTGGTGTTGACCGGAGATCCAATACTTCCACATCCGACGAAGCCACAAAAGATCGATGACACCATGTTTAGAGGCAGCGATCTAACATACTATGGTCGTTGGACATACAAGTACGAAATTGCCGGTGCGAAAAAGGCGGCTGCGGTATTCATCATTCACGAAACACAACGTGCCGGTTACGGGTGGGACGTTGTAGCACATTCATTCGGTCACGAAGAATTTGTACTTGCATCAGCCAACCCCAACCAACGAGCTGACATCGAGGGCTGGCTCACATACGAGCAAGGCGTGCAGCTCCTCGAAATGTCCGGGCAAAATTTTGAACAGCTGAAGAAGTCAGCTCAAAGCAAAGACTTTAAACCCGTAGAGTTAGAACTCACGGCAACAGCGTCTGTAACATCAACTTTCAAAAACGTAGACTCACACAACTTCGTGGCAGTGATGCCGGGTGCCGACAAATCTGTGAGCACAGAATCCATTCTTTACTCGGCACACTGGGATCACTTTGGAACCAACGAAAAAGGCGTATTGAGCGGTGCAATAGATAATGGAACAGGCGTAGCTGGAGTCCTCGCGCTTGCGACTGCCTTTGCAAAGATGCAAACGAAATTCCCGCGTTCGGTAGTCTTCTTTATTCCAACTCTTGAAGAACAAAACCTGCTAGGCACCAAGTTTTACGTCGAGAATGCGCTATTGCCGATAGCCGAAACGCTCGCAGTTTTGAACTTGGAGATGCTGTGCCCATGGGGTCCCTCGAAGAGTCTTTCTAGTGTGTGCAGAGGGCATAGCACACTCGATCAAATGCTTGAAGAAGCCACACGAAAAAGAGGACGATCAGTCGTCGGCGATCCGCAACCGGAGAAAGGATATCTCTACCGTTCCGATCATCTGCCTTTCATGCAAGCAGGCGTTCCAGCATTAGCGTTGTTTTTCTCTTGCATGGACTACTTAGACAAACGTCAACAGTTCATCGTCGAGGACTACCACAAAGTAACTGACAAGCCGCGAGATGACTGGAACTTGAGCGGTGCAGCCCAAGATATTGAGCTGTTTCTCGAAATCGGATGCGAGCTGCTTCAAAGCGGTTATCGAGCGACGTGGAATGATATGTCTGAATTCAGATCAAAATCAGCGCTTTAATATCGGAAGAGAAAACCAGAAGCAAGATCCACGTCCGTTGTCGCTTTCCACTCCGATTTGGCCGCCGTGCTCTTGAACAATTGCCTTGCAAATCGGCAGGCCAAGCCCGATTCCGCCCTTCTCGTGGGAATCTGATGCCGCCACCTGTTTGAAGCGCTCAAAAATTGCTTCGCGATGTTCGGGAGGAACACCTCGGCCGCGATCGACAACCCGCAGTGTGACTTTTTCGGTGTCCTGATCTACGGCAACGGTAATTGTTTCTTTCTCTGGTGAAAATTTGATCGCATTCGACAACAGATTCACGAGAACTTGAACCAAACGATCGCGATCCGCAAGCAGCGTAACTGCAACATCCTCGGGTGCCTCGATCTTTATTTTCCGCTGGCCTGCTACGGCATCAACGGATTCGACAGATCGTTGAATCACGTCATCGAGTCCGACCTCGGACAACTTGAGCTGAAGTTTTCCAACTTCTAAGCGATCTAGATCGAGCAGGTCACGCACCAACGCAATCAGCCTGTCGACACTGCGCTCCAAGGCGGGCAGTTTTGTCCTGGCGGGCTCCGATACTTCATAAATTCCACTGGATAAAAGTTCCAAGAAATTCTGTACCGCCGTTAAAGGAGTTCTTAAATCGTGGCTGACCATGGATACGAATTCCTGCTTGAGCCGCTCGATTTCGTGACGCTCTCGAACATCGGAAATCAATGCGATATGCTTTTGCCCATCCATCAATTCGATGCTAGTGACAGAAACATCGACCGGCAATTGAATCGCTCCATCAGCGCTCACCAGCAACATTTCCCATGTGCGCATAGACGCCTTTTCAAAAATTGTTTGCAACTCTACAGCACCGGTGTCGCCTGCCAACCTGAGAATATCTCTCAGATTTCGCCTCAAGAGATCCGGCTCATCCGCACCAAACATTTGCTTAAGAGTAGGATTGACAAATTCGATTGTTCCTTCGGGATTGATCAAAGCAAGTCCGATTGGAATACTTTCGAGGATCTTCCTTAACCGCGATTCTGCTTCTTTCATCAGAAGCTCAGCCTGTTTTCGCTTGGTGATATCGTGAACTACACAAATCAAAGAACGATCAGCGTCATACCACTGCACTGACCACAACACATCAATGAACGACCCGTCTTTGCATCGCAGCTTACTTTCGAATGGTTCGTTTTGATCGCGAGAGTTCCGCTTCAACTGATCAAGCGACTCCAAAATCACTGGTGACTCGCTTTTGTCGAGCAGCTCTACAACGCGCATTCCTATTACTTCGTCAGCATCATAATTCAATACTGATTTCACGGAAGGGCTTATCGTACTGATGCAACCCTTGTCGTCAATTGTGCAAATGATATCGGCTGCGTTTTCGATTACCACACGCACTCGCCTCGACGCACTCTCAAGCGCTCTTGCCATTTCTCGAAAAACGCTGTCGAGCGCAGCAGTTTCATCGTTTCCATCGAGCGGTGGATTCAGCGGTTGATTGCTCGCGAGTCGCACGGAATTGTCCATCAAAAGTTTCAACCGACGAGTTGTACTCCGATTGAACATCCACGCTAACGTCAGCGCCAACAGAATGTTTAGAGCAACACCACCAATCAGAAGACGCTTAACAGCTTCGCGATTTTGCTCTTGAATCTTCGGGCTTTCTTCTTCCACTTTACGCTGTTCCGCCAGCATATCTTTGATGCGTGGACTGAGATTTTGAATCAGGGGTTGCAACGGAATAATGTATTGCCGCGCATCATGAGTCCGCCCAGCATCACTCAACTTTTGCATCTCGCCGAGATAAAAGCTGCCCTTCCTAATCATGGATTCAATTTCGTCGAAGGCGGCGCTTTCATCAGGGTTTTTCGAGACTAGCTCTTTAATCTCAGGCACATGTTCGTTGAGTTCAATTCGAACGATTCCGGCTTGATGAATAAAATCGTTCCAGCCTTTCATCCACACTCCGCTGGTGCGATCGACAATGACACGAAGCAGACTATTGAGGTGTCCTGCCACAACCCGAGCACGTTTCTCTCTCTGCGCTTCCTGCTCAGAAGCATTCAAGAGAACACCCAACGCGCCGATGAAGCTCAATTCGCACGCAAGCAAAAGCGATACGAGAATAAATACTTGTGTTGACAGCTTCAGCTTGGAGAGCATTCCTATCTCGACGCGGCTCCGGTAGTTGCACGACCATTATAGGCTTTGTGCCCACTAAGCAATGCGCAAAATCCCACGCGGCGCCGAAAACTCGGCTGTCACACTTCTGTTATGAACTCGTCACAACCCTGTATAGCGCCGACGCATATTGTACGGCAACGCAAGACGTGGCTTTTCTGGAGGAACAACCATGAACGATTTGGCAGCAGCAGCTCACACCGATGTCGCCAAAATTGGAGAGACGCTCCATAACGCCGGCGCCGAAAAGGCATATGAGCATTTGCAGCAATCGGTGCGATCAAGCCGCAAATTGAATGATGAGGAACGGCAAGAGTATATACAATCGCTAACCAGTGAGTTGGTCGACAGCAAGATTTTACCGTCGCTATCAATTGAGTATTTGAAAGAAAAGTCGAACCAAATCGACTGCAACGCAGGCAAGTCCGATGGCGTGATCACCAAGAAAGAACTCGACGATAGGATTGAACACTTCGACCGACTCACGAAACTCTCCGATGAATTGAAAGAAGCGAAACGCGATGGCGAAAGTATCAATGTTTCTCCTGCAGCAGGAAATCTATCTCTCGACGCAGCATTCCTTAAAGATGCAAGGGCAAAGTACGACGATATCAAAGGTGCAACAAGCGACTCGAAAGACGGAATTACCACCGCGGATTTGCAGTCAATGCGCCAGAGAGATGCCGTAAGACAGGAAGTGCGTGACAGCATAGCGATTCTGGCTACAGACAAAAAACTGTTCGATCAGCTTTCTGGACGTGATGGGGCAATCACACAAAAGGATGTGAAAGAGTTAGCCGCGAAAATTGAAGCCAGCATGCTTTCTGACTCCTCCCAGGAAGCGCTGGCTCTCAATAGAGACGAGAAGCTTGCCGTTCTCAGCTTGGCGAAACATTGGGAGACTCGCGAGATGCAGCGATATATCGACGACGGTGGGCTATTTGGCAAAGCATCGGTGACGCGCGAAAGTATCAAGGATGGCTTCGGCTCATATGAGGAGATGGAAAAGGAAACGCATGATCGTATTCGATACAAAGCTGTGAAACAACAGGATCAAGAACGCAGTGTAGGAGAGTGGCGCAAACAATACGAAGCATTGCAAGAAGCAGGTGCTAAGGCACGTGCGCTAGAACCAAAGCCGCAACCAAGACCAGAAACAGCCGATGAAAAGGCGAAGCGCGAGTCGCGAAACAGACAATATACAAATGGTTCGCATCGTGACTTTCAACTCAAATTCGAGCACTAAGAAAGCAAGTTTCAAAAGGAAAGCTGTTAGACGCGGAGTGCGATGCACTTCGCGTTTGACTATGAGGACTTGCTCGGTTCCAAAGCCTTCACTCGATACCCAACACCGTGCACCGTTTCCAATATTGATTCATGCCCCGAAACATCAATCTTTTTTCTGAGTCGGGCAACGCAGGTACGCACAGTTTCCGGCGCGGCTTCTTGCTCGGACTGCCAAACGCGATTTAGCAAAACATCAGCCTTGAATAGTTGTCCAGGGTGTCGCATCAAGAATTCGAGAAGACTATATTCTTTAGGCAGCAGATGAACTTCTTGCCCAGCCACTTTCACTATTCGCACGACGCTGTCGAGCGATACATGCCCAACGTTGAATGTTTCGCTTACAGTTGCACTAGATCGTCTAAGCATTGCTCGCACTCGGGCCGCCAGCTCGCGAATGTGAAACGGTTTCGTGAGGTAATCGTCGGCACCACTATTGAGTCCACTTTCGATTTCATCAACAGTATCTCGCCCTGTGAGCATCAGAATCGGTGTGGTATCACCGCGCCCCCGAAGAGTTCTACAAATGTCCATGCCACCAATCGACGGCAGCCCAATATCTAAAATGACGAGATCGAAAGAAGGTGTTTGCAATAGCTGCAAGCCGTCTGCACCATCGTACACACACTCGACACTATGGCGCTCGCTAACGAGCAAATCGCGAACCATGTCCGCGACTAGCCGATCATCTTCGATTATCAGGACCTTGGACATCCCTTGACATACCAGAGGTGCATCCCCTGTTTATACCACGCACTAATGAAAGTATTAAAAGCGATTCCAGCAGGAGTCGGGATAAGTGGCTTGCAAGGCTTTACTACGCGCGAAAATTCTAGCTGCATTCTCTTCGTTGATGAATTGATATCCCACGGTCATGTTTCGTCGATCGAAACTGGTATCACCAGTAGCGCGCGCATACTCTTCATTTAGTGTGATCGTTAAGGCTTTGATTTCAGCCAAGGTCCCATTCGGCAAGAGACGCTGCGCGGCTGCATATGCGCCTTCGCCTACTCTTTGAGTCGCAGCTTCAATTAGACCCAAAGGCAAAGACTCGCTACGAATCTCCCCAGATTGCAGCACTTGATCAACTTTTCTATCTTGCCCGACGTTTGCAAGGAAGGATTTCAAATCATCTTTTGTCAATCCAGTTTCGCAGTCTCCGTTAGTAGCTTCTTTGATCGCCTGATAGTTCAAGAGCAAACCCTTGGTCATCATTTGATCGTAAGAACCTTCTTTCGCATGCTTCAGCAACTCTACTCCAGTGATCGCGCCATCTTGATTGTCGTCTATCGTCGAAAAATTTTCGACGGCCCAATCGATCGAAAGAGCGGGAAGCTGTCCTGATTCCTGGAGAAAAGCCGTAAGCTCTCGTCGTTCATCTTGCTGCGCTTGGAAGGATAAATGTCGCTCTTGATACTTCAGGTGCTCTTGAATGTTGACAGCGACTTCATTTCTGCCAACATCGCCCTTCAGTCCGTTGCTAACACCCAACTCTACAGTCTCCATATTCTCTCTCCGACTGGGCATGCTGACAGTCTAGATGCGCAGCAATAACAGTTACGTGACAGATGCATAACAGATTCGTGACATGCGCAAATCAAGAGCCTGTCAAATATACGGACACCGCACCCAAAGATGTCAGTACAAGAAAGTCGCGCAACTTGTGATACGATTGGCGCAAATATGGGGGCCATTACTACGTTTCAGCGCTATCGGAGGACCACTCGGTACCACCATGAGAATCCTTTGTGTCCTTCTGAGCATCCTGATGCTGTTTCAGCAATCGTGTCTTGCACAAGTTCTCCCAACAACAACTCTGCCTACTGCTGATACCGGTGACTCGCCAGAAGTCGTTCAAGCCTGTCAAATTCTTGGTGTTCAATCCCAGTATGAACAGCTAAAGTCGCTCTATGCAATGCAAGATTTGAGCGGTCCTGAAGGCGAAGAAGCGCTCGAACTCAAAAGTCATATTCTCCGACAGATTATGCTCAGCGCCCTCGAAGTGCGCGAGTCTTGCAACAAACTCGACATAGAACTCGCATACACCTATGGTGTGCTCTATCGTGCGCAGTCGCATGTAGACATGGTCAACAATTTGTTCAACCTGGCCAACTTCTGTCAGTTTGGAGTTCTTTATTCCATCGAAGGTTACTCGAGACTCAAGAAACAGTTTGTGCAATCCGGCATTTTGACATGCGTTGGTGCAGGCGTAGGAACTGCATTACCAACAGCAAACATTTTGTACAACAAAATGTTCAAGGCTCGCAATGTTTCTCCCTCTAAACAGTTTCCGTTTTTGAATGGCGGCCCGGTCGATGCAAAAGGACTGCCAGAGCATGTATCGCGCTTTCTGGACACTCCGGCGCCGGGTGCATCACAAACTCGACGCGAAGAGATGTACGCGCTATGGAAAAAACGATACGGCGTCGATGCATCGAATCCGCTAAACCTCGCCGCGATAAACGATGAAAAATCCAAAACAATGGGCGAACTCAATAAGCGCATTCTGCTTCTGTGGTCGTTGCACACTTACATTCAAGATTTTGACCTACTGCTAGTTTCGCTATTGAAGAAGATAAAACGAGATGACCTCTTGATTGGTACTTGCACGGTGCCGGCAGGTATGTCATTGAACGAATCTGTCAGTCCACTGGCAGCGGATGCTGTCAAGTTGATGAAGATCGAACCTTTAACGCTCGAGCTAATCCACCTCAACAAAACAGATCCGAACAACCCGAGACGTCGCCGTCTAGAACTCTGCTTTCTTGAATCAGTAATGCTTGCAGGGCTAGATGTCAGAGTAGCTTGCAACAAAATTGATGAAGAGTTGAATTACGCGCATGACGTAGCTTTGTCAGAGATGCTCCGAAGAAGAGGCAAGGGGCTGCAATTGAACTTTGAGGCGAACTTCATTCACAATGGCATATTCGGTGGCATCGCCGGATTGCTGTATTTGAAGAGATACACAAAAGCGGGCAACGAAATGTTCGTCATCTCATCAGGTATAGGAACAGTCTTGTCCACTCTCGCACTGCTTCAAATGCACGGCGGATGGCGGAAACGAGACACTCCACCAAACTCACTTGCGGCTTTGTACAATCTTGAGACCCAAAGCGAATACCAATTTTCTCCGCTCGTGTCGAGCTATTTGAACTCGCAGGATCCACTCGACTCGAAAATACGGACCCGCAGAGATGAACTGTACGACTTGTGGAAGAAACACAAAGCCGCAACTATGAATATGAAAGTCAAGAAGAATCAGGAAAAAGTGGCAGCAATGCCAACAATTCCACGCGACACAATTCGAATCCTGCGAAATAGAATTGCCTTGTTGACTGGTTTGAAGGCAATGCTTGGAAGATTTGATCCAGAAATTTTCGCAGCTCTCAAAAGTACAGATCCGAACTCACGGCTCGTTCCAATTCCCGACTCCGGTTCTGAAATTGCTGGTATAGATCCATTAGCGGCCGAAGCTACTCAGATGCTCGGATTGAGAGATCAAGTCACAACGATCAAACGGCTCAACGGAAGAGTCACTTACAGCACGGAGCTAAGCGATGCACGGGTCTCCGTAATGCGCCACGTCCTTTGTGGCTTATGTGATATCAGAGCAACGTCATCAAAACTTGATGTTGAAATCGTCACGGAGAAACAAGCTTTGGATCACCTTGTACGAAATCGTGATCTTGCCGTGGCTGTTACGAATAACATCAACTTCTTCCAAATCAACGTCCTTGGAATCATCATCGATGGTCCTTTCGGTCTGACGACTTACAGGAAAAACGATGAGTACAACAAACGCACGACAATAGCTTCAGGAATTCTCGCGTTCTGCTTGGCGGTAGCGGCCTTCGCAGAACAACGTGGTGGAGTACGCCTGATGAAAGTGAACCCGAACAGTCTCGGCATATGCTTTGGACTTGAATCTGAAGCAACCAAGAAGTTCTCTCCCATTCTCTACAGGTTCTTGAACAGTACAGGACCAGGCTCGTCACAAACGAGACGTGAAATCCTTGTCGACTATTGGAAGCGTGCAAAAACAATCGATTTCAACATCAACAAAGTCAGCAATCAACAGAAACTGGCAGCTACTGGTCCAAAGCATCACTTCTGGCAAGAGTCGATCAAAGTGGCAAATAGCAGACTTAACATGCTCTACGATCTGCGAGCAGTCGTCGACTTCTTCGACGCAGACCTGACAGCTTTGTTGAGAACGATCAACTAACTGAGTTAGGCGTTTTCAGAAAGTGCTTCCGTTGGATTGAAAAAGAGTCCTTTCGGATCGTATTTCTTGCGTAACTCACCAAGTCGCTTGTAGTTTTCGGCTTTGTATGCCAGCTTCAGATACTCTGGATGTCCGACGGTATCGGTTTCGGAAACGTAGTGACCTGCGATCAAAGGCTGCAATTTCTTCATGCAATCTGCGTGCCATTTGATGTTTGCTTCATCATCTTTTCCATCTTCCCACATCGTCCAGGGTCCACCATATAGCTTGCTGCTCATTGAGAATGCTGTATCCATGAGCGGTGCAGGGACATTAGGTCCAGTGAAAATCGCAAACATATAAACTGTTTTCTTCGATGGTGCATCCTTGAAGTGATCTTTGACCACAGCAAAGACTTCCTCCAAAGGCGCGTTCGAAAAGATAGCGTCGACCTTGCAGCGAAGTTTGTCAGGCCACAGGTTGCCCGAAGCATCAAAGAGCTCCTCGAAAGTCATTGGTTCGTTCGTCGCTTTACTTATGCATTTGATCGGACAAGTGTCGAGAATTGCCAAAGCCTTTTCTGCTTCCTCTTTAGTTTCTGCAAAACACGTGCCGGTGACCATGGCTATCTTTCCGTTTGCAGACTGTGCTTCCTTCTCAAACTCTTTGGTGGCAGTGACAGCAAATAGGCTCAATTCAACAGTATTTGAAATTTTGCTGGCGAGAGGCCCCAACCATTTTGCCACTTCGACGATGTCTTCATATCGATAGAAATAAGCACTTCCCGTAATCGCTTTCGGACGCGGATAAAGTCTCAAGTGATACCGCACGCAAACAGCGAACATTCCAGGACCAGCACCCCGAGCCGCCCAGAAGTAGTCTGGATTTTCTTTCGCGCTAGCAGTAATCATTTCACCATCGGCGGTGACCATCTCTATTGCTTCAATACTTCCAACACCTGGACCCCAGACACCTTGGTTCCACGCCATGCCACCACTGAGCAGATAACCGCTGATTTTTACGGTCGGGCAATGTCCGCTCGGATACGCAAGATTGTGCGGAGCTAAAGCTGCTTGCACTTCGCGATTGCTGATGATTGGCTGCATCACGGCAATCTTCTTTTCGGGATCAATCGAGATAACTTTGTTTAGTTTGGTGAGATCGATCATTACACCACTGTTCCGCACAGATGGCGCACACCAATTGTGCCCACCACCTCGAACACATACTTTCAGTTTTTTCGCTTTCGCAAACTTGACTGCCGCTACAACATCTTGTTCATCAGTGACTTGCAAAACAAGATCTGGAGTTCTCTTTGGTCGAAGCTCATTCCACAATCCACCCAGCGCCACTTTGACGAAGTCCGGATCCTTCGGTGTGAGGACCGCTCCTTTGAACTTGAATTCACTCACCAAAGATGCTGTGTCAATCGCCTTTTTCGACACCGTTTTTGCAAATGCTTTCGTGCCGAACGTCGAGCCGAGAATAAGCGAACCAGCAGCTAAAAGCCCCTTCGAGAGGAATGTCCGGCGTGGAATCGATACGAAGGTTTCCGCATCAAAAACATTGAATTCAACGTTGTTTGACTTGTCCTGGCTTTCAGCTGTCACTGTTTAGTCCCCCAAAAACGCAAGTGTCGACTACAGAAGGAGATTTCCTTGAGGGTTGCATTTCAAGTACTGCTGCCTTTTACAAGTCGTAGTTTAGTAGATTCAACATGCATAAATGTATTGCCCAAGATTAAACCTTATAATGTGCGAACATGACAACATGGCTTGACCTGTGAGCATCGATGAGCGAACAAACAAAAGAAAATAAGAAGTTAGCGCCAGTCGTGTACGCGCTAAGCAAAGCATCGCGCTGTTTTGCCTGCGACTGCAAACTGGAAAAAGATACGATCGTCAAGCTTCAACAAGGAAAGGATGAGCAAGAAGTGCTTTGCGCAAGCTGTGCCGGATTGAAAGGATTTGTGCTTCTTGCTGCTGGAAACGCAGAACTCACACGCGCAGCGAAGAAACTATCAAAGAACACATTTGTTGTTATGCAATGGTCGGAACTCTGGAAGTGCTATGAGCGCAGAGGATTGTTCGTCGAACAAACAGTGTTGGATCTAGCCAAAACTCAGATCGCAGCCAGCAACAAGAAGGACAACTAGTCAGTTCATTTGCTTCAATAACTCGTTGGCTTCCTCAGTGCGTCCTAAGTACTGAAGTACATCGGCGTAGTCTCTGCGAAATCTGTTAACCGCCTCACCTTCGAATGAAAACATTTCTTGAAGCGTTTGCATATGTGCGAAGTAGCGCTCAAGATGTTCGAATTTATGAGTTTGTCTAGCGACTTTCATTCCTGCAGCCGTGGTATCACTCATGCGATCAAATTCTTGCCAAGCTCGTCCAAATGCTGATGCGGCCTTGAATTGAAACTCACATTTGCCGGGAAGAGTATCCTCCATAACAGCCTTCAGTATCAAATACGCATCATCTTGCGCCTCGTTCTGTCCAATGTTTATGACTCCAGTAAGGGTCGACACTTCGAGAAAACTATATGATGTTCCTTCCGATTCAGTCACCACTTCTCGCACATTGAGAACATGTTCCCATTGCACATTTTTTCCGCCCCAGTGAATTCCGTTTGCATCGATTTGATACTTGCCCCACTTCCGGGGATCGCTTCTGAGTTTCTCAGTCAGGTTCGATTTCCCGGTAAGCGGATTGACGTCAAAACTGGTGCGCCCAGGCAGTTTTTCGTACATCGCAGCAGCAAGAAGATAGTATCGCGACGGAACAATCGTGAACGCTCTACCCTTTTTGGGATGCACCAACAAGCGCATGGGAAGCGGCTCTTCAACACGATCGATATCCTGCCAACTTAACTCAATAGGTCTCTTTCCGGATTCAAGATAGACGAGTCCCCAATCATTCATCACTATCTCGGCACCAACTATTGTCGGCTCCAAAGTAGTCTCGATGATGTTCAATTCTGTCGTTCCACCAGGTCCCAAATGTTTATTCGCAAGATCTTGCACCTTGCGTGCCATAATCTCGCCTTTGGCCAAACTATAGGGAAGAGCAATCCCCATAAACAACGCAGCAATTCCCAACAATCCTAAAAATGGAAGCAATGTGCCAATGGGCGCAACCGGCAGAAATAGAACGCACAATGCCGCACCAATTAGCAATACGCTAAAAAACGTCGCAGAAAGTCCACCGATGACTAAGAGATGAACTTTAGTCGAAGGTCTGGTTTCGTGCGGAATTCGTCGAGACTGCGCTGGCGCCATTTTAGAACCTGTGGACAATGTCAAGCCGGGACGCCTTGCAAACTTGAAGTCTTCACTTTCAGTGCTTGATACTACAATTATATGCTTCGAAGTCAAGGCAAGGGGAAATCAATTGGCAACTCTAGAAAAATTCGATGACATTGTCTTAGGTGGGGGAAAGGGCGGAAAGTCGCTGGCAATGGCACTGGGACCGCAAGGTCACAAGGTCGCTTTAATTGAACGCGGACAAATTGGTGGAACATGCATCAATGCCGCATGCATCCCAACCAAAACAATGGTAGCGAGTGCAAAAGTTGTCGAGCTGTCACATCGTGCGGCTGAATTCGGAGTCAAGCTCAAAGCTGCAGAAAACAGCCTTGCCGGAATAATTGCCCGCAAAAACAATGTCGTACAAGGAATGGTGGACACGCACTGGAAGCTGTTCACATCCACTCCCAACATGGAGTTTATTGTAGGAACTGGAAAGTTTATCGAACCAAAAGTGATTGAAGTCGCGCTGAAAGACGGTGGCACTAGAACACTCACTGCCGATCGAATTTACATCAACACAGGCAGCAGAACCTCAATTCCAACTATTGAGGGATTGTCGAATGTTCCCTACCTCACCAGCACATCAATAATGCAATTGGACAAATTGCCGGAACATCTGGTCATCGTCGGTGGTGGCTATATCGCACTCGAGTTTGCGCAGATCTTTCGTAGATTGGGAAGCGAAGTTACCGTTCTTCTTCGAGGCAGCAGGTTTCTTCCGCGCGAAGATGAAGATATCGCGACATTGATCAAAGAGATTCTTGAAGAAGAGGGTGTCAAGTTTCTTTCAGACACGAACATCGACTCAGTGGCTTTGCAAAAGGACAGTTCAATCTCGGTGTATCTCAAGACTCCGGGCGGAACGGAAACACTTTCAGGCTCCCATCTTTTGCTTGCGATCGGCAGAACATCAAACGTCGAAGAACTGAATCTTGAAGCCGCAGGCGTCATGACTGAGCGAGGCAGTGTAAAAGTAAACGAAAAGCTCGAAACAAACGTCGCTGGAGTTTGGGCAATCGGTGATTGCAATGGTGGTCCACTTTTCACACACGTCTCGTGGGATGACTACAGAATCATCCGTGACAACGTACTGCATAACATGGATCGCTCGACGAGAGATCGGCTGGTTCCATACACTTTGTTTATTGATCCTGAACTTGGTCGCGTCGGACTAACAGAAGAAGAAGCGCGAAAAAAAGGCTACGAAATTTTGGTGGCAAAAATTCCAGCGGCGAAGATACCTCGCTCAGTAACATCGGGCGAAACGAAAGGTTTACTCAAAGCAGTGATCGACAAGAAAACTGAAAAGATTTTGGGCTGCTCTCTTCTGTGCCACTCAGCAGGTGAGGTTATGTCTGTAGTTCAAATGGCAATGATCGGTGGGTTGTCTTACAAAATTGTACGAGACACAATATTCACACACCCGACTATGTCAGAGAGTCTAAACCTACTGTTGTCCCAAATATCCGGATAGCGGCGATTGCCCGCAATTGTCATGCTTTTGCCACAACACCTACAACATGCTGAGCGTTGACGTAGCAACTCAAGGTCTCAACCCTTGAGAGACACGACACACAGAGGATTGTCTACTTGCGGGGACAAAATTATGAGTGGTTGCGAAGGCATCGGAGACTGTGTAGCTTCCAAATTGCGCGACTGGCGCGAAGCGGAAAAAGATGGGCGAACAGTCGAAGCAGAGGGTCTACAGCGAGAGATCATCAAGAGTCTCAAAGCCGAAACAAAACGGATGGATCGGCGCTCAGGAACACACAATCAGCACGTCGATAAATTGGGCAACACAGTTGCTGAAAATCTGTCGATCGATCACGGAAGCGCGACTTGCGTTCAAGGCACAGACATTTCGGTAACGCGCACAAAGAAAGGCTTAGCGTTCTCAACCGATCTAGGAGACAAGTCGGCAGGGTTCGGCGTCGATCTCAGACCACGGCGTGTCATTCCAAAAGGTGATCCTGGAATGACGATACCAACAAGTGAAATCGATCCTGCATCAAACTATCAATTTGAAGGCGCCACGCTTAAAAACGCCGATGGTTCAAGCGTTACGCGATTCGGTGATGGCTCAAGGACAGCTCTTGACGCAACGACTAAACATAGACCGCAAGAAATAGTAAATGTCGGTGGAGACCGAACATCTTTTCAGTACGTTAAAGACGCGAGCTCACCATCTCGCTTTTTCATGACAGACAAATATGGAAATGCAAAAGGACAAGGCATCAAAAATGCCGGCGATCAATTCTGGAGCATTGACATTCCGCAAGAGCAAAGAATACGCGGCTTGGAACAAGCAAAGATTGTCGATGTCGGCGTCAGCAAGACCGGACAATTCGTCATGAAGAGTAGCGAAGGAATATTCTATGAGCAACAGCGTGACGGCGATTTCGTGACACGCGACAAGAGTGGACGTGTTATCAGTGAAGTCACGATGCAGGGTCGTGCCACCGACTTTGAATATGACGGCAAGGACACGAAGCCGAAAAAATACACTGTAACCAATTCGCAGCAAAAGGTCGTTGAAATAGGCGTGAAGACATCGGAGGGATGGTCAATTTTCAGACCAGATCCGAGTGCTAAGGCGACAGACCGAAAAGTCTTGGATGGTTCGAAGAATGCCGAGCCGACTTTGACTGTAAAAGATATACATATGGATCAACGTTCAGGAAGGTTGTGGCAAGACGCTCCGCAAGGAGATGAAGTCCAGCGAATTCTCCAGCAAGACGGTCAGTGGCGAAAGAACCACGGAAATCAATCAGCCGTAATCGAAAGAGGACCAAACGGTGAAGCGCTTCTGACTCAGTTCGATGCAAAAGACGGCGCAGTAACGCGGGTTCAATATGACAAAACCGGTCAGCCAATTGCAATCAATTTGAAGGCCGCAGATAGATACTCTCACTCATTCTCTTACGTTCGTGCTGATGCGAACAGTGGATGGAAAACCGCTGATGGCACAGAAGCTGCAGTTGAAGTATTACGCCTTCCGGACGGTTCGATTCGAGTAATTGATGAAGGAAGTGGTCGAATCCAAACTCAATACATAAATGGAAGCGAGTCCGTACAGACTCGAAATAGTGCAGGAAAATACCTCGTTCGCCGCTCGACAGATTCACATGGCACAAGTCATCAAATCGACTACAACATTGCCACACACGAACCTATTCGAGTCACCACCAAAAACACAGATGGACAAAGTGAAGTGTGGACGATCACTTCGCCTTTATCGCACGCCGGAAAACATGACGTGTGGAAAAGTAAAGACGGAACAAAGACGTTCGAAGGCAAAGTGACAGTCAGGCCAGACGGCTCCGTACGATTCGAACCAGTGCTCAAGCAATAGAAGAAAGAATCGACCACCGCAAAAGATCGAATAGCGCATCCGAATGGACTCGCATATAATCTGAGTGTGCTCTTCACACGAAGATAGTGTATGGCTCCGATATCGTTGCACAAGACATCATTAGTGAGTTCCACTATCGCAACCGTTGCCGTGGTCGCAACCTTGATACTAGGTAGTGTCACCGCACCAGCTGTAATCGGAAAGGAAACCAAAGGTAACTCTACACAAGTAAAAGCGTGGCAACTCGAACAGCAGTGCCATGCAAGCGGACAACTGAAAACTACATACTACGAAAAGGCAATTCGCCTAGACTTTCCAAATCCCGGCTTCTCGTTGGTAGCTCAGGCACCGGATTGGACCGTATACCTCTTCAATGATAAGCGACATAGGTTCGTCAAGTACAAACTCGCGAACTTCAAGGGACTGAGAAAGGATACCCTGTTCGCCGTTTGGTTTCGCGACCGCAAATGGGTAAAGTTCGGCGAGACACAACGATGGAAAGACGGCAACTATAGGCTCGAAACCTATCGGATAGATCCGTCGATTTCTGCAGAATTAGGAGAACAAGAAAAAAAGGCTGTGATGAGAGTATCACCGGATCTCCCTTGGCCGGAGAACATTTCTAGGATTTTTGCTTTCGCCGTGAAGGTTCCTCGAATAAACAAAATTCCAATCGATGGAACAATCCCAAGAACAATGATGGGCGCCAAGACCCCGAAATACTTCCAAACAAAGTCGTTGACGACTGTGACTGTATCGAAGTCATTTTTTGAAGTACCAAGACAGTACAGTGAAGCGAAGAGTGAAACCGAAGTAACTCACGATACGGGTGTTGATTCTTTAGTAGACATACTGTGATCAGTTCGTTTCCGGCATCCATTGAATACTATTGATTGAATCGAGCGCACTCCTAAAGTTAGTGTCGAATGCCTGCTTGTCACCTTCAAAGTACATTTCTCTGATTCTGTGATCTGGAGCAGGAATGAAGTAACCATGAAATTTCTTGCCGTTCGACCAGTCACCGTCTATGGTGAGTACTCTTTTTCCATTTAAATCTTCTGTCTGAGCACGAGTGATCTTAAATGCAGATTTGTCTGCCAGAACACCAATGACCTGTTCTGTCAATTGCTTGATTTCATCCTCGTTGAGCACATGTGACGGTTTTTCAATGAGTTGCTGAAATAGCTCTGCACCCGACCCGACAACCGGATACCCACGATCGTAAAACGATAATGTGGTATCGCTTCCATCCGCGGGGCGAAAGTTGACACTGCAGGCTGTACGATCAAGACCACATTCTGTAATCTCACGCTCCCACCCATCAGGCGTTTCCAAACCTTTGATTGGAGCCATTCCAGGAATTGACTGCAAGGGACCTTTCTCCTTAAGTGGTTCAAATGGATTCTCGAAAATCTTAGAAATATCGAAACTAACATTTCGTTCCAAGCTTTCAAATCTGGTCTCGTCCATCTTACTAGAGGGCATTTTATTTACCTTTTTTTCCTCAAACTTGGATTCCATCTGCTTACTTAAACTTCGCATACGTCAACGTGTAGCTTTCGCCACCTTCCGATGAGTGCGCCTGCATCGTGTCATACAGATCGTCGACAGATATAGAGATGTGTTTCTTCAAATCTTTACCGCTTGCGGCAGCTTCAGCGTTGTTTTGCACGTCATAACCGGACGACCACGAGTTATCTACCGACACAGTGCGCGTCTTAGCATCATAGCCAGTCACCAACCATAGATGTTCTCCGCCGGTCGGTCGTGCGATTGTGTTTGGATCTTTGCCTTCATTAACAGCTTGTTGTTGGTTGTATCGTTGGGAGAGCACTGCCGTACTTCCTTGAATCATGTATGGGAATTTGCCTTTGCTGAGGGCTTGTTCCAACTTCGCTTTGCTATCAATTTGCAATCCGCCGACATTCTTCCAGCTAGCGCTGTCCCCAACACCATGCGATGTATGAATGAGGAATCGCTCACCGAGCGCTTGTCCGGTGATCTGATAGTTCACATCCCCCACTCGGGATGCGTACATTCGGGGACCGTCGTATGCGTCGACTCGGTTGTTTCCTTTGTTTTTTGCGAGATACTTTATGGTGCCGTCAGCTTCTTTTTTGGCCAATCTATTTCCTGTATCACTTCGACCTGTTGGTGCAACTTCACAGTATGTGAGCGAACCTTTGGTGACCGACGAACCCAATTCATCCGTAGTCTGTCGTTGATAGAAAACGTTGATAGATGCAACGTCCCAGAGTTTTCCAAGCGCCGAGCGGCTGCCATCGGCGGGTGGAAAGGTCGATTCAGGGCTTCCCTTTCGCGGCCGAACACTATCGATTGGTGGCTTGATTATGCTGCCATCGGTGGTTTTGAGTTCACCAGTATTTGCAACATCTGCAACCACGCGCGCAACATGTTGAGGACTATCGAAGAGAGACACTCCTCTAAGTGTAGTGACGTTGCACGAGTTATTTCCCCCCTGTTCGTTTCGTTTTGGATTTGCTATGTGCCAATACAGTTGATCGACATAACCAGCTCGCTCTTCTCGTGTCATCGGAGCGCC
>CAYZJR010000087.1:0-15789 GCA_964478655.1 uncultured Candidatus Obscuribacterales bacterium
AGAAATTTTTTGGATTTTGATTTACGACAGCCGACAGTGCTGGGGTTCAAAATTTGGAAGTGCGAACTGTCAAGCATGCTTGACAGTTTCTCGACGACAGAATGCGCCTTTCAAGGCTTGCGCCTTAGTCAACGTCTCGAAAACCCCAATTTTTCGTCGAAAAAGTGTCAAGCGCGCTTGACACTTTGCAACCACGAACAATTCACGGCACCTTCCGACTGGCGAAATCACCCTAGAACTGACTCAACAATTGGCTGACCGACGTAATCGGCGAACCAGTGCCAGTCGCAGGCGAGCCTGCCTGCAGCGCGAAGTCTGCTTGAATCAATGTTTGAATTGGAACATTGTCAGGGAAGCGCGCAACATTGGTCACGAACAGAGGATCTACCATTGTCGGAGCAAGCAATGTAGTGTTGCCGGTTACTCTGTACTGCGTGTTTCCTTGAACGTTGAACGGAATATTGGTGCCAACCTTAACCATACCACCGTAGAAGATGCTGTTCATAATCAAGTCGGAGTTTGGAGGATACGTAGAGCCACCCAACACAGCCACACATGCATGCGCGCGACCGAATGGATTCAGCTTAGTCATAAAAGATGTAACTCGGTGTGCTTGCAATCCTTTCAACGAATAGATGTTAGCTTCCGTTGCGTTTATCAACAAACTGTTGCTGATGTTCTCCGTGAATTGCGACGAGCCCATCATCTTGCATCCAACGCGAAGACCGGGACCCAGAACAGAGTTGGAGACTGAGCACGATGTCCAATTGACTCCATCCCCCAATTGAACTCCGTCAGAACTGCTTGAATGAACAGAGTTATAAATCCAGCAAAGAGTGACTGCACTCATGATTGGAGACGGAGGATCGACAAGAACATTTAGACCGTTATCGTGAATCGTGCACTTTCTTACGACGTTATTGAACCCGCCATGAATACGCACCCCTTTCTTGTTGCGAGTGACATCAACGTGTTCTACATAGTTATGCAAACCGCCGGCAACATCCAGTCCTTCGACCCATCCAGTGATCACTATGCCGCCAGTGTGCACTCCATCGAGTGTCACGCTGCTGGATGCAATCTTTACTCCAGGTCCGGTTTGTCCGTTGCCGTTAATGATGACCACGCCATTGTGACCAGACTCGGTCGAGACTTTGACGTTTACATTGTAAGGCGCTTGCTGTGGGCTTGTCGTCATCGGCGTATTGTACGTCATACTAGTGACGCCACCATCAATGGTGACATCATCGCCGCGGTATGCCGTGATTTGATTCCATTGAATCTGATTCATCTCGTTCCAGGCAGTGGCCCATGATAGACCATCACTGTTGTTTCCATTTCTAGAAACAAAATAGTGGTGGGGTAGATCTCCTCCGTCTGCCAACGCAGGAGATCCAAGAGCCACTGCCAACCCGCAAGCAGCCGCGACGCTGACGCTCAGCGCTACGGCAGAACGAAAAACCGCCTTACCAAAAGAGATGATCTTCATGCAACCTCCTAACTTCTGAACATGCGCAGCTCGCCGCTTTTCCAGCGGCGTTTCACGTCAGAATTGGGGACCAGGGGACTTCCTGAGGAGTGAGCCCAGTTTAAGGCCGCGATCGTGAAGTGTCGGTGAACCCGGCGTGAAGTCAACGTGAAGAGCCGCCCCACAAAGATCTGAAAATTGTGGTCATAATATAAATTGAAGTAATTAGAATGAATGCGCAGAGAAGACAGTGACGGATTTAGAAAGCAATCCAGTAATAGAGACAGCAGAACCCAGCCAGCGGGAGACGGTCCTGGATGAGCTATCAAAATCAGCTCAACAGCCTCCTATTGAGCTGAAACAAACGGAAGGCAAGCAAGAGAAAATTACTGAGCTTCAACAGCGACTAGAAGAACTCAGTAAACTTTCCATTGACTTTATTGCATTACTAACTGCTTCGACTGTAATCGCAACGTTCGGGCTCTTCCAAAGTAGCGCGGCAGTGATTATTGGCGCCATGATAATCGCACCGCTGATGCGCCCGCTGGTAGGATTGGCGTTGGCACTACTAACTGCCGATATGCTCCTGCTCCGTCGCTCATCACTGACACTTGCTTGCGGAACAGTCGTCGGAGCATCCATTGCAGGCGGGTTAGCATTGCTGCTTCAGCAAATTGAACTAACGCCAGAAATCTTGGCGCGAACGAAACCCAATCTTCTCGATCTTGGAATCGCATTTTTTGCCGGAGCTATCGGCGCATATTGCCAAACAAAGAAAAACCTTGCTGATTCGTTGGCCGGCGTCGCAATTGCCGTAGCCCTTGTCCCTCCATTAAGCGTTGTCGGTTTCGGACTTGCATTGAGACAACAAGAACTGTGGCAAGGCGCTTCTCTTCTGTATTTGACAAACCTGGTTGGGATTACAATTGCGGGCTCTCTTGTATTTTTTGTAATGGGCTATGCACCGCTGAAAGTCGCAAAACAAGGACTCATAATATCGAGCGCAGCCTTAGCTCTTTTAGTTGTGCCTCTGGGCTTCGCAATGAACGACATAATTCTGGAAAATCGACTGCGTGCTGAAATCAAACAAATACTGAAGGAAAAAACATACACCTTTCGAGATGTGAACTTGCGCGAGTTGGAGTTAAAGAGATACAGGACACCACTCGTAGTGCGAGCCACCGTACTCACTGATCAACAAATCACGTCCAATCAAGTACGATTGGTTCAAGATCTCCTGATTAGAGAACTAAAGTTGCCACTTGAACTCAAGCTGAGAGTTGTTCCACTTACCGAAATTAGTGCTATAGAACCCGCTGTGCAAACAAAGCCGCTGCCGGCAGAAAATACGGGTTCGCCACCGTCAGCCGTTGACACGGAGACGACCATCATGCCGCCCGAAGTCGAACGCGCAACAACATCGCTAGATCGGTAACACATACCAAATCGATGAACGACAGCCGTCAATATCTTTGACAAGCAAGGACTACACCACAAAGATTTCAATTCCCTTTCAACCACTTGTTGCATGTCGGCATTTCAATTGCGTTTCAAATTCCAAGTTGTAAACGTACGAAAAACTTTTTGTCATTCGCACAAAAAGGGGCACAAACAGAGCTTTCACCCTTCACTATAAACTGTAAGCTACATGTGCTTGTGTCGCGAAGGAAGGGTGATCGTCACGTCCGAACTAAGCAACAGAACCAAAGACTTTCTCCGGCGGCACATCAGATCGATATGGCAGCTGGAGTTATTACTGCTGTTCAAAAGCAATCCGAGAAGCCTGACAGTAGCAGAGGCTAGTCGCATTCTGTGCATCACACCTCGTGCAACTGAATCGGGCATCAAGGCGCTTGTAGGTTCCGGAATACTAATTCAGGAGACCTCACACAATTTCAAGTACGCAGCAACCGGGATGGTCTCGCAATCGGTTGATGAGATAGAAAGAATGTATAAAGAAAAAAGAACTGCGGTCATCAATTTCATCTATGCATCACCGGTTCAGAGCCTATCCGATGCGTTCAAGCTGCGCCAAAATGAGGAGGAGTGATGGCCTCGATCATTTATGCTCTTTGCGCAATTACCGGAGCCTGCTGCCTCTTTTTGCTCCTGCGGGCCTTCTTTCATAACAAGACACCGTTGCTACTTTGGAGCGCATGCTGCTTTCTATTTCTTACACTTCAAAGCATCATTCTATTCGTGGACCTCGTAATCGCACCACAGGTCAACCTCGCACTAGCACGAACAGTCGTAGGTTTTATCGGCCCATTCATTCTTCTAGCCTCTTTGATATGGGAGCAATCGTGAAATGATAGATCGAGCGATAGATTTCATTCGGGGAGCAACAATGATGGCTGAGCTGGGAATTGCCATCGCATTTCTTCGTTACCATAGGAAGTATGACGATAAGCTGTTCGGGTTTTTCTCAGCATCGTTTGCTGTTATGGCAGTCAGTCAAGCCATCATTTTTATCTTTGGTGACAAGGGAGAGCATTCACCAATCGCCTACTATTTAAGACTCTTTGCCTTTCTTTTGTTAGTAATCGGCATCGCAGTAAAGAACATAAGAACTCGACCCGACCGCGACAAGGACGAGGCGAGCTAACATTCAACTCTAATCCCTCGCAGATTGAAAAACCAAAGTGATACCATTTGCGGTGCCGCAAGACGTTTGAAAGCAATGAATTGTTATAATGGTCACACAAGACTTCCACAGTCGCGTATCCTCCGCTTCAGACAAAAAAACATTTGTGAATGCAAAGCGTGGCGAACATTTTGATACTTCAAGAAGAACCATCCTGGCAGGATGCGCTTCGAAACTGCCTGCAGTCGTATCATTCGATTGAGATAGTCAGAGACAGCAGAGTGGCAATTTCCAGACTTCAAGAACAGCATTTCGATTTAGTGATAACCCGAGTTCATTTCAAGTCGAACGATATGTTTGAGTTTTTGAGGCAGCTCAAAGAAGAACCTAAAACAAACAAAATTCCTGTGATCTGTTTTTGCGGTTTGCGAACACGAACTGCCAATTTAGCTAACGATGCGATAAAGCAAGCAAGTTACATCCTCGGTGCTACTAAGTTTCTATCAATCGAGGAATTCTGTACAACATCCGACACCTGCGACCTGGTACGGATGAGAACCGAAATAGAATCCGTTCTCAGTCAACGACCCAATTAGAGACAGCATTAGCTCACAGGTTCGTCATTTGAACGGTTGACGGACTCCTTGGCCGATGGAAGTTCGGAAAGCTTCGAGTTGTCGACTTTAAGCGCGATCAGTTGTTCGTCCAAGGTAACCCGTATAGTTTCTATGATGGGCTCACTAACCTTTCGCTCTTTCGACAACCGCTCCAGACACTCTTTTTGTGCAGAAATCAAAGCTGTCTGGACTTGAATATTCTCAACTTCTTCGATAGAAGCATTTCCTTCTTTCAGTAACTGCGCGAGTTGCAACACTTCGTCCTTTTTCAATTCAAGTGTTTTCTTTTTCTCTGCATAGTCCCTCTTGAGAATCTTTCGAGATGCAAACAGCTCGGACAACTTTCCAATGGACTCATCAAGACGTTTAAGTTCGGCTTGCAAACTCAGGTATTTTGGCAATCCGGTAGCTTTGTTGGCAACTTTGAGAAAGCGTACCAACGGCTCAATTGTGAGACCTTGAACAAATAGTGTAAATGCAGCAACTCCAAACGCCATAACAATTAATTGCTCTCTTGCCGGAAACGAATGCGGAAGACTTAGCGCCATAGCCATACATAATGAGCCTCGAAGTCCACCCCAAAAAAGCAAATGACACCATTGCAGCGGAAGCGGCTTCTTCTTCGATGACACAAACGGAGCGATCACATAAATGACGACCAGACGACTAACCAAAATAGCAAGGATCGCGGCACCAACCATCGGCGCGTATTTGACAAACAGCTCGATCTTTATTTGCATTCCGATAAGCAAGAACACTAAAGATTCTGCGATAAACGCGGCATACTCCCAAAATGCATTGACCGCGAGCCTCGTACTTGCCGACATTGCGACCTTGCTTCCGAAATTTCCCATTACCATTCCAGCAATCAAACAGCAAATCACAGAGGAAACATGCAGCTGTTCAGACAACAGATAAGACCCATATGCAAGAAGCACAGTCAGGGTTATTTCAAGAAGATGATCGTCGAATAAACGAGTGAAAAGAGAGCAAGCGTATCCGATTGCGATTCCTAGCAGTGTTCCACCCACAGTGACAAACAAGAATTCCGATCCCACCTGCCCTAGCGAGATTGGGCCTCCAGCAATTGCAGCCGCCAAAAAGATTCGAAATAGCACTAGAGCAGTGCCATCGTTAAATAGGCTTTCTCCCTCCAAGATTGTGGTGAGCCGACGGTCGACACCCAATCTTTTGAACAATGCCAGGACTGAAATTGGATCCGTCGCTGACACCATTGCTCCAAACATCAATGCCGTGCCGATCGCCATTCCAATCACTTGATTCAACACAAGTGCGATGATCACTGAAGAAAGAACGACGCCGAGTGTAGCAAAGACAAATATTGATCGAAAGGACTCTTTGAGAGCCTTTAAGTCGAAGTTCCAAGAAGCTTCAAATAGAATTGCCGGCAAAAAAATGACCAGTATTAAATCCGGTGTCATTGTCACCGGAGGAAGCAGATGAAACACACCGATCATAAGTCCGACCAGAACGAGCGAAATCGCATATGGCATGCGAATCCACTTCACGACCACAGCAACTCCACAAGTAACCATGATCAAAATCAATAAAATCGGTAAGTTGAGCGACGTTGCCGGATTCATCATCAATACCCACTGCTTTCTGGTCAATACTATTCTAATTTGAGGTGATTTCCATTTCTTGCAATCGAATTGATCTGAAAGGCTTTTGAAAGATTGACAAGCCGGAAAGGTTTAAGACCTCGCGTACCGAGTGATTTTTGCCGCGCAAGGCAAAATGAAAGACACATGAAAACTTGGCAATCTGCAATGGAGATAATTCGGGCAACTCGCGCTCAATCGGAGCAACTCCGACAGTTGCGTGCGGGAAAAAGGACAAATGATATGAACTACGGAAGAGTTCGAGCGCGCAAAGGCGCAGCCGTAATTGGGCTTGTTATCGCGCTGTTTTTCTTCATGCTTCTGGCTGGAATATTTGCTTTTGATGCAAGCCGCGTGCAAATGGCGCAGCGTGAATTAATAGCCACATGCGATGCAGCGGCGCTGGCAGGAACAGCCATGCTGGCTAGTGAAGACATAAGCAATGAGACAACTATCCCGGCAGCCGGCGTCACTACAACGAAGCTCTATCAGGCACAGCAAAAGTCTGCAGGATATGCACGCAACATGTTTCAACACGGCAATATTCTTGGCGGCTTTCTTACATCAGCAACTCCGGTGACAGCTATGTCAGCCCTCACCCCGAGCGGCGCCGTTCCCGCAGGGGCAGCTAATGTGCTAATCGGTTTGGCAAATCCGGAGGCAAATTTCAATTCGGTCACGCCCGGCGATCCGAATGGAAAGGCGATTATGGTTTTCGCAGCATATGGATACCACCCTGTCTTTTTATCGACAATCGGCATACAGAATATATGGCTCAAGGGGCAGTCTACAGGCGGATTGCCGCAGGTTGATGCAGTCATGGTTTTTGACTACTCCGGGTCTATGGACGACAACACGCGCGTAACTTTCGTTCGACGCTATTGGGATAGACGAGCCACTCCGCCGAGTGGAAGCGATGGTTTGTTGGACAATGTCAATCCGACGATGGCATCGCCTGTTCCTAATACTCGTGGATGCATCCGCTACAAGCCGATAGTCCCATGGTCCACTGCAACTGAGCTCACCGAATACATCAAGTTTGACTTCGGCAACTTTCCAACGGGAACTCACCTCAATGTATTGCCGCCGGAAAATTTGCAAGCATCATCAGCCGGCAGTACGCTCGCTTCAGGGAGCCAAATCTTGTTCGACACGCTGCTAAGATGCCCGGTCGGTCGCAGAGACGTAGGAACTCCGCCGGGAAACTGCACAGTTAACTCGGTTATTGGAACTCACCCAGATCCGGCATGCACCAACACTGGAAACGGTAACGGAAACTGGTCTTCCGGCACATCAAAAGGTGGATGCGGTTCATTGTATTGCGGTGGACCTTCTTACACAATCCAGATGCCATATGATGACAGTCACACCGGAGGCACCGGTTACATAACTAACAATGTGTACTTCACGGACCTCGTTGTAAACATTGCCAATCCAGGAAGTTGGCCATACACCCAACCGCTGATCGGTCAAAATCCTTTCGACAGCGGCGGAAACTACACATGGATAAGTGCATCGGTCACGTTCGACACAAATGAACCAGACTCCAACCTCCAAAACAGAACATTTGTGTTTCCCAGTCTTCCTTTCGTTGTCGAAGCTGCACGCGGAAATTTGGATCGATCCAATCGTAGAAACGCATCATTTCTCACACGAGGAGTTTTATGCGATCTGAATCCATCTGGTACTTCCCCGACTACATACACCAGCGGACATTTCAATCCAAGCGGCACAGACGCACACTACCAAAGAGCCTATCAACGATTGGCAATGCTCTACTCGCAACCAATTGCCACCGCGACTGATGGCGCCGACAGCGGCTTCTTTCAAAAGGTAAACACCCTGTGCGACGCAAGATTCGGCTTCGTCGGCTTCTCGGACAGTTTTTTCGGCACGCCGCCAACGGCATTCTATGAAACACAGGGAAGCCCTCAAGGAACTGCAAGCGACGACAACAGCGCGTATATTGCCAGCACTTTCTGCGGTGCGCCATACAATCAGTCTCAAATTATTTGGAATGGTGCTTTGACCTGCGCAACTAGCGCGGCACTTCCCAATGGCTTGGGCGCGACAACATGCAGCCGCGACTTGCCGTCGCCCGAAGGAGGCGCAGGATTTAGAATCCCGAGGGTGAGATTAGCCAACGGTCCATCAAGCCCTGAAGACCAGGCGACTCTATTTGCTCGGTGCGTCTCAAAGCCGTCAGGCTTCAGCGGCTCACCGTGGACTACAGCAGGCACATCAGCACCATGGTCAAGTGTGACCGGCGCAGCAGATGGTGTCTACAATGGAAGACCAATGACCAATACAGATTGTTATGAAGCAATGAACACGGCGTACAGCTCATTCACCACATACGATCCTGAAAACTACAGAATCGCAGCTCGAAAGGCAATCATCTTCTTTACCGATGGAGAACCGACAGGTGGACTTTCAGGTTCAGAAGCTGGAAATACAACTGCGTTAGCCCCATCCATTCGCGGCGCTGGTATCAGCGTTTACACAATAGGTCTGAACATTACCGGCAACATTATGCTGACTAATGACCAAAGTTCATTCCTCGGAAACAACACAGGCGGGTTGGCAAAAGAGTGCGGCAACGGTGGTCGATTCTTCGCCTGCAACTCGGCAGATGCCGTCAAAAAAGCATTCGCAGCGGTTGCTCGAAGGTTGACTCAAGCTCAACGCTAAATCCGGCAAAAGGCGACAATTGAAAGGCAATTGAAAGAGACTGTCGCGGTTTCTTGACTGGCCTCCTCTTGCAATCGCCCATTCCATCTAAGTTTTCAACACAATGTGTGATAACGTTCGATATGATCCACGTTTTGCCCACTGATAACCGATCGATTGTTATTATTAAAATAGAAGCAATCGCAGGAGCGAATGAGCATGGCGCTAATTCTATTGGCGGAAGATGATCAGTTCTTGGCCGACGGACTGTCGCGAACATTGCGGCACAGCGGACACAAAGTAGATCAAGCAAGAAACGGCGAAGATGCTGAGTCTGCAGTCCTCTGCAACTCATACGATCTCTTGATTTTAGATGTGGGCTTGCCGAAGCGTGACGGTTTCACCGTGCTCGACAATATTCGAAAAAACGGACAGTCGCTTCCCGTCCTTGTGCTCACCGCACGTGACGCACCAGAAGATCGCATCTATGGCTTGGATTTAGGAGCAAACGACTATCTCTGCAAACCGTTCAATGTAGGAGAGCTCGAGGCGAGGATACGAGCTCTGCTGCGAAAGGATAAGTGGGATAACCGTAAAGAAATTCAGGTGGGCTCACTAATTTTTGATACATCGGCAAATCGATTCACGGTAAACGATCAAGCACTTGATTTATCGCCGCGTGAGTATCTTGTCTTGGAGCTGCTTTTTCAGCGCAAAGGAAGAGTCGTGATGAAAAACGATTTGATCGACCACCTCGCCTCTCTCGAAAAAGACCTGTCATATAACGCGCTCGATATTGTGATGCATCGCCTTCGAAAGAAAATTGAAAACTCCGGATGCTCTATTCAAACTATAAAGGGGCTTGGATTCATTATCGAGTGATAGAAATTCGAAGCAAAGGCAACAAGAATGAAAAAATCGATCCGTAAACAGTTGTTGCTTTGGCTTATTGTTCCGCTTGTGAGTCTCTCGTTGATAAGCACTGCTGCCTCCTATTATCTCGGCATCGGACTGGCTCGGGAAGTCTACGACAGGCAGCTAGTGAACTCCGCTGATTCAGTCGTCGCAAGAACCAGGACGAGACAAGGGACGATTACGACAGATCTCCCCCAAGCAGCCAAGTTCATTCTGCAGCATAACGGTCGCGATCAATTCTACTATCAGGTCATTTCGCCGGAAGGCACCCTGCTGTCTGGCGACAAAGTCTTGCCACCACCGCCTGCCATCAAACCCGGGGATGCTCCAATCTTTCGGACGATAAACCTAAAGGGCATGCAGGTTCGCATTGTCACCATGGTAGTAGCTTCGGAAGACTCGCACCTAGTTGTCCAGGCAGCAGAGACGCGCAATCTGAGATCGGATCTTGCCGGACAGATCACGATGAGCATCCTCGTCGCGCAATTGCTGTTAATTGCTTCAGGTGCAGTTGCAATTTGGATTGGAATCGGCAGAGGCTTGGCACCACTGGCAGAAATAGAACGTGCGGTGGAACGCAGATCACCTAGAGATTTCGGACCTCTAGATGTGCAGGAACCGCTTGAAGTCTCGTCGTTGGTCAAAGCATTGAATCAATTATTCAAGCACCTTGGCGAAGACATCGAACTGCAAAAGAGATTCATTTCCAATGCAGCGCATCAACTTCGGACGCCCTTGGCCGTGCTCGGAACTTACTGTGATCTTGCACGAAAGCTTGTTGTGTCTCAACAAACGGAAGAGGCACACGAAGTACTCTCGGAGTTAGATTCAGGAATCGCACGAATGAGCAAACTAGTAAGCAGACTTCTGGCACTTGCAAGGTCTGAACCGAGTGTTGCTACGAACAGAAATCATTGCTTGATCGATCTCAATTCATTAGCATCGACAATCACCGCCGCAAACGTTCCAGAATCGATAAAGAAGAGGATCGACTTGGAGTTTTTTCCCGCAGACCAGCCTGCACTCATCCAAGGCGATCAAAGCAGCCTCGAAGAGCTCGTATCGAACCTAGTTGAGAACAGCATTCTCTATACTCCTATTGGTGGAAACACCGCAGTGAAAGTTTCCACCGATTCCAATCACATTGATCTGAGAATCGAAGATGATGGTCCTGGCATTCCAGTTTCAGAACGACAGAAAGTATTCGAACGGTTCTATCGAATTCCAGGAACCGAACAACCAGGCACTGGTCTTGGTCTTGCCATAGTCAAAGAAATTGCAACGGTACATAACGCCAAAATACAGATCTCCGACCGCTTCAATGGAAACGGCACGTCAATTACAGTTTCGTTTCCGCGAGCAGCAAGACAAACAGCATCGGACATGATCTCTCCAGTTCTTCCTAAGGCGAGAGTCTAGTTGGAATAATTTGCCACGTCAGCCCGCGTCAGATGCGTGTCAAACGCCGCCTCTTCGGGCAAACAGTCGTCGCACGCAACTCGAATCTCCTCGAAGTGCAACCACATAGCAGTTAGAATTGTTTGCTCATGAATGTCATTGCTCAATTCAATTGCATCCGCCAATTCATGCTCGGAAAGCATGTTATCTATAGGATTCGGTCTTCTGTCCAACTTGTCGAAGTTCGAAGACGCATATCTCGAAATCTCGTCCTTCGAAACATGATTGACTCCATCAAGGATTTGCTGCAAAACATGTTCATCCAAACGTACTAAAATTTCTGCAAAACAGCTTTCTTTCTTATTGCGCGGAAACTCAATTATGCGTTCAAGAAGTTCTCGATCACTCTGTAGCATCTTTAGCTTTTTCACCTCTAGAATGTGTGGCAGCGCCACCAATTCGACGAGTATAGCAACACCTCTTGACAGCTGCCCGGATTTTAGCAATCCCTTAGTTATCATCGCGTTTGCGAATTTTCGTGAGTCTTAGAGTTGTCGTTGCAGTTCACTTCTGACACTTAGAACAAAAATGCGAAGATCTCCCGCCAATCTTTACTCGTTCAATCGGTTTACTGCACACGCGACACGCTTCGCCTTTTCGTCCATAAACCCACGCCAAGTTCTGGTAGTTGCCATTTACACCTTCGCTGTCGGTGTAGTCTCGCAATGTTGACCCGCCGGCTTCAATCGCCGAACACAATACTTGATCGATCTTTTCTGCAAGCACGTTCAGTTTTTTCGATGATATATCGCATGCACGAGTGAGAGGACGAACGCCGGCCAAAAACAAGGCCTCATCTGCATAAATGTTCCCCACACCTGAAATCACAGTTTGATCCAGGAGCGCACTTTTAACCGCTTGCGTCTTTCTTGCAAACAGTTCCTTCAATATCACACCACTCAAATTGCCATTGATTGGCTCAACGCCGAGCGTTTGAAGCGCAGGAATTACTTCGTCGAAAGTCATTGATTCAGGGACAAACCAAAGCCTGCCAAACACGCGCATGTCTTCATAGTGAAGCTCTCGCCCACTTGCCAGTTTCATGCGCACGCGCAGAAACGAGTGATCATTTTTCTGCTTGGCGCCTCGCACGATCAGACGACCAGACATCCGGAGATGTACGCCAAGACCGGCTCCGCCGTCTAGCCCAAGCAGCATGTATTTGCCGCGCCGCGAGAAGGTTTCGAAGGTTCGTCCGCGCAGCTGCTTCGCAAAATCCTCAGGCTTTTTCGGAAACGCAATCGAGTCCTTCCGCAGCACCTCAACTTGCGTGACCTCATCGCCTTTCAAAATTCTTGAGAGACCGCGAACAATGGTTTCGACTTCAGGCAGTTCAGGCATCTCTGACTCGCAGTTTAGGCGAAAAAGAAGGCAAATCCGAGAATCGTGTAAACGGCGAGCAGCTGCACGCCTTCAAGCCAGTTGCATTCTCCGTCGGTTGCAACGTATTGAAGAATGATGACTGACACGACGATCGCAAGAATCTCGAAATGCGAGAAGCAAAGATCCATCGGTTTGCCGATAATGAAACTGGCAAAAACGATGACCGGAGCCACGAACAGAGCGATCTGAGCGCCAGAGCCGAGTGCGATATTGAGCGCCAAATCCATTTTGTCCTTCATCGCCATGAGAATAGCGGTGCTGTGTTCTGCGGCGTTACCAATAATGGCAACGAGGATCACACCAATAAAGAGTTGTGTCATGTGCATCGTGTGCGCGGTCGCTTCCACCGCGTGCACCATAAATTCGCTGAGAATAGCGACGAGCACTGTGCAACCCAAGAGAATGGAGACGGATGTCTTCACACCCCAGCCGGAAACGCCGATAGCTTCTGCGCTTTCATCGTCCGACTCGCGGACGTAGAGTTGCTTGTGGGTCTTCAAACTGAACACGAGACTCAAGAAGTAAACGATCATCTGCACGACTGATATTGCAAGCGCGAGTTTGGTTTCACTTAAGTGTGCGCTTTGCTGAATTACCTTGCACTCTTCTTCTGTGTGCGGCTTGTGCAGCGGGTTGTTGGTCAAGGTGTCGCCTGGTTCTTGGGTTGTTCCTGGAGGAACGCTACCAATGCTCGGCGTTTGAAAGTTGGGCGAATGCCCAGTTGTATCAGTGGCGCCCCCGGTGGCGGCACCAGATGCGGTGTCCGAGCCTTCTTTTTTATGCTCCTCGCGGGTTTCAGGTGTCTCGATTAGAGGATTATCGAATTTCTCGCCTGGCTCGGGCACGCCGCCGTGGACATGAGTGATTGAATGCTTGTGGGGAGCCTGAACTGCGAAGTGAAATACAGAAGGAACGGTCAAGCTGATCGCGGCCAATGCAAGCAATGTTGCAGAGGTCGTAGCGGCGGTCCGGTTGAAAGATTGTTTCTGATACTTCAATCCTCCAGCGAGCATGGATGCACCAAGAACTAGAAGGATGTTGCCGATGATAGAACCGGTAATTGAAGCTTTCACCACATCTATAAGACCGGCTCGCAGGGCGGCTAAGGCGATGATAAGTTCGCAAGCGTTCCCGAAGGTCGCGTTTAACAGACCGCCAACTCCTTCGCCAACCCTGTCTGCCAAGTGTTCGGTGGCCTTACCCATTAATCCGGCAAGCGGAATAATGGCTAGACAGGAAGTGAAAAAGATGACGCTCGGGCTGAAATGCAAGTATTCGCCGACAATCGGCACCGGAACGAATACTAAGAGCAGGTTGAGAACGGTCGCCCCTGAAATTTTCATTGGTCAATCATACGATTTTTCAGGTTGTACTCGTGTGATTGTTTAGAAAACCTGTCGATGAGAAACGGGCCAATAAGATTCAGTTTGTCTACTGAAAAAAATTTTACGGGCATTAGATCAGGCTACATGATCATATACAACGCATAGCAGCGGTAACATATTGCAACCAAAGTTTGATTCGGCCTTCGGGCTAGAGGAGGATGCCAGCATGGTTGCCCTTTCGTCAGTCGCAAGACCGACAATGGAGTGCGAAACAGAGCACTTTTTGATGGCGCAACGTCAGCTCGACGAAATTGCCCTGGAAATGGGACTCGATCGGGAGCTGCACGAACGTTTGAGGTATCCAAAACGCGCGCTCATTGTCACGATTCCAGTTCGGATGGATGACGGCAGCGTAAAAACGTTCACTGGCTACAGAGTGCACCACGATGTCACTCTTGGACCAGCAAAAGGAGGAATTCGCTTCCACCCAGAGGTCAACCTCGGAGAAGTTTCCAGCCTCGCCATGTTGATGACATGGAAGTGCGCCCTAATGGGTCTTCCTTACGGCGGTGCCAAAGGCGGCATCCGTTGCGAACCATGGAAACTTTCAGCAGGCGAAACAGAACGCCTGACTCGCCGCTACACCTCCGAAATCATCAACCTGCTTGGTCCCGACAAAGACATTCCGGCTCCGGACATGTACACCAACGAACAGACCATGGCATGGATCATGGACACCTACAGCATCAACGTCGGTCATACAGTACCGAGTGTGGTGACAGGCAAGCCTGTTTCAATCGGAGGCTCATTGGGTCGCACCGAAGCCACCGGACGCGGAGTTGCCTACTGCACAAGACGGGCAGTTGCACACGTCGGGCTCAGTGGTTCTGAACCTACGGTTGTGGTTCAAGGTTTCGGTAACGTCGGTTCTGTCACGGCAAAACTGCTCCACGAAGCCGGTTACAAAATTGTTGGCGTGTCGGATGTGCATGGTGGAATCTACAACCCGAAAGGTTTGGATATTCCCAGACTGTTGGCTTGGCTCTCCGAAATGGGCAAAGTCAGTGGTTTCGCAAATTCCGAAGACGTCACCAACTCAGAATTGTTAGAGCTGCCTTGCGATGTATTGGTTCCGGCTGCGCTCGGCAACCAGTTGCGCAAAGACAACGTCGACAAACTGCGTTGCAAGATCGTCGTCGAAGGCGCCAACGGACCGACCAGCCCAGAAGCCGATCTCACATTGCATGACAAAGGCGTCATGGTTGTGCCCGACATTCTTGCGAATGCTGGTGGCGTGACCGTAAGCTATTTCGAATGGGTGCAAGGTTTGATGCAACTGTTCTGGACCGAAGAAGAAGTCAACAATCGCCTTGAGCAGATCATGGGTCGTTCCTGCGATCAGGTCTTCGAGATGAGCGCCAAAGCCAAACTCAGAACAAGAATGGCTGCGTTGAGAATCGGCGTCGCTCGAATCGCCGAAGCGAAGCGCTTGCGCGGACTTTATCCGTAAGGAGATTGCCGGTGCGGCGGTCGATGACCAACCAGTAAGTCACCGACTGCAGCTAATGTTGAAAAACAGAGAGAGCCGCCTCGTGCGGCTCTCTCTGCTTTAAAACACTTTGACTATTACATCCCTCTTTGCACCACAAGCGATACCAAACGCGCCACGCGCTCGGCACCACGCGCTTCACACCACGCGCTCGGCACCACCTGCCAACTCAGGCGCACATTCGATGGTTCCTACCAA
>CAYZJR010000087.1:15889-29633 GCA_964478655.1 uncultured Candidatus Obscuribacterales bacterium
CCACGCGCTCGGCACCACCTGCCAACTCAGGCGCACATTCGATGGTTCCTACCAACCGAAAACCGCAAAGCGTTGCTTGGGAAGCCCGAATCGCTAGTGGCCCAAAAAAAAGATGGTAAAGTTTCACCTAAACGTGGAACACCACTATAGGGCACTCCTCCCACCACGTTGATAACGTAAAATTATCAGTCCCATTCACCCGGCAAACCATGTATCGACCCCCCGAAAAACAATCGACCGGTCCTCGGACCATTCGTTTCCCGAAACAATCGCAAGCCCCAACTTACGATGACATCACATTCTTGATGCAGGAAGGCCGCAAGATGCTGGGCAAAACGGTCGAACTGCCGTGGGCGACTGCCGACAAGAAGGGTGAATACGTCGTCTCCATCAAATATGACTATGAAGAAGCCGACCCCAACTGGATCATGTCTCAAGTATCCAGCGCCGGCAACCAAGCACTTTGGAACTACCAAAGCCGCGACCTCACGCTTATCTGCAACCTGATTGCCAACAGCTGCGGCGGAGACCAGCTCCAAGACCTGATTCCCTCGTCAGCTCTTTTTGGAAAGACACAAGAAGCGCCCACAATCGGCGTAGGCTCTGGCACACAAATCACCCAGACCGGAACATTCCCGGCAAGCTCCACCTCCGCGACCACAGGTGCAGTCGGCATCGTGTTCGAGCCACCACGCCCGGGTTTGAAGGCAACACTGGAAGGCGATTTGAACAAACTGCAGGTTCCCAACCTCTTGCAGTCGATTCAGCTAGCCAAGATGACGGGTCGGCTGGATATTCGAACACGCACGGAAAACTCCGAAGTCTTCTTCCAAGAAGGAATTCCCCTGCACTGCAAGCTCAAAGAAGTGACTGGAGATTCAGCCCTGGTCGAACTGATCACCTGGACCAGCGGCGAATTTCGATTCTGGCCCGAAGAAAAAACCGGCGAAAGAACCATCAACAAGCGCCTCGACTCTGCTTTGATGGAAGGCGTGGCGCTGCTCGACCAATGGAAATACTTGGAGACAGCCAATTTGCGGATGGAGTCATGCCTCGTCAAAAAGAACGCAATGATATCCGAAGACGAGTTCAAAGCCCGACTGGCCAAGGGAGCGCCCATCGCCTTCGAACAGCAACTGGACTTCTACGAGCTGATCGATAACCGAAACACGTTATTCGACTTGCTCCGCAAGCGACCGATGAACAAGATCGAGTGGGTTCCAATCTTATTCAACCTGGTTAGCTGTGGTCTCGTACAAGTTACAGACCAAGCGCCCACCCAAAACAGACTCGCCAGCCTCAGAGCATTGGGCATCGATGATACCGCTGTGCAGGGCGTCGTAAAGCAACTAGTGCGCGCCGAAACCGGAATTTTAAGCTATCCATCATTCATCTACTTCTTAGATCTCGAATGGCTGCGATACGAATACTTCAACCTTCCATTCTCACTTGTAGTATTTAGTCTTGGTCAAAGAAAAGGGGTGGATGGACCCGTCGAAGCATTGCAGATGCTTGCAGTGAGACGCGCAATGCAGCGCATCAGCCTGGTGAAGCGACACGTCGATTTCCTCGGACACTATGAAACTTTCGACTATGCGCTACTTCTTCCCAATACAAACTCAGCAGCCGCAGGTGCCCTGGCAAACCGCATCGCTGACGTGTTGAGAGAAGCTCCGTTGGCATCGGACATGGATTCAAGAAGCTTGGCAGTGGCTTTCGGTGTGGCTACCGTTCCTGAAGATTGCCAGGAACTGGACAAACTACTGATTGCAGCCAAGAAAGCACGCGACAGAGCAAAACAAGTTCAACAACGTGTGGTGCTCGCAAGAGAAGTCTTGATCCAGGGTTTGTAACCCTTATCGCAATTCGTGTCATGCGATCCGTGTCATGCGATCCGTGAGGGTCCGGCCCGGACACATGGGCAACGTTCCGGACACATGACACTTCTTGGCTTCCAGAAACTCAATGTCCCACGGTTGACTCCGCCTTCTGTGTACGACTTTGAAAAACCTTGTGAATACAGTGCCCGCGCACATTAAATTCCCTTGACAATGCCAACCCTTGATCTAAGATAGATCCCTGCGACGTTGTTGCCGTCACGTTTCTTACTCGTCTAGAACAAAACATACTTCCCCCTTTTACGAGTACAGAATGCAAGAGCATTTTGAAGTCTCCGTTCACCATCGTGGAAACGGAATAGATCACCTCCTGAAGAACCGCCAAACTCAAAGTGGCGAAGACTTGAATTGGAATTCGGTTCATGAAACCGCCCCAGCTCAGAGCCCGACAGAGCGCGTCTTCAACAAGTTTGGTTATGGCAAGCCTTCAATCGCCCGTTCCGGAGTCGTGGAAGTGCGTGCACAAGGTGCACAAGGCGATGCGTTGCCGCCACTGTCATTCGGTTCCCGCAATGAAGCAGCACCATTAAACGTGCAACCACCGAGACTCAGTCGCGAAAGTCTCTCGGACAACCCAAACAACTTCTACGCTGCAAATCGTCCCGACGGCAAGCTAGATATCGGTCTCGTTGCACCAAATGCAAACCGCTATAACGGAAGCGAAGTAGCGAGATTGCCGCAGCAACTAGAACCAGCCAAAATTATTCAAACATCGCAAGAGCTCGCATCGAATCAAAAGCCCGAAGCCTTCATCATTCAGACCGCTGGTGAGACCGTCCTTCCCAAGAAGCCAGAAGTAGCCCAGACAGAAGGAAAGGTCGAGGCCAAACCATCTCAAGAGTTGAATATCGATTCGCTTCTCGGCAAATTCACAAACGAAACAGATCTCAAAATGAGTCATAGCGTTCTTCCAGACGGAACGGCCAAGACAGTTCAAACCGCCTCCGACTTCACTTCACGCACTCTCATCAAGCGTCCGGACAATTCAACTGAAGAACGCATCACTGATCGTTACGGTCGCCCCGTTTATGCAAAAGAAGTGGGCCCCGACAACAAAGTAACAGTGACCGCGATGATGTATAACGATGAAGGTGGAAAGGTGAGCCCATTCGTTTCCAGCAAGCGCGTTACCGATGGAAAAGGCATCACCACAGAATTCGTATTCGACAAACTCGGTAAAGTCGCTCAACAGAAAGAACTTGGAAAACTTGCATAATCCGCAAGTCTTGCATAATGTAGTCCTGCAAAATCTGCAAAATGTGCATAATCTGTAGGACATCATGGAAAAGCAAGTAAACAAAACCAAGGTCATCTTGTTGCGCGGTGATATCACCCGACAGGACACTGATGCAATCGTCAATGCAGCCAACTCCGAGCTCATGGGTGGCGGTGGTGTAGATGGCGCAATTCATCGCGCCGGCGGTCCCGCAATTCTCGATGAGTGCAAAGTGATTCGCAGCACGCAGGGCAAGTGCGCTCCAGGCAATGCTGTGATCACGGGCGGCGGAAATCTGAAAGCAAAGTTCGTCATTCATACCGTCGGTCCGATTTGGCGCAGCGGGCAAACCAACGAAGAAGTCATTCTCGGAAACGCTTATCGCAACAGTCTTGAGCTTGCTGAGCAGTACGAGGTGAAGACGATTGCGTTCCCTTCAATAAGCACAGGTGCTTACGGCTATCCTCTCGACAAAGCTTCCATCACGGCTCTCAATGCTGTTTTCGACTTCTGCAAGGCACACGACTCGATTGATGAGATTCGCTTCGTGTTGTTTGACGAGTTTACTCTGAACGCATATAAGGATGCGCTTGAGTCGTGCAGCAAGACTTACTCGTCGTCGAAACGGCCTTCGTTATAGTCTTGTGTCCAGTTGCGGTTGCCACCGCGACGCTCACGATCTTTTCTTTGATGTTTGCCGCGTTTTTTGTCGCGACCAGTAAAGCCTTCGCCCTCACCTTCATAGTCAGGTTGTTCGAAATCTTGCTTTCGACCGCGACCGCCTCGTCCGGTGTCTTCTACTACGGGGTCCGCTCCAACAACTCCCTCGCCCAAGGCACCAAGTTTGGTGTGAACTTCAGGGACCTGCGTCGGCTGGAACAACGTATCCAGAAGTCCTTGATAGAACTCGGCGTTGTCAGCGTTTTTTCGAGCAGTAGCCATTTTTAGGCTGTGCTCAATTTCTGCTTTCGCTTTTGCAGTTTGACCGGCTGCCACCAATCCACGGTAGTGCTCAGTTTGCGTAGACCTAAACTTTGCTTTCATGGCATCAACGTCAACTGAACCGTCGTTCTTTGTAATGACAGTTGGTTCAGTCTTAGTTGGGGGCTCGACTCGAACTGCGTTGTCGACTTGTCCACCGCTCGTAGTAGCCTCGGCATTTACAACCGTTGGTAGTTGCTCTTCACGCACAACGGTTTCGTCACGGACAACGGTTTCGTCACGCACAACGGTTTCGTCGCGAACAACGGTTTCGTCGCGAGCAATCGGTTCCTGCCTCACTACTGGCGCTTCTTCGCGAGCAACAACAGGTGGCTCAACTACGGTCTGTCCGGCAGCCGTATTTGCGGTGCCATCATCTGTAGTGTTACGCTCAAACTTTTTTCCAGTTCCATCGCCTCCATCTCGGCGATCTCCACCACGTTCTCCACCGCGATCACCAAAGCGATCACCTCGATTTCCACCGCGGTCTCCGCCTCGATCTCCGCCTCGTCCGCCTCGATCTCCGCCTCGCCCGCCATCACGTCCACCGCGACCACCAGGACCACCAGGACCACCAGGACCACCTCTGCCATCATCAGGTCTCGGGTCGCGAATCTTGCCGGAGACAAATCCGTCGATCAATTCGTTCAAGCGCGCAAGTTCGCCTTCGCTTCCAGCCAATGTCTCTGCAATGGAGCGAGCCACTTCGCGGTTTGCATCGCGGAACTCAGGATTTGGCTGAGGACCACGATTAAACTTGTTGCCGAAGAAAATCGCATCGAGCATTGCCTTCACATCTCTAATGTCCTTTGCGTTCGGAACGGTGAGATTGAGCAACTCTTTGTATTCCGGTGCCGCAGTTGCAGGATCGAGCTTCATCAATACTGACTTCAGCGCGAGGTGATCTTGCAAGCCGAGCTCCAAAAGCTTAGGCGTCAAGACAGGATCATAAGTCGCCATCGCTTGGTTCAAGACATCCAATCGCAATTCCATGTTGTTTGGAATCGGTTGCCTCGGTCCCTTGAAGCGAGGATTCGGTGGCGGTTCCGGAATTGACTCGATGTACTGCTTGAGTTGCGGTGGAAGAACATCAGAGAGTCTCGATGTTCCATCCGCACTTGTTTCTGTGTACTTGGCTTTAATGCCTTCGACCAACCAGCGCGGCAGCACCTGGTGCGCTGGGTCGGTACCGTGATTGGCGAAACGATACTCGGCGTATCTCTGAATCCACGGCTGCAATGGTTGATGGGCGCCAGAAGTGGCTTCAGGAGCCGCGAGGAAGGCTTTGAGTTGACTCAGAGACATTGCAGCGGATTCAGGTGAAGTCAGAACTGCTTGGATCTCAGGTCGCTCGAGAACGCTTGCCTTCGATGTCGACAGAATCATTCCTAGATTGCGCAGTTGCATTTTAGGATTGGGTTGTTCGGCGCGCGGTTGATAGAGATAATCCAGCCAAACTTTGAAGTCTTGTTCGGAAACTTTGTTGAGGTTCTCTCCGACAATCTTGGCTGCGACTATCTTCTGTGCCGGCGTTCCTTCATAAAGATTCTGAAGATGCACAGGTATGTCTGCAATCAGGCGACCATCAACCATAGTGAACCCTGAACGATTGCTGCCTGTCGCCTCGACTTTGCCCAAGGGTTCGACGACATGCGCGACACCAGATTCAGTGCCGAGATGACCGAGCTTGGTGTCGACTGTTCCGACCGAATGCCCGCCGTCAGTGCCTTCAGGAACGATGCCTCTGCTGCGTCTGGCTCGATCGAGCTCTGATAAGAGATCTCGGGTTCCTTCAGCAATGCCGGGGAAGTGGGCGATGTTGTGGGTTCCCAATTCGAAATCGATTACGCCTGCGATGGTGCTGTATTTGGTGTTTTGACCATACTGCTTCGCCGCTTCATGGAGATCGGGATTGCGCCGCAACCATTGAATTACATTTTCTCTGAATTGCGCGTAGTTCTGAACACTGTCAGTGTCAGGAACCACCGAGACTAGCTTCTCAAACTCCTGCCATCTCTCGTATTGGGCGCGCGACATCTTGATGGGAATCTTTGCAGCGCCTTCACGAACTAATCCATCCGGCTTGGTGTAAGCCTCGCGAATGAGCGTCGCCAATCGATGGTCGCCCACTTGGGATGCGAACTCGGTCATTGCATCGTGCAACCTGGCGCCTTCAGTCGTTCTTGCAAACGCGAAGAACTCCGACACTTGTGCAACTGAAGCATTAACGTCAGACGCGTTGTATGCAAGTTGAGAGCCTTTGACGAAGTGATCCTTCAAGCCTGCTTCGACTTTGATTCTGACTTTCTTTGATGCTGGCGCGTCGCTGGTTTCTCCAGGATTATCGACTCGTTCGGTAGTTTCGACTTTATCTTTTGCGAGGGTTCCGTCGCCTTCTACTCTTGGCTGACCTTCAACCTTGGTAGTGGTTCCGTCGCCTTCGACTTTGCCTCCGGCATTTTCGACTGCATCAGGAAGTTTGCGAACTTCTGGTCCCGAATGCTCTGGTTGAACTGTCTTCGCTAATGGGCTTTCGCCGTTTTGTCCGGTCGTAAGAGTGGTTTCTCCTTCGACTCTTTTTCCGTTCTCCGGAGGCACCTCAGGTACCGGTTTGTCAGTCTTAACGTGCTCGAGCGGGTTGCCGACTTCGCCTGGTTTGGCAGTAACCGTCGTATGTCCGTCAAGCGATGCGCGCTTGAGAGGATCCATCGAAGCCAGCAAGTCGACCTTGCCACCAACTTTGCCACCACCTGCGTGGTCACCGGAAGCGAGGGACATACCTAGAACAGGCTTCAGTCCTGCTTCTGCCTTCAATCCGAGGTCTTTGGCGCGCTGAATTCCGCGTTCGGGCTGGCCGGCGATTTGGTGCATCGCAGATAGTCCACCGCCGACAAATGCCATTCCGTATGCCGATTGCGCCAACTCCTTCGCGGAGGCGTGGCGACCACGGCTCAAAACCGAATCCATTTCAGCAGAGACCAAGCCTGCGGGAATACCGGATAGTACGCCGGTCGAAACGTGATTGCGCAGCACTGGAGCCATGCGAGTAGCTTCGGCGAAGGCGCTTCCGGCTGCCGATCGCAAACCGATACTCGATGCCGTCAGGGTTGTGAATGTCGCAGCACCGACTGCACCATGCTTCAGGCGAGCAGCCCAGAAGTTCCCCTCTGAAGGATCAACCGGGCGCATCAATGCGTCGTATGCAAAGCCGCTGATGGCGCTCTCTGTCAGGGCTAGACCGTTACGAGCATTGAAGAGCGCGCTGCTTGTAGCTGCAGCATCGGCGGAGAAGCCGAGCTTGGCCATGGCGCCGCGCGTTCCTTTGGCGGCCAGCATGAATGGCGCGATCATTCCGACGCCGGCTCCAACAGTTTGGGCATGCCATTTGGCTGTTCCGAAATCGGCAGCCTCAGGGGCTTCCATGAATTGGACGCTCGGTAAGATGTCCGTTCCTAGAGTCTTGTCAGCAAGCTGCGTCAGTCCATTGAGAGGACTCTGAATCCCTGAATAAACCGCAGAATGCACGAATTCCCCGACGAGTGAACTCTCGTCTGGGGGCGCGACTTTTGGCGCTTCTTTGGGGACGTCTTGCTTGATTTGTGCGTTATCACCCATAAAGGGAGACTCTTACATAAAAGGAACTGTGCCCAAAAGGTTACGATTAAATCTAATCAATAACAATGGGGAAGTTACCATGGGCTCGCCGACAGCCTGTTTTGGACGATAATTATGCGTATGAACCGCATCCTTTTTCCTGGAAACTTCGCCGTCGCCACAATCTTTGCCGTCGCAACAATCTGTAGTCTAACTTCGACTGCTGCGCTCGCTAGTCCAACTGACGATAAATGGCTGCATGAATATCGAATGCGTCCAAATCACAAGGCGCTGGGAGCTTATGCCAATGGTTTGAAGTTGATGAACCAGGAGCGTTTTCCCGAAGCAATCACTCAATTGGAGGCTGCCATCAAGCTTGACTCCACATGCTATGGCGCACACAGTGCTTTGGGTTACATCTATGGATACATAGAAAAGTTTGACAAGGCTCTTGAGCATCAAAACATGGCAGTGAAGATGGCACCAAAGAACGATCCTGCTGTTTACTATCGCAGGAGTTATGCGCTGCTTGCTCTGTTTAAATACGATCAGGCGATCAAGGACATGGACAAAGTACTCGAGCTAGAACCGAAACGCTATGACGTCTTGCGGATTCGCGCTAAGACGCACCTGGCGCAAAAGCACCCAGAGCTTGCTCTCAAAGACTATGACTTGATAGTCAAGATTGATCCGCAGCCTGAAGAGACCATATACAAACGTGCCGCGCTCTACACTTCGCTCGGCAAATATGACAAAGCGCTCTCTGACTATCAATTTCTTGCAAAGCACTTTCCGAAAGACGTTGACGCCTTCACAGGATTGGCTGAAGTTCACAGGCTTACAGGCAAGTTTCAGCTCGCAATCGATGAACTCACCAAAGCGCTTTCACTCGAACCCGATAATCCGGGATTCTGCTACAGCACAAGAGCGTTTTGCTACCAGAAGTTAGGTAAGACTGAGCTTGCCAAAAAGGACATGGCAGAAGCGAAGAAGTATGGCATCACCAAGCCTGGTCGTGCTTCGGAGTTTTCGAGCTTGTAGCTCTACTGGCTTGAGTGCCTGCCGGCGAATGCCTACAGTCCCCAATTATCAACCCAAGACTTGGGCAGCACTATACCTTTTTGACGGGCGCTAACCGAGAACTGACCTTGATGAATGGCTTCGTGCTGCGGCAACAAGAACAAATGTTCCAACACAGAAAGTTTAGTCGTCGGCCACTGAATGTACTCTTTCACCGGGTCTTTGTCGTATGCAGAAAGCGCATCATAGAGCCGATTGTCTTGCTCTTTCAAATACTTCTCCAACGCTCCGATCGACTTTTCCATGGAGCGATCTTTTCGCTTTTTAGAGAAGTCCGCTACTCCGGTATCAAGCGAGTGAATATAGAGTTCTTGCACATCACCGATGTGTCGAATCAACTTGCCGTAGGTTCCAAATTCTTCATGGGGGCACAATGACAGCTGCTCGTCATTGAGTGCTTTGAGAAAGTCGTACGTCATAGATCTGGTGAATTGCCATGTTCTAGCAAACTGAGCAAGCCAGGGATTGGTTATCATGCACAACTCCGTTCGTTCAATCGTTCGTTCGCGTTTCCTTCATACCACTCGTGGCCAAGATGGAAACTGACAATGCGGAGGCGGGTATGATTATGAATGGAACCCGTCGCATATTTACGTATGGTAAGCTCCGAGTCTTATGGCGAAAATCCTGCTAGTTGAGGACGAACCAGACTTCTCCACCCTCATATGTGAGTGGTTGAAGGCGAGCGATCACCATGTTATCGATGCAGTGCCGAAAGGCGAAGAAGCGCTCGATCTACTGCGTTTCTATAAATTCGACCTGATCATTCTTGACTGGATGCTGCCAGGCATGAGCGGTTTGGAAGTCTGCAAGACATTCAGATCTACTGGAGGAACTACTCCAGTCTTGATGCTGACGGCAAAGAAGCACGTCGACGAGAAGGAAGCCGGACTTGATGCAGGCGCCGATGATTATCTGACGAAGCCGTTTGAGTTGAAGGAACTGTCAGCGCGTATTCGAGCCTTGTTGCGGCGGCCTGTTGCTTTTAGTGGAACAGTTTTGAGGGCCGGCGATGTGGTCATGGACACTGCCAGCTACAAAGTAACCAGGTCGGGCGAAGACATTCAGTTGTTGCCGAAAGAGTTCGCCTTGCTTGAGTTTTTAATGAGGCATCAAAATCAAGTTTTCAGCCCAGAGGCATTGCTTGACCGCGTTTGGACTTCGGATTCGGAGGCGTCACCGGAGACGATTCGAACATATATAAAGAGGTTGAGGAAAAAAATCGACCAAGAGGGCAAACCCTCAATCCTGTCGACTGTTCACGGTGTCGGCTACAAGCTGGACACACCTTCCTAACCGCTCCTTTCCCGGAGCGCAGAACCAGACTGGAGACCCAACTGCTGGAGTTTCCGGCCAAACTCAACCACTCGCCACCTAATACCAAAAAATCTTGGGTTTTTCCAAAAGAGATTCTTCCGTTCCACAACTTTGCCACAATCTTGCCGTAAACTCCTGGCATGTTGAAGGAACACCAGTTCCACCAAGAGGCGAGGCACCAACGAATGATGAACACAAGTGAAATTGCTAAGGCGATGCAAACCGGCAATTATCCTTCTCTGAAAGCAATTCAACCAATCAGCTTGAGAGAGTTGAGCTATCTGAAGGAACAGAATGCAGGTCCGTCGCGATATGCGTTTTTCACCAAGTTGTCCGATTCGTTCCGTCATCATTTGCCCACGCTAAAAGGACTGTTGCTTCCGCAAGCCGATGATTGCTCCGTCTATACATCCGAGCAATAACTTCAACAAAAGTCATTCTGACAAAGGGGCGGACCTAGGGTTAAAACCTGGGTCCGTCGGGGTTCTAGGCACTTTTTTCCAGGACCTTTCCATCAAAAAAATTACGAGCACCCTCGCTGAAAAAACTTCTGATTTTTCAATCGCGAGAAATAGCAGACTAGTCCTGCGATTCGATCAAATCGCGATCGATTTTCGCAGATGTTCGATCCTCTAGGCGCAAATTTCACCTCTCGAACTGGGAACAAACGTCTCCCCATTCCGATCAAATCAGCAGACGCTTTTTGCTCAGCGCGATATCCAATGAGACCCATTTATATCTATGAACGTGACACTACGCACGGTTATAGCCTTGTGGGCACCACGATCGACACCATTTCTCGAAATGCCTACGGGCAAATGGTTTTGAGACCCAGAGGACGCTAGAGAATAGGAAGCGAACTTGACAGGAATTCAAATTATCGGCATGCTCTAATTAATAGGGTATCCGGAGGAGACGGCCATCGAGACCTTTGACCTAATCGAATATCAACAGCGAGCACGCGAGACATGCTGTCCCAAAAAGCTTTTTGAACTTTGGGAAGACGTATGCCGTCGCTATGAGCGGCGCGAGATCGGCGAATACGAATTCGAAGAAATGAAAGAAGTAATTTGGCCGTCATTGCAAGCACTCGCCGTTTTGCGCAACTGCGTCAACAACAGCGGTGAGGAAGCACCGAAACAACGCGCTCGAAAAAGAGCCTAGTGCGCGCGCGCTACCATCTGAAAGTTCCCCTATCCAACAAGCTCCTTCCATTGCTCATCTGATACCGGCATGACACTCAGCCGGGACATCTTTACCAGAATGAAGTCTTGAAGCTTTTTGTTCCCTTTGATCTCTGCGAGAGTGAGGGATTTTGTCAGCTTTTTCTTCGGCTTTAACTCCACTACGGACAGTTTCGGATCGTTCAATTTCGGATCGACAAACGGATCTGAACTGATCTCAGCCAAGCCTACGAGCCGTTTCTCATCACCCGTGTGATAGATGATCGCGGTGTCTCCTTTGCGCATTTCTCGCAGATACTTGAGCGCAACATTGTTTGTGATGCCATCCCAAACTGTCTTTTTGTCTCGTTCGAGATCATCGTAGCTGTAACAGGAGGGTTCCGTTTTGAGTAACCAATATGCCATCTCAATCTCCTTTCTGAATCCCACAGCTTTCGCACCGAAATTCCACTCTGGAATCTCACTCGTGATCACTCGTGAGTTTTTAGCACATCGACATCGGAGTTTGCCGCCAACCTGCAAAGTGGAATCGTAGGTTCACCATTGTTGGCAGGAACGACATAAATATAATCGTCTTGCCGAAGGCAAATATTGGAGGTCTTATGCCCGCACCTATGGACGGTGTAGGAGAAGCCACAACGCTCGAAGCCGTCGCTTCCGCATCAACTCGCTTGCTTGAGTCTGCACAGGAATCTTTGCAAAATGGATTCAAGTCGGCTACAGAAACCGTCCAAGAGCACCCTTACCTGACTGCCGGCGCCGTTACGGCCGCCGGTCTCGCCGCGCTTGCACTCAGCAAAGGCAGAAGTGCACGCGCCTCGCTTACTGTCTCCGAAGTTTTGGGATCGGCTGAAGTCAAAGCAGCACAAGCCCTTCCAGTCACAGGTGAGACCGCCTCAAAACTCTATGGTGCCGTCAAAGCTGTTTCAAGTTCCGGCTCAAAAATCGTAAGACCAGCAGAGACAACACTTCTGGGAAGCGAGGCTGTGCTCGTTCGCCCCGTCTCTCTCGACTTGAAGATAATCTCCGGCGACGCGTTGCGCGGCATTGGTCATGTCGATGATCTTTATCCGCAAGTTCCAAAACTGACCGTTCAAGATCCAATACTCAATGCTGCGCAGCTGGTCACTCAATTCGATGGGAATCTGGCGAAGCTCTATGCGAGAGCTCAACGCAACGCAGTGCATCTCGAGGTGCTCAAAACGAGCGAAGAGACTGGGGCGTTGCTCAGAAAGGAGGGTTCTGGTTTTTTCCTCACAAAAAATGGAGAAATCGCCACCGCCTATCACGTCGTGCGCGGGGGAGACAAAATCAACGTCTACTCCTCACTAAGCAAGGGTGGACCTCTCAACGCCGAGTTGGCATTTGTGGACGAAGCAAGTGATTTGGCTGTTCTTCACTTGCGTCCAACCGCCGGACAAGTGCTGAACGGCATCAGACCATTCGGCATTCGACCGGTGAGCACAGTGCTCACTGAAGGCGAGCAAGTGGTTGGTTTTGGTTTTCCAGACGGAGTCAAAACACTCCATGCAATGCCAGGAAACTTTTCACTAGTAAAAGAAGTGCAGCTCGGTCCAATATCCACAATGCGTGGATCGGTGTTGAGATCTTTCATGCAATCAAATCCTGGAAGCTCAGGAAGTCCAATTCTTGATCGCAACGGAAAATTGTTGAGTGTCATTGTTCAGCAAAATCCAACTGACATGACTTCACTCTCGGTGCCGATTGGCAAACTAATAGCCCAAGTCAAATTGAAGTAGAGGAACTATGCAGCACGGCAATCATGGTGGACACGGCGGCAACTGCGGACATGGGCATGGACATGGGCATGGACACTCTCATGGGCATTCTTCGCATGGCGGCACTTCAGGTCAAAGCATGCAATATCAGCAAGACGGTACCGGCATTCCCGCCAATCCCAATCAAGCAACGAGAATGGGATGGGGTCTGGTTCCCGGTTTGAGCAACGCAAATTTTCCGATCGCAATTCTCGTGTCGTTCTTCGTCTTTTTCCTTCTGCTGATTCCATTTATTTTCGACGTCAACTTGTTTATGCGACCGCGGAAAGATGTGCAACCAGAGCTGCAACACGGGCAAGAAACCATTCCGCAGTTTGCCCAGTATGGAACTCAACAGCCTTACGCTGCGCAACAACCATATGCTGCGCAACAATCATCATATGCTCCGCAACAACCCTATTCGGCTCAACAGCCCTATGCCGCACAACCAACTGCCGGGTACGAACAATACGGCGCGCAATCGGCGTATGGGCAACAGCAATACGCGCAAGGCGGACAAGGCGGGCAGCAACTTTACGTGGGATCTCAACAGTCACTGCAAGGAGGACAACTATACCCGCAGAGACAATCGTATGAGCAACGCGGGCAGAAAGTTCAAGTGTTCGTCCATCGCTGAAGTGGAGCGCGTGGTGCGCAGCGCGTGGTGCCGAGCGCGTGGTGCCGAGCGCGTGGTGC
>CAYZJR010000088.1:0-28874 GCA_964478655.1 uncultured Candidatus Obscuribacterales bacterium
GTGAGTGCCGAGTCATGGTCTTCGTAGGTGTCTTGCTCAGTCTTGTAGAGCACGCCCAGTGGAATCTTATCGCCCCACTCGAAGGACTTCTGCATTGATTTATGGAAGTCGCTTGGATCCCAATTTTCGTCTTCCAACTTATAGACGCGTTCTTTGAACCATGGGTAGGTGTTGACCTTGTTGTAGGTCACGCATGGGCTGAACACATCAATCAGTGAAAACCCTTTGTGCGCGATACCGCCTGCAATGGTGTCGATGAGATGCTTTTGTTCGCCGGAAAAGCCGCGAGCAACGTAGGTGGCGCCGGAGGTGATTGCCAGAGCCAGCGGGTTGAGTGGCATCTCGAGGTTGCCGTTCGGTGTTGATTTTGTTTTGTGTCCTTTGCTGGTTGTGGGCGATGCTTGACCGGTGGTCAATCCATAAATCTGATTGTCCATTACGACGTAGGTGACGTCGAGGTTGCGTCGCATTGCGTGCAGAAGGTGACCGATACCGATTCCGTATCCATCGCCGTCACCGCCGGTGATGACTACTTTCAAATCTGTGTTTGCGAGGTGTGCGCCGGTCGCTACAGGAACCGAGCGTCCATGAAGGCTGTGAATGCCATAAGCATGAATGAAGCCGGGCAAGTTGGACGAGCAGCCGATGCCTGAGACGATGAGCAAATCTTTCGGGTCGATACCCAATTTGCCCGCTGCTGATTGCACGGAGCGCAGTACGCCGAAGTCGCCGCAACCTGGACACCAGTCTGGATCGACTGGACCTTTATATGTTTCGAGAGGTAGCTCTACTACTGTTGCCATTTCTTTTCCTCTTTGGGGAGATTGGGATTGAACCAGATTCGATAACTGCTTGCGGTTCCTTTAAGAGCCGCTTGCAGTGAGCATCTCTACTCCTTTTTGAAGGAGTAGGTCGAACCGGTGTTCACACCGATTTCCATTTTTCCGCCCTTGTTGCCGGTGATGCGTTCGGCCAGTTCAACCGACCAGACTGGCTCGCCGTGCCCATTTGCAGACTCTTTGACGAGTTTGACCGGGCGCAGCCTTTCCATCGCGTGCGTGCGGAGGTAGTGATATGCCATTTCTTTCGCTTCGTCTTCGCTGACTTCCAGAGGTTGTTTCTTATTGCCCAGGAGGTCTTTGACGCGTTGCGCAACTTCTTGAGGTGTGAATGGTTCACCATCATATCTATTGATGTGGTGATCCATCGTGATTCCTGTTTCCATTTTGATCAAACGCGCCATCTGGCTTGTGAAGTTGACTTCGACTGAAATCTTCTTCTTGGCCTTGTTCAAAATATCGGCCACTTCTTTGGTGTGGAACGGATAAATGTATTTGATGTTCAGTTGATTTGCTTTGACGCCCTGGGCGTTGAGAATTTCAACTGCTTCGGAGACTACACCCCAAGTTGAACCCCACGAAACCAAAGTAACATCGGCATCTTTGCCGCCGGCGCCTTCGAGTTGTGGTGCCGGCAACTCTTTGAGCATGTTCTCGACTTTCTTCATCCGTTTCTCCATGATCTTTCTTCTGATCGGAGGAGCGGTGAACATATCTGAAATCAGGATGCTTTCTTCATCGTGATCGTCGGTCGGCGAGACGTAGTTGGTGTTTGCTGTTCCTGGAAGAGCCCGAGGTGAGATGCCGTCTTCGGTGAACGCATAACGCTTGTACTTGCCATTTGATTCGGGCCATTCTTTGACGATTGAGCCGCGATCGATTTTGACTTCGCAAGGTAGATCGGCTTTCTCGACTGTTTCCGGGTGTTCCGACAACAGAAGGTCAGACATGAACAACACTGGGAGCTGATACTTGTCTGCCAGGTTGAACGAATCAATTGTTGATTGATATGCGTCTTTGATGTCTTTCGGTGCGACGATCAGTTTCGGGAATTCGCCTTGCGAGGCGCCATAAACTTGGAAGAGATCTGCTTGTTCGGTCTTCGTTGGAAGACCGGTCGAAGGACCACCGCGTTGTACTTCCACAACTATGACAGGAACTTCCATGATTCCTGCCATTCCGACTGCTTCCGTCATGAGGGCGAAGCCACCGCCGGAGGTGGCGCACATTGAACGTGCTCCTGCAATACCTGCACCGATCGCCATGCAAACGACCGAGAGTTCGTCTTCGCATTGCTTGACGAGCACACCGGTTTTGGTGGCGTTGTTGGCCATCCAGTGAAGAATTGTCGATGCCGGGGTCATTGGATATGCGGAGTAGAACTTGCAACCTGCAGCATATGCTGCCATTGCAATTGCTTCGTTGCCGGTGATGAATGGGCGACGAACCTTGGTGAATTTCCATTCGCTTGTGACTGGTTTCGCTTTCGACTTGGCATAGTCGTAACCGGCTTTGAGCAAGCTGACGTTGAGGTTTACAACCTTGTCGCCTTTGTGTTTGAAGGTATCTGTAAGAACGTTGGTGGTTTCTTCCAGACCCAGATTGCATGCGTACAACACTGCGCCGAGTGCGACTGTGTTTTGCATAACCGGCAACAATGCGCCATGTTCCTTCACAACATCTGCTGTGACTTCAGCCATCGGCAGACCGATGATTTGAACGCCTTCGCGAACCAGTTGCGGCTCGCATTTGAATTTGTCGGCGTTGAAGACGATGACGCCACCTTTGTCGACTTCGCCTGCGTGGCGCTCGATGGAGTCTTGGTTGAGGGCAATCAAGGCGGTGAGATTATCGCCGTGCGATTTCACCTTCTCTTGTCCGATTCTCACGCGCAGCCAAATGTGGCCGCCGCGGATGATCGATTGATAGCTGTTGTAGGCGTAGACGTAGAGACCAAGGCGACCACAGGTCTTTGCCAGGGTATCTCCCGACTTATCGAGACCGTCCCCCGCAGCCCCTGCGATTCCAATCGTTACTTCCTGCATTCATCTCTCCTCGCGGCCAGCGCACTTTTTTGAGGTTTCGGCTCTTCAGCACGCATCACATACGCGTGACGCGCGGTTGTGCCGTTTGAGCACCTGGGCTGCCTAATTTAACCCAGACCGAATACGATAGCATAACCTTCGCATAAGATGAAAAGCGTAACTAAACGCAAACGTGGTCAGCAACAAAACTTCGTTCACATTACTAAATAGCTTTGCGGCAAATCGCCGGATGCCGGTTCTAGTGATGCTCTTGGCTGGAAGGTGGCGTAGTCGCCTGACCTTCGGGTTGAGCGGGCGGGGTTGCCGCTGGAGCCGTCTCAGGAGTCGCTGATGCCGGTTCTGCCGCCGGGGCGCCTGTTGCTGCGTTCTCGCCGCTTGGAGCAGCGTGTTCGCCTTGTGGAGCGGCTTCGGTGTGTTCACCTTGGGTTCCACCATGCTCTGCACTAGGCGATGCCTCATGCCCTGCCGGTGCTGCATGCTCCGTGCCGTGTCCGCCGTGCCGTGGTTCCTCAAAAGGGAATTGGCTCCATGAATAACCGATGAATGCAAAGATAACCATCGTGGACAAAGCAAGACCTTTGAGAATCACGTCTTGGATGCTGCTTTCAGGAATGATGTTGGTTGCGACTTCGCCGTGCCCACCGTGTCCGTGGTCATGCCCATTTCCGGCGCCGTGTGTGTCAGACATGATTATTGTTTACCTCCGACAAAGTAGGCAATCCAAGTCAGACCAATAACTGCGGCAAAGATGATGAGCGCGTAGTACTGCCCTCTGCCATTTTGCGTGTATTTGAGAACTTCGCCTGTTCCCATTGTCACTGTCGCCGAAAGGTTGACAAGATTGTCTACGATGTATTCGTCGATTAGGCGCCAAACTGTCTGGTATGCATTGAGAATTCCGCGAGCAGCAGCGAGGTACATGTCGTCAAACCACCACTTGTTGAACGAGAGCTGGTAGAAGAACTTGATGACTGGATTTGTGCTGTTTGCGATCGAGCTGTTTACGGTCATGTAGCGAGCGTAATAGATGAGGTATGCGATTGCGAAGCCGCCCCATGCAATCGCCACCGAGCCGACCATTGCCGAAACGTTTAGCGCTTCGTAGTGCGGTCCTTGAGGGCCGAATACGAACGATGCGAAGTGGTTAGGCTGCGGAACATCATTGCCAATAGAAGCAAAGTTGAAACCGAGAAGACCTGATGTGATTGAAGGCAAGGCGAGTGCCACAAGCGGCATTGTCATTGCGCCTGGAGACTCGTGCGGATGCGCATCGCCGCGATATTCGCCGACGAATGTCAGGAAGAATACGCGGAACATATAGAACGCGGTCAAACCCGCAGTCAGCATGAGAACACCGCCGATAAGCGGATTCGCATGCATTGCTGCGCCGACAATTTCGTCTTTGGAGAAGAATCCACTAAAAGGAAGAATTCCCGAAATTGAAATTGTGCCGATAAGGAAACACCATGCAGTGATAGGCATCTTGTTGAAGAGACCACCCATTTTGCGGATGTCCTGTTCGCCGTGCAAACCGTGAATGACGGCGCCGCTGCAGAGGAAGAGCATCGCTTTGAAGAATGCGTGATTGAAGAGATGGAAGAGACCGCCGGTGAATGCACCGACACCCAGTCCAACAAACATGTAGCCAAGTTGCGAACATGTCGACCAAGCCAATACGCGTTTGATATCGAATTGGCTCATGCCGATTGTGGCTGCCATAAAGGCTGTGAATGCGCCGAAGTACGCGACCCATTCCAATGCAAAGGAGTGAGTTGAGCCATCTGGTGTGAGGAACAATGGGTATGCACGCGCGACCAAATACACACCGGCGGCGACCATTGTTGCGGCATGGATGAGTGCGGAAATCGGCGTGGGGCCTTCCATTGCGTCAGGCAACCAAACGTGCAGCGGGAATTGCGCTGACTTCGCCATTGGTCCCATGAAAATCAGAATTGCAATTGTGGTCAACGATGTGACGCCAAGTCCGGTGGCAATCATTGTGTTGTTTGCAATTGCTTTGTGAATTGCGCCGGCGATATCGAATCCTTGCGGATCTGCAAAAGCGAGCAACGTGTGCGGGTTTGTCACGCCCCCCCAGCAATCTCGCGTTGCGGCGAGCAAAAGAAGAATGCCAAGCAGAAATCCGAAGTCTCCAATTCTATTGACAACGAATGCTTTCAAACAGGCTTCAGCAGCGGAGTTCTTATACCACCAGAAACCGATGAGGAAGTAGCTGCAGGCTCCGACAAGTTCCCAAAAACCGTACATCTGGAAGAGGTTTGTTGAAACAACCAAGCCCAACATCGAGCCGGTAAATAAGGAAAGGTACGAATAAAACCGGGAATATCCAGGGTCTTCACGCATGTAGCCGTGTGTATATATTTGCACCAGCAAGCTGACTGCTGTCACCACCAATAGCATCATTGAAGAGAGGTTGTCGATCAAAAAGCCGACTGACAAAACGATGTCTTTCGATTGAAACCAAACGTAGTTCTTCTGGTATCCAAGCTCTGTGATGCTCGGGTCGACATGACCGTTCAGTGCAAGAAAAATGAGCACCGATTGAACGAATCCGGCAAAAACTGTTCCTATCGAAAGCGCCATCGACAGGGTCTTCGAGTGCCTAGCACCCAAGATAATCAAGAAGCCGGTTATGAAAGGCGCAGCGACGATCCACCAGGCGTTATGAACTGCGGACGTCATTAATTCTGAACTCAAAGCTCTCTCCGGATTTAGAAGCTGCCAAGTTATTCGATCCAATAGGATCAGCTAAAAACTATACATTCATGGCGGGGGTCACGGGCTGCGGTGTTTCATTAATAATGCCTTGTCTAACAAGTGTCGGGTTGCAAGCAGATCGCGTGTCATCTTGAATTCTTCGAATGTGTGGCACCAGTCGGCGATTGGCTGTTCATGAGTTCTTCGCAACTATTTTTGCAACCGCGAGTGAAAAGATTCTTCTTTTCAATAATTCTTCAAAGGCCTCATTCTTAGGTATTTCTGCTGGAACCAATCTTGTTGTTGTCGATATACTGTTGGGCGCTTGAGCCCTTATTTTGTGAAGGAAGAAGTAAACAGCTGTGGCACCACAACACGCACTCTTAATCCTCTTATTTCTCCCGTTGGGAGCGTCAATCGCTATTGGTTGCATGCCTGAATCGCTCTCTCGCAAGATGAGCATTCTGACCAGCGGACTGATGGTGGCATTCTCGCTTTGGATTCTGTCGCTGTTCAAAGCCAACACTGCGCTTCAGTTTGCAGAACGCTTCGTGTGGTTTACGCAGCCGTTTCCCGTCAACTTCTACATCGCAGTCGATGGGCTGAGTTTGGCGATGGTCTTGATGACAACCCTCGTCACGATGGCTGCCGTCGTCGCCAGCGATTCGATCAAAACTCGACCGAAACTTTACTACAGCATGCTGATGCTCTTGACCTTCTCGGTGCTCGGCGTGTTCGTCTCGCAAGACCTGCTCCAATTCTTCGTGATGTTTGAGTTGGAACTGATTCCTATGTACATCCTCATTGCTGTTTGGGGTGGTCCGCGGCGTCAGTATGCAGCGACAAAGTTTTTGATATATACGTTCTGCGGCGGTTTGTGCATGCTTGCAGGATTGCTCTACATGTACGCGCAAATCAGCGCGGAGGGCGGCGGTTTGCCGTCGTTTGCGATGCAACTTCTGGCAAACAAGGCGCAGGCCTTGCCGAGAATGACGCAAACACTTGCGTGTCTCGGTTTCTTCCTTGCCTTCATCATCAAACTTCCATCGTTCCCATTCCATACATGGTTGCCTGATGCTCACGTTGAGGCACCAACCCCGATATCAATGATTCTGGCGGGCGTTCTTCTTAAGATGGGCTCGTATGGTCTTGTTCGAATCTGCCTTGGCTTCTTCCCAGAGTTCTTCGTCGAGTACGGACCGTGGGTAATGGCGCTCGGCGCATTCAATATTGTGTGGGGTGCAATTGCTTGTTTGGTTCAAACCGACATGAAGCGCATCATTGCATTCTCAAGTGTCAGCCACATGGGATTCATTCTCCTAGGGCTCGGCGCCTTGCACGGTGCGGCTCTCAGCGGTGCGATCTTCCAGATGGTGAGCCACGGATTTATCTCTGCAATGCTGTTCTTTTTGGTGGGAACGGTTTATGAGCGTTGCCACACCAGGCAGCTGCCCGAGATTGGCGGCGGCTTGGCGAAGCAAATGCCGACCCTGTTTTATTTCTGGATGTTCGCAACGATGGCGAACCTCGGATTGCCTGCCTTGTCTGGGTTCGTTGGTGAGACGGCTGTTTTCTACGGTTCGTACACTTCATACACTGCGCAACTTTCAGTCAGTGCACCACTGGTGCAGGCAGTCATTGCGCTTGCATGTACCGGTGTAATTCTGACAGCGGGCTACATGTTGTGGCTTCTGAAGCGGCTTTTCTACGGACCCGAGCAACCGAAGTGGGTTGGTCACTTAAGTGATGCGACGATGAACGAACGACTTGTCGGCTACGGACTGGCTGCCTTGATTCTGGCGCTTGGTGTGTATCCATTGATGCTAACGCATATCTACTGGCAGACAGCAGAAAACATCGCGAGAACGGCGCTGTCGAAGCTGGTTATGTAGGTTCGGGTTTCTTACTGATCTTTGATTGGTTCCATCTTCTGCAACTCCACTGGAGTTTCAGTGTTGATTGGATTGGGCGTTGGCTTGTCGGTTGAAGAGCTGGATTGACCGGACTCACTCGGTGCCGATGGTTTGATGATCACGCGCCCTGAAACCGCTTGGTTGATGCTTGCGGACACACTTTTGATGAGGTCTGCTGCGGTGTTTGCATCGTAGTATTTGCCGCCTGACATTTGTGCGATGCAGTTGAGTTGTTTTCTGGCTTCGTGCTCGCGCTTCAAGTCGACGCCGACGACGTCGCATTTCAGTCTGATGCCGCGCTGATTCAATGTCGCGATATAGGCGCACGGATTCTCATTGCAGGTGTCTTCGCCGTCGGTGATCAAAATCAAAGTCTTACGTCCGACTACGCCTCTCAAATCGTCTTCTGCAGCCTGTTGAATCGCGTACTTCAGCGGTGTCATTCCGGAAGGAATAATGGAACCTGCGCTTCGCATGATCGACCCACGATTGGAGCGTCCTAGTGGAACCAACAAAGCGGACTGCCGGCAATCAAACATTGGATCTGCGCTGCGTGCCTGTCCGAAGACGCGCAAGCCTACGTTGATATCTGTTGGAATTCGGCGCATTGCTTCTTGCAAAACTTGCTTGGCTGCGTCCATCTTCTGCACATCGCCGCCGAGTTTTTCCTTCATGCTAAACGATGCATCGAGCAGAAACAAAATGTTGATTGGACCTGCCTCTTGGTCTATGCCGCCTTGGATCATCGCACCGGATGTTCCGGATTGCAGCATGGTTGAACCTGTTCCGCCCTGCAATGTGGTCGAACCTGTGCCGCCTTGCAGAGTGGTTGATGCTGTACCGCCCTGATAATACTGACCGCTGCCGGGAAAGCGTGGGTACTGAGGAGGCTGATATCCACCGTATCTTTGTTGTTGATATGGGTACTGTGCGGCTGCCGAAAGCGGCATAATAAGCGAAACTGAGAGGGCACTCACTACTGCAAATGAAAACGCCACTGCTTTTGACAGGCGTGATGCTAATGGCACTGCAAAGAGTTCTGTCACCATGTGTGGTGCTTCGTGTGATGGCAGTATCGAGGAGAGTATCTTAGAGCCCTGCGTTGTCTTTGTTGTTATCGTCTTTGTCGGACTTGTCTTTGTCGTCTTTGTCTTTGTCGGACTTGTTCTTTTCGGACTTATGCTTTTTCTTGCCGGATTTTCCCTTGTCCGAGTCGGAGTTCTTTCGGTCATCATCAGTCTTTGAATCATCAGATTTTGTTTCCTGACTTTGCCCTTTGTTTATATCGTCGTATGGTTTTGCAGTGTCGCTGGCAGGCGAAGCGCTGCTCGCTGGAGATGAATTAGTTACGACAATCGCGCGACGGCTAATAGGAATCGGTTTTTGGCTTGTCGCGCTCGACGCCCATACAGTTATGTAGTATAGCCCTTCTTTGCCGGAGTTGCTGATAGGAACTTTTGCGGTAAACGTCGAACCCTCGACCTTCACTCCGCCGTGAACCGGTATGTCTGACATAGGTTTGGGTTCGCTTGAGGGGCCGCTCATTGCGATTAACGGTGCGGCAAGTGCGACTGGCGGCATAAACACACCACCGGCGATGGCGGCAACGATGCCGACCATTTTGAGAGTTCCAATTGCTTTTGAATGGTCGCGCTCTGCTTTGGTGCAATATGCGACGTAGTCCAGTGGTGGGAAGTAGGGCAGCGCCTCATCGTTGTCTTCATCAACCGGCTCTGGACCGTCATGCAGACCTTCCCATGCGACTGTGACGCGTTCAAATTTGTATGGCGAGAGGATGACGCCTTTGATCTCTAGTTTGTCTCCTACGTGCACGTCGAGAGGCAGGGGACTCATGATTCCGTGTTTTGTTATGACATCGGTGCAGGCTGTGATTCTGTCGCGTGATTTGGAACGCTCAATTGCAAACCCAATGTTTCCTGCATCGGGTGACAGCAGTGCTTCGCGGTCATCCTGGCGGTTCATCATCACTTTGATGATTTGCGCTACTGCCGCCCTGTTCAATTTTTCGCTGCCGATGTCTGCGGTCTTGAGCGAAACCAGACTCTCTGAAATGGCGTCCAGACCGCCTGCTTGCGTATATCGTTGATCGGGATTATCTCCCTTTTGATTTTGATGTGATACCACGCGGCGTTCCATCAAGTCGTGAATGTGTTCGGTGGCAAGCTTTGAGGCAAGCGCATCTTTGGACATGATGTCCAAGCCGTACTTTTGTCTTTCATAGTTGATCAGATCAATCGCGAACTGTGCGAGATCTTCCATTGAGGACTCTGCCTGGTTTTCCGGGCGCTGCGAAATTTCATCGAAGTACGAAAGCTGCGGTGGCGGGGTTGGTTCTGATGTCGTCGAGAAAGTATCGTCGGCACGTGGTTGCTGCTCGACGCCGCCACCCAGCAAGGTTTGCTTGAGACGCTCTGTGCGATCGAAGAGCGTTTGATCCGTGTACGCTTGCTTGAAGATTGCATTCTCGAGCTGGCTAAGACGTTGTTCCACCGGAAGTCCGGGCTGTGCTGTGCCGAACGTAATTGACTCCATCTCTCCGATTTGAGGGTAAGAGTCTTGGACTGGGGCGCCTTGTGCTGCGGTTCCTTGTGGCGCTCCGTGCGGCTTTGCGAAGGGCCCCGGCGATGGCGGCGCTGCCGGTTTCATGTTTGCAGAAGGCGTAAGACCGCCTGGCGAGGGCGACGGAGGTGGAAGAGTGCTTCCTGGTGCCGGTGACGGCGCTGGCAGTACGCCCGTCGCGGTGCCTGGTTTACCAGGCTGGGCAGGCGCAGATGGAGGCTTGGATGTGGCGGTCGAGGGCTGTGAAGCCGGTTTCTGAGTGTTTGAGCCGCTCGCACCTGCTGGCTGAGCTGTCGTAGATCCCGGCTGTGCCGAGGCTGCGGGTGGTTGACCGTAGGCACCGGGCGGCGGATAGGTTGGCGGAGCGCCAGTCGGGTAGCCCGCTCCCGGTACCGGATAGCCGGCAGGCGGATAGTAACCGGGCGTCGGATAGTACCCAGTGCCTGGTGCATAGCTGTCTGGAGGAGGTGCAACCGGCGGTTGATAGCCATATGAGCCTGAGCCGGGAGATGCCCCAGGCGCCATCGGAACGCCCTGAATTCGGTTTCCTCCAGGAACAATATATTCGCCCGGCCTCGAATTCCCAGCGCCAGGTCTCGATATCCTCAGCCCCGTGTCCGGCTTGGAAGACGGTGCCGGCGACGGAGGCGGCAGGCTCTCTGCACTCTTTCCTTTTGCGGCTGGTGCAGTGGCGGGCGGGGCGGCAGCGGAGGGCGACGCAATTGATGGAGTCAGAGGCTTAAGAAGCTCAAGCCCGGAAGGACTCGAAGCCGCCGATTTGTCATTAGATTGGGAGTTCGATTTAGCCCCTGCATTGGTGCCTTTTGCCGCTGCCGCTGTCTTTTTGGCAGCAGCCAAACCGGGCGAGCAAGGCGCCACCAGAAGCGTCAACGCAAGCAGAGACGGCAAAAAGGCAGACCTAACGGTCGCCAAATCTAAATAGAAAGTCTTTACCGGGGACAACACAGCCGATTCGCTACCCAGAGGTCACTTCCCGGAGGCAAGCTCCTATCCATATTGTGGACTACAAGCTGCCCTTATGGCACACCTCGGTGCAGGCAAAGTTAATCCTTAGTATTTATGCCCGAAACGTGCACAGTCACTAAGCTCGCAGACAAACTAGCGCCCCTTGCCTTCCTGTTTTGCCGCCGGACTGCCGGTGAGAGTAGAAGATTTGAGGATTACAGGCGGTACAAAGATTCGACACGTCCACCTTGTCGACTCCAGCCTCCAATAGTTGCATGGCATTGATTGCTTTCAAATCAGGTCGCGGTTGCTCCGAGGTGCGATCGACAAGACCAGCAGAATCCTTCACGGTTGAAAGCAGCTGTTGCGCTACTTCTTCGGAAGTGGGATAGCAGCAAGGTTCAATCGCTGGACCGACAGCAGCAATCATCTCTTTTGCATCGGCCCCGTGTGAAACCAGAAGTTTTACTCCTTGCTGAACAATCGCACTGGCTGTTCCTCTCCAGCCTGCGTGCATGATGCATGCGAGGCGTTGTTTGCGCGCAACCAAAATCACAGGAACGCAATCAGCAAAATGCAACAGCATTGGTTGCTCTACAAGCCTCGTGGCAAGCCCATCTACAGCTTTTGTGTTGGGTGTCTCTTCAATTGATGAAAGCCAAGTGACATTGTTTGAATGAACTTGTCCAGGAACAACCAAATTTTTGAACTGAAGCGAAAGTGCGTTGCAAAGCCGTTCTCGATTAGCCATTGCATCTTTGCGATCGCCGTCATCATCAATGTGACGCCCAAGATTGAATGAGTCGAGAGGCGCTCTTGATGTTCCGCCGCTGCGTGTTGTGAAGGCGTGCGCGAGTTTCGGCTGTTCCTTCAAAAGCGGGGAGAACATAAGTATCAACCCGTCAAGGGTCTCTGTGAGCCAGTCTTGCTTAGTGATTTGTGTTTGTGAGGAACGCATTGAATCTAAAGATTTGCACGAAGCGGTTGAAACGGTCGAACCGGAAACAGATTCTTTCATGAACTAAGTGATAGACCTCCGCAGATATTGACTGCCTGACCAGTGATGCTGCGCGCTCTTTCGCTGCACAAATATGCAACGAAGCTTGCAACTTCTTCCGGTTCTACAAATCGTTGTTGTGGAATTGATAGTCGTGCAATCTCTTTCGACTGCATTGGGTCGATGTTGTTGAGCTTGCACCATTCTTCGTCGTGAAGCTGATTCTGAGCCATGTCTGTGTCCACCCAACCGGGACACACAGCGTTGACTGTGATTCCTTTCGTTGCGACCTCAAGTGCAAGCGATTGAGTCAAGCCGATCAACCCGAACTTGGTGGCAGAATATGCCGCGCCGTACGCCTCGCCTTGTTTGCCTGAGATGGAAGATATATTGATTATGCGCCCCCAACCTTCTTCAATCATTCCGTCGAGCACGCAGCGTGCTGCACGTAAAGCGCTTGTAAGATTTGTCTCTATCGTTTCCGACCAGACGGAAAGCGAGTGGTCGCGCACTTCTTGGGTTTTGTAGATACCGCAGTTGTTCACCAGAATTGATACCGTTCCCAACTTCTTCTCTACTTCACTTATAGCATTCTCCAGACTGTTGGGCTTGCTTAAATCGCAAGATACCGCGAGGCTGGACGAATTCGGTGAGAGGACTTCGATTTGCTTCTTGACGCTGTCGAGTGAAACTTTGTCTCGCGCAATGATCGCGACATTGGCGCCTTCGCTCGCCAACTCCAATGCGATTGCCTTGCCAATACCGCGACTGGCGCCAGTTACGAGTGCCACCTTGCCTGTGAGCGGGCGATTGTTTTTTTCGTCTTGCAGTTGTGCTGGAGTGTCCCTGTTGTTCAAAGCGATCTATCGGATGTGAAACGTATATAAAAAGGATGGGTTGGGCTGCGCACTGCCGCAGGTTGAAGATATTTTAGCTGCACGCAATTATCAGTGTACGAGCGAGTTTTATCAATGCGTATATGTTGGAAATATGCAAAATTGTATTTTTGCTCATCTCTCGAAACCTTTACGGTGTGAGGGTTTGAGTGGTTTCTAAGTGGAGTTAGGAACGTTTCAGATTGGTTGACGGGAACATTGCTAAACTTTGGTGGTCTATTAGGTCTAGTTTTTACGCTCCTGTTGAGCACGAAGACTACGCAGGCGAATAGCTGAATTAGCGAGCGTGCGTGTCGAGTACAAGGTTAGTAATAGCCAAAGCGGCTAAACAAAGGACATGATCATGAAATCTTCTCTGAATCGTACCCTCATCGCTGGTGCTCTTGTTCTCAGCCAAACCTTATTTTTGACACCGCTAACAGCCTTCGCAGCTGACAGCACGGTACGAATTGCGGGTCAAGCTGTTATAACCAATGTTGCCGGTTCGGGTTCTATGACTGCAGTTAAGCGTGCAGAAACAGTACAGCAGAACCTCGACAACGCGCTTGTTGCCGCAAAAGACAAGTCGCCTGCATCAGTAAATATCCAATATGTCAAAGGACTTCCGGTAATCACCCTTGGTGGCTACCAGGTTGTCACCGTAGATAGTGGCGATGCTAAAGCCAACGGAACCACCCCGGCAGTCCTTGCGAAAAAATGGGCCGATGGCATTCGCAACATGCTGCGCGATCAGCACAGCATCGACAGTTACGTTGCGCAGATTTCAGGTGATTATTCATCTTCTGCACCGCCGGTAAGCCAAGGAATGCAGGCAAACCAAGGAATGGTTTCGCAGCAATCAGTTAATTACGGCGGCAGTCAATACGCACAGCCGCAGCCGCAAACTGGTTATGCACCGCAAGGCGCTTATGGCCAGCCACCTGGCGGATTTCGCCAAGGCCGAGTTGCTTATGCTCCAGCGGGACTCGTAATGCAAATCAGTCTCAACACATCGATTGCAACTCAAGCCGCTAAATCAGGCGACATGATTCAAGCAACCGTTAGCCAAACTGTTATGCTGGGTGATTCCAGCATCCCTGCTGGTTCTACCATCATCGGAAACATCACGGAAGCGCAAGCCGGACGCATGCTCGGCCGCTCGGGCAGCCTCGGAATCAAGTTCAACAGACTGCGCACTCCGGACGGAGTTGAAACGCCAATCTCTGCTCACCTCGTTGGTGGCATCGGTAAATACGCAGATGCAGGAAGCGATCAAGATGATGTAGTGAAGGGCGAAACCTGGAAGGGCAAAGCTGTTCAAGCTGGAGTCAGAGGTCTTGTCGGAGCCGGTGGCGGCGCAGCGTTGGGCACCGCAGTTGGTGCAATCGCAGGCGGCGGACGTGGAGCAGGCCGCGGAGCATGGTCAGGAACAGCCATTGGTGGCGGTCTCGGCGTTGCTCAAAGCGTGTTGCTGCGCAAGGGCAAGGATGTTGTAATTCCATCCGGAACCCAACTGCAATTGCAACTAGATGCTCCAGTCAGCATTGCAGGCGGCGGACCGGCACCTTACGTCGGCGCCTACTAACAAAAACCAAAGCGCTGCAACTCGCTTAGTTTTGCAGCGGCGCTGCGAGATCACCTAATGGTGCACGATTCTTTCACGTGCCGTTTACCTGTGCCGATTCGGTATGTGCAAAAAGGCGTGCCTGGAAAGTCGCTATGGGATAGACTTTTGGGCCTCTTCGTTGTGCACATACCGAACCCACGCAGGGAAAGGTTTACCTGTGCCGATTCGGTATGTGCAAAAAGGCGTGCCTGGAAAGTCGCTATGGGATAGACTTTTGGACCTCTTCGTTGTGCACATACCGAACCCACGCAGGGAAGCCGTATCAATCAGAATTACCCCCAAGGACACGCTCAGATTGGCAGTGTCTCATGACAACCCGCGACAGGTGCAGGCAGGCATTACCTGCGTCCAGGCAATCTATCGGCGCGAACGATTTAGAAACTTAGTTCTTAACTTACTTCTTGTCTGTTGTTTTCTTCAGTTCAGTCATGACTTCGCCCTTGACCTTGGCTTTAGAGCCAGGCAACAAGGTCGCTTCTGAAGCCGGTTCGCCGGTGAATTCTTGCTTGAATTCAGCCAGGAATTCGTCGCCCGGTTTGACGATGGCTTCTTGTCCTTTCGTGACTGTATCTTCAATCAACCAGCTGCCCGGAATTCCGCTGAGGAAGCCCCATGCGAATCCCTTGAGTCTGCGGTGACGAACGTTTAGACCAACTGGCTTCATGAATGCGAATGATGGGTTGATAGCGCCGATGACTCCGAGAGCAACCGGCATTGCGCCGAAGCTGAAAACGCCTGCTGGAGCCATTGCGAAGTTCAACCCGATGCGGACAGCTTTGTAGCGCAATTGTTGTCCCCATGGACCTGTGATTTGACCATGGTGGTTGACTCCCAGTTCGCGGCCTTCGCCTTTGTTCTTGATGATTCTGCCTTGTCTTGCAGGTGCGGCGGCAAGCGGAAGGTGCTCGCCTGAATCGGTGATGATTTCATCGAATGTCAGACCGAGACATCCAGAGTTGCGATACCAACGAGTTGGGCTAACCAACGAGTGCAGTACCGAACGTGCGGGCAAGCAGTAGTCGATGTGACCGGAAACTTTCGATCCCTTCTTGGCGACCAATCTGTCACCGATCTTCAGGTCGTACTTCAAACGTGCTTCGAGAGGGTCACCCTTCTTAGCTGTCTTACTGTTGATTTGCGAGCTGATAACTACTGGAAAACGTGCGCCGGAAATGATTTTGGTCTTTCCGTCGTCGGTTGGTAGTTCCTTATATTCAATGGTTGCTTTCGCTTCAATTTCTTCGTCGTTGTCTACAGTGATCGCAGAATCGGCGACGAGATCTGCTCTGTCGACATCAAGGATGTGACCGGAGAGATCTGTTGCTTCCGGGCTAAGAATGGAGCCTTTAGGCAAACCAGTAATGCTGTCCGGAGTATCGAGTTTGGGCTCAACGGCGGTTGCTGCAATAGATACGCCCTTTTCGTCGACGGTGGGGACTTCTGCTGTTGCTTCTGTGGTTGCAGCTGCGTCAGTCGCGCCGGCCTCGGCTGTTTTTGAGTCTGTTGCTTTTGCGTCTGATTCACTTGTGACGGTGTCGACTTCATATGTTGATTGCGATGACGACACTTTGCGCGCTGGTTTGGAGTCGTCGTTGTCGATCGTCAGTGCGTCGGATTCTTCTGCCTTAGCGGTGTCGCCGACTTTTTTGGGTTCTTCAGTCTTCTTGGGCTCTTCAGACTTTTGAGTTTCTTCTGTCTTTTGGACTTCTGCTTTGGGCTCGGCCTTGGCTTCAGTCTTGGCATCAGCTTTGGTTTCAGCCTTTGCTTCGGCTCCGGTTTCAACTCCGGTTTCAACTTTGGTTTCGACTCTGGTTTCAGCGGTCGGTTTGGATTCCTTGGTCGCTTTCGAGCCGAGGATGGAATCTAGAGTGATTGGAACATCAAGGACGCTGGACGATGCTGCAGGAGCTGAGGTGGTTGCTGGAGCTGCTTGCGTTTCTGCCGCCGGAGTGGCGCTCAGCACCGCTTCGTGAGCCATCGCAGGCAGTGAGAACCCAATCAGGAGTTGTGCCGCAAGCAAGCTTCGCAATGTTTTATCTGCGAGCGCTTTCAATGTCGCGACTTTCACGTTTCTCATAGCCCTTATCCTTTTGGTACCTTTGACCGTCGAATTGTGTCTACTGACTTCTTTTGAACTTGACTACCAATCTGGCAGCTGTTGGTATTTACCTTCAGCACCAAATTCGATGCGCCCTTGTATCTTGGCTTCCGGTCTCGTCGCTTGTAAACCCCGCGAAACCTGAGATTGAGGATGCCAGGTCCTGCAGTTATACAACGACTTGAGATCTTTTGGCATGCTTGACTTCAACCTTTAATATGGATCCTGAAATGCAGGCAATGTATATCTTGTGCGATCGCAACTTGAGAGCGCATGGATATTTACTTGACCTGCACTATTAGTTGCCAGGGCCTAGCAGTTGATAACCTGCCCATGACTTCGGTGAAGGATCTTTAGACAAAGCCAAAAGTTGAGCTTTTCTCAGCGACTGCGCCGGATTGAGACCACTCTGTTTGTTCTTGTAGAAGTCAACAAGTTCGTCAATACGAGTGGATGGCGACTGCTGCCAAAGGCTCAACACGACGTTGCGCGCTCCCATATATGAAAGTCCACGGCTGAACACTTTCACTGCATTGCCGAGCACTTCCTTGCTCAGTGATGAATCGCTCAGCACAATCAGTTCGCTTGGAAGATTGCTTTCAAACAAACGATCTGCCGTAGCGCGCTTGGCGCCTTGTTCTTTGGATGAGAACAGCGGAAGTACCGATCTCCATGGATTGCCTTCTTGCAGGGCAACACTGGCGGGCATGTGAACGACTGCTTTGTTCTTCGCTTGTTCGCGCATGGTGTTGAGATCTGCATCCTTGCTCAGAAGCGTTGTGATTCTGTCAGGTTGGAAGATCGTGGTGAGCTTGTCTGCTTCGGCGCGTTCCGCTCCTCTGCTTTGCTCAGGCACCGCGGACGCCACCACGAGACTGAGGTCTTCGTTGAACGGCTCGCGATAGTCGAACAATACGCCAACTGAAGGAGCGAGCGTCAACAGGTGGCTTTCCACGAAGTACTTGCCGTGTTCGTCGACGAGCGCGGCGAATGGCAGGTTGAAGAGAACACTATCAGGAATAACCATCGTCAACTGATCGGCATTCTTCGGCAAGAACTGTCGAACCGTCGGCGGTATCAACTGATTGTAGAGTGTCTGCAGGAGTACACGTTCCTTTTGCTGACCCTCTGGTGAGGAATCCGCTGCCATAAGCCCTGCAATCTGGCTTTGCAAGCGATTGCGTCCGAACGGCAATACGGAAGCTGAAATACGACCGGAGGGATCAACTGTGAATGCCACTGATTGATCTGCGCCCACGAGGTATTCCAAAATCGTGACTTGTTTTTGTTTGACTGACTTCACGATATCCGGCGCCGCGTGCGGCATTGGAGCGATCAGGCGTGCCAGCGAACGATTTTGTTGCGCAAGCGTTCTGAATCGTGCCATCCAGTTTTGCCATTCACTTGTGAGTCGATCTGGTGTGCAGAGAATTTCTGCGGCGTGGTTGTGAAGTCTTTGCGAAACCAGATCATGATACAGTTCTGCATCTTCCTGTTTCACTTTTCCACAGCGCCTTTGCCAATCGGTGATGAAGCTTTCTTCCTTCAACTGTTCCGCTGCAAGAAGAGCTTGTTCTCCCATTCCTTGAGATGCAACCAACGCAACGAGTCGTTGTCCTGCTTCTTCTCTGGATGTGGGGAAGGTGATTTCTTCAGCCGATGCAAACAAGCCCGCTTGCGGCGATCTGAAGTGGGAGAGCGCGCTTGTGAGTGATACCTTTGCTTCTTCTACCAAGCCTTGACTTAGTTGAAGTTTGCTTTGAATGAGATAGTCTCTCCAAAGAGCTCCATCATCACTGATCTTCGAAGAGATTGCGATGCCTTCAGTGAGGTACTTTTGAGCACCCACTGGATCTGCAAGCTTCATGCAGACTTCGGCCAATCCTGTATAGGTTCTTCCTTCCAGTTGTGCAAACAAGCCCTTTTTGCAAGTGGTGATGCAAGCTTCGAGATGCACTTTTGCGTTACGCGCAGAACCATTTCTGAATTCAGCCGCCGCAATGTTTTGGTGCGTGATGACGTTCATGCGCGGCTGCGCAGGACGAATCAACTGTTGCGAATCCAACGACTGTGTGCTGTATGCAATCGACTTCTGGTAGTTGCCTTCCATGCATTCGATCAGTCCGAGCGTTTGCAGAACTTGAGCTTGCTCGACGATTGCGTTTTGCGAGCGGAACACCGGAAGAATGCGAGCAAATACGGTCTTCGCTAAGTCGTAGTCGCCGGTGGCGGTCAGGGCAAAGCCGTATCCGCAGTCCATGTGTGCGCGTGATAGCGAGTCGAGCGCGGTCGCCGGAAGTTTGGATGCCGTGATCAACGCTTCCTCATATGTCTTTCTGGCGTTCGAAAATTCGCCAAGAGCGTATTGGCAATTGGCCACGGAAGCTAGAGCTGGAGCCAACAACCCACGGTTATCGCCGGCAAAGTTTTTCGCTTGAGTGACTCCTTTTTGCGCTTCTTCTAAAGCTGCTGTGGAGAAACCGAGTTCGAGAAACAGTTGTGCGATTTGTTCTCTATTGTGCACTGCATTTGCAAAGTCTCCGCCGTTAGCGAAGAATGTCGCTGCTTCTTGGAAGTATCGGACTGCAGTTTTCGGTTGTCTGAACTTGATTGCCAACGCGCCTGCCATGTTGAGAGCGCGGGCCGCATCAGCCGGAAACTTGTTACCTTTGTCGGTGAGAACTTTCATTGCCAGATCGAGCTGTTGAATCGCCCATGCTGGATTTTCCATCGCGAAGAAAATCTGCGAGAGTGTAATTCTTGCTCTTCCCAACTCTTGCTGTTCCACCGAGTTGAGCAATACTTCAGTCGCATTTTCTGCAAGCAATTTGGCTTTCGGAAGCTGCCCTTGTTGCATGTAAACCAGTGACATGCGGCTAAGCGCCTTGCCTTGACCGTCCCCATATTTGGTTTCGATCGCCAATCCGTACGCTTCTTGCCATTTGATAAGCGCTCTGTCCAATTGCTTTTGATCGAAAAGTTTTTCGCCTTCGGCAATTATTTTGTTGACTTTTTCGATCGATTGAGGGTTCGATTCTTGCATCGGCAACACCGGCACAAGTTGAATTCCCTGATTCTCGTGTACGCCTTGCGCCGCCGGGGTTTGCGTCGGTGGTGTTGGTGCCGCATCCGTGATCGGGCTCGCTGCGTTTTGAGCCGAGACACCAATGGCGGTGCTCGTCGTCAAAAGCAAGACCGCCATGAGTCTCGCCGCTGCCTGTCTGTTTTTACTGCGCAGGAAAGCTGGTTTCGAATTCAAAGTCATAACCTCACGATAATTGACCCGTCTCGTTTCCGACTCCTGCTGGCGCATTCGTCCGTTCCAGATAGTCGTCAACATGAAGGTTCGAGGATAAGGATACGGTAAATGGCAGGGTTTTTTCCTTATCCTTTATAGAGCTTTCACCCTATATGGCTAAATTCTAAGGTTGTGGAGAGCCATCTGAAAAAACAAAATTCGGCACCAAATACAAGGTAGGAAACAATTCGGATCTTTCGTCGTCGCCTGGATTTACGACTTGTATCGTCGTTCCTTATCAGAAGGATGCAGCAGGATATATCGATGGAATGTATGGAACGGTTGAAATTGGTATCACTCAATTAAATTCGCCAAATAAACCTTGAGATGCTAGCCTCTTCTGTGTTTGGAGCCTTCAAATTTCAATTTGGATCTTCGCGATCCCTAGTAGGAGTACTGATGCTAAATACGAAAAAACTCTCAATGCTCGTTGCAGTGGGAGCTTTGGGAGCGCAGCTGACATTCGGTTGCCCGTCTGCAATGGCAGACACACTGAATGGAAGCGTCAATAAGACAACATCGGCCGGCAAAGTAAAAACATTTTTCCGTAACCATGACAAAGTGCGACAAGCCACGATCGGCGCAGGCGTTGGAACCGCCGCTGGTGCCGTCACCGGCCTCGTCACTAGAAAAGGAATGGTGAAGGGTGCCGTAATCGGCGCAGGAACCGGCGCCACAGTTGGTCTCGTTAACTCCAGCAAAACATTGAAGAAACACCCAATTGCAAAAACTGTTGCGATTGGAACGGCAACCGGCATCGGACTGGGAATGGCAGTGAGCAAAGGACACGGAACAGCAAAGAATTCCGTCAAAGGCGCCGCCGTTGGAGCAGCTGTTGGATTGGCCGCCGGACTGCTCAAAGACAAGCTAAGATAACGCTTGTTTCAAATCTGAGCGGGACGAAAAATGGTTAAGGTGCTCGTAATTGGCAGGTTGCCGGAGAAGGTCGAAGACCAACTGTCGCAGTTTGCCGAGACGAAATTCTTAGCTCGCACGGAAAAAGATTTCACAGCCGACGAGCTTGTAGATGCGCTCGCCGGCTGTGATGCTGTTGTTAGTGAACCGCCTGACAAGCTCAAAGTGGACGTTATGAGTCGTTGCCCGCAACTTAAGTTGATGGCCAATCGTGCTGTTGGATTTGATAACTTTGACGTCCCGGAAGCGACTAAACGCGGCATTCTTGCCACCAACACTCCAGGTGTGTTGGACGGTGCGACTGCCGATTTAACGATGAGTCTAATTCTTTGTGCTGCTCGCCGCATCTGTGAAGCCGAGCGCTACGTGCGTCGCAACGATTGGTTTGGATTCGACAGCGATTTGATGCTGGGTACAGATCTCGAATCAAAGACGTTGGGCATCATTGGTATGGGAAGAATCGCTAAGGCTGTGGCACGCCGCGCCCGCGGATTCGGTATGAAGATCGTCTACTCACGCAGTGGCACCGCCCATGATGACAAAGATAAAGAACTCGCAAAAGACTTTGATGCAAAACGAATGACTATGGAGGAACTGCTTAAAACGGCAGATGTAGTCAGCGTTCATTGCCCGCTCTCGGACAAGACGAGAGGGCTGATTGGGGAAAAGGAATTCAAGCTGATGAAGCCGACTTGCATCTTCATTAATACCTCCCGCGGTGCCGTCGTCGACGAGCCGGCATTGATTGCGGCTCTCACGGAAAAGCGCATCGCTTCAGCAGGATTGGATGTGTTTTTAAACGAGCCGTCCGTCCCCGAAAGCCTCGTGAAAATGGACAATGTCGTGTTGACTCCACATATTGGTTCTGCAACTGTTGAAACACGAACTGCTATGGCTGCCCTTGCCGTAGGCGGGCTGATTGAGGCGTTTTCCGGTGACCTCCCATCTAACGCGCTCAATCCCGACGTGTGGGATGCGTTTCTAAAACGCAAAAACTAGAGTATGGTAATCTGAGCGAAGCGCAGGCTGGTGCTGAACTTCATGGCATCTTGGCGTGGTAAAAAGAGGGCAAAAATGGCAACGACAAGAGTGGCTGTCGTCACCGGCGGAAATCGCGGTCTTGGTTTTGAAACTTGTCGTCAGCTTGCGAAAGCCGGGCTAAACGTGGTGCTCACATGCCGCGATCGGCTCAAGGGTGAAGAGGCGATCGCACAACTGTTGGAGGAGCGTCTGTCTGTGGCGTTCCATCAATTGGATGTGTCCAGCCATGAAAGCGTTCGGCAATTGGCGATCGATGTTCGCAAGGACTATGGACGATTGGATGTTCTCGTCAATAACGCGGGCGTTGCGCTCGATAAGCGCAGCGACGGCACCAGCACTATGAGTATTATGGAAACCCCTGTAGAGCGAGTCAAACAGACGATGGACACCAATTTATATGGTGCATTGATGCTCTGCCAGGAACTGATTCCAATTATGAAAGAGCACAAGTATGGTCGTATCGTAAATGTGTCTTCCGGGTTGGGCCAATTGACGGAAATGGGCAACGGATACGGTGGTTACAGGATGTCGAAAGTGGCTCTCAATGCACTTACGCGCATGGTTGCTGAAGAGTTCAAAGCGAACAACATTTTGGTGAATTCAGTGTGCCCGGGTTGGGTGAAAACAGATATGGGTGGACCCAATGCGCCACGTTCTGTTGAAGAGGGTGTCGACACAATCGTGTGGCTGGCGCAACTTCCGGACAACGGTCCAACCGGTTCTTTCTATAGAGATCGCAAAAAGATTTCTTGGTAGCTACGACCAAGGCGGCGCAAGGTTAGTCGTCAGCCTCGTCCAAATCTTGTTCTTCGTGCGCCGTGAGCTCGACCTGTTGCTTTTCGCGGCGTCGCGAAGTTTGCCGATACTTATTGCTCAAACGCGGAACATGCAGTCCCTTCCCCTCACGCCCGCCGACGACTTTTACGCTGGCCTCGACCTTTGTTGAAGTGGCACGGCGCAAGTTGTACTCGGCTTGGGCTTCTCCGACCATCGTGGCATAACTTATGTATCTGCTTTGAGAAATCTGTGCACCAGATGTGGTATTGTCGTCATCTTCCAGATCCGACTCAGAGACTTCGTCTTCGTCAGAATCCGCAAGGAGATCCTCATCGGACGACTCATCGCCGTCATCAGAATCGTCGTCTAGTTCCTCACCATCTATAGAGTCATCGTCATCAATTGAATCGTCGTCGTCATCAAAGAGACCGCCTTCGACGTTGGCCATGACGTTGCAGCCTTGTTCCACCACATGCAGGCAATTGTTGAATTTGCAGTCGCGGGCGAGTTCGACGATTTCCGGAAACTCCCACATCAAATCTGCGGGTTGGGGGTGGTTTAACTCAGAGATGTTGAAACCGGGGGTGTCTGCCACCCAATTGGCGCCGGGCTTTCCGTTTGCCGTGTATTGGGGCAAACCGATTTGATAAAGCTCCGAATATGTCGTTGTGTGTCGACCGACTCCGAACTCGTTTTCCATGATACCGGTCTTAAGATTGAGGGTCGGCTCCAAATAATTGAGCAGGGTCGATTTGCCAACGCCTGACTGGCCGGCTAATACAGAGATTTTGCCGAGCAGCATTTTTGCGAGTTCGGGCATGCCCATTCCAGTCTTAGCAGAAACAAATGTGACTAAGTATCCAAGCGGTTCATAAATACTTCGTAAACTATCTAGCTGCTTTTGGTCCACCAAATCGCACTTGTTGAAGCATAGTAAGGGCGGCTTGTTGAGCAGTTCTAGCTGGAAGTGAATGATGTACCGATCGCATAAAAGAGCATTGAATTCGGGCTGTCGAACGGCTTGTACAATAATGACCTGATCGACATTGGCCAATGGTGGACGAGACAACAGATTGTTTCTGTCGACTCTCGCGACGATTACCGCTGAGCTCTGCTCCGGATTTATCTCATCGAGCTCAACATGGTCGCCGGTCACGATTGAGACGCGTTCTTTCTTGAGCCGTCCGCGAGCCTGACAAACCAGGGTCGTATCCAACTCCGGTTGGTAAACCAACCATCCGCCAGCGTGACTCCTCAAAACAGTTGCGATCTCTGTCGGCAAACGTAAACCTCTCTTCTCAGGGAGCTTGCCTCCCTTAAGAATACACCTAATAATATTTTGAGTGGAAACATTATGAGCACCGCAACCATGACTAAACCCGGAGACATCGAAGAAACAAACCTGCAGAATGCGGCATTAGAGCCGAATGCGGTGCCCCCGGACGAGGATGCCGGAAGTGCGGAGGAAGTCGAGCTTTTTGAGACAGCGAAGCTTGACCATATTCGCAACATTGCGATTATTGCTCACGTTGACCACGGCAAAACGACTCTGGTTGACGGATTCTTGAAGCAGACCGGTGTGTTCCGTGAGAACCAGGAAGTGGTCGACTGCGTAATGGATTCCAATGATTTGGAACGCGAGCGCGGCATCACCATTCTTGCCAAAAACACGGCTGTGACCTATAAAGACTATCTCGTCAACATCGTCGATACCCCTGGCCACGCTGATTTTGGCGGCGAGGTGGAACGCATTCTCGGAATGGTCGACGGTGCCATTCTTGTTGTTGATTGCGGCGAAGGTCCGATGCCACAAACACGTTTTGTGTTGAGAAAGGCTTTAGAACGCGGTTTGCGCCCAATCGTCGTCATCAACAAAGTGGATCGTCCCAACATCGATCCGCATGTTGCAGTCGATCAAGTGTTCGATCTCTTTGTCGAGCTCGGCGCCAGCAACGAGCAACTCGACTTCCCGTATGTCTTTGCCTCGGGCGTTAAGGGCATCGCAATGAAAGACCCTGCTGAGCCGGGCATTGATCTGCGTGTTCTGCTCGACATGATCATCGACCACTGCCCGCCTCCGACCGGAGATCCGGATAAAGCGCTGCAAATGCAAGTCAGCATTCTCGACTATAGCGACTATCTGGGTCGTATCGGCATTGGAAGAATCTATAACGGAACGGTCAAGAACGGCGAACAAGTCGCGATGATCAAAGAGGACGGCTCAGTGGTGAAAGGTAAAATCACCAAGCTCTTTGGTTTCCATGGCTTGAAACGTTTGGAAGTGCATGAAGCACATGCCGGGCAGATTGTGGCCATCGCCGGATTTGCCGGTGCAAACGTCGGTGACACCGTGTGCAATACCGAGACCATAACTGCTTTGCCGCGAATCAGAGTTGATGAACCAACTATGAAGATGGCCTTCCTTGTAAACGACAGTCCGTTTGCAGGACAGGAAGGGAAATTCGTTACGTCGCGTCAGTTGCGTAGTCGGTTGTTTCATGAACTAGAAACCAACGTCAGCTTGCGCGTCAACGAAACAGACAGCACCGATACATTTATTGTCTCCGGTCGCGGTGAACTTCACCTCGGCATTCTTATCGAAACGATGCGCCGTGAAGGTTACGAGTTTGCAGTGTCACGTCCCGAAGTTATCGTCAAGGAAATCGACGGCGTCGACAACGAACCGTTTGAAAAACTCTTGATTGACGTACCGGAAGAATATACCGGTGCCGTCATGCAAGAACTCGGACCCCGCAAAGCCGAACTCCAAAACATGCATGTCGACAAGACTCAAGCTCTTCTAGAGTTTGTCATTCCCACTCGCGGTTTGATTGGATTCCGCAGTGAGTTCTTGCGCCTCACCAAAGGTAATGGCGTGATGAACCATGCGTTTCTCGAATACCGTCCGTGGTGCGGCGATATCACCGGTCAACGCAACGGCGTGTTGGTAGCCTGGGAAGAAGGCGTCGCCACAGCGTATGCCATTCAAGGGGCTGAAGACAGAGGCTTGTTCTTCATCACACCGCAGACACGCGTCTATGGTGGCATGATTGTCGGCGAGAATAGCCGCCAGCAAGATCTCGATATCAACGTCTGCAAAACTAAGAAGCTCACAAACATCAGAAGCTCTAACAGTGATGTTCTGGTGACATTGCAAGCGCCCATCGAAATGGGTTTGGAGAAGTGCCTCGAATACATTCAATCTGATGAATTAGTCGAAGTGACTCCGAAGAGCATTCGTATGCGCAAGCGAGTGTTGTCTCGCCGCTAAGAGAGTTCTGCGAACAACTTAGAGCACCCCAAACTGGAGCTCCAAATACAGATGCCAGCTTCAACCGCAGAAGAGCGAAGGCATCTCATCATCGCGGGACTGAGCATCTTTGTTTTTGCTCTAATCATTCGGTTGTGGTTCAACTTTGTCTTTCGACACCCCGACGCATCGCTTGCATGTGATGCATGGGAATACTTTTCGACTGCAACTGCTATTACTGATGCAATTAAAGCTGGCAACTTTCATCAGATAACGTCGACGGCTCCCGATGGTTTGTTTGCCAAGATTCTAGCGGAAGGACCGGTCTTTCCGATGTCTCTGGTGAAGTGGCAAATCTTTTGTGGATTGCTTGGAATCGGTGTGCCCACTTCAGGTTCTGCAGTTGTCTCGCTTAGCATCACTTCCTCTCTAACTTGCGTGATGCTTTTGTTCGTGGGGAAGTCCTTGTGGTGCAGAAAAGTCGGTATGCTGGCAGGTGTCCTTGCGGCTATCTATCCCGGCTTCATCATCGCGACCGGAAGGATTCTGCCGGAAACTATTGCCTGCTTTATGATCACGCTGAGCACTTTGCTTTTGGTAGTGCAGTACAAACGGCGACCCCAGATGTGGTGCACGTTCTTCGCAGGAGTTTTTTCGGCATTTCTGCAATTTGCAAGATCCGCGCTCTTGCTTGCCACCGCTCTACAAACTGCATATGCAGCGCTTCTAAGCGTTCGCTATCGCTCCTGGCGATTTATTTTGATGTGGGTTGCCGGGTTGGGTCTTGCAATTGTTCCATGGGTGATTTTTCAATCGAATGCAACCGGAAAGTTCACTCCGTTTGTTGATCGATCCAGTCATTTGAATTGTGCAGTGGGGAACAATGTTTTGGCTGAAGGCTGGAGCATAGAACCATATCCAAACTATGGTGGCATCGAGGCTGAGAGCCTGGTTCAAATAGTGAAGCGCAGCATCAAAGCCGATGCAACCGGTTGGGTTGAATTGACTTTAGGAAAGGTTGCACGCCTGGCAAAATTTCCATGGAACGATTTTCGCACCCCCATCGGTATAATCAAATTTCGAGCGCAAGTTGTATTTCACCAGATACTGATATTGCTTGCTGCGGTGGGATGCATCGTGGCGGTTCCGGCCATGCGCACGGGTGGTCCGACCAACTCGCAGAACGTGCTCGGGCGGCTGCTTTTGGTTGGTCTGATTGCCGTTCATTTTGCATATGTCGGTTTTGTGGCGATGCCCCGATACTTCGTGACTGCGATGCCACTGGTGGTGCTATTGGCTTCCGCTGCACTCGTGGTTTTTGTCAGAGTTTTTGCGCTGTATCCGAAGATAGCAATTCATCTTCTGGTCGCTGCCTCATGCCTATGGTTTATAGCCAGAGCCAATGTCGCTGGAGGAACTATCTCAATGTTCCCGACATTGGACCCAACTCTTATTATCGTTGCTTCTGCAGTGGTCAAAGTTGCGTTCCTTCTGTATGCACTTGATGCGGTGTGGCGCCTTGTGTATGTCGCAAAAGTCGAACGCGTACTCGCGACAGTACTCGCGTTTTCTATTGCCCTTTTCGCGCTACCATCGCTTTGTTTTCCGCTGAAAGCGCATGGACGATGGTACGAGAAAAGAGTGAATGTGACTGCTAAAGCGCCTGCATCGCAGACCATCGAGGTGCCGGCGTCATCCTTGTCTCAGCCGGAACGCACATGGTTTCTGATGGTCGATGCTGATGGATTGAATCAACTGAATGACTTACAGGTGACGTTCAATGGCAAAGTTTTGGATGAGCCGATCGTTCCGAGCTTGTCTTTTGCAGACTTGTCCAATAAGTATGAAGCAGTCGGAGATGGGCTTCAGAAGCCGTTTGAACATATTTATTCAGCGCTCGCTAACCCCTCGGGGAAGTCACTAGTTGATCTGCGGCAATGGTTTTTCATTCCCGTCCCTCGAGATTTCATCATCGAAAAAAATGTTGTGGAAGCCACTCCAGTTGAAGGCGAACCGGAACTCTTTGCGACTTACAAGAGAGATGTGCTGCCTTCAGTGTTCCGCTCATCATGGGACAAAGCGTTTTATGGCAGCGACTGGGAACGTGGCCTTTCCGATACGAGATTGGAAGATTCACTAGAAAGTTGGAATCGCGACTACGAGACTCTGCGCCTTGCTAGTCAGCCTGGTAGAAGCTGGCAAATCAGGCTTCTATCCATACCTACGATGCAGGCGGAGACCTCGGTCGATGTTGTGCAACTGGCTCCGAGCAGAAATGAATGGAAGCAGATAGGCGCATTTAAACCGTGCACCGTCACACCAGAATCGCCACAATTTCAGAGTATTCACCTAGAGCCGTTGAGTGTTGGCAGTTCGTCGCTTTTGCGCATTAGAGGAACGATTGAAGCACCGCATGATGCCCTTGAATCGTGCGGTGTGCAATTCGGTGTGGTGAATGCTAAAAACAAGGAAGTCTATTCCGGGTGGACTCCCAAAAATCTTCCTGCGAAAAAGGGGAATTCAAAATTCGACATTGCCTTTCCTGTGACACAGGCTGAGACGGATCTTTCTGAACTGCACGTACTACTAACCACAACTAAGCGTTCGCGCATAATCAAACGACCGAACTCGCCCAAGGCTGAAGCGAAGTTCTCTGAAATTACTGTTGAAGCTGCTCCGCTGTCGGATTTGGATCTGAGCCAGTCGCGGGTTTTCTAGGCTCGCGAGTGACGCTTTGAGCTACGAAGCTCAGCAGACTTTGGTCTATTTTTAGAATCAGGTCTCATCGTTTGCTTCTTGAGCAAGTTGCTTGAGAATGTATGCTTTCAGCTCGCTCGGCTCAACGTCGTAACTGTTCTGTAGCACATGAAGCGCCACTCCTTCTCCATCTGTGAGCAGCGCCAATAACAAATGTTCTGTGCCTACTTCGGTGCTG
>CAYZJR010000089.1:0-28032 GCA_964478655.1 uncultured Candidatus Obscuribacterales bacterium
CCACGCGCTCCGCGCCTAATGCTGAGTGGTGATCTTCTCCAAAGAAATCATCGTCTTCATAATGCCGACGATTGAAAAGTTATTGCAGATTTTTCCTTCTTCAACCCACTGCCAGCACGTCTCAAGTGGAGTCCAGTGCAGAGTGTGCGTTTCATGGGCTTCTCTGGATTCTTCGACCTGCTTCAAATCTTTCGCCAAAAAGAAGTGGCATGTCCAATCCGATGCACCCTGTGCACCAAATGTAGTGCCAAGGCTCTCCCATTTGTTCCCCACCAAACCTGTCTCTTCCAATAATTCACGCTGAGCTCCGGCGAGCGGCGTGTCTCCCACTTCGATTTTGCCTGCGGGTAGTTCGAGCACCGGTTGATCGACTGCGAGTCGATAGCCTTCGAGCAATAGGATTTCGTTCTTGTCGTTCAACGCAGCAATGACAGCGCCTGGAAGTTGCTTGGTGACCACTCTTCTTTGCTTCGAGCCATCGTTGAGTTCAACCTCGACAGACTCGATCGTCTGAATGGCGTCCGTCCAGATGACCGAACGAGAGACGATTTTTGGTTTCATTGGTGCATCCTCGCGACCAAGCCTAAAGAAGCATTTCCCGAGCTGGGTTGAGGATAACAAAATTTGGACTTCTAGTCACACTATGTGATGAACCCGCCGAATGTTTATCGGCTTTCTTTGTTTGCGTATCTGAATTCTCTATACAAATAGATCATTGATCCAGCGGATATGAAGAATCCCAGAATTACCGGTGCTTCGCAGTATGGCATGTAGGCATCTCTAAAGTGGGTAGTAAACGGCACAAGAATATCCGAGTGATTGTGAAAAAATCGTGTTAATTTGCCGTCTGTGGAAGATTCCAAATATGGTGCGAACTTGATGTCAGTCGGCTTGCGATTCGATTTGCCTGACGACATGAGCTGCAACTAACCAACGAAACCCTCACGAACCACTGACGAATTCCTCACGATCGATCGGTAAGTTGGTTTGCATATCGCAATGCGATGTACCTAACGCCCTAATGGACTTGTAACGTCGTTGTGGAAACACTATTCATCACATTCACCACTAGATATCGGAGGAAGAAAAATGAACAAGAATACCGTCAATGAAAAGAAGGACTCCAAGCCCAGAAAGAACGTACTGAAGTTGAAAGAACTCAAAGAATCAAAGTCTCTAAGAGCTGCCAAAGGCGCAAAGGCTCAAGGATGGCCGACCGCTGGTCAATGGTGCTGCACTCCGTGGGGCAACAACAGATAGCTATTTCGCCGCCACCTTGTCGGGCAAGTTATCGATAGGAACAGGCTCGATGTTGTCGGCAGGCTCAAAACCGAAGATACGGCCGTAGAAATAGAACTCTGCTTCTAGAGTGCGCTTTATATTCTCGGCTTTGCGGAAGCCATGTTGCTCGCCAGGATATGCAATGTACGCAACAGGCACTCCCTTCGTCTTCAGAGCTGCAACCATTGCTTCAGCCTGACTTGGTGGAACAGCCTTGTCCTCCAAACCCTGGAAGAAAATTACGGGACATGAAAGTTGATCGACATAGTTGAGTGGGGAGCGTTGTTTGTAGAGTTCCTTTTCGCTCAACGGACCAATGAGGTAGTCTCCGTATCGCGACTCGAACTTGTGCGTTTCAGCCATGAGCGACTCAACATCGCCGATTCCGAAGTGACTCGCACCTGCTTTGAAGAGATCTCGGAAGGTCAAGACACAAAGGGTCGTGTAACCACCGGCGCTACCACCGGTAATCGCTAACTTGTTTGGATCAACCAATTTCTTTTCGATCAAATACTTCGCTGCATTGACGGAATCGTCAACGTCGACCACGCCCCACTGTCCTCGCAATCGGTCGCGATACTCTCTGCCGAAGCCTGTGGAGCCACCATAGTTTACGTCGACAACCGCGAAGCCTCTACTTGTCCAGTATTGCAATCCAAGGCTGAGAACACTGTTGGTTGCGCCAGTTGGTCCGCCGTGACTCTTGAGCAAAAGTGGTGGCAGTTCACCCTCAGGTGCTTTGTAGTCAGCATTAGTTGGTGGATAGAAAAATGCGAATGCAGTCTTGCCATTTTCTGTCGGAAACTCAATGGTCTGCGGCGCCGAGATATATCCTTTGTCAGGAACAGACTCACACGACTTCTTGATAGTTGTGAATTTCTTGGTGCGCAGATCCAATTCAACAACAGCGGTCGCCTCTGTCGGAGAACCAGCTAGAGTCGCAACTTTCTTGCCATCAGAAACGAAGTAGAAAAAGTCGGTGTACGGTGAAGGAATGCTTTCGAGAATGTGTGTGCCTGTGCTTAGGTCGGAAGAGATGAGGGCGAGGCGCCAGATTCCATTCTCGTTGTAGCTGCATAGAATGCGGCTTTCGGGCAAGCAAACATATGTCGACATTCCGAACACCCACAAAGGCATTCCGAATTCGGCTTCCATCGGAGCAAGTGCGACCACCTCTCCTGGTGCGACTTCCGCATAAATGTTCCACCAATTGGTTCGGTCTGAAACAAAGTGCAGAACTCCTTCATGTGACCAATTCGGTTGGAAGATTGACTCACCAGGACCGCCCGCAACGTTGCGATGATTTTGCAAATCGCCTTCAGCGGTTATGTCTGCGACCCAGACTTCGGAGCTGTCCCAGGGCATGTTTGGGTGGTTCCAGCACAGCCATGAAAGCTTGGAACCATCCGGGCTCACCCGTGGCGTCGAGTAAAAATCGCAGCCTGCAACGAGCGTCTCGAAATCGAATCCGTTGAAATTATCTTGCGACCACAAAGACGCTGCGGCTCCCTGCGCGTGCGAACCCATTGGAATCGCGACAATTGTGGTGGCGGCTTCTCTGTCTTTGTGCGTGTGGTCTTCGCAAACGCAAATCAAGCGCCCGCGCTTTTCGTCGACCGTCAAATCGGCAAATCTGTATGCGCCTGGCTTCGTCAACGGCTTGGGCGCCTGCCCACGCTCGAGTTCGTAGACGCGTTGATCGTCGAAATTCGCGAAGAAAACGGTTCCGTGATGCACGACATAGGCGCTGCCGCCATATTCTTGCACGAGCGTTCGAACATTGAACGGCGCATTATTGACGTCCCGATTCTCGCCGACACCTGCTTGTCGCCGCACAATGACCTGCCGACCGCCTTCTGCGGGGCGCCCTTCAGTCCAGTAGAGTGAATCCCCGTCATATTGCATCGGACCGAACCGAATCGTTGCGCTGGCAATCTGCTCAGGCATGATGGGCGACTTCCAAGAACCATACGGAGCTGTCTTCATGCGACACCTTAAATGAACTGGGCTAAAGGGCTTCAGTATATCGAATATTTTTGGTAACTAAGGCAGCCAAGCGGTCTTGTTGGTAGGATCGGATTAACTGGTTGGGCGAGGTGACACCGTGATTATTCTGGGCGGGCTCATTTTTCTGACCGCAGCAATCGTCTTGTCATATCTATTGTTGGGAACGGTTCTAGTCGGCATGAGGTGGTCATGTGGCGCGTTGTACCAGGGCGTCATCAAGCGAATCTTTTTCCCGGTCGGGTTTCAGCATGGGTCGTCATTGACGGAGATGGGCGGAAAGCTGTTTGTCATCTTCATGATTCTTGGTTTGGTTTGGGGTTTTCTCTCCACTGCGTATGTTCATAAGCTCGTTGCCAGGCACGACTGCAAGGCGCTGCGCATCGCGCTGCATCGCTGATCGGTAAAATTCCAGGGTTTTCGGTAAGGGGATCGGTTACGGTAATAGGTCGATGCCGACAAAGATAGAACCTGCTCCTGTTACATTGCCTGCGTTCCGCGTTTTGCTGCGCAGGTGGCGAAGTGAGGATTGTGAGCCGTTCGCGCGGCTGAATGCAGACCCGGAAGTGATGAAGTATTTTCCTTCAATGCTCACGCGTGAACAAAGTGATCGATTGATTGAACGTATAGAGTCTGAGTTCGAAGAATGCAATTTCGGTCTTTGGGCCGTTGAGACTGTCCACACCAATCAATTTATAGGCTTCGTGGGAATCGTAAGACCAAAATTCGAAGCGCATTTCACACCATGTGTTGAGATTGGTTGGCGTCTGGCGAAGGAATTTTGGGGTCATGGCTACGCGCCGGAAGCGGCACGAGTTGTACTGAAAGATGGTTTTGAACGGTGCGGGCTCGAAGAGATCGTGTCAATGACTACCGTCACGAACGAAAGGTCGAGACGAGTGATGGAGAAGATTGGAATGACGCACAATCCCGCCGATGACTTCGAGCATCCGTCGCTGCCAGAGGGGCATCCGTTGCGTCCTCATGTGCTGTATCGATTGAAGCGCGAAGAGTGGTGCTTAAGATGACTTCTTACCCCAGATCTGTCCCATCTTCGTGATCACGTTATAGATTTGTGTGTAGTTGTCTTCTGGTTTCGGTCCCCAGTGCTCAGTTTTCGTCATGTAGTTGTGCGTAGGCATGAACTTCTTGCTATAGCCGGTGCCATCGGCTCTTTGACAGAGTTCGGAACCATTGTTCCATCGCGTTACAACCGTGCCTTGACCGTCGACTTCGGTGAGAGAATCCGAAGCTTTGTCGTACTTGCTGCTGAAATTATCTCTATCGCTTTTGCCCCATTGCTTGTACTCGTAGCCGCCCTTTCCATCAGGGTTGTACGCATATCCGGTGCCATCGAAGCGCTTGACGTTGATGGAACCGTTTGGCCAAAACGTGATGACACCATCGCTATTTACTATTTGCATTGAGCCATCTGCTCTATTTGCTTTAAATTTCTCTGGTACGTCATCCAGCGAAATTGGTCGCGCGCCGTCAAAGCGTAGATACTGGTCGGTTCCGTTATCTGTTCTGTTAACTGGGCGCTCCGCAACTTGTACTTCTTTTAGCTTTTGTGCCGGCTCTAATTGATGCGGCGACAAGTCTTCCGGAGTTTGCTTTTGCCTTTCACTGTCACGGTGCAATAACAAATTATCGTCTTGATTGCGAGGTGTCTTGCGTTCCCAGTCGTGGTATAAGAGCAGGTCGTCGTCTTTGCGATGTCCCTGTCCATCGGTGTCTCGCCAGGCTGTCAACCTTGCTTCTGAGCGAGCAATAGGCTGTTCGGATTTCTGGTTGCTTGCAAAAAGCTCATCGCCACTTGCAAAACCGAGACCTTGCAATCTATCGTTCGTTTCTCTTAGCTGCGATTTGGATGCGTGATCGAATAGTTTATTGTCTGCAGAATTGCTGATCGCAAAGACTTGAGCGTCGCTCATCTTTGCCTGTGTACCTACTTGGCCGTGTTCGCCTTCGAATTTATGATGCGACATGCGATGGTCCTCGATACTAAGGGGCTGGGGCTTGGAGGGAATGATTGAATCCTACCGAGCACTCATAACCGAGGGATAACGACGCCGGTCTTCCCTGGGAATAACAACTATGGCTTTCAGCCCATTCTCAGCACAATTTGAATTTCACGGTGATCAAAATGACAACAATGGTCAAAAGGCATCCAAGGTTTTGGAGAGCCGAAAGTGGTCAATCAAGCTGCAAGGACCGAAATCCGTCGAACTGCGAGATAACTGTCGATGATTCCGTCACGTACGGCGGAACTCCTTCCTGTTTGCTTCAAAACCCCGACTATCAGTCCACAAGTCGTGGAATGATGGTGCAAACCATGGGCGCCAAACAGTACCAAGGTAAGAGAATCCGTTTTTCGGCCAGGGTTAGCACTACGAATTTGCAGGGTGAAGCTGGTCTGTTTGTGAGAATTCTTGATTCGCTTCCATCATTGATTTTGGAAGATGATATGGACGGACGGCGCGTAACTGGAACAAATGATTGGGTAGCTCTAAATGTCGTGATTGATGTACCGAGTGAAGCCAGATACATCAATTTTGGAGCTCTTCTGAACGGTGGTGGGAAACTATGGATAGCTGATCTTGCCGTTTCTGAAGTGGGAAACGAAATTGCGCTGACAGAGAATGGCTCAAACAGATATACGAAATACAATGGGCCGACTAATTTTGAGCTGGAGGAAGATCAAGACCCAGACGGTCCGAAGGGCTGGACGTTCAGCAGCGACAGCGATCAAATCAAACATGGTTTACAACGAATAGAAAATCGTTCTGCATTGTGGATTTCATCAAAATCTGAGCTCACCCCTAAACAGGGTGAAAGGTCTAGTGAGAACGGAACATATACTCAGAGATTCAATTGCGCAAAGTGGCGCGGTCAACGCGTAAAATTTAGCGCCGACATCAAGTACAGCAATGTCGGGGATTGGTGTGGGCTGATGATGTGGGTGAAAGGTGTTACGGACAAAACACTTGGATTTACAACGATGTATGATCGACTCATGAGTGGAGACAGTGATTGGCAGAGATGTTCAGTGGTCTTGGATGTTCCGCCAGTTGCATGTTCCGTCATCGTCGCCGTCACTCTAAAAGGAAACGGCGAAGTTTACTTCTCAAATCTCTCGTTTGACGCGGCTGCTCGAACTGAAGAAACAACCGATCAGATTACAGGTCCAAAGAACCTATCATTCGAAGAATAGTTTCGGATCATCCGTAGCCATTGTTAGTCGTCCTTTCTTTTGGGCTCAGGAAAACCGAATCCTTTCGCTGTCTTCCGGTCGGCTGCAGCTAGATCTCGTCGACCTAATTTCTCATACACATTGGCGCGTGCATAGTAGTTGCGCCAAGCATTGGATGGATCTGCGTTAATCGCATTCGTATAATCCTGTACCGCTTGATCGTACTTTTTGAGCAGCACAAGCACTTCTGCTCGATTTTTATATGCGTCCTCGTCCTTTGAATTGAGGTTGCACAGTGCATTGTAGTCGTTCAATGCTTCTTGGTACTTTCCTTGCTTTCGAAGATCAAATGCTCTGCGGAAACGCGCCGTATCATCCTTGGGCTTTAAATGAATGACTTGCGAATAGTTTTCGATTGCCTTTGCAATCGATCCGACTTTATCAAACAACTCCGCTTGTAAAATGTATGCATCCGCATTTGTCGGATTTAACTCGATCATCCGCGAATAGTCTTTGATTGCCATTTCGAACTGTCCAGAACCGGAAAAAGCAATCGCTCTGAATTTGAAGAAATCGGGATTTTTCAAAACTTGTGGAGTTAGATTGGCTGCTGAATTTAAGTCAGTTAGCGCTTTTCCGTATTGTTGAGTTTCGCTGTAGCATTGTGCACGGTCATAGTAAGATCCTGCCGCATTCTTGTTGAGCGAGAGTGCAGTGTTGAAATCGGCGATGGCGTTATCATACTGTTCCAGCTTTTTATAAGCGAGTCCTCGCATGTAATAAGCCATGTAGGTTTTCGAGTTTACCGAAAGGCATCGATTGCACTCAGCGATCGCGTCATGATACTTTCCATGTCGCATCTTCTCTTCGCATGTTCTGATCCAATCACCTGATACCACTGGTCGTTTTAGGCGCTCAGCGTCTTGCTTTGCAAGATCGTGCTTTCCCAAAATCTCGTATGCCATCATCCTATTCTTGATTGAAAATTGATCGCTCGGGTCAAGTCTAATTGCTGTAGTACAGTCATCGACTCCTTTTGAGTACTGACCAATCTGCATGTAGCAGAATCCGCGCTGCGCATACGCATGCGGAACGTTTGGATACAGCGATATCACCATTTTGAAATCGTCTATCGCATCAACATATTGCTTGAGCTGAATTTTGGCACGTCCGCGGTCGAAGTATGCAGAAGAGTATTTCGGTCTTACGTCGATTGCGTGCGTGAATTCTTCGATTGCTCGCTTAAACTCATTCCTGACGAAGAAGTGTCTGCCTGTGTTGTAGATTTCTTTTGCTCGCTTTTTGGATGCTTCGGACTCTGATGCTCCCAATGGACTCACCGCGTTGTGGGATTTGGCTGGTTCTGCGCCATTCGCAATGATGCATGAAAGAACAAACGCGCATGACGCGACCGTGAAAGTAGAATACACCCGTTTAGAACTGAGCAATTTGTCGGCCACCCGATTCTGCGCTGCGGTTTCCAGTCTAACAGACTCAACTACGACAGCGAAACTCGCGGATCTTCGCAGCGTCATGTCTCTGGGAGACCTGATAAAGTGCAAATCACAGATGCAGTCTAGTCTGGTTGTCCACAGTAGAGGCGCACGAGGTACCAGTTTCTGTACCTTAGATTGGAGGCACCATGTGGGAGTTGAAAGAGTCTTGGTTAGAACTTGTTATGCGTTCGAGCTTTCTTTTCGTAATGGTCTTGCTTCTGCTTCGATTGCGAAACCGTGGAGGTGGACAGATTTCACCACTAGATCAGGTCGTTCTGTTCTCAATCGGTGATCTCATTGCAGGGGCCGCAATTAAGTCAGATGATTCTCTTTTAGCGGCGTTAATAGCGGCGACTACATTCGTTACGCTGAGGGAGTCACTGAATTACCTTTCCTTCAAAAACAAGTCCGTCAGCAATGTTCTTGAAGGCACTCCTAAAATCTTGGCGCACAATGGAAACATTCTGTGGGACAACATGCGAGACGAAAGAATCAACGAGAAGGAGCTGCTGGAAGCTGTCAGACAAGCGGGAATTGTGTCGCTGGCTAACGTTCATGCTGCCATTCTGGAGACGAACGGACAGATCAGTGTGATTGAGAAGAAATGATTGGCCTGGATGAGAAGTTGTAGTATGCACTGACGTCATCAGAGTCGTGTCGTCATCAAAGGAGGGTGTATGGCTAAGCTTGTGTTCGGAATGAACCAGTCTCTTGACGGCTACGTCGATCATATGGAGTTTGGTCCAGGCCCTACGCTCTTTCGCCACTTTGTAAAGGAGGCTGAGCAACTCGCTGGAAGTGTCTACGGACGGCGAATGTATGAGATCATGCGCTACTGGGACGATGATCATCCCGAATGGGATGCGGACCGAAAAGCCTTCGCAGCTGCATGGCGGAAGCAACCGAAGTGGGTTGTCTCGCGCTCGATGAAGTCAGTTGGACCCAATGCCGTGCTTGTTGAGGGTGACCTAGAGCGCGCGATTCGCACGTTGAAAGCCGAGCGCGATGGCGAAATCGAAGTTGCTGGACCTGTATTGGCGCAAAGTCTCACCGACCTTGGTCTAATTGATGAGTATCGGATCTATCTGCATCCCGTCGTGCTTGGTCAAGGCACCCCTTACTTCGGCGGTCCGCGGCCACCGCTTCGGCTTATGACGCATGATCGAATCGGCGATGATGTGATCAGGCTGACCTACGTTCCTGCTTAGATGCCTTCACCGTTAAGTCGCTAGTCAATCAAAGTCAATTGCCTGCCAAGTTCCACCACGGATAGCCGGCATAGTTGCTAGTTCTTTGAGCATTTTCTTGTCTTTGCTGGAGCGTTCTTGGTTGTGCAAGGCATCATATACGGTGGCGCGCATTTCAAGCAAATGCGGTTCATGCATCAATCTTAATTGCTTTGTCGAGATCGTGATGTGCTTGTTCTCATTTCTTCTGTGCCATGGTTGCTGCTGCACGACCGGAGTTTGCGTCGCTTCGAAAGAATTCCGAGTGTAACTATCGAGCTGCGCCGGAACTCCCGCCTTCTTGTCACTCATTCTGCTCGCCATGGTGATGTTCGTCAGAGTCTACGCCAAGGAAGCGCTTGATGGCTTTCATGCGAACTCTCTTGCGTTGTTCTGGTGTGAGAACTTCTGCGAATGTTATGACACGTTCCAAAAACTCGTCACCAGCTTTTGACTTGCATTCTTGAATCTGTTTAGCGACCGCTCTGACTTTTGCCTTATCGATTTGATCTTGCGATAGCTCGCGCATCATTTGCGACATTAAGGAACCCATCGAAGACTTTACTTGCGCGAAGTGGCTCATCCCTTGAACTTTCAATTCGGCGATCTTCTCTAACTGTTCCTCTGTGAGATCCAAGTCTTTCAAGAATGAACCGCCGCGGCCACACCCTCCGCCAAACCGGTGCATAAACGGACCGAACCCGCCAGGTCCGAGCCCGCCAGGTCCAAACCCGGGACCACCCGGGCCGCCACGCCGCCTGCGACCACCGCCGAATCCGAACATTGTCCCTCCTTGATTGCGCCGAGCAATCGTCGCACAATTCAATCTACCTCTAGCCTACCGCATAGGGGAAGAGGCTGCTCGAACCACATGTGGTGCATTGTGATACCATATTCGGTGGAAAATGGATGCGAGATCTGTTTTCCGCGCAACATTCGATAGCTGCTTCCTGACTTTGGCGAAGACGTTTGGGTAATCCCGCGGTTTTCTTTAGTTCTTCTGTGCAAGCGGGTCTAGTCATGATTCGAGTTATGAGTCATGATGGAATAACCCCCGGTGCAATAAAATGAATTTCTCCGACAAGACGCTCTCGTGCAGAGAGTGTAAGCAGGATTTTTTGTTCACCTCCGGTGAGCAAGAGTTCTTCGCTTTGAAGAATCTCCAGAATGAGCCAACTCGATGTCCAAATTGTCGGGTGAAGGTCAAACTTGAGAGACAAGGCAAAGACGCCTCAAGTTGGACAGACATTGCTTGTCACAAGTGTGGGGTGATGACGCGGGTTCCATTTAAACCAAGTGGTCGGAAGCCGGTGCTCTGTCCCACATGCTTCAAAAATCCAGTGCAAGAGCATCCGTCAGAACAATCAGAAGGTGAGTCGTCTGCAGAGGCGCAGGGGTCCTTAGATGTTTGATCACGGACAGTTGGGATAGCCCCCTAGTGCATCTGCAATTTGGCAGCAGGTTCCCTTTCGAAACGCCAAAGTTCTATTTCCATAAGTCCAAACTTCGTCTACACCAACGCCGACTAGATGCCCGCATTGTTGAATCTTCCGCGGGTGTCCATATCTATCTAGAACTTGCGATTTCGATGCATGAATAGGAAAGCGCCAGCATGCGGATTCACAGGCGGGCTTGAATTGAAAGAAACCACAGGTGAGTCCCAGAATGACTGAGAACAAAACGACTTGGACTGGATGAATACGGATTCCTTTCATATTCACACCTTACAACATTACCCAAGTTTAGCAATGGTAGTTGCACGACTGCGGCGGTGTGAGTTGCTCGCACCGAATATGATACCGAGCGCGAATCACACTATTCGAATGCGATCGAGAACCGCACAAATGAATGGGTCGACACACATCACCGCAAGCGGCGATACACATCGACCCAACCCTCCCGAAAAACTCGTAGGAATTATTCAATTGTTGTGAAGCACTTGCGCCGTTAGTACATCGATTCGTTTGTTGATTCGTTGTGGCGCTTCGTTCAGTGGCGCTTCGATGGGTATACTATCGCGCTGTTCGCGTGAAAAAGTTGTGTATGTGCCGACAACGGAAAAACAAATTTTCGCGTTGAAAAGTGGTCGGAAAACGTGGGTGAAAACCCGAATTCTAGGCACGTTGCAGGCATAATCATCGGTGCGATCTAGGCGAAACCCTATGGTACGGAAAATACGCAGTGGATAAACTGCAAGCAGGTGTTGTAAATCGGAGGTCGCCTCTATGAAGGCTACGACTAGCCGGCTCGCGAGAGCCGTGTTTTCACTTTCTCTCGTTGCGGGGATGTTTGCATCTTCGCCCCTGGCAGCCTTTGCTCAAGCGGCGCACGCGGCTTCTGGCGCGGGTTCTCCGCAAACGGCTTCAACTGTGGGTCTTTCTGGTGGTGTCGCCCTGTTTGGCGGGCAAGACTCAGGCTCACTCAATGTATTTGGCAAAGACGGGAAGTCTCAAGGCAAATGTCCATTAAAGCATACAAGTGTATCTGCCAAGATTTCCGGCTATGTCTCCAGAGTTACCGTTAAGCAACAGTTCCATAATCCTTTTAAAGAAAAAATCGAAGCTGTCTATACGTTCCCTCTATCTGAATCTGGTGCAGTCGATGAGATGCTTATGAAGGTTGGGAACAGAACTATTCATGGCACAATCAAAAAGCGTGAAGAAGCGCGCCAAATCTATGAGGCGGCTCGAGATCGCGGACAAACCGCATCTCTTCTTGACCAAGAACGCACAAATATATTCACGCAATCTGTCGCCAACATCAAGCCTGGCGAAGATATTGAGATCACGATCAACTATGTAGATCTTCTTCCTTATGAAGCTGGTTCATACTCATTCGCGTTTCCGATGGTTGTCGGTCCGCGCTTTAATCCTGGCACTCCAACGGGACGTTCAGGAACCGGCTTTGCTCCTGACACAACGAAAGTTCCTGATGCGTCAAAGATTACACCGCCTGTTGCACCCGAAGGCGAGCGCGCAGGGCATGACCTTTCGCTCGACGTGACGATTGATTCGGGCATTCCAATTAGTGACGTAAAGTCGAAACTGCATGATGTGACGATCACACGTCCGACCGGAGACAAGGCCGTAATTACGCTCAAAAACAAAAACACGATTCCGAATAAAGACTTCGTCCTTACATGGAATGTGGCCGGCGACCAATTGAAGAGCGGCTATCTCACGCACAATGACGGCAAGAATGGTTTCTTTACTTTGATGGTTATGCCGCCGAAGAAGGTGACACCAGATAAGGTGCAACCGAAAGAAATGATTTTCTTGATCGATTGCTCCGGCTCGCAGCATGGGCAGCCGCTGGAGAAGTGCAAGGAGACCATGCTCTACATTCTCGACCACATGAATGCTAACGACACGTTCCAAGTGATTACATTCAACAATACGGCCACAGAACTTTTCTCGAAGCCACAGGTTGCGAGTGAAGAGATGAAGGCGAAAGCACAAAAGTTCATCAAATCGCTGCAGGCAAATGGCGGTACATGGATGGCTCCTGCAGTCGAGAAGGCGTGCGCAATTCCGACAGACCAACACAGGTTGCGCGTCGTTACATTCATGACGGACGGTTATGTCGGAAACGACTTTGAAGTCGTCGGCTTGGTGAAAAAGCTGCGTGGAAATTCGAGATGGTTTCCGTTCGGCACCGGCAACAGCGTCAATCGCCAACTTATTGAAGGCATTGCCAAAGAAGGTGGTGGTGAGTCCGAATACGTGTTGCTCAATAGCCCTGGAGATGTCGTTGGCGCCAAGTTCTACAAGCGCATTGCATCACCGGTTTTGACTGATGTGAAATTGGACTTTGGTGATTTGAAAACTAAGGAAGTGTTCCCTCACGATATTTCAGATGTTTGGGCTGAGCGACCACTCTACATAAAAGGGAAGTATTTGCAGCCAGGAAAAGGAAACGTCACGATAAGCGGTTACTCGGGTGGCAAGCCGTATAAGCAAACATTGACTGTCGATTTTCCTGAGAAGCAGCCGGCAAACCAGGTTCTCGCTCCACTATGGGCTCGTGCCAAAGTAGATCGCCTCATGTCTGAAGACTATTTCGGCGCTCAACGCGGTTCCGTCAACAAAGAATTGAAAGACGAGATTGTGAAAACTGCACTAGACTTTCACATCATGACTCAATACACATCATTTGTTGCTGTTGAAGAGACCACAATCAATGATGGCGGGAAGCCGAGAAAGATTACCGTTCCTGTTGAATTGCCTGATGGCGTTTCGCGCGAAGGAGTCTTCGGTGAGGCCAAACTTGATCGCGGCAGAGTGGCGATGCGACGCAACGCGATGCCGGGTGGCGGGTTTATGAGCAATATGGGTTCAGCGGTTGCCTACAAGGGAATGGCTACTCCGGCATCCATGCCGGTTATGTATGCCCCAGCCGTTGCAAGCAGAGGTGGCGGCGGCGGAGCTGGTGCGCCTTACATTAATGCGCCAGTGCGAGGAACAGTCTTGAAAGCTGAAAAGTCCCGGTACTACTCAGCTCCGAAAGAAATTCAGATTGCCGATTCTCGACCAACCGTAAGAGACTTCCGCGCAACAGCTGATGAAGAGCGGCTCGACCAAGACAAGTTTGTCAGCAAGGATGCGACGAGCAAGCTGCATGCGCTGTTGGTCGGTCTTGCGAAGAAGTTCAACGGAAAACCAATTGCGGGTCTCGATATAAAGGATGGCAAAGTGCTTATCCAGGTTTGGTTGCGCGATGCATCTGAAAAGACGCTTGCCGAGCTGAAGAAGGCCGGTTTGGACATCTCGTTTGAGTCTTCCGCGACAACAATGGTGATAGGAAGAGTCGATGTGAACAAACTGGATGACCTTGCGAAACTGGCTTCAGTTGTGTCGATTGAGCCACCAGAGGAAAACTGATTTTCCATCGAATGAAAACTACCTATCCTGAATCCTGACGGGGTAGAGATTGCGGGAAAGAGGCGTGGAAGCGCCTCTTTCGTTCATTCTCACAAAACTTTCATCTCACTCTCATGAAACTTTCATTTTGTACTCACGAAACTTTCACTGATCGCAAATACGATGTGAATGTGGGTCACTAAAAACAGCACATATCGAAGGGAACGTAGGGCACCATGCAGAGCGTTACGCTTGTTCCAACTCATTCCATGCAGGTCCTTCTATGCGTTACTCTGAAACAGTCAATATCGCTCGTGTGTTTCTCGCGGCTGGAGATTTAGCCTTGCGAGACGGCAAGCAAGAACTTGCCGAACGCCATTACAAAAGGGCAGAGTCGATTCTGGCACAGCACATTCCGCAATCAGGAGCAGCTCATGCGCTTCCTGCCTTGCGCCTCTCTGAATTGTATTGCTCGCAGCATCGCCTCAACGAAGCAATTACTTACGCAAACAGCGCAATCGGTATTCTGACAAATGCGCTGGGCGTCAATCATCCAAGCACGGCGCTGGCAATGCATCACCTCGCTGAAATCCTGGAGCTTCAAAGCCTTAACACTGTCGCCAAGGCAGTAAGGCGACGATCGTCTGAAATGCTGAAAAATTCGGTGCAAAATCCGGAAGAGTCCAAGCCGAAAACCGATGGCGAAGATACCGATAATGATGGATTTACTCCTCAAGGACATCCGAAGTTTCAACCACTAGATAATGGTTGCTAATCGTCGGCTATGATCTAGTTAGATATCACCGTTAATGAATAACCTCCCGCGCCAATTCGAACGCGCATGACAGACACAGAGCACGAAGCGAAGTCGACGGATGAAGCCCGCGATGAGCATGGCAGACCCTTAAGACGCCGTGCTGCAGACCGTTCTATCACGTCGACGCCAGGCGTCTTTCACCAATTTCTCAACAATGGTCCGTCGATTGGATGGATTAAAGATCGCGAGGGTCGCTATGTGTATGTCAACCAGCCGTTCATGCGTTTGATTGATGTTAAGTGCGAGTCGCTCATCGCCAAAACCGATCAAGATTGGCTGCCTGAGCCGCTAGCGCGTGATGCTCGCAAAAACGACGAACAGGTCTTCGAGCGCGGAGAGACTCTCGAATTCATCGAAAAGCTTCCGTCGAGAGAAGACGGCGTGCTCAAAGAGTGGCTTGTATTCAAGTTCTTGCTTCAAGATTCGGTGGGCACCGATTTATTAGGCGCCGTCGGTGCCGACATTCACGAGCGCCGTCAGGTCGAGAAGCATCTAGCCGCGCAGTATCTGGTCTCTAGATGCATTGCCGAAGCATCGTCTCTTCAAGAAGCAACGCCAAAATTGTTGAATTCTTTGGGGAACAGTTTTGACTGGGACGCTATAGCAATATGGATTTTAGACCGCGAAAAAGATCTCTCTAGGTGCTTGGATATTTGGTCGGCAGACGAGGGGTTTAGCAGGGAATTGAAAGACGATTCGCTTTCAACGCTCCATGAGTCCGACTTTGCCATGAAGGCTGTCTCAAAGCAATCGCCGGTATGGCTGAAAGACGTGCATCAAGACGAAGGACCACGTTCGCGTGCCGCAGCACGCGCCGGCTTGCAGTCTGCCTTCGCTTACCCGATTTGGCATGAAAAGGAGATTGCAGGCGTTCTCGAGTTCTACGCTGCTTCGCGTCGTGAGATTGATCCCGACATGATGAAGATGTTGGACTCACTGTCGAGCCAATTGAGCCAATTCATGAAACGCAAGAGTGCGGAAGAGTCCGCAATTCTCTCGAATCGATTTCTTGAAGCTGTCACCAAAGCGCAATCCAATTTCATTGCAGACATGCTGCCGTCTCAGGTTTTGGATACTCTGCTCAACGACATTCTCGACCTGACACAGAGTCCAGCGGGATTTCTTGCAGCAATCGACCCACCCTCGACATATCTGCGTATAGTGTCACAAACGGACTCATCAGCCAGAGCCGCTGAATTACTCAACAACTTCAAAAAAGATTTGAATGGCGAGCAGATATTTGGGCATCTCAGACAGAACAAACCTGTTGTGTTCAGCAGTGCGCAACTGCCAGTGGCAATTGACAGTGACTCTTCCGCGCGCGGTGAGGCGATTGTTTTGCCGTTGCACAAAGGCAACGAGTTCGTAGGAGTGTTGGCGCTGGCCGCGCGTCCTGGCGGCTACAGCCTGCCGACGCATCGACTTTTAGAACCCTGTCTCGCCACCTGTGGATTGCTGATCGAGGCTTACCATCGTGAGGCTGAACGGCTTCACGTTGAAGCTCAGTTGCGCGAAAGCGAAAATCGAATGCGCACGATCGTTGAGGCTGCGGCAGATGCAATCATTTCTGTTGGACAAGATGGAATTATTCAATCAGTGAACCCGGCTGCGGAAGCCATTTTTGGCTGTGAGCACAAAGAATTGGTGGGCAGCAAGCTTGAGAAGTTCTTGCCGAAGTTCAATTCACAGCACAGCTCTAGATCGACCGTGTACGAGTCGGAAGGCCGGAAAAAAGATGAAACCAAGTTTGCCGTCGAGCTGGCAGTAAGCATTGCAGAAATTTCCGGAACGCGTGTTTACACCGTCATCGTTCGCGATATCAGTGCTAGGAAGGAGGCGGAGCGCCGAGTAACTGAGTTCTATTCGATGATCTCTCACGAACTGCGAACGCCGCTAACTTCAATTCGTGGGTCACTGGGACTCATTCTGGGAGGAGTCGTCGGCGATGTTACCGAAGATATTCGGGAGTTTCTCCAAATCGCGCACAGCAACTGCGATCGCCTGCTCACGCTGATCAACGATATTCTCGACATTCGAAAATTGGAAGCAGAAAAGTTCGAGTTGCACCTCGTGAAAGTAAAGCCCGCGCAACTTGTCAATCAAACTATTTTCTCTTTGAAGACCACAGCAGATCAGGCGAATGTTGATGTCGAAAGCCAAATTCAGACCGATCGATTTGTGTTGGCTGATTCCGACCGAGTGATTCAAGTTCTTACTAATTTGATTTCGAATGCCATCAAATTTTCCGATCCAGGCACGCAGGTGTTAGTGGTGGTCTCAGACGGAAGCCCCGGTACAGTGCGGTTTTCGGTGAGCGATTGCGGACCCGGAATTCCAAAAGATCAAATGTCGAAACTATTCAACAAGTTTCAGCAACTCGACTCGTCAGATAGCCGCAAGAAAGGCGGAACTGGTCTAGGCCTCGCCATAAGCAAAGGGCTTGTAGAATTGCACAGTGGAAGAATCGGCGTGGATTCAACGCATGGAGAAGGTTCTACATTCTGGTTTGAAATACCAGAATGTGACTGAATGCTATTTCGAGTCCATGCAGTAGCCTATACCATGCACTGTTCGTATCGCTGATGCCTTGTCTTTGTCATCGATCTTTTTGCGCAGCGTCTTGATGTAGGTTCTGACAGTATCCATTGATGCAGAAGATTCAGAATCCCAAACGCGCTCTAGAAGCGCTTCCGCACTGAATACTTGATTTGGATACCGCATAAACAGTTCCAACAAACTAAATTCTTTTGGCAACAAATGAATGTCTGTGCCATTTTTGCTAACGCGACAATTTTTGGGATCAAGCGAAATGTCGCCAACCTGCAAGGAGTGCGATGCAACCGCTTGCGGGCGGCGAAGAAGCGCACGTACTCTGGCTGCAAACTCTTTGTGGTTGAACGGCTTCGTTACATAGTCGTCTGCGCCTGTATCTAGACCAATTTCTTTCTCTTCCGGTGCTGATTTCGCAGTCAGCATCAGAATCGGCGCACTACCGCCGCGATCTCGATACTGTTTGATGACATCAGGACCAGCCACGCCTGGCAGCATCCAGTCCAAAATGACCAAATCGTATGGATGCAATCGCAACATTTCGACGGCATCCTTGCCGTTGTCGACTGATTCAATCGTATGGCGGTCGACCGCAAGCACCTGGCGCACAAGCGCTGCCAGGTCTTGATCGTCTTCCACTAAGAGGATCTTTGCCATACAAATTTCTTCGCCTAGACACCATTATTTATAACCGCTTTTGTTTAAGAAATAACACGTTGAGCCGAACTGGACTTTCACAAGACTTTCAACAATGCGTTATAAGTTAGAGATGTCAACAATGATGTGTCTCAAGTGTTCAGTCCGTTTCGGGGTTTTTGAGAATGGCAGATTTTGCGATTAGACTTGCGCTCCGTGATCACCTTCTTTCACAGATTCGCGAAATTCACGCATCCGGACGAGCTGCCGCTCCAAGGCTTCAACAAATCGAGCCGACACAGTCACAAGCCAAGAGTCCGCCGCCTCCTGTTTGCAACAGCGCGCCGCATGCGTCACCACAGAGCCCTTCTAAGCGCACGCTGCTGCCTGAGAGTTGTGCGACAAAACTCTATGAGTCTGCTATCGCGCTGAAGAGCAAAGATTTAAAGGATGCGCTGGCAAAGGCATTTCAAGCGCTTTCCATTTGTGATTTCACCCTGGGACCCAACAGCCCGCAATCGATGGTCATTCTGGAGCACATAGCGACCATTTGCGATGCTCAAGGAAATCATCTTGGCGCAGACATGATGCGGGCAAATACATTTGCAATTTTGTTTCGTGGGCGGCCGTCTAAAGGCAAAGCCGGACACTAGTCGGCTTCTATTAATCATCGTCAAAAGTTTTTTGGTGAACACGTGCCAAGACACCAGAGAGAACGGGCAGTAGTGTCCGTTCTCTCTGCATCTGCTCTTGTGAATAGTACTTACTAGTCGAGGTCGCAAAGTGGCTCTCGGCGTGCATCTTTAATGAATTGGCTGTTTTTCCGGGGAGTTTTGCCTCGTTGACCCGGGTAGATAGATCACGATGGCCCGGCTCAACCGACCCCGGTTGAGATCATAGTGTTGGAGGCGAAACAATGACCGAGCAGGCAATTCAGGCTGTTGCAATCAACAGTAGATTCAAAGGGATGTCCTTTGTCTTTACCGGAAAGTTCAGCTGGGGGATTGAAGACAACCTAATGGGCGTAATCAAGTTATGCGGTGGCGAGGTTCTCGATGAAGTAACCGCCGATACGACATATGTAGTGGTTGGAACATCCCGGGGCGTTACTGCAGCTCAAAAGACGGCTGAGAAATTTAACAAGTCCGGGTCGGCAATTCAGATTCTCGACCAAGCGGCAGTACTCAGCATCGTTTCATTTTCAAAAGACGAGCTTGTACAGGCATTTAAGAGCCCGGCCGCAAGCGAGTTGCTGCGCATGTACTCTCAATTGAGCTACCACAAACAGGGAACGGAAGACATCTCCGGTTGTAACCTCCGCGGGAGCACGTTAACAGGTGCGCAGTTGCACTCAATTGTGATTGACGGGGTCGACTTTTCGGACTCGACTTTAAGCGGCGTGGGATTCGCGCGTTCCAATCACAGTTCGATTCAAGGTGTCATTTTTGACAGGAGCACTCTGACAAACTGTCATGCAGGAAAGATGAAGGGCTGTTCGTTTAAAGATGCGAAGATCGTGCAGCTGCTGGGGAGCTATGGCGGCAACGTTGAAGATTGTGATTTTGAGGGCGCATCGCTAACGCATTTTGGTGCAACTCAAGGCTCGTTCAACAAGTGCAATTTCAAAAAGACACATATTCAAAACAGCTGGTTTAACAGCACAGCTTTCGCCAGTTGCGACTTGAGCGACGGAGTTATGACCGAACTCCAATTCCAGGGGTGTTTGTTCAAAGACTGCAATTTGCAAAACGCGGACCTCTCGCGTGCCAATTTGTGCGAAGCGAAATTTGAAGGAACCAACCTTTCAAACGCCAATCTAAGTGGCGCTCTTCTCATTGATGCCGATTTTACGAAAGCCATCATAGATGGTGCTGATTTTACTGATGCAACTATTATGACTGCGAAGTTTGAGCCATCTCAAATTGCAAAAGCAAAGGGTCTGAAGGAGGCTATGGAGAAGGAAAAGTGCTCCAATGCCGGTCCACATCTACAAGAATTAGAAAATGCGCTCAACGATGCGCAGTCCATAACCATGTCGCTCAGAGTCACTACTCCCAATAATCAGGAGTGTGAAATTAACGTCAGTGGATACTCCACAAAGAAGTACCCACATGCTTTTATGAATGGAGCGCTGATAGGAATCGGCACAAACAATAACGTTCACATCAACGGAAAGAGTTTGTTGTTGGTCATGGCTCAGCTTGTGACTCGATGCAAGGGTGCGACCATCGACTTTGATTCGCTAACCTGCAAACTGACAAATTCCACGTTGGCACCGAAGGAAGCGAAGCAGCTCGCGTTGTCTGCGTGGTGTGAGGCTTTCGGCATTGATGTTCCTGATGAGAAGACATTGAAGGAAGCGAAATCTCAACAGAAAGCCGCTCAAACGAAGCATCGCGACACTTTGATGGCTGAACTTCGTGGTGGTATGTCGGGCATCAAGAGCTGGAATGCCCGCTCAATCGCCGACAAAATGAAGGCCGGCAATTTTAGAAAAGTGGACCTCACGAATCAGCATCTCTGCGATGCGCAACTCGATCGTCTCGATTTTGAGGGCGCTATCTTTGAAGGTGCGAATCTGAGCTATGCGATACTCGATAATTGCGATTTGAAGAAAGCGAGTTTCAAGAATGCGACTTTGGAGAAGGCTCAGCTGGGCGTCGCCAAGGCGCATGAAGCCAACTTCTCCGGCGCGATGATGAAAGGCGCAATCTTGAGAGCGTGCAATTTCTCGAAGGCAATTTTCCACGAAACTGATCTCACCGGTGCAGATTTGCATTACGCGAAACTGCATGGTGCAGATTTGAGCACGGCCAACTTGACTGATGCGAACCTGAATAATGCCGAATTTGACGAGCACACCAAGATGCCGCCTGATTTTAAATCCGACGAAATGAAATGGTGCGGTGCTGGTCCCGATCCACTCGCATTGAAGCAGGTGCTTGCGGACACTCCGAAGGAAGCGCTCAATTTTGAAGAGTTTCTTGAAAGGCTGCAAAACAGTATTGATAAGGAACGATTGAAGAAAGCTCTAAAGATGCTAAAGGCCGAGAGCTTCCAGCTTTTTGCTGAGGTGACTGATGATGCAATGATTGGTGTCGTGAAGAGTCAGACGGATGCAGATCTTGTGTATTCCGCGCGTCTTGCATCAAACGGAGTTTATGCCTGCTGCACGCAAAACCTGAATCCGTGCGGAGGATTGAGAGGCGCATTGTGCAAGCATCTTCTCGTGCTGATTATTGGTTTAGCGAAGGCCGGACAACTTGACCCGAACAAAGCAGATCTCTGGGCGAGAGCAAGCAAGAGCATTCAAACTGCCAAACTCGATAAGGACATTATGAGCGAGACTTTCTTGCGGTACAAAGGCGCCGAAGCCGGCGAGATCGACTGGAGACCTACGGAAACAATTCCTGAGGACTATTACGCATTCTAGGCACCACCAGTGATCACTCTAGAGACGCAAGAAATCGTGCATACAATTGAGCAGCTTCAGAATGCATTTGAAGAGCTGACAATCAGAGGTTTGCGTTCTGCGGGTGCGGAAGAGTTAAATCGACTCAAACATTTGAAAGAGGAGATGGAACGCATCGGTGCATCGCATCTTGCGCACAGAATTGACGTTGTGATTGAAGGAATTCAAAAAGACGATCGCAAAGCAGCGGCGGCACTGATGCGTGCACAAGCCAGTCTTCGCGTGTTTGAGAGAATTCTGACGCTGGAAACAGTCGAAGAGATCTTTTCTCGATTGATAGGTGAACAAGAGGGTGAGGACGATGGTCTTGCTGATGACGATGATGCCGAAGAAGAGGGCGATGAGTAGTTTCATGAGTAATAGGAACCGTGCATGAAACTTAGCTCAGCTGATAAGCAAAAGCTTGTTCCACTTCTCAATGAGTTGGCGGGTGCCGTTGAGGAACTCTTGCTTACAGGATTGACGACTGCCACCGAGAACACAAGGAAGACTCTCAACGTTTCATTTCAAGAAGCCTCCCGCATGGGGCTTTTGAGGTTGGGTGCGACGATTCGCGTTGCGAATGAAGAGTTGGCACGGTTTACTGGTAATTCCGCAGAATTCTCATCGAAACGACTTACCTTCTTTCTCAATCGAAGCTGGTTGTTGACGCAGGCAATGCTGAAAGCATTGAAAGCCGGAGACGATGAGCAATTCGACAAGGTGTTGCGCACACCGGTGAATTCGCCTGTCGACAGGATAGAGGTTGTGACGATTGGTGTTGCTAAAAAGGCGACGCCTAGCTTCTGTGCGTTTGAGTTTAGATTGCGAACGATTTCTGATTCAGCAAATATTCCAAAGGGGCAGCGTCTTCTCTGGTCATGCGTGTTTCCTCAGAAGCCGGGCGCCGACGTTCCTGCCGAAGGATACTTGCATCTTGATCAAAAACAGAAGTTCAAACCGATTGTCTTTTTGGAGAAGAAAGTCTTGCGGCTGGAGAAAGTATCCGTTGCGATGGATGGTGGTGGACGAATCGCACTGGGAGAGGCTTCCAGTGTGAGTTTGGGTGAGGAGTTTACCGATTGGCAGAAGTTCGTCGAGAACGATATGCGTCCTGCCGTGGATCGAATAAGGGCGCATAAGCCTGGACCTTTCGATCTCGAGATCGAAATGCAAGAGGAAATCGTGCTTTCCGATTGGAAGTTGGGCGAAGCACAGCGGCCTAGTATCGATCACGGCCCAACCATTTATCCCCTAAGTACTATGAGCCTACAACTGAAAGCGACTGTGATGCCAGGTGCGGAAGGTAAGGAACTGCATGCGAATTTGGTGGCTCAGAAGGAAAAGAAAAAGCGTGATCCATTGTTTGGAGTCATGCATTACGACAAGTGTGCCCTCATGTTTCAGGCGCTTAGTGTGATAGGAAAAGATGGACCTGAGCAGCTCATGCTTTCCAAGGAAACTTTTGACAGGAGAATTCTGTTAAAAACGATGAGTTTTTAGTTCGAATTGATGCGAGTCACCAGGAAACCTATTGGAGGTTTGAAATGTCGAAGAATGGCGAAAATGGCGACAAAAGCAAGGACGTGCTACGCGAACCGGCTGAAGTGCGATACGCCGATCAATTGGAGGCATTGAAGCAAAATGACTCCGATACCGCGCCGAAGCCTTGGAAGTTGTCACCTCGCTCGGTGCTCGCCTATGTTGTCGGCGGCAAAACGTTGAAGGCAAAGATAGACGGTAAGTCCGTTGACGTGCCGATTACGCGAAAGTTCTTCGGTGACGACAGCATCGTTGAGAGATCAATTGTAACGCTGGCGTCAGAGCGTGCATTGTTACTTGTTGGTGAACCAGGTACCGGCAAGAGTTGGTTGTCCGAACATCTCGCAGCCGCAATTACAGGTAATTCAACGCTGACTGTACAGGGAACGGCAGGTACAACGGAAGAACACATCAAGTATTCGTGGAACATTGCGCGAGTTATCGCAGAAGGTCCTACCCCGACAAACTTGATTCCGTCACCGACGATGGTGGCAATGAAGAGTGGCGGCATTTTGCGGTTTGAAGAAATTACGCGCTGCTTGCCTGACGTGCAAGACGCCCTTGTGTCGATACTCTCGGATAAGGCAATTGCGGTTCCTGAGCTGCCTGATGCAAACATGGTGTGGGCGAAGCCCGGCTTCAATATTATCGCTACTGCTAACACTCGCGACCAAGGAGTTAATGAACTCTCCGCTGCTTTGAAGCGACGATTCAACTACATTCACATCCCAATCGTGGCCGATCAAAAGACGGAAGTTCAGATAGTCCAGCAGCGCTCGACTGAACTCTTGGAGCGATACGATTTGCCAATCAAGATTCCGCCGCCGCTTATTGAACTTATCGCGACCGTGTTTCGCGAGATTCGAGATGGAAAAACCGCCGATGGTGTCAGCATAAAAAAGCCGTCGACGACACTGTCAACTGCTGAGGCGATCAGTGTCGCGCTAGACTCAGCACTGCATGCGCGTTTCTTCAGCTCTGGTTCGATCGGTCCTAAAGAAGTGGCGAAGAATCTTGTAGGTTCTATCGTGAAAGAAGATCAAGCAGATGTTGCAGTTATGAAAGAGTATGTCGTGTTGGTCGCAAAGAAACGCGGTCTGAATGACAAAAATTGGCAGGAGTTTCACGACGCTGTGCTGAGTTCGATCAACTAGGCCAGGATATTCAATGAGTGCACCTACTCAAACCTCGGAGCCGAAAGATGCGCTATCGCGTGTGAAAGATCACTTCGACGAAGTGCAAATTCGGGCGCGCGTGGATGAAGTTCTTTCCGAGAAACTTTACTGGTTTCCGGTTCGGCACCACTCGCCTGCCGTAGCGCGCTATCTCAAACTAGCAATCAAGCAACGCAAACCGAAGATACTGTTTATTGAGGGACCGCATGAAGCGACTGATTTGATCAAATACATAGTTGATCCCAAAACGAAGCCTCCGGTTGCGCTTTATTGCTCATATCGAGACGACGATAACCATCTCGGGTTGGCTGGTATCGCAAGCGCAGCGGAGCATATTCCCGCCCGATTCGCATCGTGGTATCCGATGCTTCCTTACTCTCCAGAGTACGTGGCGCTGACTGTTGCAAAAGAGTTGAAGATCGAATCAGTGTTTATGGATTTGCCGTTTCATGCACGGCTCAGACCTATGTCGGAGATAGTTGCGCAGCGGGAGCAGGCGGAAGAGAGAAGACGTTTAGAGGCTCAGCGCGAACAGTCAGACGATGACGATGAACCTGAGTCTGAGGCGAGTGTTGAAGAGTCTACTGATGGATCAAAGAAAGAATCAGTTGAACAGCCGCCAGCTAACGACACTTCTGAAAAGTTGATCGAGGAGAGTGAGTTCTACAGAAAGTTGGCTGAAGTCGCGGGGTATCGTTCATGGAATGAGGCCTGGGATAGCATCTTTGAGATGCGTGATTTTAGCCAAGATATTGAACAGTTCCGTATTGAGTTGGCCACGTTCTGTGCCGCGGCTCGTGCTACTGCTTCAGTTGAGAGAATGAAAGAGGACGGGACCTTTGAGCGTGAGCGCTTCATGCTCAAAACGATTTCTGAGACACTGCTTCTCAAACAAATTGCCCCCGAAGATGCGATGGTTATTTGTGGTGGTTTTCACCTGTTTCTTGATCGTGAGGATACAGAGGCGCCACCGACACCACCTCCGGGCACTACATACAATACCATTGTTCCTTACTCCTATTTCCGTGTCTCTGAGATTTCCGGTTACGGGGCGGGTAACAGAGCCCCGCAGTTCTATCAGACTGTTTGGGACTTGACTCATGCAGGGCGTGGCAGCGACTACGTTACCGAGCATGTAATCTCAGTTTTGAAGAGAGCGCGCAAAGAGGGTGAGCCCCTATCATCTGCAGACGCAATTGCTGTGTGTCAACACGCGGAGATGTTGGGGCGGCTTCGCGGTCGACAGAATCCCGTTTTGGATGATATACACGATGCTTTGATTACTTGCTGTTGTAAGGGCGACCCGAATGAAGATGGTGTTCATCTTTGGAAGGCAATCGACGCAACGGACATTGGGCATAAGACTGGGCGGGTGTCTCCTGATCTCGGTCAGCTTCCGCTGGTCAAGGACTTCTACACGCAGCTTGCGATGATGCAACTCGACGAGGTCCTAGGCGTAGAGCAACGCTTGCAGGTAAAGCTAGATAAACGTGAGGAGGTCGCTGGACATCAGTCATCGCTTTTACATCGATTGCGTTATCTAAAAATTCCTCTGGCAACACTCAAGGAGGCTTCTTCCGGAAAGTTAGGAGCTCGCGAAATCTTTGCCGAAACCTGGGTGCTCGTGTGGTCGCCAAAGGTTGAGGCGAACCTCATTGAGAATAGTTTTTACGGAGACACGATTGAAACCGCGACACTCGCCATGTTGCAGGAAGACTTGGCTAAAGATGGTAATCATGCAGGTAAAATTTCACAGCGTCTCGTAAACGCTGTGGATATGGACTTGCCAAACATGATTCAGGAAGTTGAAGACGCGCTTAGCGAGGCGGTCGACACTGATGCGCGTTTTGTTTCTCTTGCAGAAGCATTGTCGAACTTGCTTTTCCTCGATCGATATGCCGTGTTGCGAAATATGCGACGCGGACTCCTTGATGATTTAATTGTGCGATGCTTTGATAGATCGTGTTTCTCGATAATGGATGTTGTTGCTGTTCCTGAAGACCAGCAGCAGAACGTTATTTCTGCGCTTTTCTCCCTCGCGGAGATAATGCAGCGCGGAGAAAAGCAAGGTTTGGATCGCGATCTATTTATAGAGAATGTGAAGTACGCATCCGAGGCAACTGAGATTCCGTTTCTCAAAGGCGCATTGCTTGGGATTCTCGCAGAGCTGCGCGTAATGAGTCCGCAGCAGTTGGCAGAACAAGTCGCACTGTTTGCAAAGTCCCCTGTTGAAATCAAGGTTAAAGCCGGTGACTTCTTGGATGGAGTAATGGCTGTCTCTCGCACGTCAATCTTGCTTGGCGCTGACGCACTGATCAAAGCTATCGATGAGCTTTTGCGTGCGTGTGAGTGGGATGATTTCTTGACGCTGTTACCTCGCACAAGAGCTGCAATTGAACGACTTCACGATCGACAACGCGAGTCGCTTGCAAGTCGCGTTGCGAAGCTGTATGGACTGTCCGAAAAGACTGAAGAGTTGACGAAGCTCGCGACGTCTGTCGGTGCAGCGGCTGCGATTGCGCGCATCGATGCGAAAGTCGCTCAGATTATGAAGGAGTGGGACTTCTGATGAATCAGCCTAGAAGTGATGAAGATAGGCACATGCTTTCGCGGTGGCGACTCGTTCTCGGCAAGCAAGCGGAGCAAGAAGGTATATCATGCGAGGGCGACGGTGCTTGCCAAAGAGCAGAAGAACTCGTCGGATTTCTATTCGATTCAAAGGACCGCAAAGGTACTAGTGGACGCCAGGGTGGACCCGGCTCGTCTCAACTCACAGTGCCTCAGTGGGTCGATATGGTTTCTGAACTCTTCCCCAATAGTGCTAAGGAGGTTTTGGAGAAGGAACTGATTCAACGACGCGGCATTGCAGAACTATTGAACGAGCCTAAATTGCTTGAGAAAGTCGAACCGAATGTTGAGCTTGTGAAAACGCTCATCACTCACAAGAACTTGATGACTCCCGAAACTCGGGTGCTTGCACGGAAGGTAATCGAAAAGGTTGTGCAGCAACTCAAAGAGAAGATGAAGACGCAGATTGAATCTGCGATTACGGGAGCACTGCGGCGAGATCGGCATTCACCACGTCGTGTGTTTCGCAACCTCGACATAAAGACCACTATCAAGAAAAATCTGAAGAACTATGACGAAAAGGAGGAAAAGCTCTTTGTCGATCAATTGTTCTTCTTCGCCGCAGAACGCAGGAAGAAGCCCTGGCACATCATTGTGACCGTTGACCAATCGGGCTCGATGCTTGACTCTGCGATCTTCTCTGCAATTATGGCGTCTATTTTTTATGAACTACCAGCGGTGCGCACATCGTTAGTGCTTTTTGATACGCAGGTTGTTGATCTGTCAGACCAAGTTGGTCAGCCTGTAGATGTGCTGCTCTCCGTAAATCTAGGCGGAGGAACCGACATCACGCAGGCGCTGCAATATTCGCATCAACTTGTGAGGGAGCCTAAGAGATCGATTGTTGTGTTGATCACTGACTTCTTTGAAGGAAGAGATGAACGTGATCTGATCAAACAAACCAAGGTCATGTTTGACTCGGGCATTCGCATGATTGGGCTGGGCGCACTGGGCTATGACGCGCGGCCTGAGTACAACAAGCAAACGGCCGGAAAATTGCGCAAAGTTGGAATGGACATTCTGGTGTGCACGCCGGAGCGGTTGGCCGAGTGCATGGCCGAGATCATCCGCGGATAGTACCGCCTTGTGGTTAATAGTGGCTAAGTGTCCCTATGGTGCGGAGCGCGTGGTGTGGAGCGCGTGGTGTGGCATACACTTTTGATAGTGTTCTGAA
>CAYZJR010000090.1:0-2256 GCA_964478655.1 uncultured Candidatus Obscuribacterales bacterium
GCGTTTATCATCATGTCGCTTGTCGTCGGCGCCATCGTCGCCGTGATCAAGGGCATCTGGCCGTCCTCCATCCCCTACAGCTTCTTCGAGCTGTGGACGTCGCGCGGCGAGGTGACGGAGTGGCTCAAGACTTCGCTGCCCATCTTCGGCTGGGCAGTCGGCGTTACGGCCTTCGTCAGCATCATCACGCGCAACAAACCGGAGGAAAACCGGTACGCCGAAGAGTACTTGCAGCGCGGGTTCTTCGTGAGCGTCCGAGCCGGCCTGATGGAAGAGGTTCTCTTCCGTTGGCTGCTCTTCATGCTCATGATTCCCTTCGTCAAGGTGATGAACTTCATCTTGCTGGGCTTCGCCGGCTTCGGTCTGGTGGAGCTCTTGCACGTGTACATCATGGGCCCCGTCGCCAACTTCTTTACGCTGGGTCTTCTGTCCGAGCAGTTGGTCAACCCTGCCATCTGGGCTATCGGCGCCGGACTTCTGGCAGCTAATGCCCGCTTTCGCGACGGTCACAAGTATCTGGGCTTCATCGGCTTCGTGAACAGCTGGTTCATCGGCATGTTCATGTTCTTTCTGATGTTCAAGTTCGGACTCTTGGCCGCCATCCTCGTGCACTTCCTGTACGACCTGTTCATCTTCATCGTGCGCTACATCGACTGCGTCATCGAGCGGCGGCGCTCGGCGTAAGTCGACAACCGGAGTCGAACTCGGCTCCCCCCCCCAGAGGCGCGCGCTTTCCTGCGGGAGGGCGCCGCCTAGTCCTTTGTTTTTTCTGCCGGATCAAACCGGCTAAACATCACCAATCTGGAGAACTGTCTCTATGCTCAAAATTCAAAGGCAAGAACTTCGCGAGATGACGCAAGCCGCCATCGAGGCTGCGGTTCGCGAAACCGAGGACAAGGCCAAAGCCATCTTCCGCACTGCTCTCGGTCACCTCAAGGCAGAGCTGGCGGCCGGTCGCTCGTACGCTGTGGTCATGAGCCTCAAGCTCGGCGACGACTACGTCTTCCCCGCGGGAGTGCGCTCGACCAAGAGCTGCAAGCCCGAATACCTCGCCGGCGTCGCCGCACGTGTGTACACAATGTGCTCGGTGTTTGACCCCACGCTGGAATACTGGAGCCGCGTCGAAGGTGACCAGCGCGACTCGTGGACGGCGGAAGGCTTCAACATCGTCCTGCACTGGACCGATGCCGATGACCTAATCGCCCGCGTCGGCAAGCTCGGCGACGACTCGTTCGCCCGCGAGCTGCGTGCTTCAATCGAAGCCGCCGAGGCGGTCATCACCGACAAGGTTCGTCAGATTCTCACCGGTCTGAAGGCGAAAGCGACGGTTCAGGCGAAGGCGGGCAAAGACTGGGCGATCGTCATGTCGCTCAAGTCCGGCACCGACTTCACCAAACCGGCGGGCACCGGCGAGGAGCTGCTCCGTCCCGAGTGGCTCAACCCCGTCGCCAAGGCGGTCTACGACGCCTGCGTTGACTTCAACCCGACGCTGGAGTTCTGGAGCCGCGAGAACAGCGACATGCGCAACGAGACCTGGACGGAAACCGGCTTCAACCTGGTCATCCACTGGTAGTCGAGCGCACAAAACGCTTCGGCGTGTGATTCTCTGGTCGCAAGTCGCAGGACCACACTGCGCAGCAAAGGAAGCGAGCGAGCATGGCGCTCGCTCGCCACTCCTTTGTTTCAAGAAGAAAAGTTGGAGAACATCATGAATACGAAAACTATCTTGTTGATCATCGCCGGTGTCATCATCCTTGCCGTCTTCGGCAAGGCGCTGATCGGCACCATCGTCCAGCTCGCCGTTCTGGTAGCTTGGGTGTTCGGCGTCATTCGCAGCTTCCAGGCACACTGGATTCTCGGCGTGGTGGCGCTTCTGATCGCCCCGGTCGGTGTCATCGTCGGCGCTGGCAGCCTGATTCTCGGGCGCAACCTGGGTGACGACATCGTCGGCATCTTCCGCCGCTAAAGCGGACAGTTCGCGCGACTGAATCTCAGCGGCAACGCTGAGCAGCGCAAAAGACGAAGCGGCGGAGCGTTCGGGCAAGTGCCTGACGCTTCGTCGCTTTTCTTTTTTACGGTCAAATAGTCGACCGGTCTAATATTTTGTGTCGAAAAAAGAGAGCGTTGAGGTTGGACAGTCAAACCAAAGTCCGAAGAACCAGAGATTTTTCTGGAAAAATCTCTGACCCAAAGAACCAGAGATTTTCCTGGAAAAATCTCTGACCCGAAGAACCAGAGATTTTCCTGGAAAAATCT
>CAYZJR010000090.1:2356-6465 GCA_964478655.1 uncultured Candidatus Obscuribacterales bacterium
GGAAAAATCTCTAGCTGTTTCGACCTTAGGAAAATAAGTAGACCCGCGTTACCACGATCCATCGCGGTAACGCGGGTCACTGTTCAAAGCCAAGTCAGAAAGAGAACACGGGTCGGCGAACCTGGCTCGATTATGGACGCTTGGCGAGAGCGTCTTGCGCCACCCAGTTGACTAGGGGCTCACCGTTAGGAGTTCCGAAGCCGGTGGGCTGATCCCACCCCTGCTTCGAGAGATAACCGGGACCCTTGCCGTTGCCGTTGTTTCCTGTAGTCACATCGAAAAATGCATTGGCGTAATAGGGCGACCTAGCCAGCCTGTAGATGATGGGAAGCGGCGAACCAAGCCGTTTCCCCGATGCCTCTAGGGCTAGCGACCAGAGTGCGGCCCAATCGGGAGCCGAGACACTGGTTCCACCCAACTGCACCCACTTGCCGTCGGAGAAGAAGGCATAGCCAGTGTTAGGATTAGCTACGGCAGATACATCTGCAGTCATACGGTTGCTCCAGTTCGGAACACCGGGACCGCTCTGCCACCACGGACGCGTCCAGTGATGCGAGTTACCGCCGCCTGAGCCGACCCATGCCGTTTCGGAAGAACGCGAACCGTCGTCGTTGACGAACAAGGTTGTGCCACCGACTGCGGTGACGTAGGGATCGGAGGATGGATAGTTGACCCGGTACGTAGGCGGCTTTTCGTTTTTACAGTCGTAGGCGCCGTCGTCTCCGCTTGCGGCGAAGAATGCGATTCCTTGCACAACTCCTTGACGAAAAATCGCCTGTTCCGTCTTCATCTGCGCCGTTCCCGTACCCTTCTCACACAGCCCCCAGCTTATCGAAACGACGTCCGCCTTATTGTCGTTGACGATGGCGTTGAACACCTTCGTAAACGTGGTGAACTGTGGGTCCGCGCCGATGTACATCATGATGTCAGCGTCTTTGGCGTGTGCGCTCACCGTCTGCAGGTCGAGAGTCGTCTCGACGTGAGTCTGCTTCGTCGAGCCTCCAATCGGAATGTTGATGAGCTTACCCGTGCGCTGGATTCCGTTGTGGTACCAGAAGTAATACACGTCGGAAAGCTTGTAGCCGTAGGCCGTAGCAACCGCGATGGTTCGCCCCTTCCCGGAGTATTTGACCTGAGCTTGCGCGTTCAAGTCGGTGGGGAAGTTGTACACGGTCGCAATGTCTTTCGGCGTAAACCCGGTCGGTGTGCCAGGATTCGACGGCGTCTTCCAGTTGGCGTCTGCCTGGGTTACGCGGCTGTGAAAGCGCGCGAACTCCGAAAGCCCGCTCACTGACTCGATCACTGAGGCGAGGTCTGCCGGGATTGTCGGGTCGCGATCGTTGCTCAAGTAGATGCCATCAGTGAATCCGGGCTCTCCCTTGAGGTTGTACTCGTTGATGGTGACGCCGAACACCCTCTCCATTGTCTCGACGGTTCCTTCCATCTCCACAAGAAGACGGTTCGGGGCAACGGCTAGAATCGTCAGACCCTGTTTCTGAAAGTAGTTGACGACATCGTCAACGTCTTTGGTCGTCGGACCGAAACGCTCGGTGAACTGGTCGGGAGTCAACCACTTCTGGTAGTCAGGCGAAGTTTGGTCGGTCTGCGCTTGAAGCAGTCTGTCCAGTTCTCCGACGTTGCGCAGCTTCAGCCCGACGATAATTTTCATCGAGCGCTGCGGTTGAGCGTGCCCCTGATGCTCAGCCAGTTTCACGACGTCTGGTGTATTGCCAGCCAGTACGACCTTCTTGGAGTGGAACAGGTGCGTAGGAAGAAACATGCATGCAATCAGAATTGCAAGCCCTCCGACTACCGCAATGGAAGTAAGTTTTCGCTCTTTGAGAAAACGAATAAAACTCATGATGTGTGTCCTTGGTTGAATCGCTGGAAAAAATGCAGAAGCTGCGGATTCTGTCGAAAGCCGCTTGGAAGCACAGTTGAGAGGCGCACCGAGCGAACAAGCCCCACCGAGCGAACAAGCCCCACCGTCCGGTATCAATACCGGTGGCACTGCCTTGTGTGGCTATGAGTTCTTGGTGAGAAGAAACCTCGGCGCTCAAATGAGGGGAACAGAATGTGTCTCGTCTTAGCACAGAAAAAAGTTAATGGGCAACGACTTCGGCCCTGCGCGAACGTCTGTTTCTGAAGAGCGAGTGAAAGTAATGACATGTTCTAAGCACGCCGCGCTGATTGATATTGAATCGGTCCTGTCATTGAAGGATGGTTCTGTGAGCACCCGAGCACAGTATCATGGAGATTGTGCTTAGTGATATTACTGGTGGTGTCACGCGTAGCGCTGCTTGCGCTGGTCGGCTCTCGCCCGCAAATGCCTGGACTCGTTAAGGTTCGAATTTCGAATATCGAATACGGTGGCACTAATAGACTGGTCTAGTGTTAAAGTGAAAAAAACATCCAAAGCGAGAGAGGGGGCGGCGCCCCCCTCTCGTTAGCTTTCTCACTGATGCTCCGTGCCGTGTTCCCTGACGAACATCTCGTTGGTTTCGCAAGGAGGAGGCACGTTGTTGAAGGCGTCGTCCGCGATCTTGTCGCGGTAGTCGTAGAGCTGGTCGAGAGCGATTCGGAAGGCGGCGCAACGACGATGGAACTCCTGTCGCCAAACCTCTCGCCGAACGGTAACCAACCGCAAACCCTCCGAATTGAGGTACGACTGTTCTTCGTTCGCCCGAGCTTCGTATGCCAGGAAATCAGCCCGAGAAGCTTCGTAGCTGGACAGCCCAAAGACGAAGGCTTCATGCGTGTAGCATGCGCGAGCCAGCAGGCGTGCCAGGCGGACATCTGAGAGCTCCCGAAAGTCGAAGGTGCCGTAGATGTCGTTGAGTGTCAGACCTGAAAGCTGCAAAGCCTCCAGATCACTTGCATGAATGACGGCAAAGGCTGACTGAACGCGAGTCACCTTGCCGCCTAGTGCGCCGTCGAGCTTCAGCGATTGTTTCACCAGCTCGAAGGTGTTGAGCGCGGTGCTTGTCTGCATCAAGAGTTCTATAGAACTGAGCAGTCTGCGAATGAGTCGGTTGGAAGTCATCGTGTTCTCGTATCTGAAGAAACAGGATGCGTTGGTAGGCATCCCGTTTCTTCTCAACTCCGTCAGGGCCGGTCGGCGACGATGCGCTCACGGAGCCCGTTGAGGCCCAGAAGCGCACGGTCGTAGTCGGAGAAGGTCGAGTGGAGCTCGCGGTACCAAGTTCCGCGGCGGTCGTCCGCGCGCTCCTTGGCCTTCCACTCCTGGTAGAGGGCATCGTTGCCGGGAGCCATCAGCGGCTGCCCGTCGCCAGCGCGGTCGCGGACGTCCCGGTACCGAGCGTCTGCCGCCTGGAAGTCGGTGAGTGCCGACCGGTAGTTGGTCAGCGCTCGCTCGAAGCGCTCGCGTTCGCCCAAGACCCGCGCAAGCGCAGTGCCAACGTCGCGATCGGGAATCTCGAACGTGTTGACGCTCTGCGCCAGTTCGGCGAGCACGACGCCGACAACGAGCATCGCTTCCTGGCAGGCGACGAAAGTCGCGTCCCAAGCCGCGGAGTAGAGGCGAATCCGCGAGTTGCGGTGCATGCCGCAGGTATCGTTCACGGTGGCGAGTGCCGCGAACGCCGCCGACTGATGAAGAAAGAAATCGAGTGCAGCCAGGAGGCTGCTGACGATAGCTGGTGTCATCGTTCTCTCCAAGTAAAGGGCGGACTGTGAAGCCCGCATGATGCCCAGAACGAAAGAAGCAGTCGAAACTCTACCTGCGCAGGTATGCCGTGCCTACGCCGATCGCTGCGAACAGCAGACCGACGACCACTCCGCTCAGCACGTTGACCGCGACGGCGCCAGCGACGAAACCAAGAACCAACCCGATTCCTGCGCCCCAAATCACGGGAAGGATGGCGGAGAAGAGCGTGAAGAGTTTCTTGTTCTCTTTCGACATGCTAGGCGCTCGCTTCGCGACGAAGTACGCGCTGCGAAACCCGAGAATTGCGACGGCGATAATGGTGATGAGCGTTGAGAGCTGCATGACTTTTCCTTTGAAGCGGTGATGTTGATCTGAGCCAATGGGCTGCGCTAGAGGCGACCGCAACAGCTTGAGACGAAAGAAGCGTCCGACAGCAGAGGAC